>JAAWDR010000031.1 GCA_022793875.1 Clostridia bacterium
GATTGATTTTATTTAGATTTTCTAAGTCCTGTATTAAACTGAGGAATGCAATGAAAAATAAATATAAGTATCTATTTTTCCATGAACATTCCTCATTTTCTTATTTAAACATTTCTATTTTTCACTTCAATCAAGCGATACATACTAAAATATATCTCTATAGGAGGGTATCCAACCATCAATAAAAAAGTGTCGGGTATTAAGTATTTATGTGAATAATAGTTAAGTATTTTTATAAAGTAGAGTTGTTGACTTGTTTTTTGTATAATCTTATTGTATAGTATAATAAAGAGAATAAATATATTATAATAGATGATTTTAAAAAGGAATAAGAAATGGATATAGAATTAAAAGAAAATGAAAGAATAGATGATTTAGAATATGAAAATTTAAAAATAATTCAGAATAAAGATGGATTCTGTTTTGGAATAGATGCGGTATTGCTTTCTGATTTTGCTAAAAATATAAAAAAAGATGTAAATGTAATGGATTTAGGAACTGGCACAGGCATTATTTCAATTTTATTATGTGGTAAAACAAAATTAAAAAAAATAGTAGGTGTAGAGGTTCAAAAAGAAGTATATGATATGGCTTGTAGAAGTTCAAAATTAAATGATTTAGAAAATAGATTTGAAGTTATTAATGAAAATATTTTAAATTTAAGCAATATTTTTGAAGATAATTCTTTTGATGTAATTGTTACGAATCCACCATATAAAAAGCAGAATACAGGACTAATTAACGAAGATGAGAGAAAATTAATTTCAAGACACGAAGTTCTTGCAAATTTAGAAGATTTTATTAGTGTTTCAAATAAACTTTTAAAAGATAAAGGTGAATTTTATATGATTAATAGACCTGAAAGAATGGTTGATATATTTTCATTAATGAGAAAATATAAAATGGAACCTAAGGAAATCAGATTTGTATTCTCTAATGAAAAAAATCCACCTAAAATGGTTTTAATAAAGGGTGTAAAGAATGGTGGAGAATATTTGAAATTTAGAGAAAATTTATATATTTATAATGAAGATGGAACTTATACTGATGAAGTTTTGAGAATTTATAATAAAAATAAATAATTTGCGATAAATTATGAAAGAAAAGAGGAGAGATAATTGGAAGATAAAAATAGAATTGGAACATTATATATTGTGGCTACACCAATAGGAAATTTAGAGGATATAACATTAAGGGCAATTAGAATTTTGAAAGAAGTTGATTTAATTGCAGCAGAAGATACAAGGCATACATTAAAGTTATTAAATCATTTGGAAATTTCTAAACCTTTAATTAGTTATCATAGACATAATGAAGAAGTAAAATCAGATATTTTAATAGAAAAATTACAACAAGGAAGTAATATAGCTTTAGTTTCTGATGCAGGTACACCTGGTATTTGTGATACAGGTGAAGAAATTATAAAAAGATGTATAAATTTAGACATAAATATTATTCCAATTCCAGGTGCATGTGCAATGATTAATTCTTTGATTTGTTCTGGAATTAGTACAAAGGAATTTACTTTTTTAGGATTTTTGCCTTTGAATAAAAAATTGAGAAAAGATAAATTAGAAGAAATAAAGATGTCTAATAAAACAGTAATAATTTATGAGGCACCTCATAAATTGAAAGTAACATTGAAAGATTTAGAGGAGATACTAAATTGTGATAGAAAGATTACTTTAGCAAGAGAGATTACTAAAATTCATGAAGAGTTTATTAGAGGAAATATAGAAGATTTAGTTCAAAAATTTCAGGATATAAAAGGTGAAATTGTTTTAATAATTGAAGGAAATATGGATGTAACAGTAGAAAATGAGTTAAATAACTTGAGCTTAGATGAACATTATAAATTTTATGAGAGACAGGGTTTTTCTAAAAAAGACATAATTAAAAAAATTGCTAAAGATAGAGATGTTAATAAAAATGAAATTTATAAAAATTTTGTATAAGGAAAAAGAAGCAATATTAAAAATATTACTTCTTTATTTTTCATATAATGAGTTCAATTTTTTAGAACATTCTTCACAAACTAATTTGTTTTTATAATCTACTAAATTTTCTGTACTACCACAGAAAACACAATTCTGCTCATATTTTGTTAAAACGATTGAAGAGTTATCTACATAAATTTCAATTGGGTCTTTTTCAACTATATTAAATTGATTTCTGATTTCAATTGGAATAACGACTCTTCCTAATTCGTCAACTCTTCTTATAATTCCTGTTGATTTCATGCTTTTCCTCCTTAATGTTACATTGTACAATTCCCATTGCTACTTTATATATATCACAAAAGCTGTAGAAAATCAATTAAAAAGAATAAAAAAATAAAATAAATAATAAAATTATTTAAGGTGATTGTAATGTTAAACTTAGTTTGGCCAATTTTTATAATAATATCTATAATTTTTTCATTTTTAACAGGAAGTGTGAAACAGTTGAATTCTTCTATATTTGAAAGTACAGAAGCGGCTGTTAGTTTATGTATAACATTAGTAGGGACAATGTGTTTATGGAGTGGAGTAATGCAGATTGCGGCTAAGACTTCTGCTATGCAAAGAATTACTAGTTTTTTAAGACCTATAATGAAATTATTATTTCCAAAATTAAAAAGAGAAAGCAAAATATATCAAGAAATTTCAATGAATATGGTTGCTAATATTTTAGGACTTGGAAATGCTGCTACTCCTCTTGGAATTAAAGCAATGAAATCAATGCAAGAAGAAAATAATAATAAAAAAGTTATAACAAATGAAATGGCAACTTTTATTGTGCTTAATACAGCATCTATACAATTGATTCCTACAACTGTTATTGCTATAAGAAGTTCATTAGGGTCTGAAAATCCTACAGCTATAATTATTCCTGTATGGATTGCTACAATTTGTGCAGCATGTGCAGGTATTATTGCTACAAAAATTTTTATAAAATTAGGAAAGTAAGGAGTTTCTATGAAATTTGTTGATTTTTTTTCAAATGCTGCAATGCCTTTAATGATAATTATTATAATTTTGTATGGTGTATTGGAGAGAAAGAAAGTTTTTGATATATTTTTAGATGGAGCAAAAGATGGAGTAGAGGTTGTATTTAATTTATTTCCAACATTAGTTGGGTTATTTGTAGCTATTGGATTATTAAGGAGTTCAGGACTAATTGATTTGTTTTGTAGACTTATAACTCCAGCTTTTAATGAAATTAGTTTTCCAACAGAAATATTACCTTTAACTTTTATTAGGCCAATTTCAGGTAGTGCATCTATTGCTGTTGCAACAGATATTATGAAGAATTTTGGAGTTGATTCTAATATTGGTCTTATTGCTTCAGTTATTATGGGGTCTACTGAGACAACAGTATATACAATTGCTGTGTATACTAGTAGTGTCGGTATAAAAAAAACAAGGTTTGTTTTATGGGCGGCTTTAATTGCGGATTTTGTTGGAATGATTACAAGTGTTTTGGTGTGTAGAATGATGGCATAATAATTTGAAAGTATAGGGTGTCTAATTTTGTCGAAATTTTCTTGTTGACATTTTATAAAGATTGATGTAAAATATATTCACAGTACAGGAGGACTTAATGATTTTTAAATTCATTTTATTTATATTAATTTTTTTAATTGTCAAAAAAATTATAACTAAAATATTAGCTATAATTATTCTAAAAAAAATCAAAAAATAAAATTACATAAGTTTTTAATTTTGTAGGGAGAATATTGTATCATCCTTATCCCCCAAAAAAAGATGTTCTATAAAAATAACCTAGAAAGTTTTTAATAATTTGTCCCACTAATTTCTTTCAAAGAATTATTAATATATTTTCCCTACAAATATATATAATATTAACAATATAAAAGTGTAATTATATTAATATTTTTTATAAAATAATATTTACTATTATATATTACTCAAAAATATTAATATAGTTACACTGATAAGTATTAATTTAATAGTCATTTTATTTATGGTATGTTTCATTATTTGATATTTTGAAAGCTCTATATATTTGTTCTAATAAGAATACTCGTATTAATTGATGAGGAAAAGTCATTTTTGAAAAACATATTCTTTTATTAGATAAGTTTAAAAGCTTTTCAGTTAGACCAAGTGAACCGCCAATTATAAAAGTAACTTGACTTGATACCATGGATATATTTTCAAGATTCTTAGAAAAATCTTCTGATGAATATTCTTTTCCTTTTAAATCTAAACAGATTATATAAGAATCTTTTTTAATATGATTTATTATGTTATTACATTCTTTTTCTTTAATTTCATTTTCAATATTTATATTTGTTTTATCTGGAATTTTTTCATCTGGTAATTCTAAAATATTTAGTTTGCAATATTTAGAAAGTCTTTTTGAATATTCATCAATTGCATCTTTAAAAAATTTTTCTTTTATTTTTCCAATACATATTATATTTATCGATAACATATTATTTCCTCTTTCAGACATCAAATTAAGATGTGTCCCTAGTGGGACAAAATGTCCCAAACAGAAACGTCCCCAATGGGACATTTTTCTCCAGGAATATCTCTACTAGCAACACTTAGCTTTAATGAATTTTCATTATATGTACCTGAAGATATTATTTCATCTATTACTGTTTTGTAAGCTAATTCAGGGAAATTGCTTTCTTTACTTAAATGGCCTAGCATTGCTTGTTGCAGTCCTGATTTTAGAAGATGATTAATTGTTTTTCCAGCAAATTCATTTGATAAGTGTCCATTTGGACCTGCTATTCTGTTTTTTAATGGATATGGATATCTTGAAAATTTTAGAACTTCAGGGTCATAATTTGATTCTAATAAAACAAATATACTATCTTCCAAGTTTTTTAATATGCCATTTGTCATATGTCCTATGTCTGTTGCTATACTTATTTTTTTATTATCTTTAAAAATATTAAATCCGCAAGGATTTGCAGCATCATGTGGTATTGAAAATGGTTTGATTTTTAAATCTCCAATTTCAAATTTTTCTTCAATTGTAAATTTTTTTATATTTTTTTCAACTATTTTTTCTTTTTGTGTAGGCATTGCATCTAGTGTTTTTTGATTTACAAACACTGGTAAGTTATATTTTTTTGCAAATGTTCCTAAACCTTGTACATGGTCTGAGTGTTCATGAGTTATTAGTATTCCATTAAGTGAAGCAGGGTCAACTTCTAGATTAGCTAATGCTGTTTCTATTTTTTTACTGCTGACTCCTGCATCAATTAATATTTTTGTATTTTCCGTTTCTACAAATAGACTGTTTCCACTGCTACCACTATATAAACTACAAAAATTAAACATAATGTATTCTTCCTTTGACTATTCTGATACTCTTTGTATATTAGCACCTATTTTTCTGAATTTTTCTTCAATGTCTTCATATCCTCTGTCAATATGTTCTAGATTATAAACTTCTGTAACTCCTGTTGCAGAAATACCAGCAATTATTAATGCTGCTCCTGCTCTTAGGTCAGTTGAGTATACTGGTGATCCAAATAATTCGTCTACTCCTTCAAATATAGCTGATTTTCCTTGTGCTGTTATATTTGCTCCCATTTTATTTAGTTCAGCTGTATATTGAAATCTTGATTCCCAAATGCTTTCATTTATAATACTTGTACCATTTGCTGTTGCTAAGACTACACCCATTTGAGGTTGTAAGTCAGTAGGAAATCCTGGATAAGGTAATGTTTTAATTGTTGCTTTATTTGGTCTTTTACTATACCAAACTCTAATACTGTCACCATAATCTTCTACATTCCCACCCATTTCTACTATTTTAGCTGTTATAGAATCTAAATGTTTTGTTATACAATTTTTAATTAGTAAATCTCCTTTTGAAGCTATTGCGGCTAACATAAATGTTCCTGCTTCTATTTGGTCTGGTACAACTGAATATGTAGCATCTCCATGCAATTTTTCAACACCATTAATTTTTATTACATCTGTACCAGCTCCTCTGATGTCTGCTCCCATTGTATTTAAAAAGTTAGCTACATCTACTATATGTGGTTCTTTTGCAGCATTATCTATAATTGTAGTTCCTTTAGCTAAAACACTTGCTAACATTATATTTATTGTTGCGCCAACTGATACTATATCCATATATATAGATGCACCATTTAGACAATTTGCTTTAGCTAATATTGTTCCTTTTCCAACTTCAACATTTGCACCTAATAATTCAAATCCTTTTATATGTTGATCAATAGGTCTTGCCCCTAATTTACAGCCTCCTGGCATTCCAACTTCTATTTCTCCAGTTCTTCCAAGCATTGCTCCAATAAGATAGTAAGATGCTCTGAATTTACTGGTTAAGTCTAATGGAGCTTGAGTTGTATTTATATCTCTAGTGTCTATAGTTATTTCATTTTGATTGTTCCATGTTATTTTTGCGCCCATTTTTTCTAATATTGTACATAATATTTGAACATCACTTATATTAGGAAGATTGTTTATAGTACAAACTCCATTTATTAATAATGTGGCTGGTAAAATTGCTACTGCTGCATTTTTTGCACCATTTATTTCTACTTCACCTTTTAAGGGTGTTGGTCCTGTTATTACTAGTTTTTCCAATTTAAATTCCTCCTGAAATTCTATTTTTTTACATTTAAAAAGATATATCTTAAATGTAAAAAACAACGTTGTTGTTTTTCCAATAAAATATACCATAAAGAGTAAACTAATGCAAGAGTTATATACTAATTTTTAGCTGTTAAAAATTTACTATTTGCAAAAAACTCTAGTAGTTTGAATTTAAATTTCATTCCATAATTAGATTTATCTGAAATTATTGAATATTCTTCATCAGTCAAAACATTTTGTAAGTCTTCTTTTGATTCTTCAGGAACAATTCCATTTGATATATCTACAAAACATAAAGATGGGAACATTACACACCACCAGTTTTTTCCTTTTGCTTCTCCAATTTCTACTTTTAATGCATCATAAAATCCTGCTGGTAAAGAGATATCGCCATATTGTTTTGTTGGAAATTCAAAATTTCCTATTTCTATATTTACATTATAAGAATATCCTTCATTTTTAATTGTTTCTACTGCTACTTGTTTGAATTCTTCTTGATGTAGTGTAACCATATTTATTGATTCTTGCTTTGTTGAACATTCTTTACAGATATTGTTCATATATTTTATTAAATTGTCTCTAACTTTATATTTTAAGGATTGGTCTTGCTCACTATCACTGTTGGCTATTACATGTAATCTAAATACACTGTTGCTTATGTCAGATGATATTACTTGTGCATATGATATTGCGTAAATTGTTGTATAGAGAAATAATAATATGCTTAATATTAATATAATTCCTATTTTGGAATTTCTGATATTTTTTATATGTTTTTTCATAAGTTACCTCCAATAAACTTTTTTTCTAAATTATTCTATATTTTATTTATTTACAATTTTTATAAATTTATACATATTTTTAAAATAATAGTTATAAATTGCAGTTTAGTATAGATTTATTTTAATAGTATTAAAATGTCAGAAAAAGAAGATGAAATATTTCTGAAATATTTTTGAAATATTCTTGACATATAAAAATGAAAATGGTAAAATTTACCAGTAACCCGAAATAAGGAAGTGCTAAGGAAGAAAGACTTTTATAAAATGAAAGGATTGAGAGATACGATGATAAGAGAGAACGAAAGAAGAGAAAAAATGTGTTTATTTTTTGTGAGTGATTATCATTTTGAGATGATAAGTATGCCTTATATAAGTGAAAATTTAAAAAGGAATAAGAAAATTGTAATAATTACTGAAAACAACTTGGATGATTCTGTTCAAAAAGTTTTATCAAATGTAAATTTAGAAGAAGAACAAAAAAATAGAATAATGAATATAAATTGGAATAATAATGATGTAGATAAATTTAGAGAAATACAAAATGCAAATAAAGAAAATAGAAATTTAGTAATATTTGTTAAAGGTAGAGAAAATTATATTGATAACATTAATAATAATATAAATAATTGGATTAATAATCAAGAAGCTAAAGTTATCGATTGTTATGATATAAATGAAGTTTATGAAGATGTTAATAATATTGCTCAAAGATATGATAAAATATTATCTACATCTGGTGTTGAGAAGCTATTAAAGTAGAAATTGTATAAAATACTTGATAATTTTTTAAAAATAGTATATAACTATATAAATGTGCATAATAATAAAAACATTATTGAAAGGAAGTATACTATGGATAATTCATTAAATGAAATAAAAGTTATATTAAAAAAATATAATCAAGAACATTTATTAAATAGTTATGATAAGTTAGATGAAAAAAATAAAAATATATTATTAAATCAAATATTAAATATTGATTTTGAATTAATAAATAGTTTATATATAAATACTAAGAAAAAAGAAACAGAATGTAATGATAAAATTGAGCCAATGGATTATTTAGATAAGAATAAATTATATGATGATTATAAATATTATGAAAAAATAGGTAAAGAAGCTATACAAAATGGAAAACTTGCAGCTGTTACAATGGCTGGTGGACAAGGTACAAGACTTGGACATGATGGACCAAAAGGTACTTATGATATAGGATTAGATTCTCATAAGTCTTTATTTGAATTATTATGTGATTCATTAAAAGAAGCGGGAAAAAAATATGGAGTTACTATTCCTTGGTTTATTATGACAAGTAGAGAAAATAATGCTGAAACAATTGAATTTTTTGAAAAAAATAGATATTTTGGATATCAAAAAGATAAAAATCTTTTCTTTTTTATACAAGGTGAATTACCTATGGTAGATATGGAAGGGAAAATATTACTTGATGAAAATGGATTGATAAAAGAAGCAGCTGATGGTCATGGCGGAATATATGAAGCTCTTGTAAAAAGTAATATGACTGATAAAATGAAAGAGTTAGGAGTAGAATGGGTATTTATAGGTGGAGTAGATAATTGCTTAGTTAAGATGGTTGATCCTGTACTTATGGGAGTTGCAATAGATAAAAGTGTTACTGTTGCTTGTAAATCACTTGTAAAAGCTAATCCATATGAAAAGGTAGGGGTATTTTGCAAAAGAAATGGAAAGCCAAGTGTCGTAGAATATACTGAAATAAAAAAAGAAATGGCTGAAGCTATTGATGAAAATGGTGAATTATTGTATGGAGAATCTCATATTCTTTGTAATTTATTTAATATCAAAGCTATAGAAAGAATGGGGAATACACCATTACCATATCATAGTGCTTTTAAAAAGGCTAAATATATTGATAAAAATGGAGAGCTAGTAGTTCCGACTTCTCCAAATGCATATAAATTTGAAGCTTTTATATTTGATGCTTTTGGCGAGATTGATGATATGGCAGTTCTAAGAGTAAATAGGGAAGAGGAGTTTGCTCCTGTTAAAAATACTGATGATGAAGGTGTTGATTGTCCTTCTACTGCTAGGACTTTATATGAGAATTTTCATCATCTAAAAAATAATTTATAAATAATAAAATAAAAGTAAATTAAAGTAATACTATTAATATTGTATAAAGTTACAATTTATGTATAAATTTAATTTACTTTTTATTTTAAAAATTCTTTATTTTTTTTTATATTAGTGATAACATATTAATGATATATAATATTTAGTAAGGGTGTCCCTTTTGGATTAATTTTGTGTCAGAAAAGGGCGTCCCTAATGACCCAAAAGAAAGGAGAAAGTTTTATGATTAATTATTTAGAAGAATATAAAAGATGGTGCGAAAGTCCAGATTTTGATGAGGAGACAAAAAAGGAGCTATTGGAAATTGAAAATAATGAGAAAGAGATTGAAGATAGATTTTATAAGGAGTTAGAGTTTGGTACTGCAGGTCTTCGTGGTATTATTGGTGCTGGTACTAATAGAATGAATAAATATACTGTTGGTAGGGCTACACAAGGATTGGCAAATTATATTTTAGAACAAGGGGTGCAAGATAAAGGTGTTGCAATTAGTTATGATTCAAGGAAAATGTCTAAAGAATTTAGTTTGCAAACAGCTTTGATTTTAAATGCTAATGGAATTAAAACATATTTATTCGAAAATTTAAGACCAGTTCCAGAATTGTCTTTTGCTGTTAGAGAACTAAAGTGTACAGCTGGAATTATGATTACAGCAAGCCATAATCCACCAAAATATAATGGATACAAAGTTTATTGGGATGATGGTTCACAGATAATTGCTCCAAGAGATAAAGATATAATTTCTAAAGTAAGAGATGTTAAAGAATATAGTGAAATTAAAGAAATTTCAAAAGAAGAAGCAATTGAAAGAGGCTTATTTAATATTGTAGGAACAGAAATGGATGATAAGTATATAAATACTTTAAAATCTTTAATATTAAATCCTGAAGTAGTTAAAGAACAAGGTAAAAATTTGAAGGTTGTTTATACTCCATTACATGGAACTGGAAATACTATTGCTGAAAGATTATTAAAAGAAATAGGAATAGAAAATGTGTATGTAGTTCCTGAACAAAAAGAACCTGATGGGAATTTTCCAACTGTTGATTATCCGAATCCAGAAGATAAAAAATCTTTTAGATTAGCATTAGAATTAGCTAAAAAAGTTGATGCAGATGTTGTTTTAGCAACAGATCCAGATGCAGATAGATTAGGTATTTTTGCAAAGGATAGTAAAACTGGTGAATATATGAATTATACTGGAAATATGTCAGCTTTATTAATTGCAGAATATAGAATTTCTCAAATGTATAAAAAAGGTATTTTACATCAAAAAGGTATGATGATAACAACTGTTGTTTCTTCAAAATTAACAAGAGCAATAGCTAAAGAATATAATTTAAAATTATATGAAGTTTTGACAGGATTTAAGAATATAGGGGCTGTTATAAAAAGGGAAGAGGAGCAAGAGAATGGTTATAAATATGTATTTGGTTTTGAAGAAAGTTATGGATGTTTAATTGGAGATTATGCAAGAGATAAAGATGGAATTTCAGCAGTAATGGCTTTATGTGAGGCTGCTTGTTATTATAAATCTAAAAACCAGACTTTATGGGATCAAATGAATAATATTTATGAAAAATATGGATATTATAAAGAAGACCAAGTTTCAATTGTATTAGAAGGATCTAAAGGAGCTGAAAAAATAAAAGAAATGATGACTAGTATGAGAAATACATTACCTGAAAAAATTGGCAACTATAAAGTTTTAGGATTTATGGATATTGATAAAGATTATGTTAAAAATATGGTAACAGGTGAGGAGTCTACTACTGGACTTCCTAAGTCAAATGTATTATGTTATGATTTAGAAAATAATAGTTGGTGTGCTGTTAGACCTTCTGGTACTGAGCCTAAAATTAAATTATATATGGGTGTTAGAGGTAATACAGAAGATGATGCTAATGGAAAACTTGAAGAATTAAAAAATGCAATGGTTACAATAGTAAAATAAATGGAAAAATAGTAAAAGGAGACAAAGAGGGACAAAGGGACGTTCCTTAAATCCCTATAAAACGGGATTTAAGGAACGTCCCTTTGTCCCTCTTTGTCTCCTTTTGCTATTTTCCAATCTGGCAAATTTCTTTGAATTGCTCCAAAAAGATTAGCTCTAATCATAGGAATATCTTTTTGAAGAGTAAAAATCATTTGTTTCATAGATTCTCTTTTTGAAGTTCCATCCATTGGACAAACTTTTTTCATAACTGTTAAATTATTTTTCTTTATAAATCTTTTTGTGTCTTTTTCAGGAGTATATATTAAAGGGCGTATTAAAGTAATTTTAGACCTATCCATATAACTTATGGGAGAAAATGTACCAATACTACCAGCATATAATAAATTAAGTAAAAATGTTTCTAATACATCATCTTGATTATGGCCTAATGCAATTTTATTGCAGCCTTCTCTTATAGCGACTGAATTAATAACACCTCTTCTTAAATTTGCACATAAAGAACATGGATTTTTTTCTTTTCTTATATCAAAAACGATTTCTTTGGCATGACTTTCTTCAATAAATAATGGTATTTGTAAATTATTACATATATTTTGTAAGAATGATGTGTCAAAGTATTCAAACCCAGGATTAACACTTATTGCTATTATTTCAAATTTTTTAGGATAAAATATCTGTAAATTCTTAAATGCATGTAACATTGTTATTGAATCTTTTCCCCCTGAAAGACAAATTGCTATTTTGTCATTTTCTTCTATCATATTATAATCTTCTATTGCTTTTCTCATATAACTTAAAATTCTTTGCATTGTAAAATATTCCTTTCATTATTTATATATATTATAACACAGTTGTCAATAGGAGTTAAATAAATTTTTAAATTGGTCAGTAACATTTAATAATGTAAAATAATTAAATATGTAAAAATATGGTTTGTAATAAAAATGTAAAATAAATTTAATCATTTTTAATGAAATTTACTAAAAGGATTTTCCCTAGTAACTTAGAGGATTATAAATGTAATATAAAAATAAGTAAGTTGAATTTTAAAATATGATTATGTAAAATATAAGTATGATATATTGTCGAAATTGGAGGGTAATGCAATGAAAGAAATATTAAAAAAGATAATTGCAGTTTTTATATTAATGATGATATTACTTAATAGTTCTTTGTTATTAGTTATATCTACTGCTGTTGATGAAATAGATAGAATAATAGATGAGAGCAAAATTAATCCATTATATGAAATTAGTTTGGATAAATATGTAAATCACAATATTGAAAATAATATTGGGACATTATTGCAGTTTAATTTAAAAACAGGAATTGAATATATAGATGGGGAAGAATATAAGCCTTTAAATTTAACAAAAATGCTTTTAAATTTGCCAAAAATTGAAGATGAATATCCAGAAAGTATAGAAGTTATAGGAAAGTCTACGAAAGCTACAAATGGAAGTGATAATGCAAAAGACTTCAATTTTACATATAATAAAGAAAATGGTAAATTAGAAATTATAACTGAAAATAAAAAAGATAAAGATGGAAAAATATATGAACAAAAGGTAGAAGGTGCTAGAGATGAATATATACTAATTTGTTATTATAGTTCGAATTGTTTTAATAATGAAGGTATAGAAAGAAACTTAGAAATAACAGGTCTAATTGAAGAAAATATTGCAGATATAAAAGAAGTAAGAAAATCAGTGGAGATTAGTGAAAGTTATGGAGTAAAAGATGATATTTCAGGATTAGTATCTACAAATGTAATGACATCTGATATTTACAATGGATATATAAATTCTAATAAGAAAAATGGAACACAATATAAAACTGAATATATTGAAAATTTAGAAGTTAATATAAGTAAAAAGGAAATATCTGATGAAGCTATTATAAATATTAAAAATAGTTTTATATATAAAGATAATAATATTGAAGAAACTAGAAATATTGTTTATAAATCAACTAAAGTTAGTAAAAGAAATGTACTTGATATATTAGGTGAAAATGGTTATTTACAAATTTTAGATGAAAATGGAAATGTATTGGGAGAGGTAAATAGAGATACAGAAGTTGGAGATAATAATATATATGAAATTAAATATGAAGATGGAATAAGTAAAATTATATTAAAAACAAGTAAATATTTGAAAGTTGGAACAATTTTTTTACAAAGTTTGAGAGAAGTTGAAGAAATTGTAACAAATGAAGAAATTGATAAAATTCAAATGGATTGTAATATTGATTTTATAAATAATGTAGAAGTTAAAACAGAAAAGCTTGATGAAAAAGTTGAAAACGATGTTAAAAAAGAAGAAGACAAAGAAGAAACAATAATAGAACAAAAGAAAATACATAATTTTAATAGTACAAATATAATTAATATAAATGAATCTAAGACAAATGTAAATTTTACAATGAATAAAACAGAGTGGATGAATAATATACAAAATGAAATTGAATTTACAGTAAAATTAATGGCAAATAATATTAAATGTAAATTGTTTGAAAATCCAATAATTGATATAAAATTACCAAATGTAGTAGAGAAAGTTATATTAAAAGAATCTTCTTTGTTATATGCAGATAATGGTTTAAGAATAGAAAAAGTAGAGGTTATAGAAGATAATGGTTCAAAAATAATTAGAGCTAAATTATCAGGAAAACAAAATGAATATTACAATAGTGGTTCTATGATTGAAGCAACAGAGCTTTTAATACCAGCAACAATTATTGTAAATAAAGATATTTATGATGTACAAAGTTTGGTACAATTAGATGTTACAAATAACAATGGAAGTGAAGAAGTAGTAAATAAACAATGTGAAGTAAATATTAAGTCTATTAATATACAAACAGTAGAAGAAGATAAGCAAGATAAAGAAACATCAAATACTGATTTGAAAAATTCAGTAGAAGGGTTAGAAACAAAAATAAAAGCAACATTAGGTGAAAAAGCTTTAGAAAATGGACAAACGGTATATGAACATGAATATATAAGATATGATATTAAAGTAAAGAATAATTCTAATTATAGAAAAGAAAACATAAAAGTAATTGGAAAAGTGCCTGAAGGTACAGTATTTGTAAATTGTTATTTTGGAGATTATTCTATTGCAGAAGAAGATTTTTATCATATAGAAGAAGATAAGGAAGTAACAGAATATAATCAAACATTTAGCTTAGATGCTGGAGAAGAAATTGAATTAAGTTATTGGATAAAAGCTAATACATTAAATGATGAAGAGACTCAAAAAAACATTGAAAGTGAAGTATATGTAAAAATAGAAGAACAAAAAGTTAGTGAATACAAAATAAGTAATGTAATAAAAAATGCAAAATTAAAATTGAAAATAACAGCTTCTGAGTCAGATGGAGTAGGAAATGTTTGGATATATCATTTTGCAGTAAAAAATACATCAAAAGAAGCTATTACAAATATTGTTGCAGATATAGATTTACAAGATGAAGTTTCATTTGTAAGTGCAGAGCATCAGTTAAATCATGAATATGATTATTCTGTAACAGAAACAGTAAATGGAATAAGAATAAATATTCCAAAATTAGAAGCAGATGAAGAAAAAGTTGCTTGGATAAAGATGCAAGTTTCTAGAATAGATGAAAATAAAATTAATTTTGAAGTACATACACAAGGTACAGTAAAAGGAGAGAATACAGATACATATCATTCTAATTTGAATAAAGAGAAGATTTATACATTTTCAATTCAAGTAACTCAGACCAGTGAGAAAGAAGGTCAAGAATTACAATTTGATGAAGAAGTAGAGTTTAAAGTAAAAATAAAGAATATATCAGATGAAAAAATACATTTATTAACACAAGTGGTTGAAGTAATGAGTTATGCTGATCAAGGCTTAATTCCACAAATAATGGAATATGAATATGAAAGATATAATGCTGATAAAAATGGAAATGAGACAATTATAGATTCTATTGATATTTCTAACAAACATGTACCAGATGGTGTTGATCCAAATACAGTGCCTAATGTGAAAGTACCTTTGGGACTTGTAAAAAATGGAGAAATTAATATAACATTAAAGTATAAGGCTGGAGAAGTTAAAGAGAGAACAGAAGTATCTAGTTGTATAAAAGCTCAATATGATTATGGCGGAAGTCATGTAGTTACATCAAATATAATAAAAAATGTTATATTACCAAAAAAAGGAGAAGAGCCAGAAAAACCAGAAGAGCCAAAAACATATTCAATAAGTGGTTTTGCTTGGGAAGACAAAAATAAAAATGGACAGTATGATAATGATGAAAATAAATTTTCAAATATTACAGTAAAATTAATTGATGCAGATA
>JAAWDR010000032.1 GCA_022793875.1 Clostridia bacterium
ACTATATGAAATATTATTATCTTTCAAGTATTTTATATCTACATCAAAAAATTCTGCTATATATGGCATTAAATAATCAAATGTATCTGCCATTGTATCATCTATATCTATTCCTATTTTCATATTTTTCATTCCTTTAGTTACTTTAAATATTCTATAATTTTCTTATATAATTCATCTCTTTCCATTATATTGCCATTTTCAATAATCTGGTTAAATTCTTTTAAATTACATAATTTTACTTGTTCAACTTCACTTTCTTGTACTTTAATATTCCTTAAATTTATTTTATCTCTTTTTACAATATAACAATCATAGATTTGATTATCTATATAATCTTCCTCTACATTTTCTTTATTTTTATATGTAAGTACATATTCAAGTTCTTCTTCATTTACTTTTATTCCTACTTCTTCTAATGTTTCTCTCATAGCTGCTTCAATAGAAGTTTGTCCACTTGATACGTGCCCAGCTGCTGCTACATCCCATTTTTCAGGATTTTTGGCTTTGTTTTTTGACCTTTGTTGCATTAATATATTCCTTTGTGCATCTATAATTGCAATTACAACTATTCTATGGCATAATCCTTTTTTATGTATTTGTTCTCTTGTTAAAATTTCTCCTGTTTTATTTCCGTTTTCATCCAACACATCCATTAATTCTTCCATTATATATCCTCCCTTTTTCATTATGTCTATTTTATATCACAAATTAACATTTCTTCATAGTGTTTTGCCAATATTTACAAAACATATTTATCCTTACATTTGCTTAAGTGCCACAAAATCTCCAATAGAAATAATGTCAAGAGCGAACGATAGTGAGTTTATTTACTCTTGATATTATTTTTATTGGAGATTAAAATTGGTATGCAAATGTTATAGGACGAATTTTTAAATTTTTTCGTCCTATGAATTTTTATAAGCCGAATTTTATTAAATTTTTGTCCTATAAAAAATAAGCATCAGTACATATTTACTGACACCCATTTAATAAAGATTCTCTATAACTCATTTTAATAAATTTCCTCTATCTATTGAAATACCTAGCTTTACATCATATCTACTAACCAACACCACCTATACCTGTTATGCTTACCGTAGATATAATCTTAAATTTTCCAGTATTTCAAACACTTTGCTCTATTTTCTAAAAAGTTATTTATGTGTTTCCACTTACCACTTAAGCAACTACTTTAACTTTCACACCCCAATTTTGATGTTTTTCTTTCCCAAATCTACCTTTTTCTTCAAAAGTTATAATCTCTAAAACCATATCAAAATCAAGTATTACATGTCTTATTTTAGTTGTAGCACTGCTACACACTCCACATGGCTTGTAAATGGAAACATATCAACTGGTTGAATTTCTTTAATTTCATAAAAATCTTCAATTTTAGCCAAATCTCTAACCAGAGTAGCAGGATTACAACTAATATAAACAAATCTATCTGGTTTAATCTTCAAAATATTCTCAATAGACTTATTATCAAGACCACGTCTTGGGGGATCAACCATAACAACATTTGGAACTATATTCTTATTGTTTATCAAATCATTTAGAATAATTTCTGTATCACCTGCTATAAACTCAACATTATCAATATTATTTATTTTTGAGTTTTCCCTTGCATCTGAGATTGCTTGTTCTACAATTTCAACTCCATAAACTTTTTTGGCATGTTTTGCCATAAATAAAGAAATTGTCCCTATTCCACAATACAAATCAAATACTACATCATTTTTTGTTATTTTAGCTGCTTCTACTCCAATATTGTATAATCTTTCGGCTTGAACTGGATTTACCTGATAAAATGAAAGTGGCGATATTTTGAATGTATATTCTCCTAAAATATCTTTTATATAGCCATTTCCATATAAATTAATATTTTCTTTTCCTAATATAACATTTGTATTTCTTGTATTAAAATTTTTTATTATTGTTTTTATGTTCGAAAATTTACTTATTAATTTTGATACTAATTCATCTTCTTTTGGTATTTTATTTCCATTTATAACTAATATACACATTATTTCATTTGTTTTTATACCTACTTTTATTACAATGTGTCTAAATAATCCTTTTCCTGTTCTTTCATTATAAATTGATATTTTATTATCTTTTATAAATTCTACTATAAATTTTGATATTTCTTCTGATATTGGATTTTGAATTAAGCATTTTCTGATTGGTATTATTTCATGGCTTCTTTGAGCAAAAACTCCAACAATTGGTTCATTTTCTTTATTTATTCCTAATGGATATTGCGCTTTATTTCGATAATGAAATGGATTTTTCATTCCTATTGTTGATTTTACTTCTATTTTATTTTTTAATGTTTTATTTACTAATGATTGTACTGCATTTTGTTTCATTTTTAGTGTGTCTTCATATTTTATGTGTCTAATATTACATCCGCCACATCTTTTATATGTGTCGCAATCAACTTCTTGTCTATATTCTGATTTCTCTATTATTTCTAGTATCTTTCCAAAAGCATGTGATGATAACACTTTTAAAATTAGAATTTTGATTTTTTCTCCTTTTATTGCTCCTGGTACAAAAATAGTAAAGTTGTCTATTTTTGCAATTCCTTCACCTTCAAATCCATTGTCTATTATATCTACTACATATTCTTTGTTCTTTTCTACTGGTATTTTATTCATTTTTATCTACTCCTACTTTATTAAAAAACGGGATTAAAGACCTGGCCCCTAATCCCTCATTTAATCTCTATTCTTCCCAGTTGTGATAAATGTTAGCAACATCATCTAATTCTTCTAGTTTTTCTATTAATCTTTCCATTTTTTCAGCATCTTTTTCATCTAATTGTACTGTTGTTGTTGGAACCATTTGTACTTCTGCTTCTAAGAATTCTAATCCTGCTTCTTCTAGTCTTTCACTAACTTCTGTAAAGTCTGATGGTTCTGTTGTTATTTGATATATTTCTTCTTCTGCTAAAAAGTCTTCTGCTCCTGCATCTAGTGCTAGCATCATTATATCATCTTCTGTCATATCTGTTGATAGCTTTTCTATTACTATTATTCCTTTTTTGTTGAACATATATGATACACATCCACTTGTTCCTAGATTTCCTCCTGCTTTGTCAAATACATGTCTTACATCTGCAGCTGTTCTATTTTTGTTATCTGTTGATGCTTCTACTATTACTGCAACTCCACATGGTCCATATCCTTCATATGTCATTTCTTCATAGTTTTCATTACTTGTTGATGCTTTTTTTATTGCATTGTTTATTGTGTCATTTGGCATGTTTGCTGCTTTGCATTTTGCTATTACTGCTTTTAATTTTGAATTTCCTGCTGGGTCTGCTCCTCCTTCTTTTACTGCTATTAATAGTTCTCTTCCTAATTTTGTGAATACTTTTCCTCTTGCTGCATCTGCTTTTCCTTTTTTGGCTTGTATGTTATGCCATTTACTGTGTCCTGACATGGTTAATTCCTCCTTTATTTTTCCTAGTATTTAAGCCAGTTACAGGCTTTTTACTTGTATTTTTATTATAAAAAATAATTTATTGATATTACTGGGTTTGCGGGTTCGCATTTTTTTGGATTGTGCCAGAAATTATCTAAAAATTTATTTTACAAATTATACTTGTACAAGTATAATTTGTATTTCTTATTTTTACCTATATATAATAGCACATCTTTTTCTTTTTGTGTAGCCTTTTTTATTGATTTTCAATTTTTTTGCTAATTGTACAATAATTTTTTGTACTATGTTTTAATATTATGCCATTTAGCCACTCCTGACATTATTTTATTTATTAAAATTTTAAATCTTTTCTTTTTCTCCTAAATTCCACCAATAAAATCTTCCTCATCTTCATTCATAAAACCATTTTCATTTGCAATATCTCTTTCTTTTGGTTCACACTGATATGGATCTAACATTCCTTTTTTATAGTTATCTACATATTTTCTTATTTCTGTTTTTGACATATTGCAAATTCTTCTCATCCAAAAATTTGCCATAATTGTAGGTCTTCCACAATTTTTTCTAGTCTTTCTTAATAATGCAACATCTTCTGCAAATTCTTTATATCCTTCACAACCTTTTGATTCTTGCATTTTTTGTGAAAGTATTTTTGAAAAATCTTTATATTTCATGTTATAAGTTACATTTCCTTTTCACTATTCTCAAATAATTTTAATCCCCACGCATATTCTTGTGTCATTTTATTATCTCCTTTCAATTTTTTACTTGAAAAACATAAAATGGAAAAACAAAAAATTTTAAATTAATTTTTCATTTTTCCACTTTTAATTTATAAACTATCAAGGCATTTTTGTATAAAAACTTGCATATTAGTTCTATTTGATCTTTCAAACTTGTCCATTAAGTTTTTAACTTGTTCTATATCTGATTCTCCTTTATTTGTTGGAAACAAATCTCTATACACCTTGCCCTTCTCTTTATTATTGGGTAGTTTATCTATAAGTTTCAAATCTAATAATACTTCATCTAGATTATCTTTGTTCCAAATTGGAACTATGTATGGACTTAGCCAATGGTTTTTAAACATTTCTCCTGAAATATATTTTTCTTTTCTATCTTCACTGGTGTCATCCAAGTCCATTATTGGCATTAATGAAAAATTTTTTAGTATTCCTTTTTCCTCTTCTACTACATATTTTTGATTAAATACTCTTTTATTCTTAAAAATATTATTTCCTAATACAGTAATTAAACTATCTATTTGTATGCTCGTTTTTCCATTACTCTCTGCATATATTTCTATAGGCAAATGTAAATTGCTTTTTATATGCTCAGCTAAAAGAAGTTCACTTTTTCCATGTGCTATTACAATTCCTTTGCAGTAATTAAGTTTCCTCACCATCAACATTTTCCTCATTATCTTCCGAATCTTCTAGAGTATATTTTATTTCTTCAAAATCAATATAGTCTGTTGTTGGAATTCCTCCAAAGACTCCTTTAAAATACAAATCACGAGCATTATTATTTTTTTGTATTTTAATTCCATATTCTTTTATAGAATTTATTGTTTTATTTCCATTATAGTCTGCTGACAATATATAGATATATTCTTTTGGTAATATTTCTAATAAAAGTGTATTATGTGTTGTTATAATCAATTGTCCTGTTATTTCATCCTTTATTGACATTATAATATTTTTCATTAGTACATCATGGATTCCATTATCTATTTCATCTAATATAACTGTTTCTCCTAACAATGATCCTATTATCGTATCAAATTGATTTAATATTCTTCTTGTTCCATCTGATTCAAGTTTAGAAGGTATAGATTTTATTTGTCCTCCTATCATTTTATTAAAATATAGTTCATAATGAATTCTATCTTCTTTTTCGTCAATTTTGTACTTAACCTCTTTGATATCTGCATATGCTTGTGTAAAGAATATATTTAAAACATTTTCATATTTCTTTATTTCACGTATTTTTTCTTTTTTTATAGTTCCTACTTGTATATTATTTAATTTTCTTACTTTTACAAAACTGTCTGGTATTATTCTCAAAGCTCCTTTATCCACATGTACAGTCATTGACCAAATATAATCTGTTACTTCAAAAATATTATTGGATATATTATTATCTATATAATCTTTATTTTTTTCTATCATTTCAAACGATAATAAAGATAAAAAAGAATATTTCCCCCAATATTTATCAATTCCATCAATTAATTCTTCGTTATATTTTTCATTTTTAAATATATTATTATTTAGATTCTTGATAATTCTGTTATCTTCTTTTTTTATTTCGAATAAATATGCTCTTTGTTTTCCTGCCATATAATATAATTTTTCTTCTATAATTTCATCATCAAATTTGATATAGTAAAATCCATCCTTATTATTAATTTTAAAACCATATTCAATTTCAGTTGCTTCTTTTTCATCTATCATTCTATATTCTTTTAAATTTAAAGATAATTGAAATATTTGCCTTATTTCTGTTGGCAACTGATCTGACATTTCTTCTTGTATTTTCCAAAACTCTTTTGGCATTTTATTCATAGTAATATCTGTTGTTCTTGCCATTGTTACTTGTTGTAATAATTTAAATAATTCTACAATATTAGTTTTTCCACTTCCATTTTCACCATAAATAGATATAAATTGATTAGTCTTAGTCTTTGTTTTATTTAAATTAAATTCAATATCTTTCAAAGATTTAAAATTTTTAGCTTTTACATATGTGAACATTTTATCAACCTCCTATAATATTGTATCATTTTTGAACTTTTCTATACTATTTTACACTATTTTTTAATGTGAGTCAATCGTTTTTAATACATTTTGTACTATTTTTAAAAAACTTAATATTATTGTATGCATTTATTAGAAATTTAGTTACTGTTTGAAAACATTTCTTTTAATTCCTAGCATTTGTTGACAATCATACCCATTTTATCTATTATATCAGTATGATTGTCAAAATCTTTTTCTTAACAAATTATTAAAACAATAAACACAATTATATAATTTTGTTTTACTTTATGTTGATTCAATTTATTCTTTTTTAATTATTCTTCATACAAGTATTATTTGTATATTCAAATTAATTTTTCATTTTCTAAAATAAAATAACCATACTTTATAGACATTAAATCTCTATAAAATATGGTTTACATTATTTCATTTTTTGATTATTCTTTGTTGTTTTGTGTTGTCCTTTGTTGATATCCAATTGTGCCAAAATTACGCCAAAAGCATCTGTTTTTAAAATATACCTGTTGTGACTCTAAGAATAGAAGGATTTATATTCTGCCATTTTGAATGTTCTTACATAGTTACTTCCTCCTCTACAAATTATTATTTGTATAATATATCATTTTCCACCAAATCATGAAATTTTATATATACTTCCTCATAATTCTTTTTTAAATTTATCGGTTTTAATGTTTTATCAGTAAAACAATGTTTTGACCCTGCTTCTATAACTTCTTTTCCTGTTTTTTTATCTATCATTTTGTACAATATTGTCATTCTAACACCATTAAATTCTATAATCTTTGGAGTAATAATTATTGTATCTCCACTTGTAACATGATATTTATATTTACAATTAATTTCTAGTGTTGGAATTGTTATTCCTATTTCTTCCATTTTTTCCATAGAAAAATCTTGATGTTCCATCCATCTACATCTTGCCTCTTCTAAAAATCTAATATAATTTGAGTGATGTACTATTCCCATCTTATCAGTTTCATAATAGTTTATCTTTCTTTCATATTTGAACTCCATAATAACCTCCTATTATTTCTATAAATCACTATTTGTTCACTACTATAATATAATAATTATATTTAATTATCAATCAAGTCATATCTTTTAAAAATATTAATTATTATACTATATACTAACTTCTTTCCTAATAATTCTTTAAATTTTGTAGTTTTCATTTTTCCATCATTTCTTAAATTTTCTAATTCTTTTCCTAATTTTATATATTCATCCATAATATTATTAAGAGCTTTTTCAAATCGTTCCAATCTATCCATTCTAGATCTCCACTTCTTATAATTATTTTATAACTTTTAATTTGTTGAAATATTATTATTCATTTCTAATACTTTCTTTGCATAAGAACATTCTGCAATAAGATTTTTATTGCATTTTTCTGAATTTTCAATAATACATTTTACTAATGTTTTTGCAATTCCTTGTCCTTGATATTTTGTATCTACTATAGTATGAATTATATTCCATGTATTCTCTATCTCTTCAAATTCACATTCACCAATTTCAATTTCATTATCATAAGCCACAGCTCTATTTTCTTTTTTTATAAATTTAATATTAATCATTTTTTTATCCTTTCACAATTGATACTTTCTATTTTATTTTTTTATAAATGTTTTCACATGATTTACAAGTAATTTTCATTTCATAGCTAGTCACTTTGTTATCTAATATTGTAATTAAAGGATTATTATCTTTTGGACAGCAAAATCTATTTTTTATAATAATTAATTCATTATTACAATTTTGACCTATCTTACTATCTTCAAAATCCAATAATACACTACCAATACTACCACAATTACATTTATATTTTAATTCTAACCTATCATAAGTTGAATAACATAAATATCCTATATTTGCATTACATTTATCACAATATGTCCATCCACCATAATTAGTTGCTAATCTTGTATTCACTAATTCTTTACTTTTTAATACTCTTCCCATATTTTATCTCCTTTATTTATTTGATTAAAATAATTATATTATAAATTATAAAAAGAAGCAACTCATTTGAATTGCTTCCTAATCTTTGATTATTATATAATAAGTCTATTTTTGAACTATTTCTAATCCACACATATTACTTGTGTCGCTAAAAATAATTTCTTCTCCCTTTTTTAAAGTTACAGTAATTGAAGTAGAAATACTTTCGAAAATATCTTTTGTCATCTTTCCTTTAACAGGTGCTGCTAGTTTAAGTCCTTTGTCATATTCTGATTTTATATTCAAAAGATATAAATTTTTTTCAAATGTTATATTAAATGAATCTTCTTTAATTTGGCATTCTACTAATTTTGCATTATTGTAAGTAGTAAATTTAAATTCTTTATTTCCAATTAGCAAAACACATATAAATCCTTTAAATGTAAATAACTTTAAAGGTATATCTGCTATTGAAAACATAAAACTAGAATTTGTCTTTTTAAAATTATTCCCTTGACCCCAAATATATGACTTTGGAAATGAACATCCCCAATCTTTTTCAATGTAACCTTTATTATTATTAAAGTGAATTATTTCATCATTTATGTTTATATATCCATTAATTGTATTTTCCATACTAATAATTGCATGATTACATTCCATAAATGGGATATAAGAAAAAGGACCCATTATATTAGGAAGAAAAATATTAGTATTAATATTTTTACTATCAGAATATTTTATATTACCATATATTTTAAGTTTCTGAGATGCATCCTCTATATTTATATTAATATTTTCCTTTGAGAAAATATTATCACCAATTCTAATATAAAAAGGATTATAATTAAATTTAAAATCTTTAATATTATAGTCTATAAAATAAGAATTATTGTTAGTAATTATTTGTATAAATGCTTTAGCTCCTGTATCATCAATATTAATTCCTGGTATAAAAGAAATTCCTCTTTGATTATTTATATTTTTAAAATACCATCCTTCAAAATAGTTCTTCTTTTTATTTAAATCTTTTTCTCCCTGAAATAACTCAGCATTTTTTATTAATAATAATTTATTCATATAATATATTATTTCCCAAATATAAAATATTATTACTTACTATTTCTTTTTTCTTATTGGATGTCTTATAACTGTTTTTAATTTGTTTATTTCACATCTTCTTGGATCACTTAAATAAATTTCGTGGTGAAATCTAGTATTAGTAATATCTAACTCATATCCATTTTGTGTCATATATTCATGCATTAAATTCATAGTGGTTGGTTCATCATCATAACTACCAATATGCATACATTGAACACAAATACCTTCATTATAAGTTAAAAACTCAACCTTTGAAAAGTCTTGTTTTTTCTTGCTAGTTGCTTCTTGAATAGCCCATTTAAAATCTTCTTTTGTTACAAAATCTGGTAACCTAATAATTGAAATAAAATTAAATTTATCTTTACTTGTATAGTCTATACCATTTTTATTTCCTTCTTGCCACCAAAGTCCTTCAAGTGGTGGAACTACATATTGAAAATAACCATTTATTTTATATGTTCCTTTATAACTCATCTTTATTGTAAAAGCAATAGCATATAAAAGTCCTATTGAATTTTTATATTCACTATTTTCTTCATTAGGATTCCCTTTGCCTCTTACTGCAATATAGTTCATTTTAGGAATTTCAACTATATTGGGTTTATTTTTTGGCATATAAAATTCCTTATATTCTTTTTTATAATCAAAAGCCATTTATTTTTTCCTTTCTAATCTTCAATTCCAATATAAATGTGCATTTCTTGTTTTTGCATATCACTTGAGTTGTTTTGATATTCTTCAAAGTCACAAATGTAATTTCTCTTTAAATTCATATTCCATATTTCTTGCCAAGCTTTTCCAACTGAATCTTGAACATCTCCTGTTATAATAAATTTAGCATATTTTCCATTTGGTATAACAATACTTTCTATTTCTTCATTATTTTCATCTTCTTTACTACTCTCTGCTCCTGCAACAAATATATATGGCTTAGTATAATCTCCTTCATATTCTGCATATAATCCTATTGTTTTATTATTTACCTTATTGGGTATTTTTTCATAAAGTCCATTTGAAAATAATTTTTGCCAAGTCATTCCTATGTCTTGTATTGACTTTCCATTCTCATTAGTTGTTTTTATTTTAATTCCTACAACTACTTTTTTCTCTAATTCTACAATTTCATATTTCATATATATACCTCCTAAATAGAAGTATATATTATTTAACTTGACAACTGTATGTCATATTATATATAATTTTTTAAAGTTTTTTCTAATTTATCTTTTATAATCTTTTTGACTTTATTAGGTGATAATATTTTTACATATTCTCCAAAAGATAAAATATAGCCATATACCCATTCGTTCTCTGGATATTCTACATTTATTATAAAATTTCCATCATCTTTTTTAGTTATTTCATCTTTCTCAAATTCATCATATATCCTATAGGTCATCTCTTGGCTTATCTCTAATTTTAGTGATATATTTTTAAAATTGTATTTTTCTTCCTTTTTTTCTTTTGGTAATTCTCTTTCAAAATGTTCTTCTAATGTTTTAATTTCTTTTATTCTAGCAATCTTGAATATTCTATAGTCTTTTTTTAGTGTACAATAGCTTATTAAGTACCATGATTTGTCTTTAAACCATATTTGTAGTGGTTCTACTATTCTCTTTGTTTCATTTCCATTAGAATTATAATATATAAATTGTATTCTATTTTTATTTAATATTGCTGTTTTTATCTTATCAAACCTTTCTTCTGGTGAGTTATCTTTTCCCCACTTCGAAAAATCTATTTTAATCCAATCATCTACTTTTTTATTAAATAATATACTCAATTTCTGTAAGATATCTTTTTCTTCTCCTACTATTTTTTTCATTCCTTGTAATGCAAACAAAATTTGATTTTGTTCTTCTTCAGAAAGAATTGTTTTATTTAATACATATTCCTCTAAAATTCCTATGCCTCCATCTTTTCCTTTTATTGAATAAATTGGTATGTTTGCTCTACTTAGTGTTTCTATATCTCTATATATAGTTCTAGTAGATACTTCAAATCTATTTGCTAGTTCTTTTGCTGTAATTTTCTTCTTTTGTATTAGTATATATACTATTTCAAATAATCTGTTATTTACTTGCATACATTCCTCCTACAAGCGTTATCTTTTTTGCTATATTCAAATACTTTATTTTTTATATATTATCACAATTATGTATAATTATCAATCTAGCTCTTTTTTGGTTTTGTTAATAGAACAAAAGAGGCATGATTAAAATTTTTTGACTTTTTAGAATACTTTTCATGCCTTGTCTTTTCTCTATATAACTTGTCTGTAATTCAAACAGAAAAGATGAACAATATTTGTTCATCCTCTCTCAAAACTAGCTTCTTGTTTTTTACCTATGTTGTTTGCTAATAATTATTTGTTAAGACTTAATTTTTCAATGTCAATACAGTTATTTGTACATAATAAATATCTATTACATATTTATAGAAAATACTTTTCAACTTCTGATTTCTTTTCTTTTAGATTTTTTTCTTTTTCCTCTTTAAATCTTATAACATGAAGCAAAGTACAAATCGCCCAAAGTACGGCACAGAAGACATCCATTCCCAATGATTTTGCTAATATTACAGCTATAGGAATTTTAAAGACAAATAGGATAAACAAAACCGTTGTAAATACCAGCTGTGCTTTGATACTTGCTACTTCATTGTATGACTTTTTTACTGTAAAAACAGTAATGAGTAGCAAGTAAATTAGTGCTAAAATCATAATTACAAATGCCAAAATACTGTAAATAGTCTCTAACATAATAATACCCTCCTATGATGTTATTCAAGTAAGCAAGTTTTGTTTAAATATCTACTAAATTAGCAAATTATAAACAACTAGGTATGTGCTATATTGTATAACGAATTTACATAAAAGTCAATTGTTATTCTACACTTTTCAAACTTTCTATCATGTCAATCTTCTTCAAAATGAAATGTATAATATAGTTTACAATAAGAGAAAAAGTTGTTGATATAGCAGATGCATATACATAACTTATCATTCTTATGTTTCTAATAAATCTTAGTTTATCTATTTCAACACTGATAACTATCATTTCTGTCAAAAAATACCCAAATATTAATCCTAAAAATACTCCTATAATTGTAAATATTATATTTTCTTTATTTATATAATTATCAACTTCTTTATCATAAAAGCCTAAAACCTTTAATGTTGCAATTTCCCTTTGCCTTTCTCCTATATTTATATTGGCTAAATTGTATAATACAACAAATGCAAGTAATGCTGATGCTATAATTAAAATTATGACAACATAGTTCATAGAATTTAACATATTTTTAATTGCTTTCATTGTATCTGAAACCATAACTACAGCTGCAACTCCATTGATTTTTAAAAGCTTTTCTGATATCTCATTTTTTATATTTTCTGTCATATTTTTTGTACTTATTAAAATCATACTTGTTTTATAACTTTTAATATTATTTTCATAAAAATTTTTAGGCATATATACATAATTTGAAACATAATTTTCTACTATTCCTATTATCTTAAATGAATATTCAGAATTTTCACTATCAATTAGTGTGATATTATCACCTTTTTTTACTTTTAACATTTCTGCTACTTTATCTGAAATGATAATTCCTTCATCTGTTAATTCTACTTTTTCATGACTATTTATATCTTTTAGATGACATACTTTTTCAAATTCTTCTATTGTTTCTGGAATAAATATTACTGTTTCATAATTTGTGTTCTTATCTTTTAATTTTCCTGCTGTCGCACATATTTTAGAATAACTTTGTATATTTTCATTGTTGTTTAATATTTCTTCTATTTCTTTTAAATTGTTATCTTCTGATAGTGAAATTGACATATTATAGGTAAAAATTTCTTCAAATTGTGATGTAGGAATATCCATAACAGAATCTTTTAAACCAAATCCTGTTAGCATAAGCCCTGTACAACCTGCAATACCTACTATTGTCATAATTGCTCTTTTCTTGTATCTAAAAATATTTCTTGCTGTTACTTTTTTAGAAAAATTGAATTTGTCCCAAATAAATGATATTCTTTCTAATAATATTTTTTTTCCATATTTGGGTGTTTTTGGTCTCATTAGTATTGATGGCATATTTTTTAGTTCTTTTGTTGCAACAAAAATTGTAGCTCCTCCTATACATATAAAAGCAATAACTAATCCTAATAATCCAATTTCTAACCTATATATTGTATAAAATTCTGGTATTTTGTAAATTGTATCATATATGTCCCAAACTATTTTAGGAATCAGATAAAATCCAACTGTCATTCCTAAAAATCCTCCAATAAGACATGCTAAAAATGCATATAAAATATATTTTATTATTATTTGTATATTGGTATATCCTAATGCTTTTAATGTTCCTATTTCTGTTCTTTCTTCTTCTATCATTCTTGTCATTGATGTTAAACTTATTAGTATTGCAACAATATAGAATATCACTGGAAATAGCTTAGAAATATTTGTTATTGTTTTTATTGCATCTATAATATTTGTATATCCTATGTTATCATTTCTATTTCTTATATACCATTTTGCTTTTTCTATTTTATTTATTTCATCTTTTGCATTATCAAGTTCTTTTTGTGCTTCACTTATTTTATTTGTTGCTTCTTGTTTTTTATTTTCAAATTCTTTTTCATTTTCTTCTACTTCATTTTTTGCCTTTTTTAATTCATTTTTGCCATTTTCTATTTTAGTTCTTCCATTTGTAATTTTATTCATTGTGTCTTTTTTTGTATTATCTAATACATTTTTTTGATTTTTTAGCTCGTTTTCTGCTTTTTCTATTTCATTTTGTCCATTTATTAATTGATTTTCTGCATTTTCTATTTCGTTTTCTATTTCTTGTTTTTGTTTATTTAATGTTTCTACAGTTGTATTTACTTTTTCTATAAGTACATCTATATAACTTGTATCTATATTATTATTTTCTAATTCTTCCTTTTGTACTATTAAATTATTTAAGTTTTTATTGGCTTCATTTATTGCAATATTTAGTTTATCTATCCCTTCATTTGCTTCTTTTTTTCTATTTTCTAATTCAGCTTTTCCTACTTCTAATTCTTTCTTTTTTGTAGCAATTTGATTTTCTCCATCATTTATTTTTTTGTCCAATGTTTCAAATTGTTGTTTCATGTTTTTTTCTTGTAAATTGATTTCTTTTTCTGAGTTATTTAGTTTATTTTCAGATTTTAAAATCTCATTTTTAGCTTCATTAATTTGTTTTTCTGCATTTGTTAATTCTTTTTCTACTTTTTGTTTTTCTTCATTAAATTCTTCTTGTGCTTCTTTTAATTTTCCTTCTGCTTCAATAATTAATTTATTATATCTATTTTGTTCTTGATTTTCTTTTATTTTTTCTATTTTTGATATTACTGGATTTACTAAATTCCAATATTCATTACTGTTTAATTCTAATTCTTTTGCTCCATTAACAACAGCATATGCATTTGTATAATAATCTAAATTAATTACTTCTGGTTTTGTGTAAATGAAGAAATTAATTGACCCATTTCCAATTGTTGTATTCCCTCTTTCACTAGATATATATAACGGTGACTCTACAATTCCTACAATTGTAAGTTCTTTTTGATTGAGGTTATCGTTTTCAAGTATTATATTTTTTCCTATATATTCAGAAATGTTATCTGTCATTGAATAGTTTTTATCTAATAAGCATTCACCTATTTTTTCAGGTAGTCTTCCTTCTATTATTGCTGGTGTATTGCATTTTTCATTATATTCAATTATTTTGCATATACTTTCTTTTTCTTCAATTCTTGCTATTGTGTCTTGTGTTTTTATTCCATAACATTCTTCTATTCCTTCTATATTTTTTAAGGCTATAATATCATCATCTGTTAATCCTAATGTTGAAATAATGTCTATGTCAAAGAAATTGTATGAATCAGCATATATGTCTAAACTATCTCTCATGTCTGGTCCGTGTAGCAACTAGACCTGAAAAAAATCCAACGCCTAAAAAGGCCATAATTAAAATTGATATGAACCTTCTTTTTGTTTTTACTATTTCTTTAAAATTATTTTTCCACAAAGATTTTTTCATATTTATTCCCTCATATTAATATACACCTTAAGATATTGATATATTACCACTCTATTTCTTCAATTGACATTGGGGTATTATTTATTTCTATTTTTTCGGCAGTTCCATTTTTAAAGTGAATAACTTTATCTGCCATTGGGGCTATTGCTGCATTATGTGTAATAATTATAACTGTCATTTTTTCATTTTTTGACATGCTTTGTAATAATTTTAGAATACTTTTTCCTGTTTTATAGTCTAATGCTCCTGTTGGTTCATCACAAAGTAAAAGTTTAGGATTTTTCGCTATTGCTCTTGCTATTGCAACTCTTTGTTGCTCTCCTCCTGATAATTGTGCTGGAAAATTATGTTTTCTATCTTCTAGCCCTACTTTTTCTAATATTTCCTCTGTGTTGAGAGCATTATTACATAATTGTGTTGCTAGTTCAACATTTTCTTTTGCTGTTAAATTTTGTACTAAATTATAAAATTGAAAAACAAATCCAATGTCACTTCTTCTATATTTTATTAATTGTTTATCTTTTAATTCTGTTATATCTTTTCCATCTACATATACATTTCCTGAAGTTACTGTGTCCATTCCTCCTAATATGTTTAGTGCTGTTGTTTTTCCTGCTCCACTTGGTCCTACTATAACAACTAATTCTCCTTTATTTACTTGAAAGTTTGTATTGTTTAGTGCATCTATTTCTACTTCTCCCATTTTATATTTTTTATATACATTTTTGAATTCTATATATTTCATATGTCTTAAGTCTCCTTTCAATATTGTTAATTATCTTTAATTCGTTATACTTTTTATAGAAGAAATTGAGTAATTTTTTAACTTTATAATGTAATAAGTAAGATAAAATGGAATTGTCATTTGTCCTACTGACATAATAAAACTAAATAGAACAGTTCCATTAGTAATTTTATATAACATTTCAATTGGAGCAATATTGAAATTCTGTGAAATAAACATTAAATTACTATCAAAAATATTATTTACAATTAATGCTAAGATACATACAACACCCACTAAACCCGCAAAATATTTTATATCTTCTTTTTTTACCTCTATATATTCTGTTTTATTTACTAATATTCCTATATATATCATTATACCATGAAATAGAAAGCTGTGAATACTTAAAAAGTGGAAGGCTGGATATCCTAATAATGATGTTGATGGATATATTATAAAAACAATTCCTCCAATTATAGAGCCTGTAGCTAAAAATACATCTCCTACTCTTTTTAGTTTGCCTTTTGCAAAAGAGCTCAATATTCCTGCATATAGTAACATACTACAATAATATAGTGGTAAATATGTATTTACTTCATATAATGAATTTTGCGATATACTATAAATTATTCTGATAATTTCTAATATACACATAATTACTGTTATCTTTCTTATTATTTTATATACATCTTCTTTGTTTTTTGGCATAGAATGTTTTAGGGCATACATAATCATACTTATTGTTATTCCTATTAAAATGAAATGTCCTTTTGTAAATATTCCACATGGTTTATATTTTCCTATTTTTGAAAACATTTTTCTTCATCTCCTATCTATATTACATAAGTGGTGCAATTAATCTTAATAGAGCTTGCCAAATTCCTTTTAAAAACTTAGGGTTTGCTTCTTCTTTTGTTATTTCATGGCTTTTATTTATTGTCTCAACTAAATCTTTTTTTATATCTTCTATTTCTTTTACATTTTCAAGATAACATCCACATTCAAAGTGTAAGTATAAACTTCTATAATCTAAATTTATTGTTCCAACTGTTGCAATTTTATCATCTGATACAAATACTTTTGAGTGTATAAATCCTGGTGTATATTTATATACCTTTACTCCTTGTTTTACAAGAAGTTCTACATATGATTCTGATAAAGTATATACTATTTTTTTGTCTGGAATTCCTGGAATGACTATTCTAACATCTACTCCTCTTTTAGCTGCTAGATTTAAAGAATTTATCATGTCTGTATCTATAATTAAATATGGTGTAAAAATATACACATAATCATTTGCTTGATTTATAATATTTAAATACACATCTTCTCCTGTAATCTCTTCATCTAATGGTGTTTCTCCATATGGAATTACATATCCATTTTCTTTAATTTCATCTTTAAACGTATATTTAAATTTATTAAAGTCCTTGTCTTCATTTCTAAATGAATTCCACATAGTTAAAAACATTACAGAATAATTCCATACCGCTTCTCCTGAAATTCTTATTCCATTGTCTTTCCAATGTCCATGTTTATTTATAATATTAATATATTCATCAGCTATATTTATTCCTCCTGAAAAGGCAACTTTTCCGTCTATAACAAGAATTTTTCTATGGTCTCTATTATTCATTATTACCCCAGATACTGGATTTAGTCTATTAAATACAACACATTTAATTCCTTTTTCCTCAAGTTCTTTATTATATGATTTTTTTAATGTTGCAACACTTCCAAAATCATCATACATAACTCTTACATCTAAGCCTTTTCTTGCCTTTTCTTCTAATATTTCTAAAATAGTATTCCACATTTTCCCATGATTTACTATAAAATATTCGAAAAAAATAAATTTTTCTGCTTTTTTTAATTCTTCAAGCATTGCTTCGAAAGCTTCTTCTCCTATTGGATAATATGTAACATAATTATTTTTTGTAACAGGATATCCGCAATAGTCGCTTAAATATCTTATTTTGCTATTTTCTTTTATTTCTTCTTTTATTATTTCATCTTGTACTAAATATTTTTTACTATTTTTTTCGCATTCTACTATATCTTTTAATATTTTACTTTTATTTTTGTTGTTTCCTATAATTATATACATTAAAGTTCCTATTAATGGAAATGTTATTAAAATAATAATCCATGGTAGTGTATATGAATAATTTTTACTATATTTTATTAATGCTAATATAAGTAAAAATCCTATTATTGTAAATATTATATTAAAAAATGCTATATGTTCTATAAAAAATAAATGTATTGATAAAGACAATAATATTTGTGCAATCAATCCTATTGCTACTATTATTGATCTTTCTATTGCCATTTTCATATTTAACCTCATTTCTATTATTTATTTTTTTATAATGTATGTGTTTTACTTTCTATTGTTTTACTATTATTTTCATGTCTCATATTTGTTATAATATAACATAAAAGCAAGTAATTATCAACTACTTGCTTTTACATAATTTAATTCTGGTTTTTTATTTGTTCTTCTCTTATTAAAGGAAAGACTATAAGTTCATCATTTTCTAAATTCTCTTTATGCATATTTATTGCTGTAATTTGATGATTATCATATGTTGTGTAATAATAAATTCCTTTATTAGTATTACAACATGATGTATACATTGTTATTTCATATTTTCCATCCCCTAAATCACAACATCCTCTTTGTTGATCAACTGAATTAAGAATATGGAAAAATTGGCTCACACTCTCTTTTTCTCCTTCTAAAGAGATTGAATTCATTTTTACAAATACTGCTCTTATAAATCTTGATTGTGATGATAAATCTCCTGGAAGTCCTATTGCTCCCATTCCAAGACTATAAGTCTCTAAATTTAACTTTTTTGAAAAATTATTTTCTGGTGTTTTTGCTGATAACTGCATATAATTATTTAATTCAAACATTTGCTTATCAAATGGTGGATTATTTGTTAATACTCCCACAGGATTCTCATATATTTTTATTCCTTCTTTTACTGATTCTATTGTTATTGTTTCGTTATTATCAGATATAATCCAATGTAATTGAGCTAATGGTAATTTTTCGTTAAATTGTGTATTTAATAAATTTATTTTTTTTATTAACTTTTTTGCTTCTTCTACTGTTGCGCATTGGCTTAATATCCAAGGGATGAATTCAAATTGTGTTATATTATCTTTTCCTTCTATTTTTTCTTTATAATATGCATTTCCAACAAAATTTAATCCTGCCATTCCTAATCCTTTTTCATTAATTGCATCATAATATAGTGGATAATTCTCTGTTACATATGCCATTCCTATTATGGCATAATGTGTTTTTATTTCTTCTTTTTCTCTAAAATGAAATGTATAATTTCGTGGTGTTATCGTGACTTTTTCACCATAAGACTTTTCATAGTCTAATGTACGTCCAAAATAAAAGTCTTTTGTTTTATAAGTTACTGCTGTACACATACACTTTCCTCCATTTTTAATAGTTTATTTAATTATACTTTCCTTTTGTTTTATTTTTATACTTATTATTCGACACTTTTTTGGATGTAATTGGGCAACATCTATGAGATTGTATTTTAGTATTTATTTTGTTCATTACGTTCAAAAAGAATTGCTAAAATAAGAAAATGAGCCGCTTTCACTCAGGCCAAAATAGATACTTATATTTCTTTTGAATGAAATTCTGAATGTGCCATGGAAGGACTGTAGAAAATCTAAATAAAATCAATTAGGGAATCTCGCCTCACGAGGGCGCTGATTGATTTTATTTAGATTTTCTAAGTCCTGTATTAAACTGAGGAATGTAATGAAAAAGAAATATAAATATCTATTTTTCCGTGAACATTCCTCATTTTCTTATTTAATCATTTCTATTTTTTCACTTCAATCAAGCGATAAATACTAAAATACAATCTCATAGATGTTGCCCAATTACATTTCAAAAATGTCGGATAATAAGATTTTTATATTATTATGTATAAATATATTAAAAACGAGTAATTACTAATAATTACTCGCTATATCTAAATTATATATAAAATCATCCATTTCTCCATTTTCAAAATATATAGTATCCTCATATTTTTCTTGGTCTCTTACAGGAAGAAATATTGATAATTTTACACACTTATAATCACATTCTGGACAATGATAAGCATAAATTCCGCAAGCATAATACCCAGCAGGTATATCTGCTTTTTTGTCTACTTTAATTAGATTTTTCTTAAAATATTCTGCATCATTATGTGATACATAATGATCAACTAATACTGGCAACATATAAAGTTGCTTTTTCTTTATATCCATAACTTCAGTACATTTTTTGCACCAATCTTCATGGAATATTGAACGCATTTTTCTAAAAAAACTCATATTATTTACAGTTAGAGCGTGCTTCCTCTATCATTTTTACCATCATGTCTGCTTTTGAAATTCCAGTTAATATGTATTCACTATCCATTCTAAAACGTTGATTTGATGTAAATGTGTCTACTCTTATTTTTATATCATCAACTATAAATAAAAAGCTTACTCTACTACTTCCTTCTAAAAATCCTATTCCGCCTTTTCCATCATCTACCCATGCTTTACTAACTTTAGAAGCTGGTATAATATATGTTTTAAACGGATTCCAGAAAAATACTAATCCTATTTGTCCTTTATTTGCATCAATTATTACAACTTTTCCTTTTCCATAAAATGTTTGATTTCTATTAAATCCCTTTGAATCTAATTCTTTTTCAAACTTTCTAGTTACTGTTTTATATATTTGGCTTCCTCCAAATATCCACCATATTATAGATAATAAACTTGGTCCCATTATTAAAATTACTGCTCCATTTCCTTTTGGGAAATATAAATAACTAATTAGAAAACATATTGCACAAATTGCCATAGGCCCAAATATATATCCTAATAAATATAATATATTAATTTTCTTTATTTTTTCTTCCATTTTTATCCCCTTTCTTTATATTCTATCTGGCCTAAAAAATATTCATCACTACTTAAGTCTTCCTTAATTATTTTTCCTACTGGTAGTATTGAATCTCCTGTAAACATTGAATCTCCTTCATGTTGTACATTTTCTTCATTAATACGTGCTGCTACTTTTTCTCCTGATGGAAGTGTTAAAGCTTGCATATAATAACCATTATGATATCCTGCACCTTTGTTTCTGTATTCAATACCTGGAGATACTACAGTAAATGTGTCATGTGTTAATAAGTCTTCTATATTTTGAGCTTTAAATGTTTCTTCGTCTGCTTTTCCACCTATTTCTCCACTTTCTACTTTGTGCTCTTCTTTATGCTCTTGATATTTATCTGCTAATAAATTATTTGCTATTTTTGCAGTTCCCATAGCTAATAAAACACTAATTAGTAAACAAAGCCATATATCATATCTTAAATTATGATACCTCATATTATCCCCCTTTCTTTAATTGTATCTTATTAAATTTTAGTACTTTTTTTACATAATGTAAAGTTTTTCTGCATTTTTTCTTATATTTTCGTAAGAAATTTAAAGAAGACTCTTATTTCTGATAATTTTTTGCACATTATTCAACATCATGTCTTGCAAGTATCTGCGCTGGTCTTTTTCTAAGTACTCCATATAAAGGCATTAAACCGACAATAATATTAAATCCATAAACTAATAAAACACTAATTCCTATTGTAACACCATTTACAACATACATTTTTCCAACATATGGAACTTTAGAAATTGTATTTAATATATATGTCATAAGTAATATACCTGACATACTAGCACATGTAGTTATTGCTAATATCTCTCCTAAAAACATTCTATATATATCTGATTTTTTAACACCAATTGCTCTTAAAACACCTACTTCTTTTATTCTTGACAAAAATGATGATCTTGTCATTAAATATATTTCTATTAATGATATCGCAAGTATTACTGCTGCAAATATGATTGAGCCCCTTCTGCTTTCTTTTTGCTCCTCTATATAGTCTTGTTTATCTTTTTCATATTTATCTACAATATTTAAATTATATTCATTTTTCAATTTTTCTAATGCTATTTCTTTTTGTTTTGGATATATCATAAATCCTTCTTTACTATTTATTACACTATATTTTACTGTGTTATTATTAACTAAATAGTCTTGCTTGTTTGTTTTGCTGTCATAATATCCAACTACTTTTAGTTCTACTCCATTAATTTGTGTTTTTATTGTTTTATTTAATTTCATGTCATATTGATTTGATTTATTTACAATTACTTCATAATCTTCTGTTGGCATTTTTCCTTTTAATAAAGTGATGTCATCTAAATCTAGATTATAATCATAAACTTTTTCTGTTGTCTTTTCTTGTATAACTCCTTTATATACATTCCATGTGTCTGCAATTGATTCTGAATTGTTTAATATATTTATAAATATTGATTTATTTGCATATATTGATGGGCTCCCTTTATCTACAAATCCTACTATTGTAAATTCTTTCATATTTTTTATTGAAACTTTTCTATTTAGGAAATCTTCTTCTGTTATTAATCCAAATCTTTTTGCTAATCCTTTTGAATTATTCATATACATATTAGATGCTTTGGCACCTTCTATTTTTTCCATTGTCATTTTATCTAACACTATTTCATATTCATTTTCTGGCATTCTTCCTTTTGTTATATCTTCTTTTGTTATTGTATCTATGCTTGTAAGTGAACCTGAAAGGTCAAGTGTATATCCTGATGTTTGATAATAATCATCACATTTTAGTTTTAAATATATTGTACTGTCTCCTGGAAGAATATAATCTACTTCTTCTAATTTTTCATATTTAATAAAATCTTCTACACTTATTTTAGGTATATCAACAAATAAATAGTTTTTATTTTTTGTGATAAAATCTTCGTCTTCTATATTTCTTATTCCTGCAATATTACATATAGAATAAACTATGAACATTGCTGATGCAAAGAATCCTATTAATAATATCTTTTTTAGTATTGTATAATCTACAATTTTTTTGAAGCCTTTTATTATTGTTCTGAATATTCCATTTATTGAACTATATTTTGTTTTTGTATTTTTGTCTATTATTCTGTCTAAGTTATATTCATGTTCTTTATATATACTTTTATCAATTTTTTTATAATGTTCATTTACTAATTCTACTGCTGAGTTTTCATCTACTACTTCTATTTTTGTATTTTCAGATTTTATATAAATATTTCCGTTTTTTACTATTATTTTTACATCTACTTTTTCTTTATTTTCTGAATATACTTCTACATTTAAATTATTCTTATCAATTTTGTCTATGTTTTTGAAATCTTTTAGGTATATTTTATTTTCTAATCTATAGTCTAAATCTTCATTTGTATCATTTTTGTAGTCTTTTATAATTCTTCCATCTTGTAGTTCTATTATTCTTGATGCATAGAATTTTGCTAAATCTACTTCATGTGTTACTAATATGACTAACTTGTTCTTTGATATTGCTTTTATTATGTTCATTATTTCTAATGAATTTTTACTGTCTAGATTTCCTGTTGGTTCATCTGCAATTACTATGTTTGGATTTTTTACTATTGCTCTTGCTATTGCTACTCTTTGCCTTTCTCCTCCTGATAACATTTTTGCTGGTCTATTTCTATATCTATACATATTTACGCTTTCAAGTACATAATTAACCCTTTTCTCTATTTCCTTTTTGTTTTTTATTCCTATCATTCTTAATGAAATTGCAACATTTTCATATACTGTTAAATTGTCTATTAATTTGTAATCTTGAAATATGTATCCTATGTTTAAATTTCTTATTTTATCTACTTTATATGTTCTTTTTTGTGTTATTCTTTTTCCATTTACATATACTTTTCCTTTATTTACTTTGTCTAACCCCCCTATTACATTTAAAATTGTAGTTTTTCCACTTCCTGACGTTCCTAAAAGTGCTACTAGTCCTGTATTTTCAAATTCTATTGAGGTGTTGTTTATAATATGAATTTCGTTTCTTTTTCTTCTATTAAAGTATTTGTTGACTTTTTCTAGTTTTATCATAACTACACCTCCTCATTATATGTATTTATTGTTGTATTTTTAAATAGTTTTTTAGTAAATTTTCTTGATATCAATCTTGACATTACTATTAAAATTAAATACATTAGAATACATTCTTTTATACTTACATATCTTACAGCTCTTGAAATATATCCCAAATTTATAATATCCATTTTAGATAAAATTATAGGTATTATGACTCCTATATATGCTAAACTTGAATTTACAAATAATTCTATGTCTAATATTCTTTTTACACTTTTATATGTTGCTCCTAAAATTCTTAATGTTGTATAATATATGTTTCTTGATTTTAGTATAATTCTAATTATAAAATATGATATAAAGAATAATACAAATGTTAATATTATTGTTACTATTAATTTTATTATTTTTAATATTTGTCTATATAACTTATCACTCTCATATTCTGTTTTGTAATCTGTAATTTTTTTTGCTTTTATTCCTATGTTTTCTAATTCTTTTAAAGTTGTATCTATTTCTTCTATATCTTTTACATATACACTAGATTGGTATAATGGCTTGTCATATATGGCATTATATTCTTCTCTATTTATAAATATCATATCTTTATAGGCATAATAATTTGCATTTTTATTTCCTACTATATCTACGTAATTTTCTTCTGTAAATGTATCACTTATTTTTAAGTTTAGTTCATCACTATAATAGATATTGCTTATTTTTATATTAATTGGTTTATTTTTTATTGTTCTATTTTCTATTTGATATCTTAGCTCATCATTTACAATTGCTTGTCCTTTTTCTACTTTATCACTTGGGCATATTTCTGCATTTATATATTTATTGTTAAATAATACTTTAGTATCGCAATATCCTTTATGTATGCTAATTTTCATTTTTTCTAAAATACTGTTATGTACATAAATTTTATTTTTATCTTCAGTATATTTTATTCCTACAACAGCTACTTCTTGTTGTTCTTCTACTCTATAATAATCATTAGTCCACATAGTAAATGTTTGATTTACCAACTCATTTAATCTATTTGTTACATAATAATGTTCCCTACCTATTTCAATTACTATCTCATTTTCTCTTTCAGGCATTCTTCCTATGTCTAAATTTCCTGAAAAATTTTTAATATTGCTTATATATCCTCCTATTGCCATCATATCTCTTGATCCAATTTGCCTATCTGCTGCTATATGTTTATCTATTATTAAATCATCTTCTACTATATAATCAACATTTGAAATATTTTTTATTTTTTCATAATCCTCTTGGTTAAATGCTGTTTTGTCCTGTTTTTTTATAAGTATTCTATTTTCATCATATATATGTTCACTATTCATATATTCTGATAGTTTAAAACTTCCATATTCTAAGAAAATTGATGCTGTTATAAAAAAGAATACTGCAAATAACAATAAAAATTTTGTAAGTATGTTAAATGTATTTCTAATTCCTAATCTATATTTATTAAATATTGTTATTTTGTTATATTTGCTTTCTTCTACTTTTGGCTCTTCTTTTACTTCTTTTATTTGTGTATTTTCTATTATTCTTCCATCATGCATTTTTATAATTCTTGTTGCATATTCTTCTATTTGCTCTATATTATGTGTTACTAAAACTACTAATTTATTTTTGGCTACTCTTTTTAATATTTCTATAACTTCTTTTGCTGATTCTGTATCTAAATTTCCTGTTGGCTCATCTGCTACTATGATTGGTGTGTCTTTTACCATTGCTCTTGCTATTGCTACTCTTTGTTTTTGTCCTCCTGATAATTTTGATACTTTTGTGTTTTTGAATTTTGTTAATCCTACTTGGTCTATTATTTCTAATATTTTCTTTTTTACTTGTCTTTTCTTATATCCATTTAATAATAATACTAGTTCTACATTTTGATATACTGTGTAACTATTTATTAAATTAAAGCTTTGGAATATGTTTGCTATGTATTTTCTTCTATATTCTTCGAAGTCTTTTTCTGTGTAATGGCTAGTTTCTTTGCCATTTATGTACATTTCTCCTTCTTCATAACTGTCTAGTCCTGATATTACGTTCAGTAGTGTGCTTTTTCCGCTTCCTGATTCTCCTGTAATGGCGATGAATTCTCCCATTTTTAGTTCTAGGTTTATTTTTGTGAATCCTGTTGCTATCATTCCTTTGTTATAATAGAATTTTGATACATTTTTTAATTTTAACATTTGTATTCTCCCTTTTTTATTTTCTTCATAATATCATAGCGAAAAAATTTTTTCAACAAATTTCGATTTTCTATTTGAAAGTCAAAAAAGAACAAAAGAGGCATGATTAAAATTTTTTGACCTTTTAGATTACTTTTCATGCCTCGTCTTTGTTCGTGCGCCAAATTTGCTTTGGCAAATTTGTGTGCAAAGTATTTATATTATAGGAAGTTCGGAGAACTTTCCTATAATATAACAAAAGAACTAGATTTTAAATATCTGGTTCCTTTTAATTTTATATTTCTAATTAATTATAGATACTAGCAAATTTACTAATTCACTTTCTGTTATACCATTTGTTTCTATATCAAAATATATATTGTTTTTCTTAAATATTGCATTATACATCTCTTTATATTTTGATATTATAACCTCTACATCTCCTATTTTTGACTTTTTCTTCATCTCTCCTAAATAATAATCTCTTAATGGCTCTCCTACTTCTGAAAATGCTATTTGTATATCATTTAATTCATCTTTTTGATATACAAATACATAATCATGTAACTTGTCATATTTTTTTATATCTATATTGCTTTTTACAAAAATGTTGTAACTGTCTTTAAATTTGTATTCTTCTGGAACTTTTACATTTTGAATAAAATTAAATTTTTCTTGCAATTCATTCATTTCTATTATTCTTATGTCTGCGTCTAAACGCATGCTTCCCATGTTATCAATTTTATTTATATTTAAATCAATTTTTAATTTTTCTTCTTGTGTATTTGGAATTTGATTATTTTTACTAATTTCCAAATTTTCTTTAGGACTATTCATAGTATTAAGTCCCAAAAATCCTACTATTGCTATTATAACAAGGCATGCTGTTGCTAATATGTTTTTTCTTATATTTTTTCCCATATCATTCATCCTTTCTCCTTCAAATAAAATAGTATTATAGTTTCTTTCTTTGTTAAATTCTTTTTCTATTTCTTGTTTTAAATTATTAGGCATTTCCATCACCTTCTATCTTTATATTTTCTTTAATATCTTTTATTGTTCTATATAAGATATTTTTAACATTCGATTCTGTCATTTTTAGTTCTTTTGCGATTTGTGATATTTTTAGTTCAGAATAATAATATAAATAGAAAATTTTAATTGTTTTTGTATTCTTTTTCTTTATGAATTTCCATACCTTTTCTGCATTTAATTTTGTAATTATGTCTGCTTCTAAATCTAGATTATCTGGTATCTCTATTTCATATTCTTTTTCTTCATTACTACAGATAGAAAAAGTTTTTAATTGATATAATAGTCCATAATGCTTTTGAATTTTCTTTTTGGCTATTCCTATTATATAATTTTGATAATTTTCTAATACTATATATTTTTTGTTTTTTAATATTTTATATAATTCTACATATGTGTCTTGTATTAAATCATTTACATCTTCTATATTTGAGCTTTTACATATTATGTATTTTAGTGTTTGTTTGTATGTTGAATTATATATTTCTTCAAAGTTTTCTAAGGATATTTGAGTACTCATCGTTTTCTCCTTTCACTTTATAGTGCCTTATTTTTGAAAAAAAGTTTCATTTTTTCTATAAATATTCCAAAATTTTTTTTTGCATTATTTATCAATAATTTGTTCATACTAAAGATAAAAATATTGGAGGTGTTTTATATGAAATTAACAATATGTGAATTAAGCTATTTAAATGAATTAATTACAAGTTGTGTAAACACAATTACATGTATGTCTTTATTTAAAAATCAAGTTACTGATGAAGAATTAAAATCTTTATTATGTACTCATTTTCCTATTCATGTAGAAGATTATAATAGAAAAGTAGAATTTGTCAAAAATGTAGATACTGCTACTGGAAAACTAAATGTTCCTGAACTTAATACTTCTATTTTTTCTGAAAATGTTGAACAATCTAAACCTGCTGAACCTATAACAGTAAATACTAATGTTACAAACTTAACAGACCGTGAAATTGCCTTGTCTTATTTCTTAACATTAAAAAGAGCAGGAAAAGAATATGCGATTGCTTCTATGGAAGCTACTAATCCTAATTTGAGACAATTTTTGAAAGATGCTTATACTATGAGTTGTAATCATTCTTATGAGGTTTATGAATGGATGGCTAAACATAACTATTATCCTATTATTGTAGCTACTGGAGAGCAAACTGGCAATATTGGTAGTATTTATAATACTATTTCTTTATAATTAAATTTGTGCCAAAAAGGGACGTCCCTTTTGGCACATTTTCATATATTTTATACTGATGTTATACATATAAGCAATATTATTCCTAATATTATAAATGAATACCCACATGTTTTACTCATCTTTCTAAATGTTTTTTCACTTTTGGGCATTGGGTGAAATAATTTTTTTCCAGCTTCATAACTCATTTTTGGAAAATAATTTCCTATAATTATAAAAAATATTCCTAAAATTAGGCACACACTTTTTCCTACATAAACTGTACTTCCTAATGGTACTTCTACCATGATTATATATAATAATACTGTCATAATAGGAATAAACCATTCCATTATTTTAAGTATTTTTGGCTTTTCACTATTATTTAATTTATTTACTTTTATTGTGGCTATCATACATATACTTTGAACTATTGCCATTATAACTGGTATTCCAAATAATGCAAAGTTCTTTGGAGCATAATTGTCTACTTTATCATTTATTGTAAAATGAATTGGCATTTGTTCTGGTAATTTGTTATATAATGCCATTCCTAATATTATTGGTAATAAACATATTATAACACTTAGTATTAAAGTGTTTCTATTTTTCTTATCCATTTTATTTACCTTCTTTCTTTTAATTATTTGTCAGTTCTTTTTCCTCCTAAATTATAAATCCAAACCAATACCTCTTCAAATACTGAACTATTCAATTCATAAAATATAAAGTTCTTTTGTCTTGTTTCGGTTATTAAGTCTGCTTTTTTTAGGTGTGATAAGTGGTATGATACTGTTGCTCCTGTTAAATTAAAACAATTTGATATTTCTCCTGCTGTTTTTCTTCCATCTTTTAGTAGTTCTAATATTTCTCTTCTTACAGGGTCACTTATTGCTTTTAATGTTTCTGACATTCCCATTTTTATCACCTCTCTTAATCTATTTCGATATATATCTAAATACATTATATTATTTTATTTTTAAAATGTCAATAGCTATTTAGATTTTTTTCTAAATAGCTATTGTTATATTATTATTTTTCTAACTGTATAATCTTAGTTGCCACTTTTTCTATAAATGCTTCATCATGTTCAACAAAAATTAATGTTGGACAATACTGCAAAATTGCATCTTCAATTTGTATTCTTGTTAATATATCAATATAATTTAGTGGTTCATCCCATATATAAATATTGGCTTGTTCTGATATACTTTTTGCGATTAGAACTTTCTTTTTTTGTCCTTCACTCATCTCGTTAATATTTGTGTCAAAATCATTTTTTGAAAATCCCATTTTTGATAGCATTGCTTTAAAAATACTTTGGTCTATTTTATTTTCTTCAGCAAATTTTTTCAAATTTTCTTTTAGACTTTCTGTATTCTGTGATACATAAGATATTTTTAAACCATTTGCTATTTTTAATTCTCCATTATATTGTATTTTGTTTTCTAAAATTAATTTTAAAATACTTGATTTACCAATACCGTTTTTTCCAACTATTGCTATTCTGTCTCCATTTTCTATTTCAAATGAAATTGGAGAAAATATTGTTTTTTCATCATATTTTATTTGTAGATTATTGGCTAATATTAATGGTTTTTTTCTACTTTCTAATGGAATTATTTTTAAGCTATCATTTCTATCTATATTGTTTAGTAAATTAGATTTTTCATTTATAGCTTTTTCTATTCTATTTTCCATTACCTTAGACTTTTTCATCATTTTAGCTGATTTGTGTCCTACATATCCTCTATCTATTTTTGGTTCTGAATTATTATTTTTATATTTTGATTTCTCAACTGCATTTGACCAGTTTTCAGTGTTTTTTGATGCAATTTCTAGTCTATTTATATCTTTTTGTAGTTTTTCATTTTGCTTCATTTCAAAATTATCTTGTCTATCTTTGTTTTCTTTCCAAGATGAGAAATTCCCTTGTGCAATTTCTATATTAGTATTATTTATAGAAATAATGTGGTCTACGACTTTATCTAATAAATTTCTATCATGTGATACTAAGATAAATCCTTTTTTATTTTCTAAATATTTTATTATATTGTTTTTAGTTTCAATATCTAAATGGTTTGTAGGCTCATCTATAAGTAAAAAGTTTTCACCTTTTAAAAATAGACTTATTAGAAGTATTTTGGCTTGTTCTCCTCCACTTAATATATTAAAATTTCTATAAAGAATTTCAATATCTGCATTTAGTAAATTTAATTCTTTAATAATTTCCCAATCTTCTATGTTTGGTGCAATTTCATTAATTATTTCTATTGCCATTCTATCTTTATCTTTTACTTCAAAAGGAAAATAATCAACTTCTACATTTTTTGTTATTGTTCCTTCATATTTATATTTTTCTTGTAATAGATTTAAAAATGTGGTTTTCCCTTTTCCATTTCTACCTATTAGTCCTAATTTCCAATCTGTATCTATATTAAATGATACATTTTCAAATATATTGTTTAAACTTCCATCATACCCAAATGTTAAGTTACTTATTTTTATTAAAGACATTGTTTCTCCTTTTTATTGTATTTTATTAAATGCTATAATATAAAATCTTTTTATTTTTAATTATTACTTAACATCTTTATTGCTTCATCTTCATTTGTTATAAAAAATATATCTTTACCATTATTACTTTCATATATGAAGTCTTTTAATGGTTTACTTGTATATTTTGAATAATCTCCATAAATAGCAAATTTAATTTGATAGTTTATAAATTTTTGCAAAATTTCTCCTGCTAATCCTTTACTTAATATAAAAAAATCTTCTATTATAGCTTCCTTATTTAATGCTATTTTATTACAATCTGTTTCATATTTTATAGTCATAATAAAATCTATTGCTGATTGAATATCTTTTATTATAATTTCATTACTTTTTACTATTACTATATCATTTACAATTTTTTTCTCCATTTTAATTCTCCTATCCTTTTTATTTCTTTTTTCTTGGTTTTGGTATTGGTGTTACTTTTTCTATTTCGGTTATAACACTTTTGCAAAATTCTGAATTGTCAATATCTAATATATAATGTTCTTTTGCTCCATTATATGGATATCCTATTTCTGCATTTTTCATCATTTCTTCGATACAATCTAATTTCTTAACAAAAGGCACATTGTCACAAACTATTATAACTGGTTTATTGTTGACATATACCATATATTCTCCAAACATTTTCTTATATCTTATTTCTCCAATTCCATTTATTTGTTCACATACATATTCTATATATTTATTTGTTGTTGACATTTCATTTTCTCCTTCTATTTTATTTTCTATAATATAACACAAAAGCAAGTAACCTTCAATTACTTGCCTTGTTTATTTTTATTCTTCTTCATGACCATACATTTTTCCGTTTGAATCTAATTGTAATTCATGTCCATATTCAAAAATATATGCTATTCCAAATAAAAACAATATTTGTACTATATCAAACAATTCAAATCCAACATCTAAATCTGTATCTATTATTTTTTCAAATATAATTCCACCAAAAGTTGGTAAAGCTACTACTATAATCATAAGTTTTGCCATTTGTTTTATATATTTGACATTTTCTAATGTAAATGGCGTATCTCCTTTATTTATATTGATAAATAATTTTTCTAATCTGTTTAGTATCATTCTATATAATACTAAACATATTATTAAACAGCCATATCCTATTTCTAGAAAAGATATAATTTGTGTTTTAGAATTATTTTCCAATATATTTTTCATTTTTAAAATCATATCTTGATCTTTTTCATCAGCAACTAAAATATCATTTACTTTTAATTTTAATGTTATACCATTTTCTTCTTTTATAGTTATTTTGTCATCTATTCTTGTTCCTTTAAATGTAATTGTATTATCTTTTATTTCTATATTATTTATAAATATAGGTGTGACTATTAATAATAAGACTATGAATGGAATTGCTATTGTTACAATAATTTTTCCAATTCTTGCAAGAATATAAATTGCTTTGCTTATTCCTTTAACCTTTTTTTGTTTTTCTTCTTTAAATTTAACTATACTCATTTTTACTTCTTCATCTAATGAATCTATATCTACCATATCTTCATTTATTAAGTCATTGATTTTACAATGGAATATGTTACATAGTATCATTATATTATTCATTTCTGGATATGCTTCTCCACATTCCCATTTTGATATACTTTGTCTTGATACTCCTACCTTTTCTGCTAATTTTTCTTGTGATAGTTTTTTTGATTTTCTTAAATTTCGTAAATTATCTCCAAATTTCATTAGATTACTTCCTCCTTAGTTAAATATTATATCTTTTAGAAAAACTTTTCTATCAACTTTGAGTTGCATTTTATATTTTATCTATTTTGCAACTTAAAGTTAGCAATTTTTGTTAACAGCTTTAATTCTAGTATAGAAAAATATTGCTAGTAAAGTACATACTCCTATTACTATAATTGTTGTTATATTATTATTTCCTGCATATGGTAGTTTATCTTTTTTATTATTTGTATTTTCATTTTTATTTATATTATTATTTCCTGTATTATTATTGTTGTTATTGCTCCCTGTATTATTATTTGTGCTATTATTATTGTCATTACTTCCTACATTATTGTTTGTGTTGTTATTATCATTGTCGTTTCCTACATTATTATTGGTGTTATCATCATTATCGTTTCCAGTATTATCTTTTACTATTTCAATTTTAATAGATTTATTACTTGTCTCTACATCAGTTTCTGCTGTTGAGCCAGAGAAGTTTTCCAATGTTATAGTAGTTTCTCCTATTTTAGCATCTTTCTTTACTTTAAAAGTAATTGTTCCAATATTCTGTGCAGTATTTACAACATTTCCATCTTTAGTATTACCTACAATTAATCCGTTTTCATAAACTGGTGCTTCCCATTTATCTGTACCATTTGTTGATACATATTCTAAAACAGAAGAATCAAATTTTATACTACCTGTATAAGCACCTATTCCTTTCTCTCCACTTTCAATTGTAATATTATTTAATCCAATAGTAATTGTAACATTATCTTCTGCTTTTAACTGACTACTACTTGCTTTTAATGTTGTTTCAAAACTATCATTTGCAGCATATACATCTGTAGTAATTATTAAAAGTGATATTAATAATATACCAGCTATTTTTTTAATTCCTATGTTCTTTTTCATATTTTTTCTCCTTTAACTTAAATTTTTTAAATTAATTTGTTTTTAAAAAAATTAGTGTGTTTCTATTTGTTCTAATACTAGTCTTTTTATTAGTAGTAAATCTGTTGCTGTTATTTTTCCATCTTTATTAATGTCTCCTGCTTTAAATCTGTCCCCTGTTAAAGTCCATTCTTGTTTTTCTCCTGCTATTAAATGCCTTTTTACTAATAAAAGGTCTGTTGCTGTTATTTTTCCATCTTCGTTTATATCACCTAACTCATACTTGTCTGGATTTTCTTGTTCTTTTTTAATCCAGTCTACTTTTGCTGTAGCTGTACCTTTATTTCCTGCTTTGTCTTCAAATTCAAATGTAAATTCTCCATTTTCATTAAATGTATATTGTTTGCTAGCATTATTATTAGTAATAATTATTTCTTCGCTTTCATTTATTAAAGTTACTATTACTGATTTATCAGTAGTTTCTTCTGTACTATATTTGATTTCTGCTGTTGGAGCTATTTTATCAATCCAATTTACTTTTGCTGTATGTGTTTTTTCTTCTTTATTAGGGTTATCTAAGTCTTCGTCTTTATCCATATATTCAAATGTAAATTCTCCATTTTCTGTGAATGTATGAGTATTTCCACCTTCACTTACAATTTTAACATTTGTATCTTTATTACCATTAATATCTATTATATATGGTTTAATAGTAGCAATAACATCTTTATTTGTTATACTTGTTATATTATAAGTAATATCACTTACTAAAATTTTAGTATTATTATTAATATAATCTACTTGTATACTTTTATATGATATATTGTCTGCCTTGTCTAAAATTCTAAATTCATATTCTCCACTAACTTCAAATGCATGTTCCAATGGATTTGATCTTGTTGTTTGTTGTAATACTTTTAATGTTTCTTTTTCAGCATCAGTTACAGTTACACTATTTCCTTCACTATCAAAATATTCTTCACTTTCAACAGTTCCATCTGATTTTAATGTAGTTACATATGTTGCTACATTTTGAACAGTTCCAGTTGTATTTTTGTATGTAATTTTTGTAGTATTTCCATTTTCATCTAATTCTACAATTTTATATGTTTCTCCTTCTGAATTCAAATATGAAACACTTTTTGTTTTTCCATTTTCAACTTCTACATAGTTAGTTTTATTATTATTTTCATCTAATATATATACATCTTCACTAATGTTATCTAATAAAATTCTTATTTTTTTATCTTCATCTAATTCATATTTTACATCTGCTGTTGGACCATCTTTATCAATCCATGTTACTTTAGCTGTTGCTGAGCCTTTTGCTCCATTTTCATCTTCAAATTCAAATGTGAATTCACCATTTTCACTAAATACATATGTATCACTTCCATTATTATTTGTAATTGTAATTTTTCTACTTGGATTTACAAGTCTAGCTACTACAACACCATTTGTTTTTTCAGTAGTACTGTATGCAATACCTGCTGTTGGATGAGGATTTTTAGTTAAATCTTGATATAAGTTAAATGCTCTTGCAGTAAACCAATTTGCATTTGAACGGTCTGCTACTATTTTAACATATTTAACTTCTTTTGGTTCTTCAATTTCAAAACTTTTAGTATTAGTTATAGCATCTTGAACTGTGTTTGCTTGATTAGTATATGTCAAATTTTTCTGGTTTGCTAATACTTCCCAAGTCTCTCCATCCATACTGCCATAAATAGTTCCATCATATATTTTACCATTTCCACCACCTGCTGGTACAAATTCTACTGCTGATAAAGTAACTGATTGATCTAATTCAATTACAATATAACGTTCTGTATCTGATCCATTCCATGCTGAATGCCATCTTGTATTATAGTTTGCATCAATTGCATTTGTTGCTGCTCCTCCTTGACTGGCAGCTTCTGTTGAAAAACTATGTATACTTAAGTGAGATACTGGAATATATTTTCTTGTATCTGGTTGATTATCTTCTGTAAAAGTAAATGTTGATGATGCATCACTTGCTAATCTTGTTCCAGTTGCTCCTTGCCTTAGTTGTACTGTTTTATTTCCTGTTAAATCTGGTGAACTTTCACTATAAGAAGTCCATGGTTCATTTTCTGAATAACGCCATTGTGTACTTAAATTTACTCCAACCATTCTATTTTCTAAATCATTTGCAAATAATGTTGCAGGTAAACCATCTGATTCTTGTATATCTATTTGATATATATTTTCTTCACTGTAGTCTGTACCTACAATGTGTATATATATGTCATTTTCTGCTGTTATAGATGCTATTTCTTCTTTTGTTAAACTATGTTTATGATTTTCTGCTGTAGAAGCTACTTCTTTCCATGTTTTCTTTCCATCTAAACTGTAGTCCCAACGTATACCATTTCCATCAAATCTACTTGATAATACGATTTTTTCTGCATCTGCTCCATCAAATGAGAAAGTTGCTAAGCTTGTATCAATTTGTCCTAATAAATAAGCAGCTAATCCTCTAGTTGTTCCAGGTTGTAAAACTGTTGAACCTTCATTTGGATAATTTTTAGCTTCTGTTAATATTTTGTTTTGAAGTATTGTAAATTTAAATATATATTCATCACTTGTAAATTTTGTTTTAATATAGTTTGATAAATTGTGCATTGGGAATGGGAAACATTTTAAAGCTTCCATCATTTCTTTTTCTAATTTATAGCAATCTTCTTCTGTTTTTGCTGGGTCTTCTACATATAATTTAGCTAACCCTGCCCAAGCATCTAAGTTAATAGATTGAATTCCTATAGCTTCTCTATATATTTGTTCTTGTTTTGTTTTATCATCTTTATATGTATCTACTGTCATTAAAAGTTTTTCTGCTTTTTCAAAATTATTATAATCATTTAAAGCTTCTTGGGCCAATATAACATATGGTACATTGTATCCTTTTACATAAGTTCTATCATTTCCCCATCCTAAAGGCATTCTTTCACCTTTTTCTGAAAGAGCCCATCCAGATACATCATTATCAATTCCCCATAATCCTTGTCCTTCTGCATTTTGATTGTAGTAAAGAAGTGCTGCATGTCCAGGTTGTCCAATAACTGCTGATGGTATTGCATTTACACCACGTATACAATGTCCAGATTTTGATATACCACCACAAACAGCTCCTGTACCAAATTTATTTCTAAAGTTCATCCATAATTTGTATACATATCCATTACTTGTGTCATTTCTATATGGTACATATTCAAATAGTCCTTTTTTAGTTATTGTTCCATCTTCATTTGTTTTTTCTACTGCAAATAAGTCATTAAAGTAATCTTTGTTGTTTTCATCATAGTAAACTGGATTTGCATAATTAGGCCATACATATGCCATATATGGGTGTGGAGTCAACAAACTCCATACACTACCTGGTGCTTTATCTATTCTTGTTTGTGTATATTCATTTAGCCATATAACTTCCTCATCATCAATTAGTGTTCCTAAAACCCATCTCATTTGTTCTATGTTATAAGCCTCAAACCATGGTGTAATATCTACTGTATCAGTAGCTTTAAATTGTCCGTTATTGTACATTTGTTTATAAAGTGCATAACGATTTACAGAATCTGATTGATTAAATTCTGAGTTTTGCATCCATAGTCCTACTCTTGAAGAGTGAGTTAATGAAATTGTTATTGCCATTCTTTTATAAAGGTTTCCTTTAGTTGTTGGCCAATTTAAATTTTTATTAGCTAATAATGTCTTACCAGCATCTGATATTTGTGTTTGGTCATCAAAATCGTTTTTGTATTCTTTTAATAATCTTGTTAACTCTTTTAATGAGTTATAATAACTTCCAGTTGGTGTTCCACCTAATATGTAATAACGAAGATTTTCTACATCGTTCATAAGCCAATCAATTGTCTCTTTGTTGGCTGAATCTTCTTCTATAAATCTTTCTAATGCATAATTTCCTACACTATCTATAAATTTTCTTTGTAATACAAGCAATTCATATTGAGAATCGGCTAAATCTTTATTATCATATTCTTTAATTCTTTGGTCATATACCTCAACTCCTGGATATACTGGTTGTTTTTCTTGGTAATTGTCTGTAATTAACATTGGGTCTATATATACAGAATGATCACTTGCGTTATTTGCATTAGCTACAGCTGTAAATCTAAGATACTTAGCTCCTCTAATATCTATCTTCATAAATACAGCTTCTTCTCTTGGCAAATATACTTTGTCAGGATCACTTTTTATTGTCCAATGATTTGCTCCCTCTTTATAAAATGTGTCTTCATCTGATGTGTATATAAAAAATTTAACACCATCTCCACTAGTTGCTGTTTTATTTAATCCTACATACATTGTTAAATAATGATATTTTTCACTATACTCCCTTACATCAAAATATACTTCTGATTGAGCATGTGCCCATATACCATAATCAAATGTATAATAAGCCCCTTCTCTCTTAATCTCTAATTTTGCACCATTACTGTCTTCATTTTTTCTTATTTTATCCCATCCTGCTTTAGATTCAGGTCGGAAATCTAAATCTGTTAATCTAATATATTCCCCTTCGTTTGGATCTTCCTTAGTTTCAATATTATTGTTGCTTTCATCATTATTTGCATATACTGTACTATAAAATAATTTGTTTATAGCTATTCTTCCTATATTTTCTCCTTCATACATAATTGTAAATATGTATTGTGCACAAATTAAAAGTACTAGTATAGCAATTACTTTAATTCCTTTACTTTTTATTGTTCTTTTACTTTGTTCTTTCATAGGCTCCCTCCATTTTTAATATCTATTATACAATATATTATAGCATTTTTTACATATTATGTCAAACATTCACAAATCATTTGCAAAACTTCAGTTTGCCTTTTTATAGTATCAAATTTTTCTTTAAACTTCATATCCTAATATTATAAGTACATTCAAAAAAATTAGTCATGAAAAGACTTTGAAAGTTAAAAATCTTAATCATGACTAATTTGTATATAATTATAAATTATTACTATTTTTTAGTCTTAAAGTATTTAATATTACTGTTATACTACTTAGTACCATAGCTAAACTTGCAATCATTGGATTTATAGAAATTCCTATTGGTTTTAATATTCCACATGCAATTGGTATCATTAAACAATTGTAAAAAAATGCCCAAAATAGATTTTGCTTAATATTCCTTATTGTTTTCTTACTTATATTTATTAATTTAATAATACTATTTAAATCATTTTTTGTAAGGATTACATCAGATGAATCCATTGCAATATCTGTTCCACTATTTACGCTTACTCCAATATCTGAATTTGCTAAAGCTGGACTATCATTTATTCCATCACCACACATCATTACAAATTTGTTTTCTTCTTTTAGTTGTTTGATTGTGCTTGATTTTTCTTTTGGCAGTACATTTGCAATTGCTCTTTTTATTCCTAATTCATTTGCTATTTTTTCAGCTGTTTCTTTATTATCTCCTGTTAGCATTACTGTTTCAATTTTCATGTTTGCTAAATTCTTTATTACTTCTTTTGCTTCTTTTCGTACTATATCATTTACTCCTATTAATGCTATTACTTTTTCATCTTGTACTACATATATAATACTATTTCCTTTTCTTGCAAGTTCTTTTTCTTCTTGTTCATAATTATTTTTAATGTTATAACTTTCAAGAATTTTAGAATTCCCAATAATAGTTTTCTTATTATTTACTTTTCCTATAATTCCATATCCTGTAACATTTCCAAATTCTTTAACTTCTAATTTTGAAATTTTATTTTCTTCTAAATAGTCTACAAATGCTTTTCCAATCGGATGTGTTGTTTTACTTTCAATACTTCCTACTATTTGCAAAAGTTCATTGTTTGTCATCTCACTATAGTTTTTAATTTCTGATATTTTTAATTTACCATAAGTTAAAGTTCCTGTTTTATCAAAAATCATTACATTTGTTTTTTGTGCATTTTCAAGTATTTCACTTTTTTTTATTAAAATCCCATTACTTGCACATAATCCTTCACTTACTATTATTGCAAGAGGTGTTGCTAAACCTAAGCTACAAGGGCATGCAATAACTAGAATTGTTACAAATGTTGTTATTGCTGTTTCAAGATTTTGACCAATTATTAAATATATTATGAATGTTATTATTGCTAAAATAATTACTAGTGGAACAAAATATCCTGATACTCTATCTGCAATTTTAGCTATCGGTGCTTTTGTGTTTGTTGCTTCAACAACAAGTTTTACTATTTCAGATACTGTTGATTCTTTTCCTATTTTTTCTGCTTTATATTCAATATATCCATCATAATTTAAACTTCCTGCAATTACTTTACTTCCTTTTTCTTTAGATTGTGGTTTACTCTCTCCTGTTATAAATGATTCGTCAAGATGTGCTTTTCCTTCTATTATTTGACCGTCTACTGCAATTTTTTCTCCTGCTTTACATACAACAATATCTCCTTTATGTATTTCATCTAATGTTACTTTTTTTAATTTTCCATCAATTTTTATTATTGCTGTGTCAGGCGTTATTTTTACTAATTTTTGTATTGCTTCTTTTGTTTTATCTTTACTTAGACCATCTATATATCTTCCAAGTTTTATAAAATATATTACTATACTTGAAGTTTCAAAGTATAAATCCATAACAAGATTTGTGTTTCCTTTAAATACTAAATACATGTTATATATGCTATATAAAAAACTTGTAATAACTCCTATCCCCACTAAAGTGTCCATATTAGGGGTTTTATGAATTAAGTTTTTATATCCATTTCTTATAATGTCAAATCCATAAATAATAAAACATATAGTTAGTAAAAGTAAAGAAAACATGTAATTGGTTGAATATTTATGTGGGTCTAGAAAAGGAATTGTTGGTAAATTTATCATGTGCCCCATAGATATATACATTAATAGTATTGCAAGTATAGTAAACACTATAAATTTTATCTTTTCTTTTTTGTTTTTTGTGTTAGTTTTTATTTCTTTAAATTCTCCTAAACTTTTAAATCCTGCTTTTTTTATAAATTCTTCAATCTTTTCTTGATTTAATTTTGTTTCATCATAACTAATAATTGCATTTGCCATTACTAAATTTACTCCTGCAGAGATGATTCCTTCTTGCTTATTTAAATATTTTTCTAATCCATTTGAGCAAGCTGAACAGGTCATTCCATCAATAGATAAAATTATTTTTTTCATGATTAGTTCCTTTCTTAAAAATTGCAAATTATTATTTTACAACTTCATATCCAATATCTTCAATAACTTCTTCTATAATATTTTGTGATACATTGTCATTTGTAGTTATAATGACTTCTCCTGTTGTATGGTCAGCTATTACATTTTCTACTCCTTCTATGTCTTTAATTGCATTTTTTACTCTGTTTTCACATCCTCCACACATCATACCTTTTACTTTTATAATTATTTCTTTCATAAAAATCATTCCTTTCTTTTTTTATTTTTTTCAATATTAACAACATTCTATTTTCTTATTAAACTGTTTTTTATATTATCAATTTTACTTGAAAAATAATTTTATTTTATCAAATCTGTGTAATACAAGATTTCTTTGTTTAATGATTTAGCATATTCAATTTCACTTTTTGTACTGTTTCCAATATATCCATTTACATTTACTCCTTTGCTTATTATTATACTTTCTTAATTAATTGCAATATTTTGAACTAACTCTAATAATTTTTAAATTTATACTAGTCCTCTTTCTTTTTGTTTTTTCTTTAATTTTCCCCAATTATAACTTCCATAAATATCATTTATCAATAATAATATTGGTCCTACTAATACTGAAATTAATTGTGTTTGACCATTTATAATAGGAACTAACCATAATGTTATTATTACTAAATCATTTGCTACATAACAAAATAATGATAATTCACTTCTTCTTGCTTCAAAATAACTTGCTAAAACACTTGTTACAACTGAAATTGTACTTATTTCTAATAAATCTGTATTAAATACTTTTAATATAAAATAATATATCCAAAATAATATTAATTGAGAAAGTAATACTATAGTTATTTCTTTTTTAGATAATGAACTTATAATAACTGTATCTTCTTCTTTATCTTGGTGTCTTAGCCAAGAAATAATACCTATTATCATTATAGGAAATGTCAAAAATATTGTAATAATCAGTTCTCCATAATATCCTTGGTTATATGATACTATTCCATAGAAAAATACACTAACAAATCCTACAAAATAACATTCTACTTTTCCTTTTGACATTAATAATGCTGTAATTAAATATAATGATGTATATAAAGTATCAATTACTGTACCATTAAAAATGATAGCAGATATGACTGATACTAATAATCCACATATCAAAAATAATTTTTCAAATTTATTCCAATCATTAAAATATTTTTTTATCATATTAAAGTCTCCCTATACTTTTATTTTCTATGCTATTTTCCTTTTCTTTTTTGAAACTATATTATTAATTAAAACAAATATTATTGTAAATATAAGAATTATTCCTATATTAAACAATATTGGTTTAATGCTTTCAAAATTGACTACTTCTAGCTGAGTAATGATTTCATTGCTACTAATGAAGTAATATGATGGCAATATATGTGCTATTTTTAGTACTGTATCTGGTAGCCACTCCATTGGGACAAATGCTCCACATAAAAAGCTTGAGCCAAGTGCTATTACATTTACAATTCCATTAATTGCATTTTTGTTATTTGCTAAATTTCCTATTAATATTGCTATTGTTACAGCACATATAGTAAATACAAATGAATTCACAATATAAATTATTCCATGTTCTGTAAACATTACATTTCCTACTAATATGAAACTTAATACTACATAAAAGAACCATAATACAATAGCAAATAGACTATTTGATAATAATAGATGTCTATTATATTTCTTATAATTCATACTACTTATAATTGTTCTTTTTGCTATTCTTTCTTCTTTAAAGCTTGATAATATTAAACAGATTACATATACACATCCTGCTAATATACTATAATTTGTGAAATTGTAGTAAAATGTGGCCTTTTTTAAATTATTTGTGTCTAATTTTGATGTTATTTGTATTTCTGTTTCTTTAGCTAATATTTCATTTATCTTACTAATTATTTCTTGTTCTGAGTATAGATTTTTTTGATATATATTTGCTAATTTTATATATCTTTCTAACATCATTTCAGCAAGACTTGATTGATAGTCTCCTGTACTTTTTATTTTGATTTCTGGTTCTTTTCCACTTAAAAAGTCTTCTCTATAATTTTCAGGTATATATATAATATAATTTACGTCTCTATAAAATAATGCATCATTAATAGCTTCTTCATTGTTTTCAATTTCTATTATTTTGCTTTTTCCTTTAATATAGTTTATTAAATTTTCTGTTATTCCTTCTTCTTTATCTTGATTTATTATTAAAATGTCAGGCTTACTTGCTATAAAATTTGTACTATTTTCACTTGTTTGCATGTTAAATCCACCAAAGAAAATTAACATTACTGTATACATTATAATTGGTACTTTACATTTATTTAATACTTTTAAAAATGCTCTAAATACTGTCATATTTCTGCCTCCTTAAAGAAAATATTGAAATATATATCATTATAAAAGCAAAAATTAATAAACTTGTTATATTAAAAAAGTATCTATCTAATGTATCATAATAATATAATGAGTACAATCCATCTGTTATCATACTTGCTGGATTTAATTTATTTACAATAGGAACATTTTTGTCTATAATATATTTCATTGTAATTCCCATCATTCCAGATAAAAAACATCCTAACATTGTAATCGATATTAATATTCCTGTTTTTATTCCTTCATTTGTTTTTAATACTGTGCCTATTGCTAATCCCATACTTAATCCTGCAAAACTTCCTACCATTCCTAATAAAATAACTAGTGGTAAATTTGTTCCATAATCTACTTTTAATACAAATATTGTATATAAAAATAAAAGTGAAAGTCCTATTATTTGAGTTATATAGCTGGCAATAATACTACTAAAGACTACTTTTCCCTTTGATGTTGGCGCTACTGATATTCTTTTTCCATTATTACTCATATTTGCTAAATTTTGATTGATTGCTACCATTCCAAGTATTCCACCATAAAGACATGTCATTGCTATTAATGTATAATATTCTATCATTGTATAACTTAAATTTTTATTTGATATATTTTCAATTTTTGCTTCTTCTTTTTGGTTTTTTTCTATTATTTCTTTGTACATTTTTTCATAGTCTATATTATAGTTTCCTGCCATTATTTCTTTTTTTATTTCACTTTCAGCAAGGCTTTTTACAATTTCACTTATTTGTATAATTTCTTCTGTTACAGATTTTAATATAGTTTCATTTATTCCACTTGTTGTAACTATTATTTTTGGTTTTTCTTCTAATATTAAATATCCACTTATTTCATCATTTTCTAATAGTTCTTTTGCTTGTTTCTCTGTAACATATTGTGTATTAAATAATCTATCTTGATTTTTTTCATCACTTAATGTTTTAAATGTTTCTTTAAATATTTCATTATTTTTAAATTCTTCATTATTTACTATTGCTATATCAATTATTTCTAGTTTTTCACTATTTTCAATATTTGAAAATGCCATATTGAAAAATGTTCCTAATATTATTGGAAATGCAAATGTCCAAAATATTAACATTTTATTTCTAAAAAGAGTCTTTATAGAATATTTTAGATTATGCATAAACATTAGTCCCTAAGCCCCTTTCCTGTTAGTTCTAAGAATACATCATTTAATGTTGGTCTTTCAGAATATATTTTATTATACTTTATATTTTCTTCTTTCATATAATCTATTAATTCTACTAAATTGTTTTTACCTTTTTTATATGTAATAAGCAATATGTTTCCATTATATGTTACTTCATCCACATTTTCTAATATTTTTATTTGCTCTATATATTTTTCTTCTAAATTATTTACTTCTACTGTTACTTTTTCTTCTATTTTGGCTAATTCTTTTAGTTCATCTGTTGTTCCAGTTGCTAATATTTTTCCTTTATCTAATATTATTACTCTATCACAAATAATTTCAACTTCTTCCATATAATGTGTTGTATAAACAATTGTAGCTCCATTATCTCTTAATTTTTTTATTCCATCTAATATATTGTTTCTACTTTGTGGATCTACCGCTACTGTTGGTTCATCTAGGAAAATAAGCTCTGGTTTATGTGCAATTCCACATGCTATATTTAATCTTCTTAATAATCCTCCAGATAATTGTTTTGGATAAAATTTTTTAAAATCTTCTAATCCTACTAATTGTATTGCATCTTCTATATATTGTTTTCTTTTATCTTTATTTTTTATATACAACCCACAAAAATAATCAATATTTTCATATACTGTTAGTTCTTCAAATACTGCCACTTCTTGAAATATAACTCCTATTTTGGCTTTTATATCATAACTGTCTGGTTTCATTTCTTTTCCAAATATTTTTATGCTTCCTTCACTAAAGTTTAATAGTGATAATATGCAGTTTATTGTTGTTGATTTTCCACTTCCATTTGGTCCGTAATAGTCCTAGTATTTCTCCTTTTTTTACTTCAAATGATAAGTTGTCTATTGCTTTTAGTTTTTTGTATTCTTTTGTTAGGTTTTTGATTTCTATGACATTATTCATTTTTATTTTCTCCTTACTTTTGTGCCAAAGGGGACGTACTTTTTTGGCACATTTAAAATTATTTAATATTGAAAAATATTTTTTTGATTTAAATTTTGTGCCAAAAAAGTACGTCCCCTTTGGCACACTTATTATATCACTTGTTATTTTATTTTTATATAGTTTTTTCTTATTTTATGTATATTTTTTTGCATTTAAAATGCAAAATATATAATTAATTTATACAAGAACAAAAGAGGCATGATTAAATTTTTTTAACCTTTTAGATTACTTTTCATGCCTCGTTTTTGTTCGTGCGCCAAATTTGCTTTGGCAAATTTGTGTGCAAAGTATTTATATTATAGGAAAGTCGAAGTTTCCTATAATATAAAAAAGTGACATAGCATTAAAAATTACTATATCACTATTTGAAACTATTAAAAAATTCACACACTACTATTGACAAACTCTTGATTTTTCAAACTAAATTTTTTACATACTCACAGCTTTAGAGATTCAGATCTCTCAATAGAATGTAGCTCTGAATGTTCCATTGTCATAGATACCACTTGTAGTATATGGAAAACGCACAGAACATGGTTGTGCACTTCCATTCACCCCTATTCGTCCTCCTCTGTAAACACAAGGATTAGAGCCTCCAGCGCATTCCAGTGTCCATTCCCAGAAGTTTCCTGCAAAATCATATATATTCATTCTATTATTCCTCTCTAATCCAGGAGCAGGTGAACCAGAATTGAGATACCTTCCCCAACTTGAACTATCTTCATTTATATAATATTGAACCGTTTTTCCACTTGGTGGAGTAGTCCAAGCATAACTCACCTCTAGGTACTTGCACACTAAATCCCATTGTATTCCAAATAATAAACTACTTGTCTTCGTATTGTCTGGCGCAAACCCGCTTGCTTTCTTTTGTGCATTTCCACACGTTATAGAATATTGTCCATCCTCACGCCTTTGCACCCAAAATCCACCATTATTATATACACTATTTATCATTTTATTGTACATTGCATTATATGTTGTAGCATCTGCTATTCCACATCCACTATACCATGTATCATCCCAACTATAATTTTGACTTGCCGAACCTTTTCTATATACTCCTGCATATGTTATTAAATCTGCTTTTATTGCTGCATTTAATTCTTCTTGTGTTCTTTCTTCTCCTAATACATCTGCTGTTGTGATTATTTTTTTTGGTACTTCTATCCATACCCATTCTCTATTATTTTTATCTTTTTTTACTATTCCTTTTGA
>JAAWDR010000033.1 GCA_022793875.1 Clostridia bacterium
CGGGAATAGGGGACACTCCTTAAAATAGAGAATTGCAATTCTCTATTTTAAGGAGTGTCCCCTATTCCCGTTTAGCAGGGATTTAAGGAACGTCCCTATCTCCCGTTTCAATTATGTTTTAAAAGGATTAGCAACATCCTCCTCTATTACCACCACAGCAGCAACATAATATTAATATAAGAATTATAATCCAGCAGCAGTCATCACCAAATCCAAAACCACCACAACCTCTATTTTCTGGCATAGTCTAGACCCCCTTTCCAAGAAAAAAATTATTATCTTTTTCGTGTCTTTCGTTGTTCCTTTGTATATTACATATTATGAAAAAACAAAAAATTGGTTACAAAAAAAATAAAAAAACTTGAATTTAAATTTTTATTTATATATAATAAGAAAAAACGAAAGAAGGTATGAATATGTCAGGAATAAAATTAGAAATAAAAAATACAGGAATAAGTCAAAAAAATATAATGGAATATAAACAACAAGTAGAAAATATACACAAAGAATTGCATAAAAGAGTAAATGATGAAAAAGACTTTGTAGGATGGTTAGAATTACCAACAAACTATGATAAAGAAGAATTCAAAAGAATAAAAAAGGCAGCAAAAAAAATAAAGAAAGAATCAGATATATTAGTTGTTATAGGAATAGGGGGATCATACTTAGGAGCCAGAGCAGTAATAGAAGCATTAACAAGTACATTTAACAACATGCTTACAGAAAAACAAAGAAAATATCCACAAATAGTATATGTAGGAAATAACTTAAGTCCAAATTACATAAATGAATTAATTGAATATATAGGGAATAAAGATTTTTCAGTAAATGTAATATCAAAATCAGGAACAACAACAGAACCAGCAATTGCATTTAGAATATTTAGAGAAATATTAGAAAACAAATATGGAATAGAAGAAGCAAGAAATAGAATATATGTAACAACAGACAAACAAAAAGGAGCACTAAAAACACTAGCAGACAATGAGGGATATGAAAAATTTGTAATACCAGATAATGTAGGAGGAAGATATTCTGTATTAACAGCAGTAGGGCTATTACCAATAGCGACAGCAGGAATAGATATAGATAAGCTAATGGAAGGAGCACAAAAAGCTCAAGAAAGATATAATGATGCAGATATAAAATATAATGAATGTTATAAATATGCAGTTATAAGAAATATATTGTATAAGTTATATAAAAATACAGAGATACTAGTAAATTATGAACCAAAAATGCACTACTTTACAGAATGGTGGAAACAATTATATGGAGAGAGTGAAGGAAAAGAACAAAAAGGAATATTCCCAGCAGGAGTTGACTTTACAACAGACTTACACTCAATGGGACAATATATACAAGAAGGAAGAAGAAACTTATTCGAAACAGTAATTTCAATAGAAAACTCCTCATCAGATATAACAATAAATAAAGATGAAGATAATTTAGATGGACTAAATTATTTATCAGGAAAAACATTAGACTATGTAAATAAAAAAGCAATGGAAGGAACAATAAAAGCACATGTATCAGGAGATGTTCCAAACATTGTTATAAATATAGAAAAATTAGATGAAGAAAATATAGGAGAACTAATATATTTCTTTGAAAAAGCCTGTGCAGTATCAGGACTGATTTTAGGAGTAAATCCATTTAATCAACCTGGAGTTGAAGAATACAAAAAAAATATGTTTAAATTATTAGAAAAACCAGGGTATTAAAAAGTGTGTCAAAAGGGACGTCCTTTTTTGACACAAAAACAGGCCAAAAAAGGATGTCCCTTTTAACACATTTAGAAAGGAACAACAAAAATGATATTTAATGAAAAAGTAAAAATACAATTAAAAGATATAGAAAAAGGAAATTATATAAAAAATAAAGGAATACTAGAAATATTTGAAAATGTAGCAACACATCATTCAGACTTAGTTGGTTATGGACCTAATAGTATAAAAGAAACAGGAATATCATGGATATTATTTGATTGGAAAATAAAAGTTATAAAAAGACCTAAATATGGACAAACTTTAAGTATTAATACTTGGGGAAGATTGAAGAAAAAAGTATATACATACAGAGATTTTGAAATGTATGATGAAGATGGTAATCTGTGTGTTATTGGAACTTCAAAATGGGCAATTGTGAATATAGAGACTAATAAAATTGAAAAGATAACTGATGAAATATATGAAAGATATCAATTAGAAGAAAAAGATGTTTTTAATGTAGGAGAGCTAGAAAAAATAAGTGAACAAGAAGATTATAGTAAAGAATTTATATATCACGTGTCTAGAAGAGATATAGATTTAAATAGTCATATGCATAATTTGTATTATTTAGATTTAGCATATGAAGTTCTTCCAGAAGAAGTCTATAAAAAAAGACCTTTTAATGAAGTTAGAATAAATTATAAAAAAGAGGTGAAACTAGGGGATATAGTAAGATGTAGATATACATTTTTCAATAATGAGCATATTATAACTATATGTAATAATAAAGATTTTAGTAAAGTTCATGCTTTAATTACACTAAAATAGTTATGGTTAATTATATGCACATTTGATTAATTTATATGAATATTTATCGAACTATAACCTAAATAAGGAAAAATTTACAAAAAATGTTGTATTTTGTAAAAGAAATGTGTTATAATACATAATGTTGAAAAATAAGGGAGGAATTAAAATGAAAACTTTAAGAAAAACTAAAATAGTTGGAACAATAGGACCAGCAAGTGAAAACAAATTAGAAGAATTATTTGATGCAGGGTTAAATGTAACAAGAATTAACTACTCACATGGAAGTTGGGAAGAACAATCAGAAAAAACAGAAAGAATAATAGAATTAAGAAAAAAACTTGACATACCAGTAGCATTACTTTTAGATATGAAAGGTCCTGAAATAAGAACAGGAATGTTATATACAGGAAAAAATACAAAAATAGAATTAAAAGATGGACAAAAATTTACATTAGTAAATGAAGATATTACAGGAGATGAAGAAAAAGTTTCTGTAACATATAAAGAATTATACAAAGATGTTCAACCTGGAACAAAAATACTAATAGATGATGGTGCAATAGAATTAAAAGTTGATGAAGTTGTAGGAAAAGATATAGTTTGTACAGTAGTTCATGGAAATGGATTAGGAAGTAGAAAAACAATGAACCTACCTGGAACAGTAATAAGATTACCAGGTTTAGCTGAAAAAGATATAGCAGACTTAAAGACAGCTTGTGAACATGATTATGATTTTGTTGCAATATCATTTGCAAGAAACATAGATGATGTAAGACAAGTAAGAAAAGTATTAGATGAAAATGGTGGAAAAGACATACAATTAGTAACAAAAATAGAAAATGTTGAAGGATTATCAAACTTAGATGCTATATTAGCAGAAGCTGATGCTCAGATGATAGCTAGAGGAGATATGGCAACAGAAACAGACTTTACAGAACCACCAGTATTCCAAAAAAGAATAATAAAAACATCTAATGAAATGTGCAAACCTGCTATAACAGCAACACAAATGTTAGAATCAATGACACATCAACCATTACCTACAAGAGCTGAAGCTAGTGACGTTGCAAATGCTATATATGATAGAACAAGTGCAATAATGCTATCAGGAGAATGTGCACAAGGTGATTATCCAGTAGAATGTGTAAAAACAATGGATAAAATAGCTAATAGAATAGAACCAGAAATAAACTACTGGAAAAGGTTTGACGAAAATACAGATATTGAATTAAATGACTTAGAAGCAAATATTTCATACTCAGCATGTGTAATTGCAAAAAACACAAATGCAGATGCAATTGTATGTTATACAAATTCAGGTAACTCAGCTAGAAGATTATCTGGAATGGGAGCAGGATGCCCAATTTTAGCTATAACAGATAATAGAAGAACATTCAACCAATTATCATTAGCTTGGAACGTAACACCAATTTTTGTAGAAAAACATGAAACTATTGATAAAACAATAGAAGCAGGACTTCAAAAATTACAAGATAAAGAAATATTAGAAAAAGGCGATATGGTAGTTATTTCAAGTGGTTCTAAGTTATTAGATAATGATAAAGAAAGCAAGATAATAGGTGGAATTGTAAGAATCTAATAAGTATTTTAATATTTTATATAAAAATGATTAGTATAAAAGCTAATCATTTTTTGTGTTCACAAAGTAGCAAATGTCGAAAAAAATCATATAATACCATAAAAGGAGGAAAAAGATATGTTTAGAAGATATAAACAATGTTCATGTATGAATAACAATTATCAAAACAATTCATGTGAAGATAATAATGAATTTGAAAATGATATGATAGAAACATCATGTGCAAAAGCAAATTCATCATGTACAAAAAATGAATATGTTGACTGCTGCGAATGCGGATTTGATGAAGAATATAATGTATTTCCAGAAAATCCAATGTTAGGTCAAAGTTATGTACCAATGCAATATATGACAAAAACATTTAAACCATGTGTAGGATTAAAAATGGGAACAATATTTCCAGAACTAGTAAGCCCATATGTACCATGTCAAAGTATGAGAGAAAATGAATATATTGCTGAAACAAATATGATAAAGGAGGGCTGTAACAAATGTCAGTAGAAGAAAATAGAAATTGTGGTTGCAATGATATGAACGAAATGCAAGAAAGCTGTGTATGTCAAATAGAAAACACAATTGACTGTTGTGCCAGAGACGAAATGTTAGAACAAATAAAATGCAGAAATTTTGCAGTAATAGAATTAGCATTATATTTAAATACACATCCAGATGATGATAAAGCATTATGCCTTCATAGAAAATATTGCAAAGAATTAAAAGAATTAAAAGATAAATATCAAAAAGTTTATGGTCCTTTATCTATTTATTTCCCATGTAATAAGTGGAGATGGCTTGAAGAACCATGGCCTTGGGAAGGGGGAATGAACTAATGTGGACTTATGATAAAATGTTAGAATATCCAGTTAATATAAAATGTAAAGATCCAAGACTTGCAAAAGTTATTATTTCTCAATATGGTGGTCCTGATGGAGAACTAGCTGCATCTTTAAGATATTTATCTCAAAGATTTGGTATGCCAGATCAAAAAGCGAAAGCAACATTGAATGATATTGGTACAGAAGAATTAGCACACTTAGAAATGGTTGGAACAATAGTACACCAATTAACCAAAGGAGCAACAATAGAAGAAATAGAAAAAGCAGGTTTAAGTGCTTATTATACAGACCATGGAGTAGATGTATATCCATCATCAGCAGCAGGAGTACCATTTACAGCATCATATATAGCATGTAAAGGTGACCCAATAGCAAACTTACAAGAAGACTTAGCAGCAGAACAAAAAGCAAGAGCTACTTATGAAAAATTGATTAACTTATGTAGAGATAATCCTGATGTTGTTGATCCACTTCGTTTCTTAAGAGAAAGAGAAGTAGTTCACTTCCAAAGATTTGGAGAAGCATTAAGAGGAGTTCAAGATAAATTAGCTCAAAAGAAATTTTATATGAATGATATGAAACCTTATAATAATGATTGTGGATGTAATAATTAATTAAAAAAGAAAAGTCGCTCTTATTTATGAGTGACTTTTTTAAACTTTTTTTATCTGTAACCAATTATACCTTTGTAACAATACACAATACTTTTAGATAATCTAAAATGAGAAGTCAATAAATTCAAGTATATGTAGTATGATTTTTTAATTGTAATAAAAAAATAGTAGTTTCATAAAATAATTAATGGAGGGATTATATGGATAAAATAAAAAAATATCAAATATTCAGTACAATTCTTGTATGTATATTAGGAACTCTTTTACATTTTACATATAAATTTTTTGGAAGAAATATATTTATAGCATCATTTTCAGCAGTTAATGAAAGTGTATGGGAACATTTAAAATTATTATTCTTTCCTATGCTATTAACAACAATAATTGGCTATTTTTATATAGGAAAAAATGAACCTAATTTTTTATGTTCAAAAACATTAGGAATACTTACAGCTATGTCATTTATAATCATATTTTTTTATACATATACAGGAATAATAGGAAAAAGTATTATTTTTATTGATATAGCATCATTTTTTGTTGCAGTCATATTAGGAGAATATCTATCTTATAGGTTAATAACTAGTAATTTTATGTGTAATAATATAATAGCGATAAGTACTTTAATAATCATATTAATATGTTTTATAGTATTTACTTTTTTTACTCCTAATATAGGGATATTTAAAGACCCTGTAACAAATGAATATGGAATTATCAAAAACATAGAAAAATAAGTATCTTTATTACTAAAAAAATTGAAAAATTGACAAAATTATATAAATGATATATAATCTTAAAAGAAATAAAGTCAAGTATAGTAACTTTAAAATAAGTATTTTAAGAAACAATAATTACCAAAAGTTAAGAGTAATTAAAAAATGACAACTATAAAGGAGGAACATTATGGTAGAAATTGAAAAAAGAGCACAAGAGGTTTTGGAACATCGGAAAGAATCATTAAGGGAAGCTGAAGAAAAAAGAAAACAAAAAGAAGAAAGAGAGAAAAAAGAATTTGAAGAATTCATAAATTTGATTCTTAATGTATTTGAGGCATCAGATGAAGAGCAAAAGGAAACAGAAGAAAAAGTATTGGTTTGGAAAATTACTATAAAAAGAATTGCTATACGAATGTTAGAAAATGAGGATGAGGTAAGAAGTAAAGTACATTGTGGTGTTAATTTTAATCCAAATATAAATGAAGGAACATATTACTTTGATAGTCATGTATTCTTAAAAGATAATAAAAAAATATTGAGTGCAATGGAAAATGTTCAAAGCATAGAAATTTCAGTTAGAACCTTTAATAACGTATATGACTATTTTACTAATGTGCCAGAATATAAAGTAGAACGAACAGGAGATACAATTACAATAACAATGCTAAAATCTTAATAAAAAATCAATATTAAGAAAAAAACTAAAAATAAAGGAATACCAGAAAAAAATGGTATTCTTTTATTTTTTTTCATTTGACAAAAAACTACAAAAATATTAAAATGTAAATAGGTGATGAAATGAAAACAAAAGAAAATAAAATAAAAATAACATTAAAAAGTATAATATTTTCAGCATTTACATTTTTCATAATACTTTATTTTGTATTATTTTACAATATGTATTTTCAAACAAATAAAACATATGCAAAAGAAGTAGATGCACAACCAGAAGAAATAAAAATAAGCAATGCAAATAAAACAAATATTGATGAAATAATAAATAAAAATATAGAAAATGAAAATGCAGAAAGAATAGAAAAAAGAGAAGAAATATTAGAATATTTAACAGAATACAAAACAAATAAAAACTTACCAAAAGGAATATCATATGTAGTACAAGAAGGAAGAGAAGGAAAACAAGAAATAACAACAAAATATACATATAATAAAGAAGGAAATCTAATATCAGAAGAACAAATAGAAATATCAATAATAAAATCCTCAGCAAACAAGATAGTAGAAATAGGAGGAGCAAATTATACAAATAATTATAAAGTAAAAAAAGGAGATACAATATATGTAACATCTGATATACTTGCACTTTGGTCAGAAGCAACAGAACAAAGTAGAAAAATAACAACACTAAGACAAAGTGAAGAAATAAAAATATTAGAAATAATACCAAACTGGTATAAAATATCTTACCAAAATATGACTGGATGGATTAAATCAGAATGTACAACATATATAAACTTAAAATCAAATAAAGAAGAACAATATAAAAATCAAATATCAGAAAAAACAAAGCAACAACTATTGTCAGGACTTGGATTTAATATGCAATTAAATAAACCAAGTGGATTAACATTAGAGCAATTTAAAAAAGTATTATCTGACAGCAAAGATATAAATAAAATATTTAGTGATAATGCAGAATATTTTTATTACATTGAAAAACAATATAATATAAATGGAATATTTGTTGCTGCAGTAGGAATACATGAAAGCGCATGGGGAACATCAAAAATAGCATTACAAAAAAACAACTTATTTGGATATGGTGCATATGACTCTAGCCCATATAACTCAGCATATACATACAATGATTATTCACAAAGCATTGATCTTATTGCAAGAGTTTTTGTTAAATATTATCTAAATCCAAAAGGGACAAGTATATATGGAGGAGAAATAGCAGTAGGAACATATTATAATGGACCAACATTAACAGGAGTCAATACTAGGTATGCAACTGATAAAAATTGGGCAAATGCAGTATTTTTACATATGAAATATTTATATAATAAATTATAAATCACACATAAATTGATAGGAAGTTCAAAAAAATAGAACTTCCTATTAATTTTTATAATTTTTTTGCAAAATTCCTTGATATTTTTTCCAACTTATTGTATGATGTATAAGTATAAAAAACGCAAATTAGAAGAATTTTTTGGAATATAAGAAAGGGGCAAAAATAATGAAAAAAGCAATAACAATATTTACAATATTAATAATATTATTATTAGGAATATTTGCATTTACAAATAAAACATATGCAGCAGAAAGAATAATTGATAATGAAACAGAAGGGAAACTTGTAGAATTAAAAGAAACACAAACAAAATCTCTAAAAGAATATCAAGACAAATATGGTTCAGATGTATATGGATTAGTTGCATATATTTTAAACATAGTAAGAATATATAGTATACCATTTTGCTTTTTAGGAATAACAATAGGAGCTATACACAGATATGTAATAGGTATAAGAAAACTAGACACATTAGAAAAAGGAATGGGATTAATTGTAACTTTTGTTACATTATTAATAATATGCCAAGTTTTACCATTAGCATTTGCAATGTTTGTTAAATTTGGAAGAGGTTAAAAGCTTAATTAAGCCGAAAAAGAAATGAGGGATAACGAATGAAAGTATTATTTGCTGTAAGTAATGAAGAGATATCAGAATCAATTGTAAAAAAATATCAAAAAGAATATAAAGAAATAATTTCATATAAAAATGTTTATTACTTCAATGCAATATTAAAAGAATTACAAAAAGACAAAAGTTATGATAGAATAGTAATAAGTGAAGAATTAGAAGCATTTACAAATACACAATACACACAAATAGATAAGTTTATATTTGATAAATTAGACAGTATAAGTGATGAAGCGTCAAATTCAAGAGGAGATGATATTCCAATAATATTAATTTCTTTGGACAGAAGAGAAAAGTCAGAAGAAATGTTAGTAAAATTATTTGGAATAGGAATTTATAATGTACTACTTGGAAATGACAGAAGTGTTGACCAAGTATGTAATTTATTAAGTAAACCAAGAACAAAAAAAGAAGCAAAAATTTATTATAAAATAGATTCAGATGATGTATTATATCAATCTGAAAGTGAAAATGATGTAAGTGAAGTAGAAATCCAGAACATATTAGCACACTATAAAAGGTTAGGAAAAGATGAAAAAAAATATGTAGAAAGTTTTGACAATATTGCATCACAATATAATGATATACAATTAAGAATAATAAGCAAATTTTTACCTTTGAATGTAAGAGCTGTATTAGAAGAAAAATCAACAAAATATCAAGAAGTAATATCATTTAATAGTAAAGTTTCAGATAATTTAAGAGCAGTATCAACTGTACAAAAAGCAGAAGAAGGCACAAGTGAAAAACTTCTAAAAACAGGAAATAAAGATAAAATACTTTCAAAGCCAGTAGTTATACCATCATCAGTTAACATGAATAGTACAAAGAAATTAGGAAAAGTAAAAAATGAAGTTAAACCAATAGAAACAAGAAATAAAGAAGAAAAAGTCAGAACTGATGTAAGAAAAATTGGACCAGCATTTGAAGAAAAAACAAAAAAAGAAATGGAATATAAGGATGACTTAGAAAGTATATTAAATCAAGTTGAAGAGCCAATAAAACAAATAGATGTAGAACAAATAATTGAAATACCAGAAGTAAAAGAACCAAAAAGAGGAAGAGGAAGACCAAGAAAAAATTCTATTCCAGTACAACAAAATGAGACCAATGCTCCAAAAAGAGGAAGAGGAAGACCAAGAAAAATTACTGTATCTGAGAATCAAGAAAAAATCACATTACCAGATTTTGAAGAAATAAAAGAAGAAACAATATTACCAGGATTTGAAGAAATAGATGATGCAATATTACCAGGCTTCGAAGAAATAAAAGAAGAAAATGATGAAATGATATTACCAGGTTTTACAGAAGAGAAAGAAGAAACAGTATTACCAGAATTTGAGGATGAAATAGATGAAGAAATATTACCTGGTTTTGAAGATGGAGAAATCAAGAATAATACTAAATCTGAAACAATAGATGAATTAGACGAATTTGAAGATATAATGTTATCAGATATTGAAGAAAAGGAAAAAGTAAAAAAAGAAGAACCAAGAATAATTGAAAAAGCAATGTTTCCAGAAGATGAAGTTTCAAAGATAAATGAACAACAGAAACCAAAGGTAACTTATAATGATGTTGATATATCAAGTTTATTAACACCAAATAAAAGAGTAGCATGTTTTATAGGAACAAGCAAAAATGGAACATCATTTATTGTAAATAATTTAGCAGAAATTACATCTCAAATGGGAATTGACACAGCAATATTAGACACAACAAAAAATAGAAATTCTTATTATATATATAATAGAAATGAAGAAGACTTAAGAAAAATAGCAATGGAAAGTGTAAGTAACTTATTACAAGGAGTTGCAAAAGGAATACAAGTTAACAAAAATTTAACTGTATATACATCATTACCAGATGAAACAGAAGGAATAGAAAATGCAGGAACAATATTACAAACATTATTAATGAAACATTCATTAGTATTAATAGACTGTGACTTTCAAACACCTATATCATATTTTGAAAAAACACAAGAAATATACCTTGTACAAAGTTTTGATATATTAACAATGCAACCATTAACAGCTTTTTTAAGAGAATTAAAATTTAGAAATATCTTAGATGAAAATAAATTAAGAATAGTATTAAATAAAGCAGTAGGACTAAGAAGAGTAAAAGATAAAACAATTGTAGATGGAATGTCAATGTATAATGATCCAGCAATGTCATTTATGACAGAATTATTTAATAAAGACACAATAAAATATATAACAATACCATTTAGTCAAGAAGTTTATACTAGATATTTAGAAAGTGTAATAAATTGTGAAGTATCAGTTAAAGGATACCCAAAAAACATAATACAAGTATTAAATCAACTAGCAAATATGGTATATCCAGTAGTGTCTGGAAGAGGTACATATACACCACCTAAAGTGGAAAAAAATGCATTTACACCAAGTATAAATGCAACATTAAATCAAATGAAAAATAAATATTAAAAAACTGTAAAATATTTATACTATAGGAAATTAAAATACTATAGTATAAAATAATAGGAGGACAAATAGTGTTAATTGTAATTGTAGTATTTTTAATAGTAGTAGTAATTGGATTAGTATTTTATAATCTTAACATACATAATAAAATACAAACTTATAAAAATATAAGTAAGAAAGTAAATAATTTATCAGTAGTTCAAGATTTTATGAGTACTATAGGAGAAACATCAGCAGTAGATGAAAAAATAAAGAAAATAAACAATATATTAATTGAAAAATATGAAATAAAATATTCTACTATTGTAGTATTTAATGGTGCTGAATATGAAATAAAAGCATCAAATGTAGATGAAAGACATTGGCAAGCATTAAAATCACTTCAAGATGTAGATATGTTTAAAGACAGTATAACACAAGCAACTCCTAAATATGTTACAGTAAATAATGATCAAGAAAGACTACCATATCAACAAATGGAATTTGGAAGAGCAAAATCAGCAATATTTTTTCCATTATATATAGACAATGTGTATATAGGATATTGGATAATAGAAAGTGGAACACCACATGATTTTGATAATGTAGATACAACAGTCTTAGAAGTAATAAAAGATAATATAGTATCAGTATTAAAAACAGTAGTACACCAAAAAACACTTGAAGCAATAGTTAGAAAAGACTTATTCTCAGGACTATATTCAGAAGAGTATCTATATGGAGAAGGAAGAAAAATTATAGATCAATACACAACATCAACAATATGTATGTTTAAAATAACAAACTTAGAAGAAATAAATCATAAATGCTCAAGAGAATTAGGAAATGAAGTAATAATAAAGTTAAGTGAATATATAAAAGAAAATATATCAGACCAATATGTATTTGTAAGATATATGGGGCCAAAATTTGTTATAGCATTTTCAGGAGTAGAAATTAGTGGAGTTGCAGAATACATAAACGATTTAAAAGAAAAAATAGAAAATACAAAAATACAATTAGAAGAAGATGAAGAAATGGGAGCTTTCCCAAGATTGAACTTTACATTATCAACATATTATAAAGGAACTGGACTAGAAGAAATATTAAAAAAACAAGAAGAATATTTAGATAATTGTGATATAGATGAAAGTGATATTACTAATATTTAATTCAAAGAATAAAGAATGGAGGTAAGAGAATGGAATTTGATAAAACTATGAACTTTCAAGTTGAAAGAGAAGAAAACACAAAAACAAAAGAAATATTAAAAGAAGTATATGATGCATTAGTTGAAAAAGGATATAATCCAATAAATCAAATAGTTGGATATATATTATCAGGGGATCCAACATATATAACAAGTTATAATAATGCAAGAAATAAAATAAGAACAATAGAAAGAGATGAACTATTAGAAAAAATGGTTAAATCTTATATAGGATTAGGATTAGAAGATTAATATGAGAAAATTAGGAATTGATTATGGAGATGCAAGAGTTGGAATAGCTTTAACAGACCCACTAAATATAACAGCACAAGGACTAGAAACTATACAAAGAAATGGTTCAGATAAAGTTGTGCTAAGGCGATTAGATGAGATATTGTCAGAATATGAAATAGATACAATAGTTGTTGGAATGCCATTAAATTTAAAGGGTGAAAAAACAGTTAGAGCAGAAAAGACAGAACAATTTATACACAAATTAAAATGTAAATATAACAAAATGAAAATTGAAATAATAGATGAAAGATTGACAACTGTTGCTGCTCATAAAACCATGAATTTTTTAGATGTAAATAAGAATAAAAAGAAAAATATAGTAGATACTATATCTGCAGTATATATTTTAGAAACTTATATTAATAAAAAATAGTAAAAATAGTTGCAAAAAAGCACAAAATAATATATTATAAACATGGTATTTAACAAAGTTAAATATAAAAAGTAAGCCAAAAGAAGGGAGAAAAATAAAATTATGGACGAAAACTTTGAAGGAGAAGAATTAGATAACATAGTAGTATTAAACGACGAAGAAGGAAACGAAGTAAAATTCGAATTTTTAGACTTAGTAGAATTAGATGATGAAGAATATGTAGTATTATTACCAGTAACAGAAGAAGGAGAAGAAGACGAGGGAGAAGTAGTAATATTAAAAGTAGAAGACAACGATGATGAAGAATCAGATGAAGAATCATATGTAAGTGTAGAAGATGAAGATACATTAAACAAAGTATTCGAAATATTTAAAGAAAAATTTAAAGATGATTTTGATTTTGTAGATTAATTAAAAGAGCGGATACTAATTCGCTCTTTAAATTTTGTAATAGGAAAGTTTTCTGAACTTTCTATAATATAAATATTAAATTGTAAGGAGAAAAAGAAAATGAAAAAATTTTCAACATATTTATTAGTAATGTTTATGATAGTATTTTGGATACTAAGAATAATAATAACACTATCAGGACAATTAGGAAAAGATTTTATGGGAATGGTGCCTATGAATAATACATTAGAAATAGTGATACTATTTGCAACATTATTGTGTTTAGTATTGATAGTAAAAAGAAAATTAGTAGGAAGTCTATTATATCTTGGTTTACATGCAGTATATTTTGGAGAAGATGTAACAAGTAAACTAAATATAATAGCAAACAATGAAACATTAAGTTTAGCACAAAGTACAGAATTGATGTTTTCTATGATAGGAATAATATTACCAATAGCAGTATTAATCGACTTATTATTAGATAAAAATAGAAAAGATAACCCAAAAGATAAGAAAACAGATTGGTTTTATAAAAATGAACAATTTGATAGAGAAAAAGATGAAAGAGCTGATAAAAATAATTATAGAACAATGTAGTATTAAAAATATAGAAAAATAAAAGGAGAGAAAGAAAATGGAAAATAAAATAAAAGTAAGTATTATAGTACCAGTATATAAAGTAGAAAAATATTTAAGAAGAAGTATGGATAGCTTAGTAAATCAAACATTAGATGGAGTAGAAATTATATGTATAAATGACGGTTCACCTGATAACTGTTTATCTATATTAAAGGAATATAAAGAAAAATATACAGACAAAAATATAGTAATAATAGATAAACAAAATGAAGGAGTTTGGAAAGGTAGATTTGATGGAATAAAAATAGCAAAAGGTGAATACATAGCATTTACTGATTCAGATGACTATATAGCACTAGACTATGCAGAAAAATTATACAATGCAGCTAAAAAAGAAAACTCAGATATATCTGTTTGTGGTTTTGACAGAATGGATGTAGATACATTACATGTTTATTCTACAGAAATGACAAAACATGAAGGAGAAAAAATAGACATGGATGTAAACCCAGAAGGAGTATTATCTATAAATACTTCTTTATGGAATAAACTATATAAAGCAGAAATATTAAAAGGAATGGACAATCTTCCAAATCCACCAAGAATACTAGATGATATGATGTTTTTATGTTTAGTATATTTAAGAACTAAAACAATTACATTCATAAAAGATAGTTTATATTACTATATGGTAAGACAAGATTCTATAATGGGAACAATAAAAAAAGAACAAATAGAATCAACTGAAAAAGCAATGGTAGATGTAAAAAATATATATGCTAAAAAGAAACCAGAATTATTACCATTAATAGATGCAATGGCATTTCTACATTTTGGAATATCTCTAACATTTAGATTATCATATGATAAAGAAAATTTTAAAAACACATATAAAGAAATGAAAAGATTTATAAATACAGAATTTACAAATTGGAAAAAATGTAAATACCTAAACTTCTTCTACACTGTATCACACAAAGCATCTAATATGAAATTAGTAATAATGAAAAAAGTATACAAACTAGGACTATATAAAGCATTTTTAACATTATACAGATTTATGATAGATAAACTAAAAATAGATATAAAATGGTAAAATAGAAAAATAAAAAAATGGAAGGAAAGTGAAAATATGAAAAAATATGATTATTTAATAGTAGGAGCAGGTTTATTTGGAGCAACCTTTGCTTATGAAATGACAAAACAAGGAAAGAAATGTTTAGTAATAGACAGAAGAAATCATATAGGAGGAAATATATACTGTGAAAAAATAAATGAAATAAATGTACATAAGTATGGGGCACATATATTTCATACTAGTGATAAAGAAATATGGGAATATGTAAATAAATTTGCAGAATTTAACAATTATATAAATTCACCAGTAGCAAATTACAAAGGAGAACTATATAACCTTCCATTTAATATGAACACTTTTTCAAAATTATGGGGAATAGAAACTCCTCAAGAAGCTAAAGAAAAAATAGAAGAGCAAAAGAAGGAATATGGAGTTAGTGAACCAAGTAATTTAGAAGAACAAGCAATTTCTTTAGTAGGAAAAGACATATATGAAAAATTAGTAAAAGAATATACAGAAAAACAATGGGGAAGAGACTGCAAAGAATTACCATCATTTATAATAAAAAGATTGCCAGTAAGATTCACTTTTGATAACAATTATTTTAATGATAGATATCAAGGAATACCAATAGGTGGATACAATGTTATTATAGAAAAAATGTTAGAAAAGTGTGATATAGAATTAAATGTAGATTACTTAAAAAATAAAGAAAAATACAATGACTTAGCTGAAAAAATATTATATACAGGAATGATAGATGAATTCTTTGACTATAAATTAGGAAATTTAGAATATCGTTCTTTAAGATTTGAAAATGAAATTTATGAAGATATAGATAATTATCAAGGTGTAGCTGTTATGAATTATACAAGTCATGATGAGAAATACACTAGAATAATTGAACATAAACATTTTGAATTTAACAACTGCAAAGGAACAATAATAACCAAAGAGTACCCAATGAACTGGAATGTAGGAGATGAAGCATATTATCCTGTAAATGACAAGAAAAATTCAGATTTATTTGAAAAATATAAAGAACTTGCAAAACAATGTCCAAATGTAATATTTGGTGGAAGACTAGGAAATTATAAATATTATGATATGGATAAAGTAATAAAAGAAAGTTTGGATTTAGTAAAAAATACGATTTCTAAATAGAGTACTATAAATTAATTTACAAAAAAATTGATTTCGGAGAAAAAAATATATGGAAAATAAAACAATTAACATAGATAATATTAAAATAGCAATTTTTGACTTTGATGATACATTAGCAATTCATAGAGATAAGAACTATTTAAAACGTCGTTATGAAAATGAAGATAATTATTTAAATTATTACTTAAATGCATATTTAAATCCAAATTCTTTTTATGAAAACATTGAGCCATGTGATATATCAGACTCAATACATAAGCTTATTAATACTTTGAAAAATAAAGGAGTTAAAATGTATTGTGTATCTGGAATGAAATATTCATTTCACTTAAAAGCAAAAGAGCACTTCGTTCATAAATATTATGATGAGAATATAGAAGTGTTTTCAGCTGGAACTCAAGAGCTAAAGTGCAAGGCTGTAAAAATTATTCAACGTATGAATAAGTGTAATTTAGATGAAATGTTGTTTATTGATGATATTGAAGAGAATATTGTTATGTTTAATAATATGGGCATACATGCATTACTGCCTAGTGAGGTTGACATGCTTATTTAAAAATAAAAGAAGAAGTTTAAGCAAAATATAAAAAGGAGGCAACTATGGACAAAAAAATGAGATTTTAATTTATGAAGATAAGGATGGCATAACTAAAGTAAATGTCAAATTTATAGATGAAGATATTTGGCTTACACAAAATCAATTAGCAGACATTTATAAAACAACTCAGCAAAATATTAGTTTACATATAAAAAGTATTTATAGAGATAAAGAACTTAAAGAAGATTCAACTAACAAGAAATTCTTGTTAGTTCAAAAAGAAGGAAATAGAGAAGTAAAAAGAAATACATTATGCAGTTCATGAACATACAGCAGCCGAATTAATTCATGAGAGAGTAGATAATAAAAAGCCATATGTTGGAATGACAAATTTTAAAGGAGATTATGTTACAATAGATGATGTAAAAATTGCAAAAAATTATTTATCAGAAATAGAATTACAAAGTGATTTCGACTTGATGATGAAATCATTACCAAATAAAAAATAAATTTTATGGATTGTATCCAATATGGTCGACAGTGCCAACCAAATTAAGTTGGGAATATTTTAGAAAATTAATTAGAATTGATAAAAGAAGGTGAAGAAAATGAATAATGAAAATATGACAAAAACAAATATAAATTGGGAAGTGGGGATTTAAGAAAACACTCACTAAAAGCATTTAAAATAAGTATTTCTTTAAAATGAGTTTTTACATATTTTAAAGAAATTTATAGGAGAAATAATAAATGATACAAATTATAACTTATGATACTAGTAAATATAAAGAATATTCAGAACAAAAATATAAAATTTCTGTGTTAGGAGAAATACAGGCATTAGATGATTTTGAAATATGCATAATAGATTTAACAAATAAAGATTTATGGAATTATAATAATGATAAACCTATATCTGTTAATTGTTATAGAGATTTATTAACTATAAAAGAAGCAATAATAAATAGCAATAGTACAAAAATAGTTATGGTGTTACCACAAAATGAAAAAATTTCATATAATCAAACATATGAATGGAGTGGTAGTAATAAACGTTATTTTTATCTTAAGACTATACAATTAAAAGATAATAAAACAAATTTAATAAAAATAATAAATGATAATTTATTTAATATTAAAGAAATAGAAATATTATTTGAAAAAACTAAAACCAATATTATAAATAAAAATATAGATGCAGATTTTAATTTTAGTAACTATGAGGAAGAACATTTTGAAGCAATAACATATTCAAAAAATAGTAATAAAATTACAACAATAAAAAAGGATAAAATTTTTATAACCACATTAAAAATATTAGATGATATAGAAACATTAAAAATATTTATAGATAGTTATTGCAATGAGGAACAAGAAAAAGAAGATATGCCAGATTGGGTAAAAGATATAAAATTTTATAATGATGAAGAATTGAAAAAAAGTAAAAATGATAATTTAGAAAAAATACAAAAATTAAAAGGTGAAAATCTAAAATTAGAAGAACAAATAAATAAAAATTTGGAGTATAAAAGTATTTTATATTCTAGTGGTGATGAATTAGTAAAAGTAGTATTAGAAATTTTAGATGAAATACTTCAATATGACTCAAGAGATTTTGTAGATGAAAAAAGAGAAGATTTTTTAATAAAAAAAGAAGATATTACATTTATAGGAGAAATTAAAGGAGTAAGTTCAGCTATTGCAAATAAAAATGTTTCTCAATTAGATGTTCATGTTCAAAGCTATGTAGATAAACTACAAGAAGAAGGTAAAGAAGAGAATGTAAAAGGTTTATTAATAGTAAATCATCAAAGAAATAAGCCTTTAGAAGAAAGACAAGAAGTTCATGAACATCAAAAAAAATTAGCAACAAGAAATGGTTCGTTAATTATAGAAACACAAACATTACTAAAAATATTTGAAAAATATAAAAAAGGGAAATTAACTAAAGAAAAATGTAAAAAATTGTTTATTGATAATGAAGGATTATTGATAATATAAAAATAATTTATTATGCGAGGAGAAAAAATATATTTGAAAAATAAAATTATTGAAGTTCAAGATATAAGTATAAATGTAACAAATATAAATGAAAAAGATTATATTTGTATTTCTGATATTGCAAAAGCTAAAAGTGATAAGTCTCGTGCTGCTGATGTCATAAGAAATTGGTTGCGTAATAGAAGTACATTAGATTTTCTAACTGCTTGGGAAGAATTGTACAATCCAAATTTTAAAGTGTTCGAATCTGAACACTTTAGAAAGCAAGTAGGTTTATTAACTTTTACACCAAGTGTTACAGAATGGTGTGAAAGAACAAATGCTATGGGTATGTATTCTAAAATGGGTAAATATGGTGGAACATACGCACATAAAGATATTGCATTTGAATTTGCCTCAGCAATTAGTCCTGTTTTTAAATTATATTTAATAAAAGAATTTGAAAGATTAAAGACTCAAGAAAATCAGAATAGAGAATGGGATGTAAAAAGAATTTTAACGAAGAATAATTATTTAATACATACTGATGCAATTAAAAACTACATATTGCCAGATAATGATTATTATAAAAATAAAGAATGGTTAAAATATGCTGAAGAGGCAGATATTTTAAATGTTGCCATTTTTAATACAACTGCAAAGAAGTGGAGAGAGCTTAATCCTGATTTAGCAAAAAATTCAAATATTAGAGATTATGCAACAATTAATGAGTTAACTGTATTGTCTAATTTAGAATCACATAATGCAGAGTTAATTAAAGATGGAAAAAGTAAAGAAGAAAGATTTGAGATACTAAATAGTATTGCTAAATATCAGTTAGAGATACTTAATAGTTCAGAGAAAATAAAATTGTTAGAAAGTAATAATGATATAAAAGAATTGAAAAATTAGTAAAATGTAGGTGAAGTGATGTCAGAGGATTTTATTAGATTTTTATCTGAATTAATAAATGGTGATTATGAGGAATTATACGCATATAAGTCAGGACCTAAATTGGTAAGGTTTTTTAATCAATATTTTAATTATAATGATACATATGGACAAGGATTTCCATCAAGGTGGATATATACATATAATAAAATAGTTTTATTATTGAATAGTAATGAGATTAATAAATTATTTAATATTGTGTTAGATAAGAAATTTATTATGAGAGATTTACAAATTAATGATGAACTAGCAATTGCAAGAGAAAAATTAATTTGTGAAAAAATTAATGAGAAAGCTATGTATGAAGGATATTATCTTACAAAAAAGAATGGTCAATATAAATTTTTAAAGAAAGATGAAGATTTGATGTATATTGGAGGTGGAGGGTTTGCGGATATATATTTACAAAAATCCACTAACATAATAATAAAAAAATTAAGAGAAGATTTCTATGATGATAAAGGTATAAAAAGTAGATTTAAACGTGAATTTACAATAACGAAATCATTAGGAGATTTAGATGGTATAATTAAAGTATATGATTTTAGTGAGAATGACTATAGCTATTCTATGGAAAAAGCTGAATTAACATTAGAAAAATATATTATTGATTTTGATTTAAATCAAAATCAAAAAATAGCTTGTATTTACCAAGTATTAAATATTATGGAAGAGGTGCATAAAAGAAAAATTATTCATAGAGATATCAGTCCTAATAATATATTAGTACTTAATGGACTATTAAAAATTTCAGATTTTGGATTAGGTAAAGATTTAACAATGTTTGCTTCACATCAGACAATAAAAACTAATTCGGTAGGTCAATATTTATATTGTGCACCTGAACAATTTATGTTACTAAAAGATGGTGATTCAAGAAGTGATGTATATTCGTTAGGAAGAGTAATTAATTTTATAATGAACAAAGATCCAAGAAAAGGCAATCATATATTAAGAAATGTTAGTCAAAAAGCAACAAGCGAAAATCCTGCGTTTAGATATTTAGATGCTTCTGAATTATATAAAGCAGTAAAAAAAGGAATAGCTTTCTATAATGATGAAAATAGAGTTCAAAATATTATGATGAAAATTCATCATAAACAGTTTGATGAATATGTTGAAGAGTATATTTACGAACAGACTTCCGAAGATTTATTAAATAATATTAGTAACACTAAAAATTTTAAATTTGCTATTATGAAATTTATTATAATAGATTCAAAGCATGCCAGTTTTTTTATAGAAACTATTGCTAATGATTATCAAGGATTTTATAGAAATTTTCAAGACTATGATAATTTAGCTGAGATAATGTATGAGATTATAATTGGAAAATATGATTTTCCAGTAAAAGAATTATCTGCTAATATTTTAAATTATATTGCTAAATATATTAATAGATTTAATGCTCAAGATTTAATAAATAAGGCAATTTCGATAGGTATTGATCCTTTTATAGAAGAAATATTAGAAACTAACTAAAGATAAATTGGATATATTGAAAAATTATATAATAAAAGGAAGTGACTAACAATTCAAAAATATAAAGTAGCAGCATATTTAAGATTGTCCAAAGAAGATAAAGATAATATGGAATCAAATAGTATATCAAATCAAAAAGTATTAATAGATAAATATATTAGTAATAAACAGGATTTAAAATTAGTAAATTATTATATTGATGATGGATATAGTGGAACGAATTTCAATAGACCTGCATTCAAAAAGTTAATAAGCAATATTATCAATAAAAATATAAATGCTATCATTGTTAAAGATTTATCAAGATTAGGAAGAAATCATATTGAAGTTGATAATTACTTAGAAAATATATTTCCAATGATGAATGTTAGATTTATATCAATCATAGAAAATATAGATAGTTATGAAAATCCAGAATCTCTAGACAATTACATAGTACCTATTAAAAATCTAATGAATGATGCTTATGCCAAAGATATATCCAAAAAGATTAAAACAGTTTTAAGAACCAAAAAGGTTAACGGTGAATTTGTAGGTGCTTTTGCTCCATACGGATATAAAAAGAGTCCAGATAATAATCATAAATTTATAAAAGATATGGAAACATCATATTGTGTTTTACTTATTTTTAATAGTATTTTAAAAGGAGAAACATCTGGAGAAATAGCAAATGAGTTAAATAAAAGAAAGATTTTAACACCAGCAATGCATATAAGAGAAAAGGTATTAGGTAAAGGTAGTGATGATATAAATGAAAAATGGAATGCAAAGATGATAAATAGAATATTAAGAAATAGAACATATACAGGAGATTTAATTCAGTGAAAAAAGAAAGTTGAAAACTATAGAAATCATAAACTTATTGATACTAATGAAGAAGACTGGATAATAACTAAAAATCATCATGAACCGATAATTTCAGAAGAGAAATTTAACAAAGTACAGGAAATTATAGAAAATAATAATGCTAGAATTAATAAAGACGGTAAAGTTGATTTGTTCTATGGTTATTTAAAATGTGGTGATTGTGGTAGTAAGTTTAAAAAATCAGGCGAGTACTATTATTGTGAATCATATGCAAGATATAAAAAATGTACAAAGCATTCAGTAAATAGAAATAAACTTATAAGCAAAGTAGAAGAAAATATAAAAATTCAAAATAAAAATATAAAAAAACTTGATAGAAAAGTGTTATTTCAATTAATTGATAATATCATAATATTTGATAATGGAAATATAAAAATAAATTATAAAGAAAAAGGACGTGAAATTAATGAATAATAATGAAGAAAAGTTACCAAAAGTCAACATCAACTGGTACCCAGGTCATATGGCAAAAACAAAAAAACAAATAATACAAGACTTAAAATTAGTAGACATAGTAATAGAACTAATAGACGCAAGAATACCAAAATCAAGCCAAAACCCTAGTATAGCAGAAATAACAAAAAGCAAAAAGAAAATAATAGTATTAAACAAAAGTGACCTATCAGACGACAAACAAAACAAAATGTGGATAAAATACTTTGGAAGCAAAAATACTCCAGCAGTATTAGTAGACTCAAACTCAGGAAGAGGAATAGAAGACTGCATAAAAAAAATAGAAGAAATAATGCAAGTAGAATTAAATCAACATGCAGAAAAAGGAAGAACGGGAAGACGAATAAGAGCAATGATAGTAGGGATACCAAATGTAGGAAAATCATCATTTATAAACAGAATATCAAAAAGAACAACAGCAGAAGTTGGAAATAAACCAGGAGTAACAAAACAAAAACAATGGATACGAATAAATGAGAAAATAGAACTATTAGACACACCAGGAGTATTATGGCCAAAATTTGAAAGTGAAGAAGTAGCATTAAATTTATGCTATACAGGAACAATAAAAGAAGAAATTTTAGATAAATTAGAAATAGCATATCAATTAACAAAATTCTTACTAGAAAATTATAGAACAAAACTATGTGAAAGATATAAATTAGAAGAAAAATTTATAGAAGAAAAACTAGCACAAGACCAACCAGAAAATAATAATATATACGAAATTATGTTAGAAATGGGAAAAAATAGAGGATGCATTATGTCTGGTGGAAGAATAGACGAAGAAAAGACAGCAAGACTAATATTAGAAGAATTTAAAAATGGAAAATTAGGAAAAATAACAATAGAAATGTCCCATTAGGGACGGTTCTTTTTGGGACATTTTGTCCCATTGGGGACACATATTAAGTAAAGCGAGTGAAAATAAAATGAACGATTTTATAGAATTAAAAAAAGACGAACAAGAAGTAAATTTAATGTCACCACTAACATGGGCATATATAGGAGACTGTGTATATGAAATGTATATAAGAACAAAATTAGTAAATGAAACAAAATTAAAACCGCATGCACTACATATACAGGCAATAAAACATGTAAAGGCCAAAGCACAAGCTGAAACTTTAAATGAAATATATGATGAACTTACTGAAAAAGAAAAAGAAATAGTAAGAAGAGGAAGAAACGCAGAAAATCATCATTTACCTAAAAATGCAAATGTACAAGATTATATGTATGCGACAGCATTTGAGGCTTTGATAGGATATTTATACTTGACAAAACAAAATAATAGACTTAAAGAGATATTTGATAAAATCTCATTTTAATAAAAATGTAATATTACCATTTATAAGCATAAAAATATTATATGTAAATATAAATTGACTATAATATTGAGGAGAAAATAAAATGAGTGATAGAAAAATAAATAATTCAAAAACTAAAGTATTTACATTGATAATAGTCACAATAATAACAATATTGATATTAATAGGAATATCAGTATTTTGGCTAAAACAAAATGATTATGTTAAAGAAAATTTAGAAAACGAAAATAAGATATCAGAAGAAAATGTAATAGAAGAACAATTTGACAGAATAAAGGAATATGGAATTTTTGGCGAATATTATGAAAAAGCAGAACAGAAGTTAGAAACACTAACAATAGAAGAAAAAATAGCCCAATTGTTTGTAATAGGAAACTCGGCAAATACAGATTATACAGAATTACAAAAATATCAATTTGGAGGATATTTATTTTTTAAGGAATTCTTTAATGAAAAAACAGAGAAACAAGTAAAAAACAAAATAGAACAATATCAAAAAGCATCTAAAATACCATTATTAATGGCAGTTGATGAAGAAGGCGGAATTGTAGTAAGAATTAGTAACAATAAAAATCTTTCAGCAACACCATTTAAAGCTTCAAGCCAAATATATAATAATGGTGGATTTGAAGCTATTAAACAAGATACTATAAACAAAAGTAATTTCTTAAATAATTTAGGAATTAATTTAAATTTTGCACCAGTAGTTGATATAGCAAATAATCCAAAAGATTATATGTATAGTAGGTCATTACAACAAGATAAAGATAAAACAGCAATATTTGCAAAAACAGTAATTGAAGCCAGTAAAGGTTTAGGGGTATCATATACATTAAAACATTTTCCTGGATATGGAAATAATGCAGATACACATATAGGAAGCTCAATAGATAAAAGAACATATGAGGATATTTATAATAATGATTTAGAACCATTTAGAGCAGGAATAGAAGCAGGAGCAGAATGTGTTATGGTTAGTCATAATATTGTAACAAGCATAGATGACAAAAATCAGGCATCTATTTCATCTAAAGTGCATACATTACTAAGAGATGAATTGAATTTTAAAGGTATTATTATCACAGATGCATTGAATATGGGGGCTATTCGTGATGAAAATACCATTGAAGATGCAATTGCAAAGGCTATTACAGCAGGTAATGATATGATTATTCTTTCAATAGATAAAAATACAACAGATAAAGATGGTTCAAAAATTACTTATCAAAGAGTTATTAATGCTGTTAAAAATGCATTAAATAATAAAGAAATTAAACAAGAGATAATTGATGAAGCTGTAACACGAATTCTTGCTTGGAAATATTATAAAGAAATGATGTTAGAAATTTAAGTTTTACGTTCATGGTTTTCAGTGGCATTTGCCCTATGATACTTACAGCTTTAGGGGGGATCCTTTTTGTATTTATCTGTTCATTACGTTCAAAAAGAATTGTTAAGATAATACCATGCGCCTCTTTCATTCAGGCTCAAAATCTATATAATTATCCCTTTTGAATAACATTCCGAATGTGCCATGGAATGGCTGTAGAAAATCTTAATAAAATCAATTAGGGAATCTCGCCTCACGAGGGCGCTGATTGATTTTATTTAGATTTTCTAAGTCATGTATTAAACCGAGGAATGTAATGAAAAAGGGATAATTATATAGATTTTGCCCATGAACATTCCTCATGGTATTATCTAAACATTTCTATTTTTCACTTCAATCAAACGATAAATACAAAAAGGATCCCCCCTAAAGCTGTAAGTATCATAGGGCAAATGCCACTGAAAACCAGGAATGCAAAACTTAAATTTCAAAACTACTTGACTAAAGGACAAAAAAATGATATAAATAATAAAGAAAATATCAAGGCCCCTTGGTCAAGCGGTTAAGACGCCACCCTCTCAAGGTGGAATCATGGGTTCGATTCCCGTAGGGGTCACCAAATTAAAAGGGAGTAGCTTTAAATTACTAATCAACAGTCGCGATAATTAATTATCTGGTTAGTAAGCTTAAACTTTAAGTAAGCAAGACTTTTAAAAGAAGTTTAAATTAAACTTAAAATGTTTAAATTTCTTTTAGAAGCCTTGCTTTTTACATTACAAAGATGCATAATAAATTTAATTTGGTAAAAAATAAAATAAGGAGGAACTTTCATGGAAGAAAAAAGATGGTTCAACAAAAAAATTGAAGAAATTGAAAAGAAGCTTAATACGAGCAAAGAAAAAGGACTAACAGAAGAACAAGTACAACAAAAAAGAGAAGAAAAAGGATATAATGAATTAAAAGCCACAAAAAAGAAAACATTACTTCAAAGATTTATAGATCAATTTAAAGACTTTTCAATAATCATATTAATAATAGCAGCAATAGTATCAGGAATAGTAGGAATAAGTGAAGGAGAAGGAATAACAGACACAATAATAATTCTAATAGTAGTATTTATAAATGCAATAATAGGAATAGCACAAGAAAGTAAAGCAGAAAAATCATTAGAAGCATTACAAAAATTAAGTGACCATGCTTCTAAAGTTATAAGAGATGGGAATTTGAAAGTAGTACCAGCAAGAGAATTAGTACCAGGAGATATAGTAGTATTAGATACGGGAGACTATATACCAGCAGATTTAAGAATTATTGAAGCAGTTAACTTAAAGTCTCAAGAAAGTTCATTAACAGGAGAATCTGTACCAGTTGAAAAATTCACAGATGTAATAGAAGACAAAGAAATAGGAATAGGCGATAGGAAAAATATGCTATTTTCATCAAGTTTAATAACATATGGTAGAGGAAAAGGAATCGTTGTAGAAACAGGAATGACAACAGAAGTAGGAAAAATAGCAGGAATGTTAAATAACACAGAAGAACAAGAAACACCACTACAACAAAAATTAAACAAATTAGGAAAAACATTAGGAATAGCAGCAATAGTAATATGTGTAGTAATATTCTTAGTTGGACTATTACAAGGAAAAGAAGCAATTCATATGTTTATGACAGCAGTAAGCTTAGCAGTTGCAGCAATACCAGAAGGGCTAGTAGCAGTATCAACAATAGTTTTAGCAATAGGCGTTCAAAAAATGGTTAAGAGAAATGCTATTGTAAAAAAATTACCAGCAGTAGAAACATTAGGAAGTAGTACTGTAATATGTTCAGACAAAACAGGAACACTAACACAAAACAAAATGACAGTAGAAAAAATATTTTGGAATGATGCAACAAGAGATGCAGAAAATATACATGATAATGAAATAGATGAAGAATTAAAAAGATTAATATATGCAAATATGCTATGTAATGACACAAAAATATCAAATGATGGAACTTTAACAGGAGATCCAACAGAAACAGCATTAGTAGATATGGCATTTAAATTAAACTTCGACCCAAGCATTTATGACAGAACACCAAGAGTAGAAGAAATACCATTTGACTCAGATAGAAAATTAATGACAACAGTAAATGAAGTAAATGGAAAATATGTAGTATATACAAAAGGTGGAATAGATGAGCTATTAAGAAGATGTACATCATACGAAATAAACAATGAAATTCACAATAATTTGAGTGAATATATAAATAAAATAAGAGAAAAAAATGAAGAAATGGCAAGAGAAGCTTTGAGAGTTTTAGGATGTGCATATAAGGAAATAGACCATATACCATCAAAAGAAGAAATGGAAACAATAGAAAATGACCTAATCTTCATAGGGATGGTAGGAATGATAGACCCACCAAGAGAAGAAGCAAAAGTAGCAGTAGAAAAATGTAAAACAGCAGGAATAAAAGTAGTAATGATTACAGGAGACCATAAAATCACAGCAACAGCAATAGCAAAAAAACTAGGAATATTAGAAAATGAAGATGAAGCAATAACAGGACTAGAATTAGAACAAATGACAGATGAAGAACTAGAAAAAAATGTAAGAAAATATTCAGTATATGCAAGAGTATCACCAGAACATAAAGTAAGAATAGTAACAGCTTGGCAAAGAAATGGAGAAGTAGTTGCTATGACTGGAGATGGTGTAAATGATAGTCCTGCACTAAAAAAAGCAGACATAGGATGTGCAATGGGAATAGTAGGAACAGATGTAGCAAAAGAAGCAGCAGACGTAATTCTAACAGATGACAATTTTGCAACAGTGGTATCAGCAGTTGAAGAAGGAAGAAGAATATACGATAATATTCTAAAAGTAATACAATTCTTATTATCAAGTAATGTAGGAGAAATAGTAGTATTATTTTTTGCAACATTATTAACGCCACTATTTGCAAAATGGTTTGGAATAACAGACATAAATAGCTTAGAAATATTATTACCAATACACATACTATGGATAAACTTAGTTACAGACACATTACCAGCATTAGCATTAGCCTTTGACCCAGCAAATAGTGACATAATGGAAAGAAAACCAGTAAAACCAGGAAAAGGAATATTCACAAAAGGAATGACATGGAGAGTTATATATCAAGGAGCAATGATTGGATTATTAACGCTTGCAGCATTTATAATAGGATTAGCAACAACAAATACACCAATTGGAGAACTAACTTTAGATGAATCTAAAATAGAAGTAGGTCAAACAATGGCGTTTGTAACGTTAGCATTCTCAGAATTAGTTCATGTATTTAATGTGAGAAACAACAAAAAATCAGTATTTAAAACAGGAATACTTAGCAATATGAAATTAATTGGAGCAGTAATTGCATCAGCGATATTGATGTTAGTAATTTTATTAATACCTGGATTAAGAGAAATATTCAGCATACCAATATTACCAAAACAAAATATAATAGAACTAGTAGGGTTAGCTTTTGCACCACTTGTAATAGTCGAAATATTTAAATTATTCAAAATTAATACTAGCAAAGAAGAATAATGTGTCAAAATGTACTAATTTATAATTTTTCAAATATTAAAAAGATGAATTGTAAAAAATACAATTACAAGTTCATCTTTTTTTAAATTTATAATGAAAAATCTGGAAACAAATGTTATAATTATAAAAATAAAATATTTTTAATATACTTGTACTTTTTTTATTTTAAAAGTATAATGTATATGAAAGAAAACCACCATTAGGGGGAGATAAAAATGAAAATAGAAAATGAAAACGAAAACGAAAATAAAATAAAAAAAGTAAAAAGACTACAAAGAGGTGCAGATGTAAAAGATTATACATATTATACTAGAAGGCTACTAACAAAAGAAGACCAAACGGGAGAAATATCAGGAGAATTAAGAGGTTCACAAAAAACACCAAATTTAAGTACTAAAGAATTACATGAAAGACAAAATGTAGCAAATAATAGTTCTAGATTATATAATGAATTGAAAGAACAAAGTATAGAAGTGCAGAAACAAGAAGAACAAGACAGAGTAAGAAAATTTAAGAGTGGATATAAAGTAAATATAGAAAGTACTGACACAAATAGAGAAAAACAAAATGAAGAAGAACAAATAGAAGAAGAACAAATAGAAGAAAAATAAAAATAAAAAATATAATTGACAAATATAAAAAATTGATAGATAATAAAGTAGAAATACCAAGGAGGAAATAGAAAATGTACATATTTAATAAGATAACGGTAAATCCACAATTACCAAAAAGAATAGAAAAAATATCAGAAATATCAAACAATTTATGGTGGTCATGGAACACAGACTTTTTAAGACTATTCCAAATGATGGACAAAGACTTATGGGAAGTATGTGAAAAAAATCCAGTAAAATTTTTAAAACAAGTATCACAAGATAGACTTGAGGATATGGCAAAAAATACAGAGTTTTTAAAAGACTATGACATAATAGCAAGAGAATTTGAAGATTATATGGCAAGTAAAAACACATGGTTTTCAAATAATTATCAAGAAAACAAAAATGACCTGATAGCATATTTTTCAGCAGAATATGGATTAGATAGAACAATACCAATATATTCAGGAGGACTTGGAATATTATCAGGAGACCATTTAAAATCAGCAAGTGATTTAGGAATTCCTTTAGTAGCAGTAGGTCTACTTTACAAAAATGGATATTTTCATCAAAAAATAAATGGATATGGAAATCAAGAAAGTGAATATCATAATATAGAATTAGGAAATTTACCAATAAATCCAGCAAAAGATGAAAATGGAGAAGAAATAGAAATATATGTTAAAATAGAAAAAAGAAATGTACATCTAAAAGTATGGCAAATAAATGTTGGAAGAATAAAATTATATTTATTAGACTCAGATATAGAAAAAAATTCACCACAAGATAGAGAACTTACATTGAGATTATATGGTGGAGACCAAGAAATGAGAATAAAACAAGAAATCATTCTTGGAATGGGTGGAACAAATTTATTAACAAGAGCACTTAAATTAAAACCAACAGTATACCATATGAATGAAGGACATTCAGCATTCTTAATATTAGAATTAATAAAAAATATAATAAAAGAAAAACAAGTATCATTTGAAGTTGCAAAAGATATAGCAAGTTCAAAAACAGTATTTACAACACATACACCAGTACCAGCAGGAAATGACATATTCCCAACACAACTAGTAGAAAAATATTTTAAAGACTTTTGGCCAAGAATAGGACTAGATAGAGAAGAATTCTTAAAATTAGGAATGAAACCATGTACAGAGCTAGATCCAGGATTTAACATGGGAATATTAGCCCTAAAAGTTGCAGGAAAGAAAAATGGAGTTAGTAAATTACATGGAGCAGTTTCAAGAGAATTATTTGGAGATGTGTGGCCAGAAATAGCAGCAAATGAATCACCAATAACATATGTAACAAATGGAATTCATACATGTTCATGGTTAGCACCAAATTTAAAGAAACTATATAATAAATATCTAATACCATATTGGCAAGATAAAATTTATGATGACGAAGTTTGGGAAAAAATAGAAGATATACCAAATGAAGAACTTTGGGAAATACATAGACAAAGAAAAGAAAAATTATTAAATTTAGTAAAAGCAAATACGACAGAAAGACTAAAAAGAGCAGGATATGGATATGAACAAATAAGTGAAATAACATCAAAATTAAATCCAAATGCATTAACAATAGGATTTGCAAGAAGATTTGCAACATACAAAAGAGCAACATTAATATTTAAAGACTTAGAAAGAATAACACAAATATTAAATAACCAAGAAAAACCAGTACAATTAATATTTGCAGGAAAAGCGCATCCAGCAGATAAAGAAGGACAAGACTTGATAAAGAGAATACATGAAATATCAATGATGCCACAATTTAAAGGAAAAATATTCTTATTAGAAAATTATAATATATCAATGTCAAAATATTTAATAAGTGGTGTAGATGTTTGGCTAAACAATCCAAGAAGACCAATGGAAGCATCAGGAACAAGTGGACAAAAAGCATCAGTAAATGGAGTTATAAACTTTAGTGTACTAGATGGGTGGTGGGCAGAAGGATATAATCAACAAAATGGATGGACAATAGGAACAAATGCAGAATATGATTCTTATGAAATTCAAGATTCAGCTGATAGCCAAAGTATGTACCAAACATTAGAAGAAAAAATAATACCAACATATTATAAACAAAATGAAAAAGGAATATCAGAAACTTGGATGAAAATAATGAAAAATTCTATAATATCAACAGGAGGAAAATATAGTACATCAAGAATGCTTGTAGATTACACAAATAATTTATACATGCCATTATGCAATTTAACTAAAAAATATTATGGAAATGTAGATAATGTAGCAGAATTCAATTTATGGAAGAAAAATTTATATACAAATTGGAAAGATATAAAAATTTCTCAGAAGAATAATTTAAATAATATTACAATGGATGCTGGAAATAATATTGAAGTTAGATGTGAAGTTGAAGTTCCAAATGTTGATATAGATAATATTAATGTAGAATGTTATTATGGAAAAATATTGGATAATGGTATAGTTGAAAATATTAGTATAATACCTATGAAATTGGAAAATAGAAATGAAGAAGAGAAAAAGTATGAATATATTGCAAAAATTGAATTGAAAACAGGTGGAAATTATGGTTATACTTTTAGAATTATGCCAAAACATGAAATGATTTTAGATGCAGAAAATTTGAATTTAGTTAAATGGATTACTCAATAAAAGAACTTCAGTATACAATAATTGTTGTATACTGAGTTTTTTTGTTGCAACTATTGATAAATCAAAGAAAATGTGACAATATAATTATGTCAATTATATTATCCTTTTTTGCAGGTTAACATATAATATCTTTTTGTAACATTCCAGTTCAAGAGATTTCCGGAAGTATAAGTGGTTCATTTGTTTTAGGAACAGGAAGTGTACATGGAGATATTTCGACATCAAATGAACTTCCATACTGGTATATGAATGAAAATGGAGAAGGAAAATATGATTCAGCTATAGCAAATAATTCTAAAATAATCTTTTTCAATGATAATCAAAAGTCATATATTGAAATTATCATTTATAGAAATCAAAGAAAAACTATAAATCATAATAATGATAAAGAGGATGTATATGTTACTTCTGAAGCAGTTGAATACATTTTCCATTTGCCAGAAGAAGTAATGGAATATGGATTTTAGAAAAGTTTTCATAATGTAACAAGTTTAAAACCTACAGTTTTATTTTAAGACTGTAGGTTTGTTTTATATTTTATAATTCCATTCTTAAAATCAAGGTTTGCAACAGAAATATTTTCATAACCAATAGAATAAACATCAGTAACAAAAATATCTTTATTAATCAAAGTTCCTAAATTACCATCAGAATTATCATCAAGAAATTTCTTAACAGAAGTCACAATTTGAAGATTAGGATTATTTTTAGAAATTTCAGACACAAGCTTTTTTCCATTATCATTAAAACCTAAAACTCTAATATAAGGAACAACATTTTTAGAAATTTCCATATCTTCTTTTGTAATTCCAAGTAAAGCATATAACAAAATTCTTTGAATTCTAGTTTGAGTATACCTTTTTGATTTTATTAGAGTTATTAACTCATCAAGAGTATTGCAAGAATTTGCAGCATTTTTTATACTAAATTCTAATCCTTCAGAAACATCAGGGAGATTAGAAATATCCTCAACTGACATTTTCCTCAAAACATATATAATTTCTTTTTCAAAAACATTTAAATCTGGAACGACATGACCATTTTTAACATTTTCCATTAAAATATTATAGGTATCAGGTGGTACTAAATTTTTAATAATATCATAGTTTTTATTTTTAATAATAGTTCTAATAGCAGTTGCACTTGCAAAACTATCAGAAAAATTATTACTATTATAGTCGGATTTAAATCTAGGAATACAAATAGGTTTAATAGAACTTTCATATTTTTTAAGAGCCTTCAAATATTCAATTCCTAAAATATTATTAGGACAAGATAACACATTTGAATATTCATCAGAATTACCAAGATAATTTAATAAAGCATTTTCACGAGCTTTTGGGAAAGATAATCCTTTATTTAATTCATCAGAAAGGAAAGTTCTATATTCTAAAGGCTCTTCAAATAAAACATCAGCAATTTTATCTAAAATATTTATATCATTAACTTCAGAACCAAATGATAAATAATCAACAATATTTAAAGAATTCAATATTTTAATTGCACCATCTGCAAAATTTTCACCACTTGATATTGAATAAAGAGTAGGTAATTCAATTACTAAATCAATTCCATTATAAAGAGCCATTTTTGTTTTTTCCCATTTATCAATAATAGAAGTGGAACCTCTTTGAGTAAAATTGCCACTCATAATTGCTATTGAATATTCTGAGCCACTTAATTTTTTTGATTTTTCTAAATGATATAAATGACCATTATGGAATGGATTATATTCAGCTATAATTCCTAAAATTTTATTCATAAAATACCTTCTTTCAAATTTTAGTTCGAAATTTTTAAAATAATAATTTATATAAAAGTTATAATATAAGTAAAAAATATCAAAACTCAAATTATTCATACTCAAATTTTTCAAATACTTGTTTAATTTTTATTATATTGATATAATAGCATAAAATATAATAAATTTCAAGGAAGGAAAAAATATGGAAAAAGTTATAATATATACAGATGGAGCATGTTCAGGAAACCCAGGACCAGGAGGATGGGGAGCGATATTAATGTATAAAGGAACAAAAAAAGAAATTTCAGGAGGAAAAAAAGACACAACAAACAATATAATGGAGCTTACAGCAGCATTAGAAGGACTAAAATTATTAAAATTCCCATGTGAAGTAGATTTATATAGTGATAGTGCATATTTAGTCAATGGATTTTCACAAGGATGGATTTATAATTGGCAAAAAAACAATTGGCAAACATCAAGTAAAGAACCTGTAAAGAATAAAGAAATCTGGCAAGAAATATATTCTTTAACCAAAATACATAAAGTAAAATTTATTAAAGTAAAAGGGCATAGTGACAATGAATATAACAACAGATGTGATGAACTTGCAAGAAATGCAATTAAAACGTTGTAACAAAAATGTAATATTTTAATTTTGACATAATTATTGAAAAAATAAGCTCAATATCTTATAATAAAATTGTATAGATATTGTACAAAACGGAAGAAAAACATGGAAGGAAGATGTTTTATGGATACATTTGCAGACTATATATTAAATGAAAAAGACCTAGCAGCAAAAATTGAAATAGTATATTATTTAGCAAAAAAAGAAAAAATATATTTTAATAAATCAGTAATAGTAAAAACAGAATTAGCCAGACTATTTTTAAAATATAATAAACTTGGATTAGACGAAAACTTAATATTAACAGCATGTTTATTATGTGGTTGTAAAAAAATAGAAAATTCAACTAACTTAGATGAAATAAGAAGCTATGCAAAAAGAGGAGCAGATTATCTAGAAACATTAGGATTTGACAAAAAATTTTGCAAAATATGTGAAGGAGTAAATAGATATAGTCAAATAAATCTAAGAGAAAAAGAAAGTGATGTATTAGAATTAGTTGAACAATTTGGAGGAATGATACTAGACAGACCTGAAAGAATAGGATTAGAGCCAGATGAAGCAATGGTATTATTAATACATAGAAATTTGAAAAATCAATATAACAGATATGTTGAAATATTTTCTCAATTTATAGATATGTTACAAGAAATAAATATGGGAGAATTTCTTGAAATAAAAGCGCTAAAAAAATTAGTAAAAATATATAATGAAACAGATGATTTAATAGAATTCATAAAAAAAGTAATAAACAATTATGAACCACAACTTGAAAAAGAAATAGATAAAAGATATCAAGAAATAAAAGAAGAAATGTTTAATGAAAAAAATGTACAAAATAATCGACCATTATTTTCAGAAGAAACTACCAAAAAAATTCTTAAAAGCATAGAAGAAAGAAAACAAGTATTAACAAGTAATTAAAAAATAAGCAAGGTTTGAAAAAAATTATTCTTTTTAAACTTTGCTTATATTATATAAAATCAATTGTAAAGGAGAAAAAATAATGTACGAAGTATTTGCAGATTTACATGTACACATAGGAAGATCAGAAAGTGGAAAACCAATAAAAATAACAGCAGCAAAGTCATTAAACTTTGCTAACATAGCAAAGGAATGTGCAGAAAGAAAAGGAATAAACATAGTTGGAATAATAGATTGTGCATCACCATATGTAATAGAAGATATAGAAAGATTCTTAAAAACAGGAGATGCTTATGAACTAAAAGATGGAGGAATAATATACAAAGACAAAGTATGTATTCTTTTAGGGAGTGAAGTAGAAACCTCAGAAATAGGAAGAAATGGAAAATGTGGAGCAGCACATAATGTATGCTTCTTTCCACATTTAAAAGACATAAAAGCATTTTCAAATGAAATGAGCAAACACATAAAAAACATAACATTAAGTACACAAAGGTCAGACTTATCAGGATATGAACTTATAGATATAGTTGAAAAATATAATGGAATTTTAATTCCAGCTCATATATTTACACCATTCAAAAGCTATTACGGAAATTGTAATGATAGAATAAAAAATATATTTAAAGAGAAATATGATAAAATATTTGCAGTAGAATTAGGACTAAGTTCAGACACATTTTTAGCAGATGAAATATCCGAATTAGAAAATAAAACATTTGTAACAAATTCAGATGCACATTCACTTCCTAAAATAGCGAGAGAATATAATAAGATGCAAGTAGAAGATATATCATTTAAAGAGATTGTAAAAGCATTAAAAAATGAAGATGGAAGAAAGATAATTGCTAATTATGGATTAGATCCAAAACTTGGAAAATATCATAGAACATATTGTGATGAATGTAACAATGTAATAGAAACAAAAGAGCCAATCTCAATATGCCCAAATTGTGGTAGTGATAAAGTAACTTTTGGAGTTTTTGATAGAATTGAATTAATAAGAGATAAAAAAGAAACTCAAAGTCCAGAAAATAGACCACCATATATTTATCAAGTACCACTAGGATTTATTCCAGGAGTAGGTGGGAAGACTATAGAAAAATTGTTAAGCAGTTTTGAAACTGAAATGAATATTTTACATAGATTAACTAAAGATGATATAGAAGCGGTTGTTGGAGAAAAAGTTGCAAATGCAATTGAAAAAGCGAGAACAGGAAATGCTAAAGTTCAATCTGGTGGTGGTGGAAACTACGGGAAAATAATTTGAATGAGAGAGTTGGGACAGTCCTAATTTGTCTCAATTGTCTAAAAAATAATAGTTCTAAAAAGTTCTTTATTGAATACACATTATGTATAAAATAAAGGATTTTTTTTATTATGTAAAAGTTTTATTAATATACAAACATTAAAAAAATATAATAGAAAAATCTATAGAATGGAGAACTATTATGAAAAATACCAGAAAATTAAACATAAAAAACATGATTTATCAACATATAGTAAATAATAGCAAAGAATATATATTAGTAACTCTAATATTTATAGTAGGAATTTTTTCGGGAGTAATGTTTATAAATAACGCACAAGAAACACAAATATCAGAAATAACAACATATATAAATAAATTTGTAGATACGCTAAAAAATACAGAACAACTAAATGATATACAATTATTAAAAAGTACAGTATTTGGAAACTTAGTTATAGCTCTCATGTTGTGGTTTTTTGGGACAACAGTAATACGGAATACCAGTAGTTTTTGGAGTTATACTATATAGAGGATTTTGCCTAGGATATACAATATCTGCTATAATAACTATGATGGGAATGGGAAAAGGACTGTCATTTATATTAATAACTTTACTGCCACAAAATATAATATTTATTCCATGTATAATAGGTATAGGAGTAAGTGGATTTAAATTATACAAGTCAATAGTAAAAGACAGAAATAAAGACAATATAAAGATAGAAGTGCTAAGACATACATTATTTTCAATAATGATGTTAGTGGGATTAACAATAGCAGCGATTATAGAAATTCTAATTTCTACAAATATTTTAAAAAATTTTATAAAATATTTTTAAAAACCTATTTACATTTTATAAATTGTTTGATATAACATATACATAATTTATGTAAATAATATTTTGAGATAGGGGTAAGGAAAATGGAAAAACAATTAAAACTTTTTTTTGAATTTTTAGAAACAGATAAGAAATTATCAAATAATACATTACAATCATACAAAAGAGACTTAAAACAATTCAGAAGATACATAGAAGGATGCGAAGTTTTTTACAACAAAGTTGATGAAGAAGTAATAAAAAATTATATTGAATATTTAGAAGAATTAGGAAAGAAACCTTCAACTATTTCAAGATGTATAGCTTCAATAAGATCATTCTATCAATATGTACTAAAAAAAGGAAAAGTAAAAATTGATCCAACAAAAGATTTACAATCACCAAAAGTAGAAAAAAGAGTACCAGCAGTATTGACATCTAAAGAAGTTGAATTATTATTAGAACAACCAAAAGATATTGACTTAAAAGGAATTAGAGATAAAGCAATGTTAGAATTTGCATATGCTACAGGAATGAGAGTTACAGAAATAATATCTTTAGATATAGATGATATTAATTTTAAAGATGGATGTGTAAACTGTAGAAAAGCAAATAAACAAAGAGTAATACCATTAGGAAAATTATCATTAAAAGCATTAAAAGACTATGCAGATAATGCAAGAGGAATATTATTAAAAAATGATACAGAAAGAGCATTATTTGTAAATATTAATGGACAAAGATTAACAAGACAAGGATTCTGGAAAATAATAAAATATTATAAAGAACAAGCACATATAACAAAAGATATTACACCACATGTATTAAGACATTCATTTGCTACACACTTATTACAAAATGGAGCAGATTTAAAGTCAATTCAAACAATGCTTGGACATTCAGATATTTCTTCAACTCAAGTTTATATGCAATTTCAAGATGAAGGAATAAAAAATATTTATCAAAAAGCTCATCCAAGAGCATAAAAAAAGAGGGATTAGAGGGATGGGTCTCAAAATCCCTTTTTAAATAAACTATAAAAAATTTATTAAAAAAATTTGTGAATTTCTTGACAAATTAGAAATTTATGGTATAATAATATTTGTTACAAGAAGGAGTTAAACACTTCTCACCTTAGCTAATTAAAGCAAATGGTTAGAAATAAATAAAATAAGTTTTGAAAAAACGATGTTTATTTGTGTTGATTGACTTGTAACAAAAGTCAATTTTTTTATTGCTAAAAAGCAATTTAACGGAGGTGTTTTAATATAAAACAAGAATTACCTATAAATGGTCAAATTAGAGAAAAAGAAGTTCAATTAATAGGAGTAAATGGAGAAAAATTAGGAGTTGTTTCAACAAGAGAAGCTTTAGAAAAAGCAGCAGAAGATAACTTAGATTTAGTGCTAGTTTCACCAAATGCAAAACCAGTAGTATGCAAAATAATGAATTATGGAAAATACAAATTTGAACAATCTAAAAAAGAAAAAGAAGCTAAAAGGAAACAAAAAGTATTAGAAATAAAAGAATTAAGAGTTACTCCAAATATTGAAGAACATGACTTTGAATTTAAATCAAAAAATGCAAGAAAATTTTTAACAGATGGAAACAAAGTAAAAATTACTGTAAAATTTAGAGGAAGAGAAGTAAATAATGTAAAATCAGGTGAAGCTGTTTTAAATAAATTTATAGAAAAATTAGAAGATATAGCAACAGTAGAAAAACAACCAAAACTTGAAGGTAGAAACATGTTTACAATTTTAGCTAAAAAAGCGTAATAATACGTTTTATATAAATTAAAAAAATTTTCGTTTGACAAATAAACGAAGCGAAGGGAAGGGGAAAACTCATGGCAAAATTAAAAACAAATAAAGCTGCTAAAAAAAGATATTCATTAACAGCAACAGGAAAAGTAAAAAGAACAAAATCAAACAGAAGACATTTATTAGCGAATAAGACAAAAAGACAAAAAAAATCAGGAAAAGTTCAAAATGCTTATGCAAGTAAAACTTGTGAAAACACAATCAAAAAATTATTACCATATGGTGGATAATATAAAAAATAATTATAGAATAAGAAATGTATTTCTATTACAGAAAGTTCAGATAACTTCAATGTAATAGATTAAAAAGAAATGAAGGGAAGGGAAAATAATGGCAAGAGTAAAAACAGCAAGAACAACAAGAGCAAGACATAAAAAAATATTAAAACAAGCTAAAGGATATTTTGGAGCAAAACATTATAGATTCAGAAATGCAAATCAAGCAGTTATGAAATCATTATCATATGCATATGTAGGAAGAAAAGATAAAAAGAGTGATTTTAGAAAATTATGGATAACAAGAATAAATGCAGCAGCAAGAATGAATGGAACAACATATAGCAAAATGGTAGCAGGATTAAAGAAAGCTAATGTTACAATTAACAGAAAAATGTTAGCTGAAATAGCTGTAAGTGATCCTAAAGCATTTACTGAAATAGCTGAAATAGCAAAAAAAGCATAGTTTAGAATTAAGAAATTTGAATTTATAGTTCAAGTATATAGAGGAAAGTTCTTCGAACTTCCTAATATAAAAACACAAATGGAAACTCATTTGTGTTTTTATTGTTTTTTCATTTTAGGTTTAGAAATAAGAGAAGCCAAATATCCAAAGAATACAGCAGCAGCAATACCACCACTAGCAGCCTTTATACCACCAGTAAAAGCACCAACCAAACCAGTTTCCTTTACACCTTCAATTGCACCTTTTGCTAAATTGTAACCAAAACCTGTAAGCGGAACAGTAGCACCAGCTCCAGCAAAATCAACTACACATTTATATATACCAAGTCCACCTAAAATAGCACCTGTTGTAACAAAAATTACTAAAATTCTAGCTGGAGTCAATTTTGTTTTATCAATTAGAATTTGACCTATAATACAGATTAAACCACCAACAACAAAGCACTTTAAAAGTGAAGACCATTCAAAAACATTAGCCCAATTTATATCCATAAAACTCTCCCTTCAAAATAAGATGTGTCCCCAATGGGACAAAATGTCCCAAACAGAAACGTCCCCAATTGGACATTATACCTCTATACTAATTGCATGAGCGATACCAGGAATACTTTCGCCCTGCTGAGAACTTGTTGAATTTGTTAAAGCACCAGTAGCAATAAGAAGTAACTTCTTAATTTTTCTCTCCTTTAATTGCTTAAATAAATAACCAGAGAAAACAGTACCACAACAAGCACAACCACTACCACCAGAATGAGTATCTTGTTTAGCTTTATCAAAAATCAAAACACCACAATCATTATAATTAGATTTTATATTATAACCTTGTGATTTTGCTATATCAATAGCAATTTCTTTTCCAACATGACCTAAGTCACCACTTATAATGGCATCATAGTAACTAGGATTTCTACCAGTATCTATAAAATGAGATATTAAAGTATCAGCAAAAGCAGGAGCCATAGCAGCACCCATATTATTAGCATCTTTTATGCCCATATCAACAATTTTACCAGGTGTAATGTGAGTAATAAAAGGTCCAGAACCACTTTTAGAAACTATAGATGCTCCACTTCCAGTAACAGTCCATTGACTAGATGGTGGTCTTTGATTACCAAGTTCAAGAGGAAATCTGAATTGCTTTTCAGCACTACAAAAATGACTAGAAGTAGCACATAACACATTTTCGGCAAAATTTTCACAACACATAGCTCCTAAACACATAGACTCAACAAATGTTGAACAAGCACCAAATACACCAAATAGAGGTATACTTAACTCACGAAGCCCAAAGCTAGAAGAGATACATTGATTAAGTAAGTCACCTGCAAAACAACAATCAATTTGATCAGAAGATACACCAGATTTGCTTATAACAGTATTAACAGTTTCTTTAATTATTTTGCTTTCAGCTTTTTCCCAAGTTTTTTCACCCCAAAACTCATCATCCAAAGTTTGATCAAAGTATTTAGCAAGAGGACCTTGAGCCTCTTTAGGACCAACAATAGCAGCACATTCTGTAATAGTAGGGGGATTATTAAATTTAATAGTTTGTTTTCCTATCTTTTCCAAAAAATCAACTCCTTTTAAACTAAAGTCATAGTTTGAGTATTGAAAATCATATAAACAATACCAACCAATATTGAAGCAGATATACCAAATACTAATACAGGACCTGCAACAGTAAACATTTTTCCACCAACACCCATAACATAACCTTCTGATTTATATTCCATAGCAGGAGAAACAATTGAATTTGCAAAACCTGTTATAGGAATTAAAGAACCAGCACCTGCAAATTTTCCTACTTTATTAAATAAATTTAGCCCAGTTAAAAATGCAGATATACCAATCAATATTATAGAAACGATAGTTCCAGACATTGTTTGGTCAAATCCACGTTCTTTGCAAATGTTCATAATTATTTGACCAAGAGTACAAATTAATCCACCAACCCAAAAAGCATTAAAACAATTTTTCAATATTGGAGAATTAGGTGATTTTTTATCCACATATTCTTGATATGTTTGTTTTGTTTCAATAGGATTCATTATCTATCATCCTTTCTATTTAAATCTATTAAAAAACATAAATCTAAATCTACTAAATATTCTGAAATTTTATTGCCATCAATTTTAGCTCTTTGTTCTAAAATCTTTACACCTGTTAAATAATCAATAGATTTTGATGCTTCATTTATTGTTTTTACAATAGCATCCTTCCATGATACATCAGATGTACCTGTAATTGTTAAATGTTTTTCTATATCCATTTGAGACCTCCTAAATTTTTTATTTAAAAATATTTTTACCGTTTTTAGAAAAAATATACAAAATGTAGAAATATTATAAAAAAAGATATATAATTTAAAGTATGACAAAAAAGAAGGCCAATATTGGCATAAAAAGGAGGAAAAAATGATAGACAAAACAAGAGAAATAGCTCTAAAAATATTATACAAAATAGACAAAGAAAAAGCATATTCAAACATAGCATTAAACGAAGAAATAAAAGAAAACAGAAAAAAGTTAGAAGAAAAAGATATAGGACTAATTTCAGAAATAATATATGGAGTAACAAGCTGGAGATTAACAATTGATGAAATAATAAAAAAATATTCAAAAATAAAAATAAAAAAAATATCACCATGGATTCTAAATATTTTAAGAATGGGAATATACCAAATAATATTTTTAGATAAAATTCCTAAATCAGCAGCAGTTAATGAAAGTGTTAATTTAGCAAAAAGATATGGGCATAGTTCAAGTTCAAATTTTGTAAATGCAATTTTAAGAAAAGTTGAAAAAAGTGATTATGAAGAATTTTTCCAAATTGATGATAATATAGAAAAAATTTCTAAAACAACTTCAATGCCAATATGGATAATTGAAGAATTGTTGAAAAATAATAATATAGAAACAGTGGAACAAATATGCAAAAATTCAAATTTAAAACCTAAAATAACAATAAGAATTAACAATTTAAAAACAAATAAAAAAGAAATAGAACAAAAACTAAAAGGAAAAAATATTGAATATAAAGAAACAGAATATGAAGACTTTCTGATTTTAGAAAAAATAAAAAATGTTGAAAATTTAGATTTATTTAAAGAAGGATTATTTACAATTCAAGATATTTCAGCAGGACAAACAGCAAAAATTTTGAATCCTCAAAAAGGAGAATATATATTAGATGCATGTGCAGCACCAGGAGGAAAAACGACATATATGGCAGAAATAATGGAAAATGAAGGACAAATTTTAGCATGGGACATTTATGAACATAGAACAAAGCTTATAGAAGAAAATGCTAAGAGATTAGGAATAGAAATAATAAAAACAGAAGTAAAAGATGCAAGTATATACAATGAAAAACTAAAAGAAAAATTTGATAAAATATTATTAGATGTTCCGTGTCTAGGAATTGGAGTTATAAAAAGAAAGCCAGATATAAAATGGCAAAGAAATATAGAAGATATAAAAGAAATTACAAATATACAAGTAAAGATTTTAGAAAATTGTTCGAGATATTTGAAAAAAGGAGGAGAACTAGTATATTCTACATGTAGCATTTTAAAACAAGAAAATGAAAATACTATTTTTAATTTTTTAAAAGAAAATGACACATTTGATATTGTAGAAAATAGTATGACAAATATCTTACCAGACAATGAAAAAGACGGATTTTTTATATGCAAATTAAAGAAAAAATAAAAATATTACATATTTATTACAGTTTTATTACAATTTAATTAAATGTATTGACTTTTTCTATAAAAACGATAAAATTAATTTGTAAATTTTAAAAAATGTCAAATTTTTGAATTAATATAGATTAAATAAAAAAATATCAGAGTTTTTAATAAACTATGAAATAAAAAAAGGAATATAATATCAAAAATAGTAAAAAAAAGTAGTATCATAAAATGAAAAATGAGAACCATAAAAATGAAAAAATAAATTTATGAAAAAGGAGTCAAAAAATGTCAACTTGTCTAGGATTATATATTGAAAGTAATATAATTAAATATGCAAAAGTTTCAAAAGAACGTGAACAAATAAAAGTAGAATCATTTGGTGTAAAATGCTATGAAAATCTAGACCAAACAATTAAACAAATCATAGAAGAAACTTATAGTTATAAAGTACCAATTAGTATAAATTTATCTGAAGAAATGTACAACTATTTTCAAGTTTTTGCATTATTAAGTAAAAAAGATTTACCAAAAGCAATAAAGACTGAATTTGACACATATTGCTCAGATAAAAATTATAATCCAAATGTATTTGAAACAAGATATGCAATTACTCCTAATGTGCAAGAAAGAGACAAACTAAAAGTAATACATGTTAGTGAAAATAAAATAGAACTTAACAAAAAATTACAAAAGTTTAGTGCATACAGATTACAAAATATAATTCCAATATCAATGTCTATATCAAATATTGCTAAATTCGATGAAAAGGAAAATAGCTTAATAGTAAATATTGAAGAAAAAACAATAATAACAAAAATATTAAACCAAAATATATATGATATAAAAACATTAGAAATAGGAAGCCAAAATATACTAGACAAAATAAACATAAAAGAAAATTCTTATCAAAAGGCTTATAATATATGTAAAGAAACAACAATATATACATCAGAAGGAAAAGAATTATCAGAAAGTGAAACAACATATTTAGAAGATATAATGTTAGTATTATATGATATACTAGGACAAGTAAGAAAAATACTAAATGAAAGTGTTGATAAAATAGAAAAAATATATATTACAGGTACAGGAGCATTAATCAACAATATAGATTTATATTTTGAAGAATATCTAGAAAATGTAAAATGTGAAATATTAAAACCTAGTTTTATAAAGATATCACCAGAAATAAATATAAAAGATTATATAGAGGTGAACTCAGCAATTTCATTAGCATTAAGTGGACTGGGAGAAGGTATTACAGGAATGAATTTCAAAAAGAATTCATTTGCTGATAAATTAAAAATAGAAACAGGAAGTAAGAAAACAAAAAATGGTAAATTTAAAGGAAACTTATTAACATTTGACTTTAATGTACCATTAGATAGAATTGAGAGAGGACTATTAAGATCAATAGCAGGATTTTTAATATTATTTATAGTATATTGTGGATTTGCAAACTTAATAAAACAACAAATAGATGAGAAAAATGAAGAAGTGCAAGCTTCAATAAGAAATACAAAAGCACAAATATCTTTAATAGGGCAAGATATACAAAAAATTCAATCCAAAACAAATGAATATACAACTAAAATTAGTAATTTAGAAGAAATAAATACAAGAATACAAGAAAATAATAGATTGAAAAAAGCAGTACCAAACTTATTAAATAGATTAATGTATATTATGCCAAATACAGTACAGTTAACATCAATTCAAAATACTAATTCAACACATGTTGTAATTGAAGCACAATCTACAAAATATGAACAATTAGGATATTTAGCATCTAGCATAAGAACAAAAGAAATATTAAAAAATGTTATTGCTACTCCTGGACAAAAATCAAACAATATAATAACAATAAGGATAGAAGGTGATTTACCATGAAAAAATTATTATTAAGTACAATATTTATTTTGATAATTATATTAGCAGGAATAACAGTAGTAAAAGGAATGGAAATTGGTAAATTAAAAATATTAGGAATAACAGAGATAAGGGCAGAAAATGATCAACTAGATGAAACATTAAAGGATGCTACTAAATTAGCAAGTACAGACTATCAAAAAAATATGAATGATTTAAATGGAGAAGTAAAAAAATTAGAAGCAGAAAAAACAAGATATGAAGAAATGGTAAGTATAAGCACAGAAAGTGAAATTCAAGCAGCAAACCAATCATATAATTATACAATTGATATGTTATATACAAGAATAGGAAATCATGCAAAAGCAGAAGGTATAACAAATTTAACAATAGCACTACAAAAGAGTGCTTCAGGAGTTCAAAATGTTTATGATATAAACTTTACAGCAGTAGCAACTTATGTAGAAATAGAAGAATTTATAACAGATATAGAAGATGATTCAAAATTAGGATTCAAAATAGAGAATTTTAAAATGTCTCCATCTTCACAAACAGGAAGTTTAGTACAAGCTACATTCACATGTAGAAACATAACAGTTACAGGAATATCAGAAGGAACAAGTGGAAATATGCAAATGAACACAAATGAAAATACAGACACAAATTTGAATACAAATACGAATTCAACTAGACAAACAAACACTGTTGAATAAAACATAATAGATTAGTGAAAGGTGAAAAATTATGGCTAAAAATATTATAAAAGAAATTATTATAGTTTTGTTATTAGCAATAGTAATTATATTGATTTTAGGAGTAATACTTTATGAATATATTCCAGCAAACAAGATAGTACCAGAAAAAGTTTCATATACTACTCCTGGAAGTGTGCAAGAAGAATTAAAGAATGACGAAGAAATAAAAGAAGATGAAATTGTAATAACTTATCAAATAGATTCAACAGATTTAAGAAATTATCAAAAAATAAATGAATATATTCCAGGAAAAAAGAATCCATTTGAAGCAGTTTCAGAAAATACAGAAGGAAATAATAATACATCATCAGGCAATAGTTCAACATCATCAGGGAATAATACAAGTGGAAATAATTCAAATTCAGGATATCTTCCTAACCATGGAACAAAATAGAATTAGTTATTAACATTATATTTATTTTTATAAATATAGTATATATATATTATATCTAAAGAAAAAGGAGGTAAATTTATAATGAAATCACAAAAAGGTATTACTTTAGTTGCATTAGTTATAACAATAATTATATTATTAATATTAGCTGGTATATCTATAGCATCTTTAACAGGAAGTGGAATGTTCCAAAAAGCACAAAAAGCTGTAAATGACTATGGAAATGCATCAAATGCAGAAAACTCAACATTACAAGAATATGAAAATTGGTTTAACAATTATTCAAAATAAGTTTAATTATATATACAAAAGGCATATGCATAATAAGTGTATATGCCTTTTGCAAAAAAATAAGTAAAAAAGGAAAAACAAATGGATATATTTTTTTATATAATAATATTTTCTATGGGAATAACTTTTGGAAGTTTTTTTACATTAGCAGTATATAGAATACCAAAAGGAGAAGATATAACACATACACATTCATATTGTCCCAAATGTAATCATAAACTTGGAATTTTAGACCTAATACCGGTATTTAGTTACATACTTCTAGGTGGAAAATGTAGATATTGCAAAGAAAAAATAAGACCAAGATATTTAATATTAGAAACTATTTCAGGATTATTTTTTGTAGTAGTAGCATATCTAATGAAATTAAGTATTTACAATTTAAACTTATTAAATATAATAGAATATTCATTTATGATATTATACTTTACATTTATAATAATAACATCAGGAATAGATAAAGAACATAAAATGATTAATAAACCACTATTAGTATATGGAATAATAATTTCAATTATGTATATAGTATATCTATACATAATAGAAAAAACTAGTATATATAGATATGTTATATATTTAGTATTATTTGTTTTAATTTTAATAATAGATTCGATTACTTTAAAAAAACATGCTAAAAATAATTATAATTATTCATGTTTAATATTTTTGATAATAATGTCAATATTTACAGGAGAATATATAACAATAATAAGTATAATTATGACAGTATTAGTTATTTTAATTGATATAATTATTAAAAGACTAAAACAATCAGAAAATATAGTAAATGATAAAAAATATGATGAAAAAATTAGCATAACATTTTATTTATCAGTATTTAATGTTATTTGTTTTATAATTTTATTAGCTGTAATGAGAAGCCTATAACTAATAAAATAAGAAAGGAATAAAAATGTTTATAAAAAATCAAAAAGGTATAGCTGCAATTGATATTGCAATATCAATAATAGTAATAACAATTTTTATAGCCCTAATAGGAAATTTAATAGTAAATATAAATTTAAATGCAAAAGATTCAGAAAGAAAAACAATAGCAACTTCATATGCAGTACAAGAAATAGAAAATATAAAAGCTAAAGACTTTCAAGAATATACAGATAAAGGAATTCAAGAACCATATGTAATAGAAGAAGATATTATGAAAGACAATAATTTTACAGGCTATCATAAGAAGATTACAATTAAAGACTATGTATTAATAAAACAAGATAATAGTAAAGAACCTAATATTGTAAAAGAGGCAACAGTAGAAATATCTTATAAAATAGGAAAAGAAGAAAAAATAATTAGGTTGGCAACTTATATTTCAAAGTAGTAAATGGTTGGACAAGCCAATTCTTTTCAAACCAGATTAGTACCTAAGGAAGGAATGAGTGTAAGAGTGAAAAATGAAAAAGGTATAACATTAACATCAGTAATTATTTATATTATTGGTATGGTAATAGTATTAGCAACAATTGCAAATTTGACATCTTTTTTCTATAAAAATATAAATATTGAAGATGCTAACTATGATTCAACAACACAATATACAAAGTTTTCTAGCTTGTTTTTATATGAAACTAATAATGAAAATAATTATATAATAGATTGCAAAACTACTAATGAAAATAATATAAAATTAAGTTACATTATTTTTTCTAGTGGAAATCAGTATACTTATACAAATCAAAATAATTGTATATACAAAAATAATATTAAGATATGTGAGAATGTAGAAGATTGTGATTTTTCATATACATTTGCAGATTCTAAATATCAAATAAAAGTTAAATTTAAAACTAATATTATAGATAATGAGACTACTTATACTTTATAAAATTTTAAATTAAGAATTTAATACAATTGCATATATATTAACACTTTCTATTTAACTTCATATTTTCCCAATGGAACTGTAATAGTGCTTTCAGCACTTAACAGTTCTCATCGGTGCCCACGTAATATTCGTTTAAATATAAAGTGTTAATATATACACAATTGAAATATAATATATAATTTAAACTAGTAATTTTTAGTAATTGCAAAAAAAACAACAAAAATAGTAAATAATATAGTATAATATAAAGGAATACAAATAATTATTTCACAATTATTTGTATACTGATACTGTAACGAGCAAGCTCTAACAGTATCAGTAACAAAAGAAAGGATGCGTTTATTATGGAAATGAGAAGAAGATTACCAATGGGAGTTGAACTAGTAAGAAGAGGTGTTGTAACAGAAAGTGATATAGAAAAAGCACTACAATATCAAAGAGAACATCCAAGTATCAAATTAGGTGATATATTGCACATTTTAAATGTTTGTGATGGAGAAAAATTAATACAAAATATAGGAGAGATAATAGGAGAAAAAGGTATCTTATTAACAATTAGTTCTGTAAAAGTTAATATAACAGAATATCTTTCTCTAGAAGTATGCAAAAAAAATAAATGTATACCTTTTGAAGTTAGTGGAAATAAAATAAAAGTTTGTTTTACAGATAGAGCAGCAGAAGGAAAAACAGATACAGTAAGGATGCTACTTTTAAACAAAGGTCTTGTTATGGAAAAATACATAACATTTGAAACAGAAATAGAAAAAATAATATCTAGTATAGAAAATAAAGCATCATCTGATATGTACCAATCTACATCAAATGGAACAATAGTTGAACTAGTTGATAATATTATAAAACAAGGTATGGAAAAAAGAGCAAGTGATATTCACATAGAACCATTAGCAGAAGAAATAAGAGTAAGATACAGAATAGATGGTGAATTAGTAACAGCAACAAAAATATCAAAAGACAAACAAGCTCAAGTAATAGGAAGATTGAAAGCCATTTCGAATATGCATCAAGAAAAGCAAGAAGCACAAGATGGTAGAATCTTATTATATGATGATTATAATATCCGTGTTTCATCACAACCAAATGTATGTGGAGAAAAATTTGTTTTAAGATTACTAAAGAAAAACAACAAAATTAGAGACATATTTGAATTAGGATATCCTGGAACAGAAGAAGATTTAAAGAAAAGCTTTAATAAGAAAAATAGTATAACAATTATAGCAGCTCCAACAGGTGCAGGAAAAACAACAACATTATATAGTTTAATAGACTATTTTAATTCACCAGAAATAAATATAACAACAATTGAAGACCCAGTTGAAATTAGAATTGATGGATTAAATCAAATAGAAATAGGAAATAAATCAACATTTTCAGGAGCACTAAGAACAGTTTTAAGACAAGACCCTGATATGATATTACTAGGAGAAATCCGTGATAAGGAAACAGCTGAAATAGCTATACAGGCTGGACAAACAGGACATTATGTTTTATCTACAATACATACAATAGATGCAATTGAAGTAATAAACAGAATGAGAAAAATGGGATTATCAGACTATGATATATCAAGTACAGTAGCCACAACAGTATCACAAAGACTTGTAAGAACAATATGTCCGTATTGTAAAAAAGAAAGAGAATTTACAAAAGAAGAGAAAGAAATAATGTCTAAAATTGCAGAAAAATATGGAGACAAATTAAATTTTGATAATGTAAAAACATATGACGCTATTGGATGCGAAAAATGTGGTAATGTTGGTTATTATGGAAGAATTGGTGTTTTTGAAGTATTAAATATATCAGAAGAAATAAAAGAACTTATTGTAAAAGGAGCATCAACAATTGAAATAAGAGAAAAGGCATTAGAACAAAATTATAGACCATTAATTATAGATGGAATAAATAAAGTACTAAAAGGTCATACAACATTAGAAGAATTAAACAAACAACTTATTATATATTAAAATTGATATCAGATGTTAAAAGTCATATAGCAGATGAGAATTTTAACATCAATTGAAGGGAGAATTAATTATGAATATGGACAAAATTTTTGAACAAGCTATAGAAAGAGATGCATCAGATATACATTTAATTGCAGGAAACAAACCAATGCTTAGGATTGCAAGAGAATTAGTACCAGTTGAAGACACAGAAGTTTTAAATGAAAATGATATGAATGAAATATATGATTACTTAGTTAGAGGAAATATTGATAAAGATGAGATGTTTAATGAAACAAGAAAATTAGATACATCATATGAATATAAACAAATACGTTTTAGGGTAAACATTTCACTATCAGATGATGTTCCAACATGTACATTAAGACTTATAAAAAACACATTGCCACCATATGAAGCATTAGGTTTACCAGACATTATAAAAAGAATGACATTTCAGCCACAAGGATTAATATTAGTAACAGGAAAAACGAACTCTGGTAAAAGTACAACTTTAAATGCTATAATAAATGAGATAAATGAAACTCAAAATAAGAAAATATTAACACTTGAAAACCCAGTAGAATATAGACATCATTCAAAAAAATCATTAATAGTGCAAAAAGAAGTTGGAAAAGGTAGAGATGCATTAACATTTAGTAATGGTGTACAGAACTCTCTAAGAGAAGACTGTGATATATTAGTAATAGGAGAGATTAGAGATAAAGTAACAATGGAAGCAGCGATAGAAATGGCAGAATCAGGACATTTAGTTATAGGAACATTACACACAAAATCTTGTGCTGAAACAATAGACAGAATGATAAACTTCTATGAAGTTAGAGACCAAGCAAGTATAAAATACTTATTATCAGCATTATTGAAATTAGTTGTATCACAAAGATTACTAAAAGGAAGAGATGGAAAACTTGTATTAGTACCAGAAGTAATGGTTGTAGATAACATAGTATCTGGTATTATAAGAAAAGAAAAAATAAGTGTATCAGAAATAGAGGATGCTATCCAAAGTTCTGATAAAGGAAGTATTGGATTAATAAATTCAATAGCAACACTATTTGTACAAGATAAAATAACACTAGAACAAGCTAAGGCTCAAGTGGAAGAGAAAAATATTGAAGTACTAAATAGAACAATAATGCAAATGAAGATAAGAAGAGATAGCAATAAGAATTAATTTTCATTTACTTGTGTGTATATTAACACTGTAAAATAAATTAATGATTTTAGAAGGAGGTGCTAAAGATGCCTATATATTCATATAAGGCTATTACAAGTTCAGGATTAATTGTAAGAAATAGAATAGAATCAGGAAGTAAACAAAGTTTGATTAAAACTTTAAAAAGCAATGATTTAATGCCAATTACAGTAGAACAGGTTAAGTATAATAATAAAAACAAAAAGAGTAAAAAGAAAAATGTAAAAGACATTGAAGAAATAATGAAAAATGTAAATACAACACAAATAAATACTAAAAAAACATTTTCAACAAAAGAAAAAATAAATATGTATTTATCAAAAACAGAAAAAATAACAGCTAGAGATATTGTGATATTTACACAAAACTTTTATCTATTGAAAAAGGCAAACTTTAACAATATACATGCATTAAGAACAATAATTGATAGTACAGAAAACTATACTTTTAAAGGAATATTAGAAGATATTTTAGCAGGTGTTGAAGCAGGAGAATATATGTATACAACAATGGAATATTATGAAGATGTATTTCCATTTATATATATAAATATGATTAAAGTTGGTGAATTATCAGGTTCACTTACTAATTCACTAGAACAAGCTGTAAGATATTTGGATGAATCAGAAGCATTAAATAAAAAAATTAGAGGAATATTAATTCCTAACTTAATACAATTTGCATTATTAATAGTAATGTTGTTTGTTGGAACATTGGTTGCAATACCAGCAATTCAAAATATATATGATGAAATGGGATCAACAGATCAATTACCAGCAATAACATTATGGTTCCAAGGAGTAGTAAACAATTTAATGACATATTGGTATATACCATTAACATTTATATTAGCAGTAGTAGGTGCAATAGTATTTTATATTAATACTCCAAAAGGAAAATATAACTTCCACTATTTTAAATATAAAATGCCAATATTTGGTCAATTAATATTTGCATTAGATTTTTCAAGATTAATGAAAGCAATGCTTCTAAATCTTGAAAATGGAATGAGAATACAAGAAGCAATGGAAGTTAGTAAAAATGTTATTAAAAACTATGTAATGTTATCAATAATAGAAACATCATTAAATAACATACTTATAGGTGATTCTTGGATTGAACCATTTGAAAGATCAGGATTACCTAAGTCAATGATAACAGAGATGCTTAAAGTAGGTATGCAAACAAACTTACCAGAGATGATGGCAAAATTAGTAGAATATATGGAAATAGATATTGATAATATAATTCAAAAAATAATGAAGGTTTTACCTGAAGTTGTTTACTTAATAGTAGGTTGTGTATTAATTTTCTTCGTACTAGTTGTACTTGGACCATGTATCGAAGTATATATGGGAGGATGGTTATTCTCAGCAGCAGGTGTATAAAATAAAGAGGGATTATGGGGACGGGTCTCAAAATCCCTTTTTAAAATTAAGATATTAACATTTTTGTACATTTTATAATTATAAGGCTGGGGTAGATACATATATTTTATAAAGCATCTTGGTTTTCTTACATATATTAAGAAATTTTAATAAAATAAAATGAGCCTCTTTCACTTAGTCCTCGCTACGCTCGACGTGAACATTCCTCATTTTATTTTATAAATATTTCTAAATATATTTCAGTCACATTCGATACTTTATAAAATATATGTATCTACCCCAGCCGTATAACTATAAAATATATAATAAAAAATATTATTTTAAATTAATATAATAAAAAAGGGATTTTGAGACCCGTCCCCATAATCCCTCTTTTGGAGTAAATATATGAAAATTGGTATAGATTTAGGCGGAAGCCATATTGCTATTGGAGTAGTTGACGATAATAGTTGTATAATAGAAAAAGTAGAAAAGAGATTATTAGCTGAAGAAAAAAAGAATTTCAAAAAATCAGTGGAAGATTATATAATAGAAAATGTAAAAAAATTAAGTGAAAAGTATCAAATAAAAGAAATTGGGATAGCTGTTCCTGGAACAATAAAAGGAGATAAAATTATAAAATCTGTTAATCTAGGTGTAGAAAATTATGATTTTGTAGATAATTTGAAAAAGGGAATCGATATACCAATAAAAATTATGAATGATGCTAAAAGTGCAGCTATTGCAGAGTGCAACATTGGATGTTTAAAAGATTATAAAATAAGCTTATTTTTAACATTAGGAACTGGTATAGGAGGAGCTGTTATTATAAATGGTGAATTACTAAACACTGGAGATTTACCAGGATGTGAAATTGGACATATGATAGTTGAAAAAGATGGACTTCAATGTAATTGTGGTAAAAAAGGTTGCTTTGAAAAATATGCATCAATGAAAGTACTAAAAAACAATTTAAGAAAAGAATTGAATTTAGATGAAGCAACAAGAGGGCAAGAATTATTAGATATGATTAGAGAAAATCCAAATGACGAAAAAATAAGTAAAGTAGTTGATGAATTTATAGAGTATTTAAGTATAGGAATATCAAATTTAATAAATATATTTGAACCAGAAGCAATTGGAATTGGAGGAAGTTTTGTATATTTTTCTGATGTATTACTTGATAGGTTAAAGGATAATATACAAAATAAAGGATATTTGTTTAATAAAAGAGAGAAATTAATTATTTTACCCGCAATGCTAGGAAATGATGCAGGGATTATTGGGAGCCAATTATAATAAATATTAATATTATAAAGCTTGAAATATATAACTTATATATTTCAAGCCTATATTAAAATAATAAAATTATATAAAAAAGGAGAAAATATGGATATTAATAATAAAAAAGCTACAAGGCAAAGCTATGGTGAAGCTTTGCTAGAATTAGGAAAAGAAAATGAAAATATTGTTGTTTTGGATAGCGATTTAGCCTCAGCTACAAAAACAGATTTATTTGCAAAAGAGTTTCCAAATAGATTTTTTGACATGGGAATTGCTGAGCAAAATATGATTTCAACAGCTGCTGGAATGTCAACATGTGGCAAAATTCCATATGCAAGTACATTTGCAGTTTTTGCTGCAGGACGTGCATATGACCAAATTAGAAATAGTGTATGTTATCCACATTTAAATGTAAAAATATGTGCAACACATGCAGGAATAACTGTTGGAGAAGATGGTGCAACACATCAAATGATAGAAGATATATCTTTAATGAGAACATTGCCAAATATGACTGTAATTTCAACATCAGATGATATTCAAACAAAATGGGCTGTTAAAGAAATTAGTAAAATTAATGGACCAGTTTATTTAAGACTATCAAGACTTGCTACACCTATAATATATGATGGAAATCAAAAATTTGAAATAGGAAAAGCAACTCAAATTGGTGAAGGTATTGATGGAACAATTTTTGCAACAGGTGTAACTGTTTCAGAGGCTATAAAAGCACAAGAAGAATTAAAAAATAAAGGTATAAATGTAAGAGTTATAGATATTCATACTATTAAGCCTATAGATAAAGATATGATTATAAAATGTGCAAAAGAAACTAAAAAATTAGTTTCGATTGAAGACCATAATATTATTGGTGGTTTAGGTTCGGCTATCTCAGAAGTTTTAACTGATGAATATCCTACAAAACTTATTAGATTAGGTATTAAAGATACTTTTGGAAAATCAGGTAAAGCAGAGCAATTAATGAAATACTTTGGAATTGTTGCAGAAAATATAATTGAATTATTTTAAATTATTAGAATAGAAATTTTAAAAATATTATGTAAAAAGTGCGCGAAAGTGTGCTTTTTATTAACCCTAAAATAGGGAAATGGATAATTAGTCTATCAAAATATACATAATATATTTACAAAATGGAATAAAAATGATAAAATACAAGAAAAATGAATAGAGGTAATGTAATGAATAATAATAAAGAACTAATAGAGCAAAAATCAAAAATAATCATACAAAAGATAGAAAAGCTACAAAAAATATATGAAATAACATTACAAAAAGACAATTGCAAAGAAAGTAGTTCTTTAAAAATAATAAAAGAACAATATCTTAAAATGTATAATGCAATTATAGAAAAAGAAGAATATGACAGATATAAAGAAGTAGAAGATATAATTATTAATGAAATAGCCAAAATAGAACTAAATTTAGACGAATATATATATAATACAAGACAAGATAGCATAAATACAATATTAAATAGAATACAAGAAATAAAAGAAAGCGAAAATTATCAAAATTTTCACAACATAAAACAATACATCGAAAAAGTAGAAACATTAAAAGATATACTAAAACTGTACAAGCCATATATCAAAAACGAAGAATACGATAAAATAAAAAAAGATATTATTAACTTAAAATTTGAATTACTATATAGAAAACAAGTAGAAGAATTAATATATGAAAATGGTGGAGAAACAAGTTATTTAATACAATATGACAATGAAGAAGAAAAAAATCTTTTTATAAATCTATTAAAGGAAAAAATAGGTGAAATAGAAAATGATGATATATTAAAAGTAAAGCCAGAAAGAATATTAGAAGATGTTAAATTATTAGAGAGATTAATAATAATACATATGCAAGAAAACTCTTTAAAATATATAAATTTATTAAATGCAAAAATTTTTAATGCACATCTATGTAATATAGGAAATAATCCATTTGACGAAGAAGTTTATTATAAAGAGATAAAGGAACGCAAATATGAACCTGAACCATATAAAGGTTATTATCCAAAAATGAATATTCTTAAAGATTATGATGTAGAATATAAAGCAAATAAGGTGAATTTTTCACTATTAAGAGCAATACTAAAAGAATTAATAACAGATGAAAATGTAAGTTTAGTAGAATGTGTAAAATTATATGAAAAATTTGGATTTCAATGTGTACCAAAAACTTATACAACAGGACAGAAATGTATATATATGTTATATAATACACTAAACAAAAGTGAAGAATGTAATGAAATGATGAAAATAAAACAAACAGATAAAAAAGAAGTATACTGCAAAATAGAACTTCATGGAATGTCATACAAATTTGATGCTTATGATGTAGAAAAAATAAATGAATATAATAAAATTCAAATTTTAAGAGAAAGAGAAGTAAATAATAATCAACCTAAAAAGAGATCTTTAGAGAAAAAACAGGAAGAAGAAAAAGAAGAAATAAAAAGAACAGGAAGAATAACAACAGATTGTAATATACTAATATCATTAATTCAAGATATAATACAAAGTTACAAAGATGATAGAAAAAATATTGAAACAAATAGAAAAGTCATCAGTGCAAAAGAAAGTATGATAAAAATATTAGAAGAAATAAAAGAAAAAAAGAAGTTATCAAAAAATGATATTTGGACGATACAGAAAAGTATATATTTTATATATTCAGAATTAAATATTAATTTTAATATGTGGGAGTTACGTGAGTTAGAAAACATAGATGCATTAAATTTTAGTAACAAAAGTACATATTATTCACAAATACCAAGAGAACAAAGATATGAAAATAGAACGGTAGGTCATACTTATGGATATGGATTTGAATATGAAAAAGTATTAGTTGAATATTTGAATAAAAGTCCATTATATGCAAAATATGAAAAAGAATTTAAAGAATTAGGATTAGATATAAAATTGTATGATTTAGGAGATTGGGTCAAAGAAGTAAAATATAGAGGGAATGAGCCAAGATTTGGAATATGCATAAATTTAGATGATATATCAGATTTACCAATTGATTATGAAAAAGTTGAATTAATACCAGAAGAAAAAATGAAAGAAATAATGGAAAGAGAAAAAGGAATTGATAGAGAATGATAGATTTAAAAAATCCACAAGTAATAAATGAGATTGAAAAAAACGAAATTGAAAAGTTAAATTATAAATTAGGAATATTAATTGGAATAACTAGTAATGAAGAAAATGAAGAAATATTAAATGAAATAAAAAGACTAATTAAAGAAAATAGAGCAAACACAGAAAATTCAGAAAAGAGATTTTCATTAAACTTATTTAGAAAATTAAAAAATAGACCTAAATCATTAACATCAAAAAAATACAAAGAAGAAAAACAAGTAGAAAGATCAGAAGACCTACCAGAAAAACTTGAAATTATAAGAAGTGAATTTAGAATAAAAGCAGCTAAAATTAGAATTATATCTGAAAAATGGATAGAACAATATAAGGATATTCAAGATAAAATAATTGCTATACAACAAATAGAAAAAACAGTAGATGAAAGTATAAAACAAAGAATAAAAAACTCTATAAATTATTTAACAAATATAAATTTAATAATAGAAAATCAAGCTTTAACATGTATAAGATTAGCACAAAAATATGAAAATACTGCAAACAATTATGAAACTAGCCAAGCAGATCTATTTGCAGCAAGTAACATAGAGAACATAATAAATGATATAGAAAAAGCTAAAGAAGAAGCTAACAGATTAGTTAATAATATTGAAACAGGCTTAAATCAAAATGCTAATATAGAAAATAGTAGTAGTGAAAGTATTGAAGAAGAAAGATAACAAATTTTAAAGTTTGTTATCTTTTTCAAATTGTGACAATTTCCAAAAATTTCTAGTGAATTTTTTGTGAAAAGTATTGCAAAAAATACCGATTATTGTTATGATTTAAGAGAATAAAAAGATAATAAACGGAGTGAAATAAATGATAGAATTTAGAAATGTATCAAAAACATATGACACAGGAACAAAAGCAGTAAAAAATGCAAACTTTATAATAGACAAAGGAGAATTTGCATTCTTAGTAGGAACATCAGGAAGTGGAAAATCAACACTAATAAAGCTAATATTAAAGGAAGAAGAACCAACATCAGGAAATATAATAATAAATGGAAAAGACACAACATTTTTAAAACAAAACAGAGTACCATACTTAAGAAGAAGTATGGGAGTAGTATTCCAAGACTTCAGACTATTACCAGACAAAACAGTATATGAAAATGTAGCATATGCAATGTATATAGTAAGAGCAACACCAAGACACATAAGAAGACAAGTACCAATGGTATTATCACTAGTAGGACTAAGTGGAAAAGCAAAAATGTATCCAAATGAATTATCAGGAGGAGAGCAACAAAGAGTAGCACTAGCAAGAGCATTAGTAAATAACCCATCAATGTTAATAGCAGACGAACCAACAGGAAACTTAGACCCAGAAACAGCATGGGAAATAATGAATCTATTAAATGAAATAAATATGAGAGGAACAACAGTAGTAGTAGCAACACACGCAAAAGATATAGTTGATAAAATGAAAAAAAGAGTAATACATATTGAAAAAGGTGACATTGTAAGAGATGATAAAAAAGGTGGTTATGATAGTGAAATATAATATATTAGGATATTTAATAGGTGAAGGATTTGGAAATGTATTTAAAAATAAAAAATCAACAGGAGCATCATTAATGATAATGTGTGCCACTATGATAATATTTGGAGTATTTTTAATGCTTAGCCAAAATATAAATCATTTTGTAGATGATATAAAATCAGAACAAGGTTTCCAAGTATTTATAGAAACAGACGCAACAGAAGATGAAATAAAAGAGATTGGAGAAAAAATAAGAGCTTTAGATGGAATAAACACAATAGAATATAAAGATAAAGAATATGCATATAACTTTATGAATGAAAAATTTGGAGAAAGTGCATATCTATTAGAAGAATTAGGAGCTGATTATTATCCAACATCTTATATAGTAACATTAACAGACCTAAAATTAAGTAAACAAGTTCAAGAAGAAATATTAAAATTTGACAATATAACAAGAATAACAAGTAGTGATGAAACAGTAACAATATTATTAAATGTAGCAAATGGCATTAGAATGATTACAGGAATAATATTAGTTTTATTAATAATAATATCAATATTTATAATATCAAATACAATAAAATTAACAGTACATGCAAGAAGAAAAGAAATATCAATAATGAAATACGTAGGAGCAACAAACAGTTTTATAAGATGGCCATTTATAGTAGAAGGTATGATAATAGGAATAGTAGCAAGTGCGATATCAATTGTTATAGTAGGTGGAGCATATAGCATTCTAGCAGAACAAGCGGTAAACTCACAAATTATGATTAAAGTAGGAATGAGCCTACTAAGCTTTAAAGATATGATTTCATCAATAATATTTGTATATATGTTACTAGGACTAGGAATAGGAGCAGCAGGAAGTGCGATATCTATGAGAAAATATTTGAATGTATAGAGGAGAGGAACATGCGTAAAATTTTATGTATTGTTTTAATCTTACTAATTTGCTTTATTACAACATTTGTACAAGCAGAAAATAAAGAAGAAAATAATTCAACAGATATATATACACAAAGAAATGAATTACAAAATCAATTAAATGAAGCAAATGGAGAACTAGAAGGAGTAAAAAGTGAATTATCAGAAAACTTACAACAAGTGGAAAAACTAGACAAAAAAATAGAAACAGCAGAAGCACAGCTTGAAGAATATGAAAGTAAGATTACAAATTTTAAAAATTCTATTAATAAAATAGAAACAGAATTAAATACAGTATCAGACAAATATGAAAAACAAAAAGAACTATTGAAAAAAAGATTAGTGGCAACTTATGTAGCAGGAGAAACCCAATATTTGGACATATTGCTAAAATCAAGAAGTATAGATGATTTTCTATCTAGTTATTATTTAATATCACAATTAGCAGAAATAGATAATAACTTAATGAAAGAACTAGAAGGAAAAAAGAAAACAATAGACTTATCAAGGCAAAAATTGGAAAAAGAAAAAAAAGAATTAGCAGTAATAGCAGAAACACAAACAAGAACAGCAAGAACATTACAAAATACAAAAAAATTAAGAGAAAGTTTTATAGAAAAACTTTCAGAAGAAGAACAGCAATTACAAAACAAAATAGATGAAATAAATACACAATATGAAATTATAAATAAACAAATTTTAGCTGCTGCTATGGAAGGATTAGATACACAATATATAGGAGGAGAATTGGCATGGCCAGTTCCAGGATATACAAGAATTACATCTAACTATGGAATGAGAGTACATCCAATAACACATCAATATAAATTACATACAGGAGTTGACATTGGAGCACCAGAAGGAGCAAACTTTATAGCTGCAAATGATGGAATAGTTGTAAGATCTGAAATGAATATAGCCTATGGAAATATGGTAATAATAGACCATGGTGGTGGAATATCAACATTATATGCACATGGCTCTGAAATACTAGTACAAGTTGGACAAACAGTAAAAAGAGGAGAACCAATATTAAAAGTAGGATCAACAGGGTATTCAACAGGACCACATGCGCACTTTGAAGTTAGAATAAATGGAATAACAGTAAACCCATTACCATACATAACTAATGGTCTAGTACCAGGTACAGAAGAAAATATAAACGAAAATACAAATTCAATAGAATAAAAACGATAAACTAAGCGAAAGCGAAGTGAACGGAGGAATATATGAAATCTATATATAAAAGAATAATTGTAATAATGTTAATAATAATATTTGCACTAAATATGAATATTGCATTAGCAGTTACACAACAAGATATAAATAATCAAAAAAATGAGCAAAATAAAATAAATAATCAAATAGATGAAGCTGAAAAAAAACATAAAGAACTTGAAGCGCAAAAATCTCAAACTATGAAGCAAGTAGAAAGCATAAGTGCACAAATAGAAACATATGAAACACAAATAGCGCAATTGGATACTCAAATTAATGAAGCAAATGCAAAAATAAAAGAATCAGAGCAAAAATTAGCAGAAAATGAAAAAGAATATGAAAGAAAACAAGACAATTTCAAAAAGAGATTAGTAGCAGTATATGAAGCAGGGGAAACAACATATTTAGATTTCTTATTAAGCTCAAGCAGTTTAGTAGACTTTATTTCGAATTATTACTTAGTATCAGAAGTAGCCGAAATGGATAAAAAGTTAATAGAAGGACTAGAAAAACAAAAACAAGAAATTGAAAATGCTAAAAAACAGATAGAAGATAGTAAACAACAATTAACAACAGCAAAAGCAAGCAAAGAAGGAATGGCAACTCAATTAAAAAATTCTAAAAATGAAAAGAACAAATATGTTTCACAACTATCTGAACAAGAAAAAGAATTAGAAAAAGAAATACAAGAATTAAAACAGGCGAATGCTAGAATAGCAAATGAAATAAAAATAGCTGAAGAAAAATACAAAAAAGAATTAGAAGAATTACAAAACAGTTCATCAGGTGGAGGTTCAACAGGAGCAGGATATTTTATGAGACCAGTAAATGGTGGTTATATATCAGCAAGAGCTTATTATTCAAGTGGAAGATTTCATGGAGCTCTTGATTATGCAGTATCATCAGGAACTCCAGTATATGCAGCAGCAGATGGAGTTGTAATGTTAACAGCAAATTTAACTACAAGTTATGGTACTCATGTAGTAATAAGACATGCAAATGGAATGCAAACATATTATGCACATGGAACATATGGTACGATATGTGTAAGTGCTGGACAAACTGTAAAAAAAGGACAAAAAATAATGAATAGTGGTAACTCTGGAAATTCGCAAGGACCTCATTTACATTTTGAAGTTAGAAAGGCTCCTTATAGTTATAATGGATATGCAACAGCTTATGGACAAGATTCTAGAGTAAATCCTGAGGCGTATATGTAAAATTAATATATATTTTATAGTTTAAATTTTTGTATATTAGCACTTTCTATTTTTGCTCATGTTTTCCCACTGAAACTGTAACAATGCTAACGCATTTAACAGTTTTCAGCGGTCCCCACATAACATTCGACTAAATATAAAGTACTAATATACAAAAATAACATAAACTATGAATTATAGAGAAATATTAATAAATTGTAATTTTTATTATAGAAATAAAATATATATAAATGGGCGGAGTATATCCGCTCAAAATTTATGGAAGGCAGTGGTAAATTATGGAAAAAGAAAAAAGAGATAAAATATATAGAATAATTATGATGATTTCAATTTCTGTTTTTATAACATTTATTATTACATCAATATCTCTATATACATATTTTTTAAATAATCCAATTTCAATAACATCATCAAGTTCGAATTCTACTAAAAATATAGCATCTAAACTAGAAGCATATAAAAAAATAATTGAAAAATACTATTTAGGAGAAATTGATGAAAATGCATTAGTTGAAGGAGCAATTGCAGGATATGTAGCTGGATTAGGAGATCCATATACAGAATATATATCAAAAGAGGATATGGAAGATTATTTAGATGATACTATGGGGAATTTTGTTGGAATAGGTATATATATGATAAAAAATACTGAATATGACAAAATTCAAGTATTATCAACAATTAAAGGTGGATCAGCAGAAGAAGCAGGAATAAAAGCAGGAGACTTAATATTAACAGTAGATGGAGTAAGTTATTCAGCTAATGATATGACAATAGCTTCAAGTAATATAAAAGGTGAAGAAGGCACAAAAGTAACAATTGAAATATACAGAGATGGAGAGACTATAAAATTTGAATTAACAAGAACAAAAGTTAAAGTAAATCAAGTAGAAGGAGAAGTTATTTCAGATAATATAGGATATATACAATTTTCTTCATTTGACGAAACAACAGCGGAAGATTTTAAAACAGAATTTGAAAAATTAAATAAACAAGGAATAAAATCATTAATAATAGACTTAAGAAATAATGGTGGAGGAATTGTAGATCAAGCTTTAGAAATTGCTGATTTTGTAGCAGAGAAAGATGCTGTTTTATTATATGAAGTAGATAAAAATCAAAAAGAAACAATAAAAAAATCAATAACTGAACCAATAATAAATATGCCAATTATAATATTAACAAATGAAAATACAGCAAGTGCTTCAGAAATATTAGCAGGAGCATTAAAAGATTTAGGAAAAGCAAAAACAGTTGGAACTACAACATATGGTAAAGGTGTAATTCAACAAATTTTAAGCCTTACAGATGGAAGCGGATTAAAAATTACAATAGAAGAATATCAAACACCTAATAAAAATAAAATTCATAAAGTTGGAATAAAGCCAGATGTTGAGATAGAATTGACTGATAGCAAAGAAGATGTTCAATTACAAAAGGCAATAGAACTATTAAAATAGAAAGGATTGAAAAAATGAATTTAGCAAATAAATTAACTATTTTTAGAATAATACTTGTACCAATAATGGTAGTAGTTTCATTTTTTGAAACAGATATAACTTTTCTTGGAGTTCCAGTTACATTTTTAATTATGGATTTAATATTTATAATAGCATCAATTACAGATAAACTAGATGGACATATTGCAAGAAGTAGAAATCAAGTAACAACATTTGGGAAATTTTTAGACCCATTAGCTGATAAAATTTTAGTATTAGCAGCAATGATTTTATTAGTAGAAATAGGAAAATTACCAGCATGGATACCAATTATTGTACTAACTAGAGAGTTTGTTGTTTCTGGCTATAGACTAATTGCAGTAGAAAAAGGTGGTAAAGTAATTGCAGCATCTATGTGGGGAAAATTAAAAACAGTTACACAAATGATTGCTATAATATTAGCATTTATAGATATAAACGCATTTGGTGAATGCTTTAGTGGAGCATTATCAGGATTTCCATTTATATTAAATGTAACTGTTACAATAATGATGATTATTCAGACTATTGCTACAATATTCTCTGGATATGATTATTTGAAGGATGGAAAGAATTTATTAAAAGATTAAAAAAACTTGACAAATTGTAAATTCTGCCTTAATATATTATAAGTTTCATAAATAATAAGCTAAAAAGAAAGGATGATATTAATATGGAAGAAAAAGAAGTAATCCTTACACAAGAAGGATATGATAATTTAGATAAAGAGTTAAACTATTTAAAAACAGAAAAAAGATCAGAAATTGCAGAAAGAATAAAAGTTGCATTAGGTTTTGGAGATTTATCAGAAAACTCTGAATATGATGAAGCTAAAACAGCACAAGCTGAAAATGAAGTAAAAATAGCAGAGTTAGAAAATAAATTAAGACATGCTAAAATAATTGATGAAAAAGAAATTGATACAGATGTTGTACAAATTGGAAACGTAGTAAAAGTACTAGATATAGAATTTAACGAAGAAATAGAATATACAATAGTTGGTTCAACAGAAGTTGATTTGGCAGAAAATAAAATTTCTAATGAATCACCTTTAGGTGCTGCTTTATTAGGTGCTAGAAAAAATCATACAGTCGATGTTGTTGCACCAGTTGGAGTTATGAAATATAAAATATTAGATATAAAGAAATAATTAATAAACTATAAAAAATGTCGAATTTTGCGATGAAAAGTAAAAAAAATATATAAAAATTATGTTTACAAAAACTATTAAATATGGTATAAATAGAATATTCTATTTAGCTAATTTAATAGTTTTTTCTATTATATTTGTTCTAATAGAAAAGTGATAATTTTTAAGTCAAATTAATTTTGTAAAAGAATTTTAATTCTAAAAAGTATTTAAAATCAAAATTTAAATCGAAAAAAATCAAAAAAATTAAAAAAATGAAGAAAAGGAGGTATATTTAGAGAGAAAAGAAAAATACACATTTATTAACTAAATAGAAAATATTTATCAAAAGATTATAGAAAATACTTGAATTTTATTTAAGTGTTTGCTATAATAAAGGAGGCAAAATATTGGCAAATAAAGTAGAAAATACAACAAATGATAAAAAATTAAATCTTAAAAATGATATAATATTTAAAGCATTTTTTAGTAGAAAAGGAAATGAAAAATTTTTAATAGATTTTTTAAATTCAATATTAAAAATAGAGATTTCAAAAATATCAATACAAGAAGAGGTAAATTTAGAACAATTAAGCAAAAAAGAAAAAGGTGGCAGATTAGATATACAAGCAATTCTAAATGATGGAATGATAGTCAATATAGAAATGCAAGTGAGAGATTTAAAAAATGTAGAACAGAGAAATGATATTTATGAAGCTAAAACAATATCAAGACATTTTGCAAGAGGAGAAGATTATAAGAAAGCCAATGAAGTAATTTCAATATATATATTAAATTATAATTTATTTGGATTTGATGACTATATATTAGATACAGTAAAAGTATTGAATAAATATAGAGAGTATCAAATAAATAGCATAAGTAAAGAATATTATATACAATTACCAAGATTTAGAAAATCAAATCCAGATATGAATAATAAATTAAATCAGTGGTTAGCAATAATCGATGATGAAGATAGGGGGAAAATAGAAATGGCAAAGGAGAAAAATGAAGTTATAAAACAGGCAGAAGTGGAAATAACATATTTTACAGCAAGTGAAGAAGCAAGATACCTAGCTGATATGAGAGATTTGTGGGAGTCTGATAGAGTAAGTGAATTAAATTATGAAAAAGAAATTGCACAAAGAGAAGGAAGAGAAAAAGGGATAAAAGAAGGAAGAAAAGAAGGAAGAAAAGAAGGAAGAAAAGAAGGAAGAAAAGAAGGAAGAAAAGAAGGAAGAAAAGAAGGAAGAAAGGAAGGAAGAAAGGAAGGAATAAAAGAAGGGATAAAAATAACAGCAAAAAAACTTTTAGATAAAAAGATGGATATTAAAGATATTGAAGAAATAACTGGACTCACAGAAAAAGAAATTAGAGAATTAAAATAATTAGTAGTAGGTCATATTATTTTTTAAATAATACTGACACATTATGTAAAATGATATATTATTAAATATAGTTACTAAAAACAGTATAAAATTCATATTTAAACAACAGGAGGGCAATTAAATGGGAATTTCATTTCAGGAATTTAGCACAGCAATGAAAACTTATCAGGCTATAAGAATACTTGGACAGAAAGGTTCACGGTGGAATATACCTGTTCCATGTTTTAATGTAGCAGGAATTGATTTTCGGCATTCTGGTTCATACTATATTGTTCAGCGTGGAGGTAAAGCTCCAGAAGAAATTATGAATAGAGCAATGGCAGAATTTGGAGAGATATATCCAGGAGGAGATAATTTTTGGTATGGAGAAATACACTCAGTTAGAGGGATTTTGACCTTAGTTTCAATGCTTGAAGGTAAGTATACCAAAGAGCTGGTTAATCAACTTACTAATGAGACATATAGAAAACTTCTTAGTTCTCCATTAATTAAAGGAAATGCAAAATTACCTTTTAAGAAAGCATCTATTAGCCAAAAGTGGAAAGAGTTTTATAAATTAGTTCTTGAACATGATAGGATTGCAAATCCTTTTTGCAAAAATACAGATTTATTAAAAAATCCAAGTGAGTATTTGGATAAAGTAAATATTTCAATTGCTTTTGACAAAAATATTGATATTGCAAGTAGTGTTAAATTTGGTTTAAAAAACAAAAATTCATGTACAGATTTTGGGGATAATGCAGAAGGATGGTATTATCATACCAATGGTTGGAATGACTCTGAAAAAGGCGAAGAGAGTGGATATACTTCAATGGGACATTATTACAGTAATGGCGTTAATAAACAGCCTATTGATGAAGTTGTTTACCTTTATCACACAACAGGTGGTGGTTATAAGGAACGTCTTGGAGATGTTGATTTAAGAATTAGTTTGATGACAGGCTTGGCATGGAAAACTTATAAAGAAGAAGAGGCAAAACCAGTTACAGATAAGCAACTCGAAGTAATGATACACCATTTAAAAAGGAATATTGAAAGAGCAAAAATTACTATTCTTGATGAAATGGTAAAAAAATAATATGATTTTAACAACACAGTTTCAAATTAGAGACTGTGTTGTTTTTTTAATAATATAATTTATAATTTTAAACTACTATCTAAAGCAAGTCTAATCATATTATTTAAACCACTTTGTCTTTCTTCAGGAGTAGCAACATCTTTAATAAATTTAGAATCAACTACACTCATTAAACAAGCAGCATTTTTATTTAATAACTTAGCATTATAAAATAAAGCAAAAGCTTCCATTTCAGCAGAAACTGGGTTAAAATCAGTTGGAACTCTTTCTAAGAATTTGTTAACATCAGTCATATACAAATCAAAACAATCAGTGCAAACAGTATTCCCAACAGTTAAATTACAATTAAGTTCTTTGGCTGTATCTTTTATAATAGTATTTAAACTATTGCTAGAATTTACAATATGACAATTATCATTATTCAATGTTAAAGCATAATTACTTTCAGAAAATACATTTTCACTTAAAATTATATCAAATAATTTTAGTTCAGGTAGATATCCTCCACAAGAACCAATTCTAATAATATTTTCTACATCATAAAATTTATATAATTCATAACTGTATATTCCAACACTTGGCATTCCCATACCATGTGCCATTACTGTTAATTGTTTTCCTTTATATGTTCCTGTATATGCATACATTCCTCTAACACTGTTTACAAGCTTATAATCTTCAAAAAAGTTTTCTACTATATATTTTGCCCTTAAGGGGTCTCCAGGCATTATTACTGTTTTTGCAATTTCTCCTTTATTGGCTTCATTATGTGGTGTTGACATATAAATTTCCTCCTTTTTATTTTTTATAATTATATTATAAGAATTAATAAAATGCAAATGAAAAAAAATCTAAAAATTCTAAAATTAAAGTTCCAAAAAACAAAATTAAAAAATAGAAAAGAAATATGAATTATGTAAAAAAGTGCACAATAAAAAAGTGTACTTTTATTGTCTTTAAAAAAAATTAAATATAAAATTAAACAGTATTGACATTTGAGTAAACAAAATATAAAATAATATTAGAATGACACAAATGTCAATAGTATAATCTATAAAAAAATTCACAAAATAAACAAAAGAAGGAGAAAAATATGAAAAAGATTCAAAAAAACAATAAAGGAATAACACTAGTGGCATTAGTGATTACAATAATAATTTTGTTAATTTTAGCAGGAATAACAATTAATTCATTAACAGGAAGTGGATTATTTAAAAAAGCAGAATTAGCAAAAGAAGAAACTTTAATTGCACAATACAAGGAAAAAATAGAGCTAATAAAAACAGAAACAAGATTATCTTACAATGGCGAAATAACATTAGAAAGATTAAATACAGCATTTAATGATTCTAAGCAAAGAGACTGGGTTAATGAAAGTATAGAAGATAAAAATATAAATAAAATAAAATTAACAACAAATGATGGATTTATATTTTATATAACAGATGGAACAATAGAATACAAAGGAACAGGAGATGTTACAATACCAGAAATTATTACAGCAGAAATGGTCGAATTTATACCATCAGATAACACATGGAAAGCAAAAGATGGAACAGAGATAACAAATGTTAAACAAGCATTAGATTACTTATATGATAACTAAAATAAATGAAGGAGAAAATTAAAATGAAATTTGTAAAGAAAAATATTAAATTAATAATAGGAATAATAGTAGGAACATTATTAGTAAGTGGAATAAGTGTATATGCTACTTACACATATTTTGCTAACGAAATAAAATATACAGATGATAAAAGCGTAGCAGATGCTTTAAATGATTTGTATAGTATAAAAACAGAAAATTTAAGCTTAAAATCACAAATTGAAGAGTTACAAAAAAAAATTGAAATTGTTTCTTATAAAGGAAATGTTAGTAATGGAACTACAATAAATGTTGAGGTTGGTAATTATGTGTTTGTATCTTCTCCTGCTAATTCTTATGCTACAAATTCAAAAACATTAATAAGTGGTCTTAATGGAGGAAGTTATAATGGGATAGGAACTTACACATGTGTATTTGAGGCAACTGCTTCAACTATGAAAATTACTCCACAGAACAATTGTAATTTTTCATATATTATAGTAAAGTAATGAAATCTTATTATTCAATTAATTACAATAAAAGTTAAATATTATGTAAAAAAGTGCACAATAAAAAAGTGTACTTTTATTGTGCTTATAAATAAGAAAATATATAATTAATAAAAACGAAAGAAGGGGAGAATAGAAATGAAAGAAAAATTAGAAATAAACAAAGGAATAACACTGGTTGCATTAGTAATCACAATCATAATTTTATTAATTTTAGCAGGAATATCAATATCAAGTTTAACAGGAAGTGGGTTATTTAAAAGAACAGAAGATGCAAAGGAAAGTTATGAAGAGGCAGAAAATAAAGAGAATTCAATATTAGGAGAATATGAAAATTATATTGATAATTTAGGAAAAGATGATAACATAATTAATTTTACTTTAGATGGAGCAAAGTATTCTTGTGAAAAAGGAACAAAATGGAATGAGTTTGCAGATAACAATTTAAAAGGAACAACATATGGAGTTGATATTTATAGTGAAAAGGAATTTTTAATTTGGGCAGACTCAAATACATGGACTGGAGAAAATGCAGTGCCAATAAAGGCAACATATATTTTAAAAGATGGAAACAAGGTAAGTTTTTATGATGAAATATGTAATGGAGAATATTTTAAAGAAGGAAAATTTGAATTAGAAGTGTATATAAATCAAATTTATTTAAAAATGTGATAGATTATAAGTATGCAGGATATAAAAATATATCCTGTATTTATTTTCGCAAAATTATTGCTAAAAATCATAATTTGTGATATAAAATAAAATGTAAAAAAGTATATAAGCTAAATAACCAAAGAACAGAGGTGGAAAAAAATGATAAAAGCTTATGCCAAATCTGACAAGGGCAAAGTCAGAGAAATCAACCAAGACTATTACTACATATCAGAATCGCTAGACCAAGTCCAACTATACATATTAGCAGATGGAATGGGTGGATATAGTGGAGGAGAAATAGCAAGCAGTCTTGCAGTACAAACAGCAAAAAACTATATAGAAAATAATTTTAAAGAAATAGAAAAAGACAAAGACAGTATAATACAATTACTAGGAAGTAGTATGGAATATGCAAATATGATAGTATATGAAAAATCAAAAGAAAATCCAGAACTACAAGGAATGGGAACAACTTTAGAAATATGTTTAATATATAATAATAAAGCATATATTGGTCATATAGGAGATAGTAGAATATATAGAATAAGAAAAGATTTTATAAGAAAACTAACACAAGACCATAGTTATGTACAAAAACTAGTAAAAGAAGGGACAATCACAAAAGAACAAGCAGAACATCATCCACAAAAAAACATGTTAATGAAAGCATTAGGATGTAATGCTTTTGTTGAACCAGATGTAATGGTAAAAGGATTTCTAAAAGATGATATAATAATTATGTGTTCAGATGGATTAACAAATCTAGTAGACCAAACAACAATATATGAAATGGCAAGCAAGAATATTGAACAAGCAACAAAAGACTTAGTAATCCTTGCAAATGATAGAGGAGGACATGATAACATTACAGTTATCATTATAAAGAACATATAACCAAAGGGGGAAAATAACCATGAATTTAGAAGGTAGGATATTAGGGAATAGATACGAAATTATAGAAAAAGTTGGAAACGGTGGGATGGCAACAGTATATAAAGCAACAGATTTAGTATTAAAAAGATATGTAGCAGTAAAAGTATTAAGAGATGAATTTACAACAGACGAAGAATTTATAAAAAGATTTGAAACAGAAGCACAATCAGCAGCAAGACTAGTACACCCTAATATAGTTTCAATATTTGATGTTGGAATAGATAATGGAATATATTATATAGTAATGGAATTGATACAAGGAAAAACATTAAAAGAAATAATAATAGAAGAAAGAGGACCATTACCATGGAAGTGGTCAGTAAATGTAGCAATCCAAATAGCATCAGCATTAGAAATGGCACATAAAAATAATATAATTCATAGAGATATAAAACCACATAACATAATAATAACAGAAGATGGAATAGCAAAAGTAACAGACTTTGGAATAGCAAAAGCAGTATCAAATTCAACAATGACTGCATTTGGAGCAACAATAGGATCAGTACACTATTTTTCACCAGAACATGCAAGAGGTGGATATACAGATGCAAAATCAGACTTATATTCTTTAGGAGTTGTATTATATGAAATGGTAACTGGAAAAGTACCATTTGATGCAGATACACCAGTATCAGTTGCATTAAAACATATGCAAGAAGATCCTATTGAACCAGTAGAAATAAATTCAAATTTACCAGTAGCATTAAATAAAATAGTAATGAAAGCATTAAAGAAAGACCCTATGCTTAGATATCAAACAAGTACAGAGTTATTACAAGACTTAAGAACAGCTCTAAAAAATCCATCAGGAGATTTTATAGAGGAAAAAAATTATGACCCAACAGCAAGAACTCAAAAAATATCAACAGGTGAATATAGTAGTAGAACAAATAAAAGAAACAAAAAAGAAAATAACTTTATGATATTTATAAAAAAACATAAAGTTTTAAGTTCAATTGTAGGATTAATGATATTATTTGTATTAGCATTTGGAGGAACTATGCTAACAATAAATTTAACAAAACCAAAAGATGTTGAATTACCAAACTTAGTAGGACTTTCAAAAGAAGAAGCTGAACAAAAAATAAAAGATGCAAAACTAGTATTTGAAATAGAAAAAGAAGAATATAATTCAGAAGTTGAAGAAAACAAAATAATTAGCCAAGATCCTAAATATATTGAAAACTATAATAAAGTTAAAGAAGGAAGCACAGTAAAAGTTGTAATAAGCAAAGGAACAGAAAAAACAATAGTACCAAAAGTTATTGGAATGAAAGAAGAAGAAGCTATAAAAACTTTAGAAGAAGCAAAACTAAAAGCAGAAGTGATAGAAGAAACAAGCAAAAAAATAGAAGAAGGATATATAATAAGTCAAGAAGTTGAAGCTGACACAGAAGCAAATGCAGGAGATACTATTAAAATACATGTAAGCATAGGAACAGGAATAGCAAAAATTACAATGATAGATGTTAAAGGAAAAACAGAAGCAGATGCAAAATCAACATTAGAAGCATTAAAATTAGTTGTAAATGTTGGATATAGTGAAGACAAATCAAAAGACAATGGTGTAGTTTTAAACCAAAGTATAAAAGTTGGAGAAGTTATAGAAGAAGGAACAACTGTAACTATTACAGTAAATAAATTAGCAGAAATAAAAACTGTACCAATAACAATAAATGTAAAATCATTATTAGATGGAAAAATAACAGAAACGGTAAAAGATGAAAATGGAGAAGAAATAGAGCAGGTAAAAGACGTTAACTTAAGAGTTGTTGTAGGAGAAGATACTATATATTCACAAAAAGTAAAAGCATCAGAAACAGCAATATCAGCTGGAAATGCAATAGGAACAGGGACTACAACAGTAAAAGTATATATAAATGATGTACTAAAAAATACAAATACTTTAAATTATAGCTCAATGACATCTTATCTAGTAGAAAAAAGTAATATATAGTAAAAAATAAAAAACAAGGAGAAAAAATGAAATTCGGATTAACAGAAGAAATATATAATTTAATAAAACAAGTAATAAAAAATAATCCAGAATATAAATTCAAAATATTTGGCTCAAGAGCAAAAGGAACATATAAAAATACTTCTGATATAGATTTAGCAATATTTGAAGATGTAAATAAGAATGATGAATTTAAAATAAGAAATGAAATAGATATGCTAGATATTGTATATAAAATTGATTTAGTATTTGTAAACAAAGATACAAAAAAAGAACTATTAGAATCTATAAAAATGGAAGGAGTTGATTTCTAGTGAAAAGGTTTGAAGAGAGAAGAGAAGATTTAAATAAGGCAACTAATAGATTAGAAGAAGCTTTAGAAGTAGAAACAACAGACATAGCGATAGATGGAGTGTTACACAGATTTGAATTTACATTTGAACTAGCATGGAAAACAATGAAAGACTATTTAGAGTATCAAGGAATAGTAGAAAAGATAGGAAGTCCAAGAGAAGTTATAAAAGAAGCATTTTCAGCAGGATTAATAGATAATGGAGAAATATGGATAAAAATGATGATTTCAAGAAATACATTATCACATTTATATGACGAAGAAACTTCAAGAGAAATATATGATGACATAAAAGAAGAGTATATTAGTGAAATAAGAAAACTTAACGAAAAGCTCTTCCAATTTATGTAAAAACATGGTATAATATAAAAGCATTCAAGAATATATCATAAAGGAAAAAAGAAATAAGAGTCAAAGGCGACTTTGACTAGGATGGAGGGCTGTAAGGCGCAAGCTTTGCAAAAGGGGTGTTGGAACAATGTTTCAACAAAGTCTGGAAATAGAAAAATATATTTCCAGACTTTTTCCATTTATATTGCTTTTTTTTAACTTTATTTATATAATTGTTTAAGATAGACAAAAGAAAATAAATTGATAAAAGAGGTTCATATGAGAAAAATTTAATTTCAATGAATTAAAAATTAAATAATATTAATAATGAAGATAAATTTTACCTAAAAACAATTCAAAATAACGAATTGTATGAATGTGGAGGAAAGATGCAAGGAATAATAATAGAGAATATTTCAAATCTATATAGAATAAAGGCAGAAAACAAAATATACGAAGCAAATGCAAGAGGAAAATTAAAAAAAGAAGAAATAGTGCCAGTAGTTGGAGACAAAGTAGAAATAGAAATAATAGATGGAGAAAAAAACAAAGCAGTAATAGAAGAAATAAGAACAAGAGAAACATATATAAAAAGACCCAAAATGAGTAATATAAATCAAATAATATTAGTAGTTTCAAGTAAAAATCCAAAACCAGATTTACTATTATTAGACAAGCAATTAGCATATGCAGAATACTTAAAAATACAACCAGTAATAGTATTAAACAAAACAGATTTAGACAAGAAAGAAGAATTCAAAGAAATAAAATCAATTTATGAAAAAATAGGATATAAAGTAATAGAAACAGTAGCTAAAGAACAAGAAGGAATACAAGAATTAAAAGAAATACTATATGGAAATATAAATGTATTTTCAGGAAACTCAGGAGTAGGAAAATCAACATTAATAAATGCAATATTTGAAAAAGATGTAACACAAGAAGGAGAAATAAGTACAAGGAATAAAAAAGGAAAAAATACAACAACAGCTACTAAATTATATGAGATAGATGAAAATACATATATAGCAGATACCCCTGGATTTTCAACATTTGATATATCAGAAATAGAATATAAAGAATTAGACAAATATTTTAGAGAATTCAAATCAGTAATAGATAAATGCGAATATGTAGGATGTACACATATAAAAGAAGAAAATTGTGGAGTAAAGCAAGCAATTGAAGAAGGAAAAATACACCAAACAAGATATGATAGATTTTGTAAAATATATGAGGAATTAAAAGAAAGAGATAAATATAAATATTAATGTCCCATCGGGGACGTTTCTGTTTGGGACATTTTGTCCCAGTTGGGACACATCTTATAAGATAAGGAAAGCAAAACTTTCCAAAAGGAGGAAAATATAATGGTAGAAATATCAACATCAATACTTTCAGTAATAAAAGGAGAAGAGTCAAAAACTTTTTTTGGATTAGAAAAAGCAAAAACAGACTATTTTCATATAGATGTTATGGATGGAAAATTTGTAGAAAAAAATACATACAATAAAATGTTAGAATATGCATCATATATAAAAAGAATATCTAATTTGCCATTAGATGTACATTTGATGGTTAAAAATGTAGATGAAAGTATAGAAGATTTTTTAGCATTTAGTCCTAATATAATTACATTTCATTATGAAGCATGCAAAAATAAAGAAGAAGTAATGAAATATATAAAAAAAATAAAAGAAAACAATTGTAAAGTAGGATTAAGCATAAAGCCAGAGACAGATATAGAAGAAATATATGAATTTTTGCCATATATTCATATGTGTTTAATTATGACAGTTGAACCTGGTAAAGGTGGACAAACACTTTTAGTAAATATGGTAGATAAGATATCAAAATTGAAAAAATATGTAGATGAAAATAATTTAGAGATTGATATAGAGGCAGATGGTGGAATAAATCTAAAAACAGCGGATGCTGTAAAAGATGCAGGAGCTAATATATTAGTTTCAGGAACAGCAATTTTGATTGCTAAAGATTATAAAACCATAATAGATGAATTAAAGAAATAGAAATTATTGACAATTTTATGTAAATATGATAAAATTTAAATAGTTATTAATAAAGAATCCAAAAAGGTTAAGTAAAAATCTTGGAGGGTTGTCATCCAAGATAATTATCAAGGAGGAACAGAAATGTCAAAGTCAAGAAGAACTGAAAAGCAGGTGTTGGACAGAGAAGTAGAAAGGAGCATACAGGAAGAGCAGGATATCCAGGCTGCTATTAGAGACAGCGGATATTTCTATGATGAAGACTGGTATACGTACCAGGAATATCTTGCGAAACAGGAAAAAGAAATAAGACGGCAGCAAACGGAAAGAGAACTGTATGACGATGACGATTTCTTCTGGGGAGATTATGATTACGATGAAGGCGATGATGACTGGGATGGAGAGTAATTCTTGATTTACGAAAGGGAGTCAAAATGCATTTTGCATTTGGCTCTCTTGCCTTTTAGAAATCTATTTGACAATATTACATTTAAGGTATATAATATAAAAGATACTAACATTAGTATTTGTAACTGTAAACCACGCACCTTAATAGGAGGTAGTGAAAAATGAAGCACGTAAAAACTATCAAAGGAAATTTGAAGGACACAATGAAAAATGGCGGATGCGGAGAATGTCAGACATCCTGCCAGTCTGCATGTAAGACTTCCTGCACAGTAGGAAATCAGAAATGCGAGAACGTGAAGAACCTCGAAGAAGTCAAAAAGTAATTAGTGTTTCAAGGGCAAGAGCATTGCATTTTATATGTGATGCTCTTTACCATATAGACAAAAATAACAAGCAAAAAATTCAAAAACTATTGTAAAAAAAGAAAATATATGTTAATATAATAAAAGTAAACAAAAAATAAATAAAAAATCCAATTAAAAAGCAAAGTATATATATTAATAAGTTTCACAGAGAGAATATCTAGAGCTGAGAGATATTCAAACAAAAATATATAGAAATTTCACTTTTTAGGACTTCTTTTGAACAAAGGAATACAACTTTCACAATAGTTTAGTTGTATAAGTTATTTGTAAGAAGCAAAGCTTCAACAGCTGACTTAAGAGTAGAAAGAAGCGGTTGAACCGTTAAAACTATAATGAGGTTAATTAAAAATAATTAATAAAATTAGGTGGTACCACGGAATAAATCCATTTCGTCCTATAACTATATAAAAATATAGTAGGATGAAATGGATTTTTTTAGTTTAAGTGAGACAAATTTGGACTGTCCCAAGTGTCTCAAGATTTGGCAAACGAGAATTTTGAAAAAATTCTCGGATGACGATGAGCGAACGAAGTGAAGTGAAAGGAGAATTATAATGAAAGAACAAATTACAAAAATAAAAGAGACTTCAGTAGAAGAAATAAAAAAAGCTGAAGACCTAAAAACATTAAATGAAATAAGAGTAAAATACTTAGGAAAAAAAGGAGAGCTAACAGCAGTATTAAGAGGAATGGGAGGATTATCACCAGAAGAAAGACCAATTATAGGAAGCTTAGTAAACGAAGTAAGAGATGAACTAGAAAAAATAATACAAGAAAAAGAAGAAAAATTTCAAGTAGAAGAATTAAATAAGAAATTAGAAGCAGAAAAAATAGACATAACATTACCAAGTAGTAAAATGAAAAGAGGAAGTTTACATCCAGTAAATAGAATAATAGAAGACATAGAAGATTTATTTGTATCAATGGGATATGATGTAGTAACAGGACCAGAATTAGAAAATGATGAATACTGTTTTGAAAGACTAAACCTACCAAAAGGACATCCAGCAAGAGATATGCAAGATAGTTTTTATATCACAGATGAGTATTTATTAAGAACACAAACATCATCAGTTCAAGCAAGAACAATGATGGCAAATACTGAAAAGACACCAATAAGAATAATAACAACTGGTAAAACATATAGAAGAGAAGATGATGCAACACATTCGCATCAATTCAATCAAATAGAAGGACTAGTAATAGATAAAAAAGAAAGAAATGTATCATTAGCAGACTTAAAAGGAACACTTGAAGTATTTGTTAGAAAAATAATAGGGGCAAATTTAGACTTAAGATTTAGACCAAGTTATTTCCCATTTACAGAACCATCATATGAAGTAGATGTAACATGCTTCAAATGTGGAGGAAAAGGATGTAATCTATGTAAACAAACAGGATGGATAGAAGTATTAGGAGCAGGAATTGTACATCCAAATGTTTTAAAAATGAATGGATATAATCCAGATGAATTTGGAGGATTTGCTTTTGGTACAGGAATTGATAGACTTGCTATGTTTAGATATGGTATTACAGATATGAGATATTTGTATGCTAATGATGTAAGATTTTTATCTCAATTTGATAGAAAAGATGAAGAATGAGACAAGTGGGACAGACGAAAATTTTGAAAAAAATTTTGGATGACGATGAACGAACGAAGTGAGTGAAAGGATGGAAAAAAATGAAATTAAGTTTAAATTTTGTAAAAGACTATATTGATATAGATGAAAATATAAATGTGCATGAACTAGCAGAAGCAATGACAAAAGCAGGAAATGAATATGATTCAGCAGAAAAGTTAGTAAATGCAACAAAATTAGTAATAGGAGAAATTAAAGAATGTGAAATGCATCCAGATTCTGACCACCTACATCTGTGTAAAGTGGATATTGGAAGTGAAACATTAAATATAGTATGTGGTGCACCAAATGCCAGAAAAGGAATAAAAGTTATAGTAGCTCAAGTTGGAGCTGAGTTACCAGGTGATTTTAAAATTAAAAGTGGTATGATTAGAGGTAAAGAATCAAATGGTATGTTATGTGCTTTATATGAAATAGGAATAGACAAAAAATTCTTATCAGAAGCAGATAAAAATGGAATACATGAATTACCAGCTGACGCACCAATAGGAGAAGACCCAATAAAATATATGAAATTAGATGATAGTGTTGTAGATTTCGAATTAACAGCAAATAGAGGAGATTTACTTAGTATATTAGGTATGGCTTATGAATTAGGGGCAATTTATGATAAAAAAGTAAAACCAGTTGAGATTTCATATAAAGAAAATGGGGAAGAGATAAACAAGGAATTTTCAATAGGAATAGAAACAGAAAATTGTAAATTATTTTTAGCAAAAAAAGCTAAAAATGTGACTATAAAAGAAAGTCCGGATTTTATAAAAAATAGATTAATTGCATCTGGAATAAGACCTATTAATAATGTTGTAGATATAAGTAACTATGTAATGATAGAATTAGGTCAACCATTACATTTCTATGATGCTGAGAATTTAGGAGACAAAATAGTTGTAAGAATGGCACAAGAAGGAGAAAAACTAACGACACTTGATAATATAGAAAGAACATTAACATCAGAAGATATAGCAATTACAGATGGTAAGAAAGCAATAGGATTAGCAGGTGTTATGGGTGGACTAGACACAGAAGTAGAAGAAACAACTAAAAATATTGTAATAGAAGCAGCAATATTTGATTCAGTAAAAGTAAGAAAAACATCAAATAAAATCTTAAGAAGTGAAGCAAGTAATAGATTTGAAAAAGGCTTAGACCCAGCAAGAACATATATGGCAATAGATAGAGCATGCACATTACTTGAAAAATATGCTGATGCAGAAATAGTTACAGGAGTAGTTAAATATGATGTAACAGATAATAAAGAAAAGGTAATTGAAATAACATATCAAGAAATAAATGATGTGCTAGGAACAAATATATCAAAAGAAGATATAATAGATGTATTTAGAAAACTAGACTTCAAAACTGAAGCAAAAGAAAATTCAGTAATTGTAACAGTACCAACAAGAAGAATAGACATATCAATTAGAGCAGACTTAATAGAAGAAGTTGGAAGAATTTATGGAGTTGATAATATACAAGGAAAATTGCCAGTAGTACCAATGAGAATGGGACACTTAGACAAAACAACAAGAAAAATAAGAGCAAAAATGTCAAATATGGGACTAAGCGAAACATTATCATATATATTAATAAATGATAAAGATGTTCATAAATTCACAGTAGATGAATTTGAAGAAGTAAAATTACTAGATCCAATAACAGAAGAGAGAAATACTTTAAGATATAGTATTATACCATCATTATATAAAATATATGAATATAATAGAGCAAGAGAAAACAAAGATATTTGTCTTTTCGAAATAGGAAAAGGGTTCTGGAAAAGAAATGGAGAATATGGAGAAAATCAAAAAATATGTGTACTAATGTCAGGTGAATATTATACAGGAATAGGACACAATAAAAACGTTGATTTTTATGATATTAAAGGTGTTGCAGAAGAGTTATTAGATTATTTAGGCTATGAAAATAGATATAGTTTTGTAATGCCAAAGAAAATGATATCAGAATTTCATCCAGGTCAAGTAGCAGAGATTTCAGTAAATAATGATATTGTTGGTGTTGTAGGAAGAATACATCCATCAATTGAAAAAGAATCAGTTTATGTAATGGAAATAAATTTAGACAAATTATTAGAAAAAAGAGTTGGAAAAATGAAATTTAAAGAAATTTCAAAATTTCCTGTTGTTAAAAAAGATATAGCAGTTTTAGTAAGTAAAGATATGATATCAAAAGATGTTGAAGCTTTAATTAAGAAAAAAGCTGGAAAACTATTAGTAGATATTAAAGTTTTTGATGTATATGAAGGTAAAAATATTGATGAAAATATGAGAAGTATTGCTTATTCTTTGACATTTGGTGCTCAAGATAGAACTTTAAATGATGATGAAATTAATTCTATTTTAGATGGAATTATTAAAGATTTAGAGAATAAAGGAATTGAAATTAGAAAATAGTTTGCAATTTTATGTAAAATAATGTGAATGCTTATTACCAAAAGTGCATGGTGCTTGTGGGCACTTTTAATACCTGCTGGCATTGAATTTAAATCTGGTTCTACTTCTGAAAGTGATGATGAAGAAGATGCTGATAGATTTGAAGATGACCTGAAGTAAAAAAATAAAACCTGTAAATTCGAAAATTGAATTTGCAGGTTTTTAAAGTTAGAGTTCATAAAAAATAAAAATTTTTATTGAGCTATAAACATTATATAAAAATATTAAAGATAAAAAAATTCCTTGACAAATCAACATCATTATTGATAATATAATTATACTAAGACAGAAGAAAGAGATGGAAAAAAATGAAAACATTATATCCAAATTTATATTTAAAAAAAGTAGAAGATATAACAATAGAAATGTTAATGAAAAATAAAATAAAACTACTAATATTAGATGTAGACAACACACTAATAGACTACTATAAAAACTTATCAGAAGAAGTAATAAAATGGGCAAAAGAAATGAGAGGGCAAGGAATAAAACTATATATATTATCAAACACTAATAACAAAGAAAAAGTAGAAAAAGTAGCCCAAAAATTAGAAATACGATATAAACACTTTGCAATGAAACCACTAAAAAAGGGATTTAAAAAAATAGAAAAAGAAACAAATATAAAACCAGAAAACATAGCAGTAGTAGGAGACCAAATATTTACAGACATAATAGGGCGGAAACAGAAGTAAAATGTTCACAATATTAGTAGATCCAATAGATGAAAAAAAGGAATATTGGTATACAGCATGGAAAAGACCAATAGAAAATAAAATAAAAAACAAATACAAAACAAAAGAGGAGAAAAAGAAAAATGTATATTAATGAAACAAACATATGGTACTATGCAATTGTAGCAATATTAGGGCTATTTGTCGGGATGCTTGTAGACTGGATGAACAAAAGATTACCAGACTACAAAAAAGTATTTTCAAAAGAAATATTCACAGAATATTTTGCAGAATTTAAACCAAACTATATATTAATGCTAGTAACATCAGTAATATATATAGGATTAGTATACTATTATGGAATACAAGAAACATTCATAGCAAACTTAAGCTTAATAAAATTTATAATATTAACACCAATGTTATTGTCAGCATTTGTAATAGATTATAAATTACAAATAATACCAAACAGACTAAATCTAACAATGTTTGAAATAGGATTAGTAATAGCTTTTTTATATGGACTATCAGATGTAGCTATAACAATAAATATGATATTAGGAATGTTTGTAGGAGGAGGAATATTCTTACTAATAACATTAATAGGACGGAGCAATATATGGAAAAGAAGCAATGGGATTTGGGGATGTAAAACTAATGGGAGCTATTCGGAATATATTTTGGACTATCAAATATAATAGTAATCACATTATTATCATTCCTAATTGGAGCAATATTAAGTATATTATTATTAGCAACAAAAATAAAAAAAATGGATGAATATATACCATTTGGACCATTTATTGTTTTTGGAACATTTATAAGTATATTTGTACCATTTGAAATAATAAAAAATACATTATTAATGATTTTTACATTGGGAATGTATAGGTAAAAAAATATTAGGGGGAGTTTATAATGAATTTAAAGCTACAATGGCTAAAAAATAAAATGCTAAGCTTAAATTTGCAAGGAATGATAATATCGAATCCAACAAATATAAAATATTTAACAAATATAGAAGCAGAAGGAACATTAATAATAACTCCAAAAGAAAATATTTATATAACAGATGGAAGATATATAGAATATGTACACAGTATACTAACATTATTTGATGAGATAATAGTATATAATGTAAATGATATATCAAAAGAAGACTATGAAAACTTTTTCATGTTTTGTGAAAATATAGGATTTGAAGAAAATTATATATCATATGCAACATATAAAGAATATATTAGAAAATTTAAAATTAATAATTTTGTTGAGACAGAACATATAATAGAAAAACAAAGAATGATTAAAGATGAAGAAGAACTAAGTAATATAATAAAAGCATGTAATATAACAGATGAATGTTTCAAATACATAATAAGTTATATAAAACCAGGAATGACAGAAAAACAAATAGCAAAAGAAATAGATGAATATTACACAGAAAGAACAGACGGAATATCATTTGAAACAATAGTAGCATCAGGAGAAAACTCATCAAAACCACATGCAGTACCATCAAATAGAAAAATACAAAATCAAGATATCATTACAATAGATATGGGATGTAAAGTAAATGGATATTGTTCAGACATGACAAGAACAATATTTGTAGGCGAACCAACAGAAGAAATGAAAAAAGTATATGACTTAGTATTAAACAATCAAAAATTTGCATTAGACCAATATAAAGAAGGATGTAGTACAAGACAAGTAACAAAATTAGTTGAAAATGACTTCAAATTAAATGGACATGACTTAATACACAGTTTAGGACATGGAGTAGGATTAGAAATACATGAACCACCATATATAAGTTATAGAAATGATGCACAACTAAAGGAAAATATGGTAGTAACAGACGAACCAGGAATATATATTCCAGGAAAATTTGGAGTAAGAATAGAAGATACAGTTCAGATAACAAAATTTGGCTGTATAAGCTTAACAAAATCTGAGAAAAATTATATTATAATATAACTTTGTGTCAAAAGGGACGTCCTTTTTTGACACAAAATTTTAAGGGTTGATTTTTCTAGGAATTTGTAGTAAAATATAAAAAGTAGAAAATAATACTACAACTGTAGGAATTAAAAACTAACAGTTGTAGCAAAGTATGAAGGGAGAAATAAAAATGGCAGGAGTATTCTCAGCAGGAGATTTTAGAAATGGAACAACATTTGAAATGGAAGGAAATGTATTTAGAGTAGTAGAATTTCAACACGTAAAACCAGGAAAGGGTTCAGCATTTGTAAGAACAAAATTAAAAAATGTAATTACAGGAGCAACATTAGAAAAAACATTTAACCCATCAGATAAATTCCCAGGAGCAGAAATTGAAAGAAAAACAATGCAATATTTATATGCAGATGGAGATTTATATTATTTTATGGATAACGAAACATATGACCAAATGCCTTTAAATAAAGAAACATTAGGTGATTGTTTAAAATACTTAAAAGAAAACATGGAAGTTTCAATATTATCTTATAAAGATAAGGTATTTGCAGTAGAACCACCAATATTTGTTGAATTAGAAGTTACATATACAGAACCAGGATTTGCAGGAAATACAACAACAACATCTGGAAAACCAGCAACATTAGAAACAGGATTAGAATTACAAGTTCCAATGTTTGTAAACATAGGTGATGTATTAAGAATAGATACAAGAACATGTGAGTATATGGAAAGGGTATAGGTGTAAATCATGAGTGATTTAAATCAACAAATAGAAAAACTTTTAAAGGAAATGCAAGAAATTAAAGAAAATCAAAAAGAAATGAATAACAAGATGGAAAAAATGCAAGATGTTATAAATCATATTGAAAGTGATATATATTCTGATGAAGGTTTTGATTTTGAAATAGTTTGTCCTTATTGTGAACATGAATTTGTTATTGGAGTAGATGAGGAAAAATCAGAAATTGAATGTCCAGAATGTAAAAATATAATTGAATTAGATTGGTCAGGAGATTTATGTGACTGCGAAGATGATGAATGTTCAGGACATTGTCATGGATGTTCAGGTTGCGAAGATTCTGATGAAGATGATGATATGTAATTAAAAATTAATAAAAGTAACTCGTAAACATAATTGTTAAGGAGGTAGAAAAATGGAAGCAAATAGAATGTTTTTTGATTGTGATGAGGTTGTAAAAATTCGGTTTTTAGGAGATACTTACAGAATAACTAAAAATGAAATAACAAAGTATTTTCAGAAAAAGCCAAAATCAGAAATTAGTTTAACAGAAGAAGCACTTTATTTTTATTTACCATTTTTAATATCTATTGAATATGTAAAGGACATTATAGGTAATGCTATGATTACTTTGTTTCCAATAAATGTTAGAATGGAAATAACTGAAGAGTTATTTAAATTTTTAGTATCTGGAGAAAAGATAGAATAACATTAAATTTGTTACATTAAAGGAGAGAAAGAATTTGTTTCTTTTTCTCCTTTTCCTATCTTAAAAATAATTCAAAGGATTAACGTAATTTCCATCAACTCTAAAACCGTAAATGAAGATGACAACCGAGTAGTAGCACCGATTAGTAGGCTTACCAGAAGAATCTGAATACAAATTACCAGGAACACCATAAACATATTTTGGACCAACATAACCGAATAACTTGACCTTCTTTAACAAAATCGCCAACAGAAACAATAAAATTAGGGGAAACATGACAATAAGAAACTTTAAAATTATCAAAAGAAAGAGTAATAGTATAACCACCAGCACCTAAAAAAGAACGAAAAGTAATTTCACCATCATTAACAGCAATTAGTTTAGTGCCTTCAGGAGCAGGAATATCAGTGCCATAATGAAAACTAGAAGCACCACTAGTAGGAGCATTTCTCTTACCAAAAGGAGAACTTATACTAGTATAGCCTGGAATAGGCCAAACAAAGCCATTAGAATTGAAATTAAGAAATTCTTTATTGGAATTATTACTAGAAATACTTTCATTTTGAATTATAGGAATAAAAAATATAGAAATAAAAATTGAAAATAAAATAATAAATAATAAAATGTTTCGAAATAGTTTTGAAATATATATCACCATCCTTTTAATATAATTAGAAAATGATAACAAAAAAAGAGACTAAGCTCTTTTTACTTTACCATCTTTTAAACATTTTGCACAAACTGAAATTCTTTTTGTTTCACCATTTTCCAATATAGCTTTAACACTTCTTAAATTTGGTTTCCAAGTTCTTGGACTTCTTTTACTTATATGTGAACGAGTAATGCTAAGCTTATTTCCATTACTTTGTGCTTTACCACAAACTGCACATTTAGCCATTATCTTTGCACCTCCTAATTTTTAAAATAAACTGACTATTAACAAGTTTATCACAAAAAAATAAAAAAAACAAGTATTTTTTTGAAAAATATAAAAAATACTTGCAAATTAGGAAAAATATGGTATAATAGAATAGCTATAAAAATTAGAATATAAATAACTAAAATTTGAAAGGATTGAAAAACAATGAATTATAAAGTTGAAAAAACAGAAAACGCAAATGAAGTAAAGTTAGAGTTAACAATAGAAGCTCAAAAATTTGATGAAGCAATAAAAAAAGTATATTTCCAAAGTGCAAAATACTTCAATATACCAGGATTTAGAAAAGGAAAAGCACCATTAAATATAGTAGAAAAATATTATGGAAAAGAAATTTTCTATGAAGATGCTTTTAATGAAGTAGCACCAGTTGAAATGGAAAAAGCATTAAAAGAAAATAATATAGAAGTAGTAAGTAAAGCAGATATAGATGTAAAACAAATAGAAAAAGGAAAAGACTTAATATTTACAGCAATATTCCAAACAAAACCAGAAGCAGAACTTGGAAAATATAAAGGTATAGAAATACCAAAAATAGAGTATACTGTATCAGATGAAGATATAAACCATGAATTATCACATATGCAAGAACACAACTCAAGACTAATATCAGTAGAAGATAGAGCAGTAGAAAGTGGAGACACAACAGTAATAGACTTTGAAGGATTTGTTGATGGTGTAGCATTTGAAGGTGGAAAAGCAGAAGGACATGAATTAGAAATAGGAAGCAACACATTTATACCAGGATTTGAAGATCAAATAATTGGAATGAAAATAGATGAAGAAAAAGATATAAATGTAAAATTTCCAGAAGAATATTTCTCAAAAGATTTAGCTGGAAAAGATGCAACATTTAAAGTAAAATTACATGAAATAAAGAAAAAAGAACTACCAGAATTAGATGACGAATTTGCAAAAGACGTAAGTGAATTTGATACATTAGAAGAATTAAAGAAAAGTATCAAAGAAAAAATGGAAAAAGAAAATGAACAAAAACAAAAATATGAAACAGAAGATGCTGTAATCAAAGCAGTATGTGAAAATGTTAAAGTAGAAATTCCATCAGGAATGGTAGAATTAGAAACAGAAGATATGTTAAAAAATGTAGAAAATAGACTTTCATATCAAGGACTAAAATTAGAACAATATCTTCAAATGATGGGAAAAACAGCTGAAGAAGTTAAAAAAGAATATGAACCTCAAGCAATTGAAGCTATAAAATCAAGATTAATGTTAGAAGCAGTAATAAAAGCAGAAAAAATAGAAGCAACAGAAGACGAAATAGTAGAAAAAGTAAAAGAAATGGCTAAAAATTATGGAAAACCAGATGACGAAGAATTCTTAAAAAATGAAAATGTAAGAAAATACATAAAAAGTGGATTAGAATCAGAAAAAGCTTTAGAATTTTTAGTAAAAAATGCAAAAATAAAATAAGATATAAAAAATAGAAATGATTGGGGTGAAAATAGTAAATTAAATTCATGCCAATCATTTTTAAGTAAAATTAAAGTTACTAGTTTTAAGTCAAAAGTTGAATATTAAAAGTTATATATCAAATGTTAGAAGTCTGATGTTAAAGTTAAACTTTTTGACAGATTTAGGAGGAAAAAGAATGTTAGAAAAAAATAGTTTAGTACCTTATGTAATTGAACAAACAAGTAAAGGAGAAAGATCATACGATATATTCTCAAGATTATTAAAAGATAGAATAATATTTTTAGGAGAAGATGTAAATGCAACATCAGCAAGTTTAGTAATAGCACAATTACTATTCTTAGAATCAGAAGACCCAGATAAAGAAATATTCTTATATATAAACTCACCAGGAGGGTCAATAACAGACGGAATGGGAATAGTAGACACAATGAATTACATCAAATGTCCAGTAACAACAATATGTGTAGGATTAGCAGCAAGCTTTGGAGCAGTATTATTAGCAAATGGTGAAAAAGGAAAAAGATTTGCAACACCAAACTCTGAAATATTAATACATCAACCATTAATAGGAGGTCAAGGTGGAGGAATTTCAGGTCAAGCAACTGAAATAAAAATCCATGCAGACCATATGATAAGAACAAGAGAAAAATTAAATAAATTATTAAGTGAAAAAACAGGTCAACCAATAGATGTAATAGAAAGAGATACAGAAAGAGACCATTATATGACAGCACAAGAAGCTTTAGAATATGGACTAATTGATGGTATTATGGATAAAAGAATATAATAATGAAGGGAAAGAAAAAGTATGGCTAAAAATGATGTGCCAAAAAATGTAAGATGTTCATTTTGTGGAAAATCACAAGAAAGTGTAAAAAGAATAGTTGCAGGACCAGGAGTATATATATGCGATGAATGTGTTGATTTATGTACAAGTATAATAGCAGCTGAAGTATATGATGAAGAAGAAGTAGGATATACATTAAATAACTTAGACAAAATACCTAGTCCAAAAGAAATAAAGAAAATATTAGATGAATATGTAATAGGTCAAGAAGAAGCAAAAAGAACATTATCAGTAGCAGTATATAATCATTATAAAAGAATAGCACATGAAGACAATGATAAAAAAGATGATGTAGAAATACAAAAAAGTAATATATTACTATTAGGACCAACAGGATGTGGGAAAACACTTTTAGCAAGAACACTTGCAAAAATATTAAATGTACCATTTGCAATAGCAGATGCAACAACACTTACAGAAGCAGGATATGTTGGAGAAGATGTTGAAAATATTCTATTAAAACTTATACAAGCAGCAGATGGAGATATACAAAAAGCAGAAAAAGGAATTGTATATATAGATGAAATTGATAAAATAACAAGAAAATCTGAAAATTTATCAATCACAAGAGATGTAAGTGGAGAAGGAGTACAACAAGCACTATTAAAAATAGTAGAAGGAACAGTAGCATCAGTACCACCACAAGGAGGAAGAAAACATCCAAATCAAGAAATGCTACAAATAAATACAGAAAATATTTTATTTATTTGTGGAGGAGCATTTGAAGGATTAGAAAATATCATAAAAGAAAGAACAGGTAAAAAGAGTATAGGTTTTGGAACAAAAATAGAAAGCCAAAAAGAAATCAACAAATATGAAATATTCCAAGAAATGTTGCCACAAGACCTATTAAAATATGGATTAATCCCAGAATTTATAGGGAGATTGCCAATAATAGCAACACTTAAAGACTTAGATAAAGACGCATTAATCCAAATAGCAACAGAACCAAAAAATGCGTTAGTAAAACAATATAAGAAATTATTAGAAATGGATAATGTAGAACTTGAATTTAAGCAAGAAGCTTTAGAAGCAATTGTAGACAAAGCAATAGAAAGAAAAACTGGAGCAAGAGGACTTCGTTCAATTATAGAAGAAATAATGAGAGATATTATGTTTGAAATTCCATCAAAACCAAATATTTCAAAATGTATAATAAATAGAGAAACAGTTCTAAATAAGGTAGAACCAGAGGTAGTAATTGATGAGAATAGACAAACAGAACAACAAGCAAAAGCTAAGAAAAATAGACGTGTTCCAGAAAGCAAAGTAATAGCATAGAAAAAAATTGGAAAGTATAGTATTATTATATAAAGTAAAAAAGACAGAAGCATCTGTCTTTTTTAGAGGAAAATTATGCATAAATCCGATTACCAAGAACATACAAATTCTGAAATCTTCCACGATTTTGAAAATTAGTTGATACATCAATTTCTTGTAAAAATTTTTCTAAAGCATTAAAAGCATCAAAAAAAGAATCAAATTCGGTTACTAACAGTTCGTCAAGTGTTTTCATAACTTTTCCTCCTTTTCTATATTAAGATAGTATTATATTAATATAAAATAAATGAAAAGTCTGTCGAAACGTGAAGTTTTAATAAAAAATATTAATTTTCAATAAAAATTTTATTGAAAAAAAGAAAAAGATAATGTATAATGTTTGCGTAGCAATAGTAAAAGTAACTTGTAAACAATAATTTGTTAAGGAGGAGAAAAAATGACAACTGAATTGAAAGAAATGATAGAAAGATATGTACCATATAATGAACAAGAAGAAAATGATAAAGAAATGATGCTTGAATATATACACACATTTAAAGATGTATTAACAAGAGAAAACAGAATGTGTCACTTTACAGCATCAAATTGGATAGTAAATAAAGAAAGAACAAAAGTATTAATGATTCATCATAACATATACAAATCATGGGCATGGACAGGAGGACATGCAGATGGAGATAGTGATTTATTACATGTTGCATTAAAAGAGGCAGAGGAAGAAACAGGATTAAAAAATTTGAAATTGTTAAGTAATGGAATTTATGGAATACAAATAGTTACTGTAGATAGCCATGTAAAAAGAGGAAAATTCGTGCCTTCACATTTGCATTTAGATTGTTGTTTTTTAGTAGAAGCAGATGAAGAAGAAGTATTAAGGATTAAAGAAGATGAAAATAGCGGTGTGCAATGGATTGATATTGATAAAGCTGTAGAGGTTACAAAGGAAGAAAAAATGAAGCCTATATATAGAAAATTGAATGAAAAATTAGCTGAATTGTAAAAAGTAGAAAAAGAGGGATTAAGGGGACAGGTCTTAAAATCCCTCTTTTTGTTTTAGATATATAAATAATTTTAAAATTAATTAAAAGAGGGATTTTAAGACCTGTCCCCTTAATCCCTCTTGAGACCCAATCTCATTAATCGCATCTTTTATAGTACAGCCCCCAAAACTAAAATACCCAAATTATCCCTATAAATCTCATCAAACTGAGAAATAGGCAAAGGATTTTCACCAATACCAGCCTCAATAGTATAACCAGGACGATTATAAGTCTGAATAAACCAATCTTTAAAACCTGCAAAACTAGAATTATAAGGAACATCAGCTAATACATAACCACTAGAACTTGCAAAACGTTTACCAATCTCATAACCACGAGGAGGATTAATATTCTGAAAATTCCAATAAATTTCCTTACCTTGAGTATGATAAGAAATAGTCAATCTAAAATCATGAGAAAGAGTAAAATCATAAATAGTTAAAGCCTCAGGTTCAGTTAAAGGTCCGTAGCCAACAAAATCACGAGGAGCAGGAGTAGTAAAACCTTGAGCATACTTTATTTTTTTTGCATTTTCCCAACCAGCAGGAAATTGTAAATTTAAATCAACACCATTTATATTAGCTTTCCAACCGACTAGGAAAAGGAATAGTAGCAAATTGATTAGCAATATTTTGAGCAGATAAGAAAGCAGGACCAGAATTTAAATGTCCAGTAACTAAATCAACACTATCAGGATTAACCATAGGCATAATATAAATAGAAGCAGAATTAAATAAACGTTTAATAGAATAGCCATATAAATTAGAATTGCTATTATAAGCCACACAATAATCTTCAATAAACTTCATAAGCAAAACACTTGTAATCCATTCATTACCGATGTATAGAGCCAGAGTAAAATACTTTTTTAGTACCATTACCAAGCTTAACAACATAAATATTCTTGCCCAAAACACTAGTGCCAGCAGACTGAATATTTAGAAAAGGATAAATGCGATTAAGCATAATAAGATTTTGTATTAATAAAGTAGAATTATAATTAACATTTGTTGGAACAATACTCATTTTTAATCACCTAAGATATTGTTATTAAAAAAATGTAAAGAATATTCATAAATAGAGAAAATAGTAAGATATTAATTATAAAATTCAAAAGAGAAAAATTAACAAAAAACTATATTTAGAATATAGATAATAGGGGTGAAAAAATGAATTACAAATATTATAATTCAAATAATAATGGACAGGATGACTATGGATTAAAATACATAGATGACCAAGGATATGGATTAATATGTAAAGATTACAGAGTGGAATTCCCGCCACAACATCAGAATACACAACCAGGAATGGAATATCTAATGACACCAAGACCAATATTTAATAATCCATATTATAGAGCATCAGGAAAACTACTAAATAAAGTTGCAATAATAACAGGAGGAGATTCAGGAATAGGAAGAGCAGTAGCTGTTGGATTTGTAAAAGAAGGTGCAAAGGTTGTAATTGCATATTATAATGAACATGAAGATGCAGAAGAAACAAAACAATTTATAGAAAGATTAGGAGGAACATGTATATTAATAGCAGGAGATATAAAAGATACTAAGTTTTGCGATAAAATAGTACAAGAAACAATAAATAAATTTGGAAGAATTGATATTTTAGTAAATAATGCAGGTGTTCAATATCAACAAAAAAGCTTAATAGATATAACAGACGAACAATTTGACCTAACATTGAAAACAAATATATATTCAATGTTTTATTTAACCAAAAGAGCATTAAAGTATATGATGCCAGGAGCAAGTATAATAAATGTAACATCAATAACAACTTTTAAAGGAGAACCAGAATTAATAGACTATGTAACAAGTAAAGGTGCAATAGTAGGATTTACAAGGTCACTTTCAACAAATTTAGCAGATAAAAATATAAGAGTAAATGCAGTATCGCCAGGAGTATTTTGGACACCATTACAACCTGCATGTTGGGAAGCAGAAAAAATACCTACATTAGGTTCAGATGCACCAATGGGAAGAGCAGGTCATCCATATGAGATAGCACCATTGTTTATATATTTGGCAAGTGATGATTCTTCTTATGTTACAGGTCAAGTAATGCATATTAATGGCGGAGAATATAAAGGTTAATATATGATTTGCAAAAAAATATGATATGTGATATAATAGAAATGTACAATCGAAAAAACCAAAAGGTGGTAAAAATGGAAAATATATTAGGAATTATATATGTATTAGCATTTGTAATATTCGCATTAGTATTATATGCAGTAATGCAAATAAAATTATTAGGAATGAAAGTAAAAGATTTTTGGAGCTTTATTGAAGCAAATGAAATGTTAGATAAACTATATAAATTTGCCAAACAATATCAAAAGATGTCTCCACAGGAGCAAGTTATATATTTAGCAGAAGCAGAAAAGATATTTACTGCATTTGATAAAGTACCTAAAGAATTATGGGATGAAGAATATGAAAAATATAAACAAGTCCTAAGAAAATATAATGATATAAAGATGTTAAGATGGGCATCAAATTAAATTTTAAAATGAATTTATAAAATAGATTGATTTTTACAAATAAGTATGGTATTATATTACCATACTTATTTTAATTCATTTAAATTTTAAGTTCTAAAAAATGCATTGATTTAAATGCAAAAGAAAAGATTTTTTTTCAATGTAAGTTATTTGACTTATTCATATACCTCAACGTTTCATTTATTCAAGAGGTAGAAAAAATCATTAAAATATGAAAAGAAAGGAGGTAGAAAGATGAGTAAAGAATTCGAAGAATTGGTAATTAAAAAACTTGGGAAATTTGAAGAATTTGAAGAATTAGTAATTAAGAAATTTGAAGAATCAGAAAAATTTCAGAAAATAGCAATGAAAAAATTTGATGAAATACAACAAGATATATCAGAAGTGAAACAAGATGTAACAGTATTAAAGAAAGATGTAACAGTGCTGAAACAAGATGTAACAGTATTAAAGAAAGATGTATCAGGATTAAAAAATGATGTAACAACATTAAAAAGAGATATAAAAGAATTAAAAGAAGATACAAAAATGTTAAAAAATGAAGTATTTAATGTTATAAAACCATCATTGAAATCAATTGAACAAAAAGTAGATTTAATGACAAATGTAAATACAGCAAGAATATTAAATGAACAAACTAGAAATAATGATGAGCAAAATAAAAATCATAAAGAAGTAATGAAAAAAATAGAACAATATGAAAAGAATAATGAATTAGAACACAGTAGATTAAATTATGAAATATGTAAATTAAAAGCACATGCTTAAAATAAGGAACACTTAACAAATCATAAAATGATTTGTTAAGTGTTTTATGTAATTTGCACTTGAAAATGAAAAAACGATGTGCTATAATTTGAAACATAAACAAAAAGGAGTGAAAAAAATGTCAAAAGAAGAAAAGAAAAAAGGAGTAAATATATTTTTTAAAATAGTAATAGTACTAATATTAATAATAATCATTTTATTAGGTGTAGCATTTTTTTATGTAAAAGGTAAATTAGATAAAATACAAAAAGTAGAACTACCAAAAGACGAAGAATTAGGCATTACAGAAGAAATAGAACAAAAATTAACAGGATATAGAAATATAGCCATATTTGGAGTAGATAGTAGAGCAGATGATTATGGAAGAGGAAATAGAAGCGATTGTATAGTTATAGCAAGTATAAATAATGACACAGGAGAAATAAAATTAGCATCAGTATATAGAGATACATATGTAAATATAGATGGATATGGATTAGATAAAATAACACATGCATATTCATATGGAGAAGCGCCACTAGCAATAAAAACACTAAACAAAAACTTAGACCTTAATATAAATGAATTCGTAACAGTTAATTTTGATTCGGTAGCAGAAGCGGTTGACCAATTAGGAGGAATTAAATTAACAATAGACTCAGAAGAAATAAAATACATAAATGGATACATAGATGAAACATCAAGAGTTACAGGAAAAAAATCACAACATATAACACAACCAGGAACATATACAGTAGATGGAGTACAAGCAGTAGCATATTCTAGAATAAGATATACAGCAGGAGGAGATTACAAGAGGACAGAAAGAATGAGAACTGTAATTGAAGCAATGTTTGCAAAATTAAAAACTAGAAATTTAAAAGAAATAAATTCATTTGCAGATGCCATATTACCACATGTATATACAAATATATCAGCAACAGATATAATTTCAATGGTACCAAGTATGGCAAAATATAAAGTAACAGAAAGTGTAGGATGGCCTTATAATACAAAGGGAAAAACGATGGATAGATGGTATGGAATTCCAGTAACATTAGAATCAAATGTAATACAATTGCATAAAGAAATATTTGGAGAAGAAGATTACGTTCCATCAGATACTGTAAAATCAATAAGTCAAAGTATTGTAAATAAAACAGGATATAAAAATTAGGAAAATTAAAGTTCAGTAAGATAAAATATTCTTACTGAACTTTATTAAAGAGGAATTAAGAATGAATATAAAAATACAAAGAGTAATTTTTGCTATACTAACTATAATAACTTTTGTAGCAATTTTTATCTTTTCAAATCAAAATGGTGAAAAGTCAGGTTCGACAAGTAGATCATTTACAAGAAAAATAATAGAGATTTTTCGAATAGACAAAAATTTAAATGAAATTGAAAAAGAAGAATTAATAGCAAATTCACAATATATCATAAGAAAACTAGCACATTTTACAATTTATACAATAGCAGGAATAAATATATATGGATTTGTTAACACATATAATATTAAAAAAAGTAATAAATTAATTATTACAATTTTGATAGGAATATTATATGCAATATCAGATGAAATGCATCAGATGTTTTCAGGAGGCAGAACACCAGCAGTGAAAGATGTATGTATTGATACTATAGGAGTTATGTTCGGAATATGTACATTTATAGCAATAAATAAAATAATAAAAGTTTGTCAAAAAATAAGTAAAAATGCTAATAACTTATTTACATAAATATGATTTTTAAAAATTGACAAATTTTTTATTATATTATAATATATAAATATGTAGAAATATTGTATTTTTAATAATAATAAATATAATATTTCTGTTTTTACTACAAGTATTTACATTAATTATAGGTTTTTTGATATTTTTTGTAATATTTTTAAGCATTATGGTAATTGTTCCATAATTTACTTATGAAATATGTAGAAAAAGTATTGAAATGAAAATATTGTTATTGTATAATAAATGTTGAAGATATGAATATAATGGGGGGATTAAAGTGAGTATAAGTGGAGTAAATAAATACAGTTTCGCTGAAGTTAACACTGTAGATAAATTAAGTCCAGCTGATACTACTATAAATAAAAGAACATTAAAACAACAAATAGAAAAAATAATAAAAAGAATAATAGATGTTTGTGGTGGTTTAGTAGGTGTAATTACTTTAATACCACTAACTATTATAATATATATAGCAAATATAATAGCAAAAGATAAAGGACCAGTATTCTATTCTCAACAAAGAATAGGAAAAGATGGAAAAATATTTAAAATGTACAAGTATAGATCAATGATAGTAGGTGCAGATAAAATATTAGAAAGATACTTAGAAGAAAATGAAAACGCAAAAAAAGAGTATAAAGAATATAAAAAATTAAAAAATGATCCAAGAGTAACAAAAATTGGTAATTTTATTAGAAAAACTAGTTTAGATGAATTTCCACAATTTATAAATGTTTTAAAAGGTGATATGAGTTTGGTTGGACCTAGACCATATTTACCAAGAGAAAAAGAAGATATGGGAAAATATTATACATATATAATCGAATCTAAGCCAGGAATTACAGGATTTTGGCAAATTGCTGGTAGAAGCGATGTTACTTTTGAAGATAGATTGAAAATGGATTATAATTATAATCAAAATAAAAGTTTAAAAACAGATATGAAATTATTAATAAAAACAGTTATAAATGTGGCTAAAAAAGAAGGAGCGATATAAGTAAAAATGAAAAGACAAAAACCAAGAATATGTTTAGTATCCTCATCAGGGGGGCATTGGGAACAATTGCAAAAATTACAACCATTAATAGACAAATATGATGGATTTTTTGTGACTGAAAAAACTCAATTTGAAGCAAATGCTAAATATTTTATGAAACAAACAGATTTAAAAGATAAACTAATGCCAATAAAAATGATATACAATGCAATTAAGACATTAATAATTTGGATAAAGGAAAGACCGGATTTCGTAATAACTACAGGAACAATGGTTGCATATCCATTTTATTTATTAGCAATATTATTTCATAAGAAGTTTATATTTATAGAGACTTTTGGTAGGGCAAATATGCCAACAGTTGCTGGAAAGAAAATGGAAAAACATTCAGACTTGTTTATAGTTCAATGGGAAACTCAAAAAAAATTTTATAAAAAAGCTATTTATGGGGGGTGTTTATATTGATTTTTGTATGTGTAGGATCAAGGAACTACCCTTTTGACAGGTTATTTAAAAAGTTAGATGAATTATGTGATGATGAAATTATAAAAGAAGATATATTTGCGCAAATAGGAACATCAACATATAAACCTAAAAACTTTAAATATAAAGATTTTATTTCACAAGAAGAGTTTATAGAAAAAGTAAAAGAATCAGATATAGTTATCAGTCATGGAGCATCAGGCTCTATTATGAAAGCTTTAAATGCAGGTAAAAAAGTTATAGCAGTAACGAGGCTTGAAAAATATGGAGAGCATATCAATGATCATCAAATACAAAATAATGAAGCTTTTGCATCAAATGGATATGTATTGCCTGTATATGAAATGGGCGAATTAAAAGAGGCTATACAAAAGATTTATGATGGGACAGATGATTTGGTGCCTTGGGAGAATAAAGATCCGATGGCAATTGTTAATCTGATAGATAAGTTTATACAAGAGAATTGGGAGAAGAAATAATGGATAAAAAAGCAGTACTAAAAAAAATCAAATATACCTTAAGAGTTTTGCCAGATAAAGTATATATAAAATTATATTATTTTGCTCAATTTAAAAAGAAATGTAATTTAAGAAATCCACAAACATTTAACGAAAAATTAAATTGGCTTAAATTACATGATAGAAATCCTAATTACGTTAATATGGTAGATAAGTTTGAAGCAAAGAAATATGCATCGGACATAATAGGAGAAGAATATATAATACCGACTATTGGAGTATGGGATAAATTTGAAGATATTGATTTTAATAGATTACCTAAACAATTTGTTTTAAAATGTACACATGATTCTGAAGGAGTAGTAATAGTAAAAAATAAAGAGAATTTTAATAAAAAAGAAGCAAAAAAGAAAATAGAAAAAGCGATGAAATATAATTTTTACTATATTGGAAGAGAGTGGCCATATAAAGTGATAAAACCTAGAATAATTGCTGAACAATATATGGAAGATCATGTTGATGGTGAATTAAGAGATTATAAATTTTTTTGTTTCGATGGAGAACCAAAGGCAATGTTTATTGCAACAGATAGAAGTAAGGGAAAAACAAAGTTTGACTACTTTGATTTAGAATTTAATCATTTAGATATAAAGCAACATTACCCAAACTCAAAAGAACAAATTAGAAAACCAAAAAATTTTGAAAAATGATTGAATTATCAAGAAAATTGTCAAAAGGATTGAAACACGTAAGAATTGATTTTTATGAGGTTGATGGAAAATTATATTTTGGGGAAATAACATTTTATCATTTTAGCGGATTCCAACCGTTTATTCCAGAAAAATGGGATATGACATTTGGTGATTGGCTACATATTTAAATGCAATGACTAAAAAGGAGAAAAAAACAAGTGAAAGTACTATATATATTACCAAAAGGATTATTCATAGAAGGAATTTCCGCTATTGTATTAAATTATTTTCATAATATAGATGAAAATAAAATTAGCATCGATTTTGTTGTGCCTTTTGTAATTCCAAGTATTGAAAAGGCAATAAAAGATAAAGGTAGAAAAATATATTTGATACAGGGAAGAAAGAAGAATCCATTTAAGTATATAAAAGAGTTAACCAGAGTAATAAAAGAAGGAGAATATGATGCAGTTCATGCTCATGGAAGCAGTGCAATGATATGTATTGAGATGATAGCTGCAAAAAGAGCAGGATGTAAAATAAGAATTGCACATAGCCATAATACAAAGACTGATCACAAGGTTCTAGACAAAATTTTAAGACCAATATTGTATAAAACTTATACAAATGGATTTGCGTGTGGAAAAGAAGCGGGAAAATGGTTATTTAAAAAAAGAAAATTTGAAATAATAAACAATGGAAAGAATATAGAAGAATATGAATATAATTCAAAAATCAGACAAGAGGTTAGAAAAAAATACAATCTGTCAGAAAAAATAGTTATAGGACATGTAGGTGGATTTAATTATCAAAAAAATCACGAATATTTACTAGATATATTTTATCAATTAAATGCAATAAATAAAAATAAGTATGCATTGATTTTGATAGGCGATGGCAAATTAAGACTTCAAATAGAAGAAAAAGCAAAGAGATTAGGCATATTTGATAATATTATTTTTACAGGTAATACCTCAAAAGTTTCTGAATGGTTGCAGGCAATGGACATAATGGTATTGCCATCAAGATTTGAAGGATTTCCAAATGTAGTAGTAGAATGGCAGCTATCAGGATTACCATGTTTGATATCAGATAAAATAACAAAGGATGTTAAACTAACAAGATTAGTTGAATTTGCTTCAATTGATGTAGAACCAAAAAAATGGGCCAAAAAAATAGAAAAAATAAAAAGTGAAGACAGAGAAAGTAGCAAAAAAGAAATATATAAGGATATAAAAGAAAAGGGATTTGACATAAAAGAAAATGCAAAAAAATTAGAAAGAATTTATATGCAATTATATAAAGGAGTTAACTAAATAATAGTATGAATTATGAAACAATTAGACTGAAATTAAGAAAATGTTATATAAAGTTCACATATAAAAAAAGAAGAAAAAAAATAAATTGTAGCGATTTTACAATAATATCTAACAATTGTTGGGGAGGAACTGTGTACCAAAGCTATGGATTAAGATATAACACGCCAACAGTAGGACTATATTTCATGGCTGAAGATTATATAAAATTTATATATAACATAAAAGAGTATTTGAAATTTGATTTGGAGTTCATAGATTTTAGTGAATCTAAAAAAGCAAAACTTACAGGAGAAAAGCATAGTTATCCAGTAGGAAAGTTGCATGATATAGAGATATATTTTATGCACTATAAATCAAAAGAAGAAGCAAAGAAAAAATGGAATAGAAGAAAAAATAGAATAAATTGGAATAAAATTATATTTAAATTTTCTAATCAAAATTTTTGTAATAAAGAAAATATAGAACAATTCTTAAAGTTGTCAGAGAAACATAAAATTTGTTTTGTTAATAATAAACAATATAACGTTGAAGGTACTATTTTTGTAAAACAATTAAATAGATCTAATGACATTAAAGCATCATATGAGCCGTTTGGAAATAATAAACAAATTAATATAAATAAATTTATAAATAATTTATAAAAACAGGAGAAAAACATGGAAAAAGTAATATTTGTCACCAATTTTTTAGGAAATGGTGGAGCAGCTAGAGTAATGAGTATATTGGCAGATAATTTAATATATAAAAATAAAAATATAGAAATAATATCATTCTTAGATAGGAATGATACTTATGAATTAAAAAATGATATAAAACTTACAGTATTAAAGTGTAAAAGTAAAAATAAAGTATTTCAAAAACTTGAAAGAATACTAAAATTAAGAAAAGAAATAAATAAGAACAAAGAAGAAATAACTATTATTTCTTTTGAATATTTTGTTAATATGCAAACAATACTTGCCAATATGTTTTTAAAAAACAAATTAATTGTTTCTGAGCGCAACGATCCAGCTAGGACTGGAAATGGAAAAATTACAAGAAAGTTAAGAAATTTATTATATAGATTTGCAGATTATTTAGTCTGCCAAACACCAGGTGCTAAAGATTATTTTCCTAAAAAGATTCAAAATAAAACAGTAGTAATTCCTAATCCTATAATGCCTGATTTACCTAATAGATTTGAAGGAACAAGAAAGAAAGAAATTGTAACTTTTTGTAGAATAGAGAAGCAAAAAAATTTAACAATGTTAGTAGATGCATTTAAGTTATTAAATGAGAAATATCCTGAATATAAACTTGTTATTTATGGAGATGGATCTGAAAGAGAAAGTTTAAAAAAATATATAAAAGAAATAGGAATGGAACAGCAAATAGAATTAAACGATTTTATTCAAAATATACATAGTAAAATTACAGATTCTGCAATGTTTGTTTCATCATCAGATTATGAAGGAATATCTAACTCTATGCTTGAAGCAATGGGAATAGGTTTACCAACAGTATGTACAGATTGTCCATGTGGTGGTGCAAAAATGATGATTGAAAATGATGAAAATGGAATATTAGTGCCTGTTAGAGATAAAGTAGCTTTATATAAAGCTATGAAGAAAATTATAGAAAATCCAGGATTTGCTGAGATGATATCAAACAATGCTACTAAAATTAAATATAAACTAGAGCAAAACAAAATATGCGAATTATGGATGAATTTAATCAAAAATTAAGGAGAAAAAATGTTAATAAAAGATAAAAAAATAAATTTAGTAAATTTTGCTTTAATTATATATATTTTTTCTATAATTGTATTTAATGAAGGAACAATGGCACTAAAAATAGTTAGAGTATTTTTTGTAGGAATTATGTTGATAAATCTTATTGGAAAAAAGAAAATATATTTAAATAAATTTGTATATTGGATGTTAGCATTTTGGATATTATGTTTATTATCAATCAAATGGACAATAAGTATTGATAATTCTAAAGAAATGGTAGTAACATTATTATACAATTTAATTTGTAATTTTTTTGTTTTAAATCTATTATGTGAAGACAGAAAAAGAATAATTTTGATAATAAAAACTATAATATTTTCAAGTATTATTTTATTTGGAAGAATTGCACTTCAACATGGAATTTTAGTATATGTTGATGGTAGAAGAGGCGGAAATAATGGATTAGAAAATGCAAATACAATTGGTACAGTAGCGGCAATTGCGGTAGTGTTAGGGATATATTGTGTAAAAGAAAGAGAATATAAATATCCTATAATATATTACATTAGTATCATAGCTAATATATCTGTTATAGTCTTATCTGCGTCAAGAAAAGCGATACTATATGCGTTAATCCCCATAATATTTTATTATATTGTTAACAGTAAAAATAGTCTTAAAGTTATGAGAAATATTGTTTTAGCAGTAGTTATATTTTTTATAACATATTTTACTATAATGAAAGTACCAATATTATATAGTATTATAGGAAACAGAGTTGAAACTATGATTAATGGATTTACTGGACAAGGGGAGACAGATGCTAGTACAAGTTTAAGAATGAAAATGATTGAATGGGGAGTAGAATGGTTTAAAGAAAAACCTAAATTAGGATATGGGATTGATTCATACAAAATGTTACTAGGAACAAAGGAAACTAGCTTTGGAATTACAGGAGCATATGCACACAATAATTATATAGAACTAATAGTTGATGTAGGAATATTAGGTTTAGTTGTATATTATTATATATATATATATATGATTATAAAATCTTTCAAATATATAAAAAGTAGAAATTTATTGTTAATATTAATGCTGGGAATCTTAATAGCTTGTATGGTAAATGAATATGGACAAGTAACATATTATTATAAGTTTTATCAATTAGTATTATTACTAATATATATAGTTATACAAAATGAAATAGAAAAGGGAAAAGAAAATGTTAAATAATGAACTTAACAGTAAAATGAAAATTGCGACAAAATGGTCAACAATAACAGAGGTAACTGCTAAACTTATATCACCAATAACTAATATGATATTAGCGAGGATATTAGTCCCAGAGGCATTTGGAGTTATTGCGACAATTACAATGATAACTAGCTTGGCTGACGTGTTAACAGATGCAGGATTTCAAAAATACCTAATACAACATAACTTTAGAAATGAAGAAGAATTATATAAATATGCCAATGTTGCATTTGGTGCAAATTTGATAATTTCAATATTAATGTGGATAATGATTATGTTATATAGTGAAACATTGGCTAAATTTTTAGGGAGCCCAGGAACAGGGTTAGCTATTACTGTGGCAACATTACAATTACCGCTAACTGCACTTACTAGTATACAAATTGGACTATACAGAAGAAAACTAGATTTTAAAACGCTATTTTACAGGAGAATAATATCTGTAATTATTCCGCTAATTGTTACAGTACCATTAGCAATATTAAAATTTGACTATTGGTCATTAATAATAGGGAATTTAATTGGCCAAATAGCAAATGCAATAGTATTAACAATTAAATCTGAGTGGAAATTAAAGATATTTTTTAAAATAGATATTTTAAAAAATATGTTTTCATTTAGTAGCTGGTCTTTATTTGAAAGTATCACAGTGTGGATATCAACTTATATTGACACATTTATAATAGGAAACTATTTAAATTCATATTTTCTAGGATTATATAAAAATTCATTAAATATGGTTAATTCTATAATGAATATAATTACTGCTACAGTTACTCCAGTATTAACATCAGGATTAGCAAAATTACAAGATGAAAAGGAAATCTATGAAGAGACTTTTTTTAAATGGCAAAGATTATTAGGTTGGATAGTATTTCCTATGGGAATAGGAATATTTATATTTAGAAAATTAGTAACTTCTATATTATTAGGTGCACAGTGGACAGAGGCATCTAATATAATAGGGATAATTGCATTAGTAATGCCTTTTAAAATAATACTTAGTAATATGGTAAGTATATGTTATTTATCAAAAGGACGACCTGACTTATCAGTAATATCGCAAATACTGTATATAATTCCAACTATAATTATAAGTATTGTTTTTATTAAAGAAGGATTTTGGAAGTTTGTATATGTAAGAAATATTTTTATATTTGAACTAATAATTATTAATCTTATTATCATGAATAACATTATTAAAATATCAGCTTTTAAGATGTTAAATAATATAGTAAAACCAATAATAACAACAATTTTAATGGGATTGTTAGTATATCCATTTAGTATTAATACCAATTCGATTGTTATTCAAATTGCTGCAATTATATTAGGAGTAATTGCTTATATTGGATTTATGTATTTTATAGGAAAGGATGATTTTAAATTAGTAGTAAAAGAAATACTAAAAATGACTGGAAAAGGAGAATATAAAAATGGAGATAACTAGTATTTTAAAATTAATAGTGTGGAAAATAAAATATTTTGGAAAATTAAAAATAAATATTACAAGACATATAAGAAAAGGAGCTAGAATAAAAATAAATAATGGAAAAATCATTATTGGAAGAGGATTAGGATTAAATTATAATTCTCAAATATCAGCAAATGGTGGAAATATAGAAATAGGCAAAGGTGTTAATTTTAATGTAAATTGCATATGTGTAAGTCATAATTTTATAAAAATTGAAGATAAATGTTCATTTGGACCTAATGTATGTATATATGACCATGATCATGCTTTTGACGAGAATGGTAAGGTACCAGGAAAATTTAAAAATGAAGATGTTTTTATAGGAGAGAATGTTTGGGTTGGAGCAAATACAGTAATACTAAGAGGTACAAAGATTGGAAAGAATTCTATTATAGGAGCAGGATGTATTGTAAAAGGAGAAGTACCTAATAATTCAATTGTAACAATGGATAGGAAATTAATAATCAAAAAACTTGAAAAGAAGAGGAAAAACATTAATGAAAATTAATAAATGGTTAAATAAATTATATTTGAAAAAAGGAAATCCAAAAAAGAAAACTAACATAATAAGAAAAATGGGAGTTAAAGTAGGTGAAGGATGTGAATTTTATAGTAATATTTCTTTTGGCTCAGAGCCATACTTAATTACGTTGGGAAATAATGTTAGAGTAACAAACGGTGTAAAGTTTATAACCCATGATGGTGGAGTATGGATTCTCAGAAAGATGAAATTATTAGATGATGCAGATATTTTTGGAACAATAGAAGTTGGTGATAATGTACATATAGGAATTGATGCAATCATAATGCCAAATGTAAAAATTGGAAATAATTGTGTTATAGGATGTGGAGCAGTAGTAACAAAAAATATACCAGATAATTCTATAGTGGCAGGAGTGCCAGCAAGAGTAATTAAAACTACTCAAGAATATTATTATAAATGTAAAGAAAATTGTGATTATACAAAACATATGACACAAAAAGAAAAAAGGAAATATTTAAATGAAAAATATAGATAAGAAGCGATTGTCAAATTTAGAGTTACTTAGAATAATTAGTATGATTTTAATAGTGAGTGCCCATTATGTAATTCATTCACCTATATTTGTTAATGGATTGACAATAAATAAGTATATATTAAATTTTATATCCTTAGGAGGAAAAATAGGAGTAAATTGTTTTATCTTAATAACAGGTTTTTTCTTAGTAAAATCTAATTTTAAGATAGATAAATTAATAAAATTAATAATTGAAGTATTTACATATTCTGTAATTATGCTTGTTATTACAATAATATTCACAAAGGAGAAAATAACAATAATAGGGTTACTAAAAACTTTTTTGCCCATTATATATTCTAATTATTGGTTTGTTACAAATTATGTAGTATTATATGTAATAGCACCATTTATTAATAAGTTAATTGATAATTTAAATAAATATGAATATAGAATGCTGATTATAATATTATTTATTATCCTATCAGTTATTCCAACATTTACAGGTTCAAATTTTATATATAATAATTTGATATGGTTTATATATTTGTACTTACTAGCAGGGTATATAAGATTACATTATGAAAAAAAACATGAAAAAAATTTGTATTTAAATATAGCAATTAGTATGTATATAATTATATTCGCATTATCAGAAATAATATTAATAATAGCTAAATATATACCTAGATTATTAGATAATTCAATGTATTTTTCTGAAATAAATAAAGTACCAGCAGTAATATGTTCTGTTTGCTTATTCTTATATTTTAAAGAATTGAAATTAGAATCTAATAAATATATTAACGAGATAGCATCATCTACATTTGCTATATATTTATTACACGATAATTATTTATTTAAGGAATACTTATGGGCAGTAGTATTAAAAACTTCTAATTATTATAATTCAAAGTTTATGATAATTCACTATATTATAACAATAATTCTAATTTTTATAGTGGGAGTGATGATAGAGAAAATAAGAAAAGTATTAATGGAAAAGCCTATAGAAAAAATAATAGAAAAAATCAAGAAAGTGATAAACAAGTTTGCAAATATAAAAAGAAATGAAAATTGAAAGTAAAGAAAGCTGCTTATATTACGTGGTTCACTAATAGTTGTAAAATTAATAAGAATTAATATTAGTATAAAAAATAAAGGAAAAAAGTATATATATAAATTATAAATAATATTATTATAAAAAGTACAAACTTATGACATAATAATAGCAAAAGTAATAAAATAAAAAGGAGATATAAAGATGAAAACATACTTTATAACAGGAGTAGCAGGATTTATTGGATCAAATCTTGCAAAAAGAATTTTAAAAGAAGAAAATGACATTCAAGTTATTGGACTAGATAATATGAATGACTACTATGATATAAAACTAAAAGAATATAGACTAAATGAGTTAAAACAATATAATAATTTTATATTTATAAAAGGAAACTTAGCAAATAAAGAAACAGTAGAAAATATATTCAAAGAATACAAACCATCTATTGTAGTTAATTTAGCAGCACAAGCAGGAGTACGTTATAGTATAACAAACCCAGATGCATATATAGAGTCAAATTTAATAGGATTTTATAATATTTTAGAATGCTGTAGAAATTATCCAGTAGAACATCTAGTATATGCATCTAGTTCATCTGTATATGGTTCAAATAAAAAGGTACCATATTCAACAGATGATAAAGTGGACAACCCTGTATCACTTTATGCAGCAACAAAAAAATCTAATGAACTATTAGCACATAGTTATTCAAAATTATATAATATTCCATCAACAGGATTAAGATTTTTCACAGTTTATGGACCAGCAGGAAGACCAGATATGGCATATTTTGGATTTACTAATAAATTATTAGCAGGAGAAACAATAAAAATATTTAATTATGGTAATTGTAAAAGAGATTTTACATATATAGATGATATTGTTGAAGGTGTTATAAGAGTAATGAAAAAAGCACCAGAAAAGAAAAACGGAGAAGATGGTTTACCAATACCACCATATGCTGTTTATAATATTGGAAATAGTAGTCCAGAAAATTTATTAGATTTTGTAAATATTTTACAAGAAGAATTAATAAGAGCAGGAGTTCTTTCAAAAGATTATGATTTTGAATCTCATAAAGAACTAGTAGCAATGCAACCAGGTGACGTTCCAGTTACTTATGCAGATACAATGCCTCTAGAAAGAGATTTTGGATTTAAACCAAGCACATCATTAAGGGAAGGACTAAGAAAATTTGCAGAATGGTATAAAGAATTTTATATGAAAAATAGCTAATAATAAGATAGATATTATATAAATATAAAGAAAGAAGGATAAAAATGAAAATAGCAGTCGCAGGTACAGGATATGTAGGGTTATCAATAGCAACACTATTAAGTAAAAAAAATGAAGTAGTAGCATTAGATATAATACCAGAAAAAATAGAAATGATAAACAATAGAATATCACCAATAAAAGACAAAGAAATAGAAGAATATCTAAAAAACGAAAAATTAAACTTAAGAGCAACACTAGACTACAAAGAAGCCTTTGAAGGAGCTGAATTCATAGTAATAAGTACACCAACAAACTATGACGATGTACAAAACTACTTTGACACAACAAGTGTAGAAGATATAATAAAAAAAGTAATCAGCATGAATATAGATACAACAATGGTAGTAAAATCAACAATACCAGTTGGATTTATAAAAAGCATGAAAGAAAAATATAATATAGACAATATAATGTTCTCACCAGAATTTTTAAGAGAAGGACGAGCATTATATGACAATTTATATCCATCAAGAATTATAGTTGGCGAAAAAAGCGAAAGAGCAGAAAAATTTGCAAATTTATTAAAAGAAGGAGCTTTAAAAGAAGATATTACAATAAAATATATGGATAGTACAGAAGCAGAAGCTGTTAAACTATTTGCAAATACTTATTTAGCACTAAGAGTCGCATATTTTAATGAATTAGATACTTATGCAGAAACAAAAAGCTTAAATGCAAAAGATATAATAGAAGGTGTATGCTTAGACCCAAGAATAGGAAATCAATACAATAATCCATCATTTGGATATGGAGGATATTGCTTACCAAAAGACACAAAACAATTATTAGCAAATTATAAAGATGTACCACAAAACTTAATTGAAGCCATTGTTAATGCAAATAAGACACGTAAAGATTTTATAACAGATGAAATTTTAAAGGCAAAACCAGAAACTGTTGGAATATACAGACTAACAATGAAAGCAGGTTCAGATAACTTTAGGTCAAGTGCTATTCAAGATATTATTAAAAACTTAAGAGCAAATAATGTTAATGTTGTTATTTATGAGCCAACATTGAACAAAACAGAATTTGATGGTTTTGAAGTTATAAATGATATACAAAAATTTAAAGAAATGTCTTCAATTATACTAGCTAATAGACAAGAAGATATACTTAAAGATGTAATCGATAAAGTTTATACAAGAGATTTATTTTCAAGAGATTAACAAAAAATATAACTCAAATTAAAGAGTTATATTTTTTGTTAAATATTGACATTTTTAGAAAATTAAAATATAATACAAACATTCCAACAAGGCTCGCAGAAATCTCCCTTTTATGGTTGATTTAAAAAATCAATGAAGAATACATTAGTATTCTGCATAATATTTAGAGCTGTAGATACAACTAAGGGAATAAAGCAAAATAAAAATCTAAATATCGGATAAAAATACAAAAATAATTCTATAAAATAGAATATTAATCGGACACATTTAGATATAATAATAATTTATATTTAAATATATTCTGTAGTGAAACAGATAGGGAGTTCTAGTATTCGTCCGACAAATAGTTTAATTAGGATCACAAATAAGCCATTCACATTCCAAAAGATTAGGGATAGGGAGACTTCTTAGAAATAAGAAGGCTAATCTAAAAAAAGGAGGTGAAATGATTATGAAAATCTCAAAACAAGACAAAAAATTATTAATGGGCATTGTTTTCATAATATTAGTTGGAAAGATTTGTGGTCTTAGTGAAGAAATTTTAGGTAAAATCATAACTGGTTTTCTAAGTTTTGAGATTATAGCAAATTTAGACCTTTCAATAGAAAGAAAAGGTAAAAGAAAATGGGCTATTCATCTAAAATTCTTTACTAAAACTAATTAAACTTTTTTTGTTATAAATAGATTTGAAAAAAATCTACTTATAAGAGAAAAAGGAGAAAATAATGAATTTTGAAAAATGCTCATTATATAATATTGTTAGAAAAAGAGATTTATATAATAAACTTGGATTTGATAAAGAAGGAAAAGATGAAATAGAATATAAATATAAAATCTGCATAGAAGGTGATAGATTATTAGAGAAACCAAGAAGGAATATAAAAGAAGTACAAAGCAGAATTTTAGCGAAATTATATGAATTAGATTATCCAGAATATCTATTTTCAGGGGTAAAACGGAAGAAGTGCAAAAGGAAATGCTCTTTATCATAAAGATGCACTTTATATGGTAAAATTAGATTTAAGTAAATTTTTTCCTAATACGCATAGAGAGAAAATATATAAATTGTTTTTGGATAAATTTAAAATGAAACCAGATGTAGCAAAGCTATTAACAGATTTCACAACCGTTAACTATAAAGATAGTTTTAATAAAATTGAAATTGAAGTAAATGAGTTTATTAAAAAGAAGAAAATAAGAAATATAAATCATCTTCCATCAGGAACACCTACTAGTCAAATATTAGCATACTTAGCTAATATAGATATGTATGATGAGATTATAAAATATACTAGTAGTCAAAATATAACATGTTCTATTTATGTAGATGATATTACATTATCATCAAAAAAGAAAATTTATAAAATCCAAGTAAAAAGGATTTTAAATATAATAAATAAATATGAACATAAATCAAATTTAAGCAAAACTATAAGTTATGGTCCAACCGATTATAAAAAGGTAACAGGATATGTTATATCACCACAACATAAATTAGTTATTCCCAATAAAACTAGGTATAAAATAAAAAATACTATTAGAGAATGTAAGAAAAATAAAAAAATAAGTAAAACTATAAGAAATTCTATATTAGGTTCTATAAATTTTGCAAATACATCAATAAAAGGAAGTTATGAAGGATTAAACAAAAAATTAAAAAGCTTAAAGTAAGAAATTTTCAGTTTTAAAATAGAAAAGAGGAACCATGAATATAATATTCACAGAACCCATATACAAAGACTATATATGGGGAGGAAAAAAACTAAAAGAAAAATTAAACAAAAACACACCATATAAAAAAACAGCAGAAAGCTGGGAAATATCAACAAATAAGAATGGAATAAGCAAAATAAAAAATGAAGAATATAAAGGACAAACATTAAAAAAACTATTTGAAAATCAAGAACTAAGAGAAAAAATATTTGGAAAAAGAACAAAAGAGCTAAAAGAATTTCCACTACTAATAAAATTCATAGACGCAAAAGAAAACTTATCAATACAAGTACACCCAGATGACAAATATGCAAAACAAAACGGATTAGATAGTGGAAAAACAGAGATGTGGTATGTGATAGAATGCAAAGAAAATGCCCAAATAATAGGAGGACTAAACACTAAAATATCGAAGGAAGAATTAGAAAAAATTATAGAAAACAACCAAATAAAAGAATACTTAAATTATATAGATATCAAATCAGGAGACAGCATATACATTCCAGCAGGAACAATACACGCGATTTTAGAAGATACACTAATTTGCGAGATACAACAAAATAGTGACACAACATATAGAGTATATGATTGGGATAGAAAAGACAAAGAAGGAAAAGAAAGACAATTGCATAAAAAAGAAGCGATAGAAACAATTAAAACAGAAAACATACCAACAATAGTATACACAACAGAAGAATTAGAATCTCAAAAAATTATGAAATCAGAATTCTTTGAAGTTGAAAAAATAAATTGTAGAGAATATTATGAAGATTGTAGTGATACAAATACATTTTATGCTATAAATGTGATAGAAGGAAAAGGGATAATTCAAACAGAAACTAATGAATGTAAAATAGAAAAAGGAGATAGCTTTATAATTCCTGCAACTTTAGGAAAATATAAAATTGAAGGAAATGTACAATTTTTGAAATCATATATTATATAAGAGTTTAAAGTACTAATGCTGAACAAATAATAAAATAATTTTAACAAAAAAGGAAAGAAAAAACTTTCCTTTTTTCAATATATATGATATAAATAAAACAGGATTACAAAAATAAAAAAGCACCAATAAATTCAACAAAAATCGAAGAAAAGTTTAAAACTTAATCGGAGAAGAAAGAAGGAAATTTATATGGAAAATGTAAAAATATTTGCATGCCCAACGGCAGAAAAATTCACACAAGAAATATGTAATCACTTAAAAATAGAAATGGGAAAAATTAAATACCAAAAATTCTCAAACGACAACAACTTTGTACAAATTTTAGAAACAGTAAGAGGACAAGACGTATATGTAGTACAAACAACAGAACCACCAGTAAATGAAAGAATAATGGAATTATTAATAACAGTAGATGCACTAAAAAGAGCATCAGCAGAAAAAATAAATGTAGTATTACCATATTACATTTACTCAAGAACAGATAAAAAAGATCAGCCACGAGTGCCAGTAACAGCAAAATTAATTGCACAACTAATAGAAGCAGCAGGAGCAGACAGAGTAATAACATGTGATTTACACAATTCAGCAATACAAGCATACTTTACAATTAATTGTGATAGATTATCAGCACAAAATTTATTGCAAAACTACTTTAAAGAAAAAAACTTAGAAGATATGGTAATAGTTGCAACAGACGCAGGAAGCTCAAAAAAAGCATATAAATATTCAGAATATTTTGGATGTCCAATAGCATTAATAGATAAAAGAAGAGCAGGAAATGATGATAAAGCAATAGCTACAACAGTTATAGGAGATGTTAAAGATAAAAATGCAATTATATTTGACGATGAAGTAGACACAGCAGGCTCAATGATAGAAACAGCAAAAATCTTAGAAAAATTTCAAGTAAAAAATATTTATGCAGGATGTACTCATGGAATATTATCAGGACCAGCAATAGAAAGAATAAAAAATTCACCAATTAAAGAATTGGTTATAACAAATACAGTACCATTACCAAAAGAAAAGCAAATAGATAAAATAAAAGTGTTATCAATAGCACCTTTATTTGCAGAATCAATAGCAAGAATTCATGAAAATAAACCATTAGGAGAATTATTAAGAATATATTAAAATAAAAAGAAGTAAAAATTATGGGAATAGAAAAAATAAAAATAGAAAATTACAAATCAATAAAAAAATGCCAAATGAACTTAAGTCAGTTAAATGCATTAATAGGAGAAAATGGCTGTGGAAAAACGAATGTAATATCAGCAATAAAATATTTTTATAATAATCTTATTTCAGAAAATAATGATAATGAAATATTTGACCAAAACAATTCCTTTAGTAATATGGTAAAGATAGGGATTGAATATGATTGTACAGAACTAAGAAAAATAATTTCAAACAAAATGAAAAATCCTAAAATTTTATTTGGAGAAATGGATGGAGAATATTACAAAAAAATATATAATCTAATAAATAAAAACAAAATATATCTAGAACTAATAAAAATAAAAAATATGCCAATAAGATGGAATATACCATCAAGACAAGACAGAGAAATAATATATAACATTTTTCCAATATACACAATAGACACAAAGAATATTAATACAGATAGCTGGAAATTAATATGGAAAGAAATAGGAGACTTAGTAAAAATAGAAAATGAAGTTGCAAATAGCTTTAAAGAGCAAATATCTGATATAATAGTAGTAAACCAAAAAAACAAGATATCTAAAGGACTTACAGAACTAGAAAAAGTATTAAAAGAATCAGATATACAAATAAAAAAATATACACAAAGAGAATATGCAACAGCAATAACAAAAATGTATTATAGTGGAGAAAACTTTGAGATATCAGAACATAGTCCAGATTATTTTTCTGAGGGGACAAATTCATTTAATTATATAAATACACTTATAAATATAGTAAATGCAATAAAAAGTAAAAAAATAAAATTTCCAACAATAATAATAGATGAAGCAGAAATAAGCTTACACCATAAATATATAGATAAGTTATCAGAAAATATAATAGACAAATCAAAGAAAATACAATTCATATTATCAACACATTCATCAAGGCTATTAAAAAATATATTAAAAGAAGAAAGTGACAATAGAAAAGTATTTAGTTTAAAATATAAAAATAAATACACTCAATGCACTGAAATGAAGTTATTAGATGACCAAAGGGAAATAACATTTATACAAGATGAACATGTAAATTGCTATTTTTCAAGTATGATTATATTAGTAGAGGGTGAAAGTGAACTAGAATTATTAAATAATAAATATTTAAAAATAATATATCCAATTTTAACAAATATTGATATAATAAAAGCTGAATCAAATAGAGTAATAGAAAATAGTATTTTACCAAACAAAAGAAAATACAAAACACCATATTTAATAGTGATAGACATGGACAAGATAATCAATGTTGATAAAGAAAAAAACAGATTCAACATAAAAAATAAAGATGGATATTTTATATATAATGAAAAAGAAAACTATTATTATGGAGACAAAAGAGTAGAAACAAAATATAAAAGAATAAGAATAGAAAAAATGGTTGAAAAATGTAGATTCCACTATTCTTTACCATTTTATGCATGTAGAGATGCAGATTTCAATCAATTAAAAAAATGTATTAAAGAATATTTCCTAAATTATAATATATTTACAAATGACACAACAATAGAAGGAATGTTAATAAATAATGAAAATTATGATATCTTTTGGGAATTTTATAAAAAAGTAATAAAAAAACAAGAAGATGTAAAAGAACTAGAAGAATTTTATAATAGTTTAAAAGAATATAATAAAGTAAATTTATTAAGAGTATTAGTATCAGGAAAAACTGATTATTTATTAAAATTAGAACAGCTAGATAAAATGTATCCAGATGTAAAAAGAATAATAAATAAGAATAAAATAGGAAAAACATGTGGATGGATAACATTATGGATAGAATATTATTTGATGAACTTATTAAAAATAGACTATAATGACAAAAATAATCGAAATAAAAAATTAAATTATGAATTATTAAAAAATATAGACACATTTAAATTTAATTTTTATAATGATTTTATAGAGTTATCAAGTTTGATAAAAGAGATAACAAAAAGATATAGTAATTAATTTTATATGGCAAGTAGCAAATTTTTTAAATCTTTGCGGTTTAGAAAACCTTGATGTAAAGCCTGCTTAGCTTTAGTAAAGCCAAGGAAAATTTTAATAGCTTTATGACTTATATTGATAAAGATATAGACTGATAGACACACGCTAATAGCATATAGTTCCTATATGAGCTTTTTAGAAAGTACTTGCCATATAACAATATAAATAAAAGAGGTAAAAATGTTTATATTATCTAAAGAATACTTAATTGAAAATATAATAAAACATGAAGAAAATAGAATAATTGCAGCAATGCTAAACAATATAGCTTTTTATGAAGAAGTAAAAATACCTAAAAAAAGAGGAGTAAGGACAGTATATAATATAGAAAGAACTTCAGAACTTTATGATATGCAAAAAAACTTACAAAGAAACTTCTTAGCAAAGGTAGAACTTCCAGTATGTGTAAAAGGATTTTGTAAGGACACATCATATGGTGATTTTTTAAAAGAACATACTAATAAAAAATATTATATGAGGATGGATATAGAAGACTTTTTCAGTTCAATAAAAGAAGCACAAATACAAGAAAGCTTAAAAGATATAGTTAAAACACAAGATGCAATGAAGATAATTATAAAGATATGCACATATGAGGGATATTTACCACAGGGTGCAGTAACTTCACCAACATTATCAAATATTGTATTTAGAAGAATAGACCAAAGAATATTAAAATATTGTCAAAAATTTAATATTACTTATACAAGATATGCAGACGATTTATTATTTTCAAGTAATAAAATTGACTTTAGAAATAACAAATGGTTTTATAAAAAAATAAAATATATTTTACAAGAAAATGGGTTTAAATCAAATTATTCAAAAAGACATATAGAACAAGACAAGATTTGTTTAGGTGGTTTTGTTGTAAAAGAAGAAATAAATTTATCTAGGAATAAATTAAAGAATATTAACAAGATTTTATATTATTTTAAAGATAAAAGTAAAGATAGCAAATATTGTATAGATAAAAATTTAATTAATGATAATTGTTTAAGTGGAATAAATAAAATGAATATAACTGATAGTAAAGGAAAAAGAAGATGGCTTACAACTGTTCCAGAGTTAATAAATTATCTTTGTGGATATAGGTCTTTTTTAATAGGAATTGTGAATTCTAATGAAGATACAAATTCTAAAAAAATGAAGAATTTAAAAAGCAAGATAAAAAACATTGAAAAAGTTGTAAAAAGTTTGCAAATAAATATGTAACTAAAATATAGCAAATTTTTATCATAAATATCTTGATACAAAAATATCAATATGATAAAATAATGTTATTGGTGATTCTTATAAAATAAAAATGTTTACATATTAACATTTTATTTATATAATATTTAGAATGACCTGTAATAGGATATTAAATTTAGAAAAAGGAAAAGGAGAAAAACAATGGAAGAATTAGATTTAAAAGAATTACTAATTTTGTTTTGGAACAAAAAAGAACGAATAGCACTAATAGTAGTAATATTCATATTAATTGGAATAATATATACAATAGGATTTGTAACACCAAGATATACATCAAAAACAACACTAATATTAACAACATCATCAAATTCAACACAATCAACAGGAACAATAACAACAACAGATATAACATTAAATTCAAAGCTAGTACCAACATATAGAGAATTAATTAAAAGTAACAATATAATAAGAGAAGTTATATCAAATTTAGGAATAGATATTGGAGAAGAAGAATTAAAAAAAGATATAACAGTAAGTTCTGTTAAAGACACTGAATTAATAGAAATAGCTGTAACAGATGAAAATGCAACAAATGCATGTAAAATAGCAAATGAAATAGCAAAAGTATTTGCTAAGGAAGTACCAGGAACATACAATATAAACAATATACAAGTTTGGGATGAAGCAGAAATAAGTGAAAATCCATCAAATGTAAATCATGCAAAAGATGTAATAATATTTACATTTATAGGACTAGTAGTATCAGTAATGTATGTATTAGTTCTAAACATGTTAGACACAACAGTAAAAACTGCAGAAGAAATAGAAAAACAATTTAAAGTACCAGTACTTGCTTCAATACCTGTATATAGTTTAGATTTTGACAAAGGAGGTAAGAGAAAATAATGAAACAGAAGAAAGAATTAATATCATTAAAAGATCCAAAGTCACCAGTATCAGAAGTGTTTAGAACATTAAGAACCAATATACAATTTATGAGTACAAATAAGAAATTAAAAACATTATTAGTAACATCAACTTTTCCAGGAGAAGGAAAAAGTTTGGTTACATCAAATTTAGCAGTAACTTTTGCACAAGCAGGTAAAAAAGTAATATTAATTGATGCTGATATGAGAAAAGGAAGGCAATATACAATATTTGAAGTATCACCAATACCAGGACTTTCAAATTATTTATCAGAAGTTAATATGCAAGACCAAGAAGAAATTGATATAGCAAAATATATACAAAAAACAAGTGTTGAAAATTTATTAATAATGTCAGCAGGAAATGTACCACCAAATCCATCTGAACTATTAGTATCAGAACAAATGATAAATCTATTAGAAGACTTAAAAGCAGTATGTGACATAATAATAATAGATGGAACACCATGTGAATTAGTAGCAGACTCTATAATTTTATCAAGAATAGTAGATTCAACAATAATAGTAACAGCACATAAAGAAACAAAAAAGGATACATTAGATAAAATAATAAGAAACATAAAAAATGTAGGTGGACATTTAGCAGGAGTTATTATAAATAAAATACCAGTATCTTCTAAAAAATATAATGAAAAATATTATTATGCATCTACTGGGGTACAGACAATGGAGATGAACGATAAAAAAATAAAAAGAAAATCAGAAGAATATATTTATAATCAAAAAGAAGATAAAGAAAATGGAAATTTATATAAATCAAATTTAAAAAAAGAAACAAATCAAGAAAATATATATGATTATATAAATGATGAAAAAAATGAAAGTTTAGAATTACCTAAATTTTTAAATAACAAAAATAATCAAGAAATAGAAAAAAATACAACAATAAAAAAAACAAATGATATACTAGATAAAATAAATTCGTATTTAGACCAAGAAAAGAACAACTTAAACTAAAAAAGAGGAGAACTACAATGATAGACTTTCACACACATATAATCCCCAATATAGATGATGGATCAAGGAGTATTGAAGAAACATTCAATTTGATTAAAGAAGCAAAAGAAGTGGGATTTGATGGAATAGTATTAACATCACATTATATAGAGAATTATTACGAAACAAATTCACCAGAAAGAGATGTATGGGTAAAAGCAATAAGTGATAATTTAAAAACAACAGGAATAGAAACAGATTTATATTTAGCAAATGAAATATATTTATCAGATAATATGATGAATTTATTAATAGAAGGAAAAGCGTCAACAATAAATAATAGTAGCTATGTTTTATTTGAAATGCCATTAAATGTAGAACCAATGAACTTGTATGATGTCATATATTCTCTACAAGAGAATAAAATTATACCAGTATTAGCACATCCAGAAAGATATAGTTTTGTGCAAAAAGAACCAGAACTTATAAATGACTTAATAGAAAAAGGAGTACTAATGCAAGCTAATTATGGAAGTATTTTAGGTCAATATGGAGAAAAAGCACAAATAATAGTTAAAAAGTTTTTTGAAGCGAATATGATACACTTTTTAGGAAGTGATGTTCATAGACAAAATACTATATATAAAAGAATTCCAAAGGCATTAAATGAAATAAGAAATATTGTTGGACCAGAAAAATTAGAAGAGCTAACTACTAAAAATCCAATGTTAGCCTTAAGTAACAAAAAAATTCGAATTGAAGAACCAGATGAAGTAAAATTGTCTTTTAAAGAGAAATTAACAATGTATTTGAAGAAGTAAAAAAAGGGGGACGGGTCTCAAAATCCCCTTTATTATTTCTTTATAGAAAGGAAGCTATTATGAGAAAATACTTTGGAACAGATGGCATAAGAAGAATTGCCAACACAGAACTAACACCAGAATTAGTATATAAAGTAGCAAAAGCAGGAGCATATGTATTATCAAAACACACAACACATACACCAACAATATTAATAGGAAGAGACACAAGAATATCAGGAACACTAATAGAAAGTGCAATGACAGCTGGATTTTTGAGTTATGGAGCAAATGTAAAATTATTAGGAGTAATGCCAACACCAGCAGTAGCATATTTAACAAGAAAACTAAATGCAGATGCAAGTGTCGTAATATCAGCATCACACAACACATTTGAATTTAATGGCATAAAATATTTTAGTAATAAGGGAATGAAAATACCTGATAGTCTAGAAGAAGAAATAGAAGAAGTAATGGATTCAGGAAAAATAGATGAACTTACAGCTGTAAGTAATAAAATAGGAGTTTCTGAATATAAAGCAGATTTATTAGATGAATATGTATATTTCTTCAGAAAAAATTTTGATGATAATATAGAAAAAATAAATAGAGAAGACTTTATTGTAGGAATAGACACAGCAAATGGAGCAACATCAGTAGTTGCAGAAAGAGTATTCAAATCACTTGGAATAAAATATAAAATAATAAACAATAAACCAGATGGAATAAATATAAATGAAAACTGTGGATCAACACATTTAAAAAATCTAAAAAAATTTGTTATAGAAAACAAGTTAAGTTTAGGAGTTGCATATGATGGTGATGGAGATAGATGTTTAGCTATTGATGAAAATGGAGAAGAAATAGATGGAGATAAAATAATTGCTATAATATCTAACTATTTAAGAAAAAAAGGAAAATTAGCTAAAGATTCAGTTGTAGCAACAGTAATGAGTAATTTAGGATTACATAAATATACAAGAGACAATGGATTAGAGCTAATTCAAACCAAAGTTGGAGATAGATATGTGCTAGAGCAAATGCTAAAAGAAGGATATAATTTAGGAGGAGAACAATCAGGGCATGTAATATTATTAGATTATAATCCAACAGGAGATGGAATATTAACATCATTAATGTTAATACAAGCAATATTAGAAGAAAATGAAACAGCATCAAAGATGGCAGAGATAATAAAATTATATCCACAAGTTTTAATAAATGCAAAAGTAAATTCAGACAAAAAATATGACTATGAAAAATATGATGAGATAAAACAAGCAATAGAAAAATTAGAAAAAGAATTTGCAGGAAATGGAAGAGTTCTAATCAGACCATCAGGAACAGAACCATTAGTTAGAGTTATGATAGAAGGAGAAAATCAAGAATATATAACTAAAAAAGCTAAAGAAATAGCAGATTTGATAGAAGAAAAATTAAAATAATAAGTATTTATAATCATACATATTTATAAAACGAAATTTGAATACTAAATAGAAAATGAGATTGTAATGAAAATGTAATAATTATGTAATGAAAATGAAAAATAAAAAAACAAAAAATGTATTGCAATAGAAAATAAAAAATGATAATATATATCCATAAACAAAAGAGAAAGACGAGGGTGATTTTGTAAGATGTTTGTATTTGATTTAACAAATTTATTAACACTATTTTTAGCAGTAATAGCAACAATATTACTTATATATTTATCACAAGAAGTAAAAAGAAGCATGATAGCAGTAATTCCATTATTTGCATTTGTAATAGATTTAATAATACATACAGTGCAAGTATTAACATTAAAACAAGAATTTTCATATTTGTTTTCTACATTATGTTATAATATGGCCATAGATTTTGTATTTGTACTTGTAACATTCTTATCATATTTGTGGGCAGATGAAGTAGAAGCAAAAGAATTTAATAAGAAAACCATTAATAGCAAAGGTATTAATTGGTTATTTAAAAACGTATAATAACATTAATATATATTGTTTTTTAAAGTCGAAGGTGGAAATGTAAAAATTTCCACTTATTTTTTGTGCCAAAAAGGTAATGTCTATTTTTAAGATAATTTTGTAAATGAAATAAACTAAAGATATTTTATGCAGAGATAGTACAATTTTTAAAGTAATGCTTTAACAATAATTCTATTATTATTCAAATTATTACAAGTAATGAGAGTTAATTGTTTTAGATTTTTATCATAAGAATATATAGGAGAAACATCATCACTTTTAACCTCATAGATATCAGAAATATAGTAAGAAAACTTTTTATTAGAATTATTGTACAAAATTATTTCATCATTAATATTTAAATTACCAATTTTACTGAAAAATTTAGTATTATCATAATTATGACCAGCAATACACAAATTTCCAATTTTTCCTGGTAATGAACCATAAATTTTACAAGGTGAAATTTGCAAAAGATTTTCATCACAATTTGAAAAAACAGGATAATAAATATTTATTTTAGGAATCTCAATAATACCTATAACATAAGTTGAATTAGAAGTTTCAAAATTATCTGAATTTTCATTTGAATTAGCATATAATCTTGTGATATTGTAATTCTCTAGAATTTGACTAGAATATTTTTCTTTTTTATTTAAGATTAATAAATTATTTGTAATAATATATACAATAATTGCCAATAATAAAATAGAAATAATGAATTGAATTTTGAAGATAAATTTTGTTTTTTTTAACCCTAAATGTCTTTTACTGTTTTTTGTTGTTTCAAAATTAATATTACTTTTCTTTTCAATATCGAAATTATCTTTACTTAAAGTTTGGTGTAATATTTGATTCATATTAGTCTCCTTTTATGTAGAAAAATTTGAGTATTCATTTAATTTGATATATATATTATTTGCAATAAAATAATCAATATTCATTTAAAATATATAAAAGAATTCACAAAATCTATTGCAAATCAAAGAAAATATGATATAATAATATGCAAATAAACAAAAAGACAAAAGTAAGGACAAGATAAATTATAAAATAACTTTCAGAGAGCCAAAGGAAGCTGAAAATTTGGTAAGTAAAAATAATTTATTATCACCATACTGTTTTCAAACTGAAAAAGTTTAAATAAATCTTGAATAAGTTTGAACGTAAATCTGCGTTAAAGAGAATGAAGATGTTATTAATATCTAAGGAAATATATAAAACAAATAAGATATATAATTTTTAATTAGATATATATAATAATTAAGGTGGTACCGTGAGAAATAAACTTGCCCTTATGCTAAAATAAAGCATGATGGCGAGTTTTTTGTTTTTCAAAGTGAGACAGTTGGAACAGTGCAAATTTGTCTCACCAAAAGTACCAAAAAAAGTCGAAAAAAGTAATACAATAAAATTTTACTAAATACGACAAAAAATAACAAAAAAAGTGAGACAAATTTGCACTGTTCCACTTGTCTCAAAAGGAGGAAGTTATGTACAAAAAAGTAGAATTAAAAGATGGCTTTGTAGGAATGGAAAGAGAAGTCGCAGAAAAATGGAAAGAAAAAGACATAATCAAGAAAAATTTTGATATGAATAAAGGAAAAAGATATTTTACATTTTATGATGGACCACCAACAGCAAATGGAAAACCACATGTTGGACATATCGAAACAAGAGTTATGAAAGATATTATACCAAGATACAAAGTTATGAAAGGATATCAAGTTATAAGAAAAGCTGGATGGGACACACATGGACTACCAGTAGAGCTTGAAATTGAAAAGAAACTTGGAATATCAGGTAAGCAACAAATTGAAGAATATGGTGTGGAAAAGTTTGTTAAGGAATGTAAAGAAAGTGTTTTCACATATGTTAATATGTGGGAGCAAATGACAAATAAAGTAGGATATTGGGTTGATATGGATAATCCATATGTAACATATCATAATGAATATATTGAGTCAGTATGGTGGGCATTAAGCCAATTATGGGAAAAAGGTCTTTTATATGAAGGACACAAAGTAATGCCATATTGCCCAAGATGTGGAACAGCATTATCATCACATGAAGTTGCACAAGGTTATAAAGATGTAAAAGATTTAACTTGTATTGCTAAATTTAAAGTTTTAGAAAAAGAAAATACTTATATTTTAGCATGGACAACAACGCCATGGACATTGCCTTCAAACTTAGCGTTATGTATTAATAAATCTTACACATATGTAGAAGTTAAGGCAAATATAGGAACAGATGAAGAACCAATATATGAAAACTACATTTTGGCAAAAGATTTGTTACCAGCAGTTTTAAAAGAAACACCATATGAAATAGTTAAAGAATTTAAAGGTGAAGAATTATTAGGAACAAAATATGAGCAATTAATACCATTTGCAAAAGTAGATGGAAAAGCATTTGAAGTAATACATGGTGACTATGTAAATCTAGAAGATGGTACAGGAATAGTTCATATTGCACCAGCTTATGGAGAAGATGATAGCCTAGTTTCAAAACAAAATGGAATTACATTTGTAAATTTAGTAGATAAATCAGGAAAATTTGTACCAGAAGTAGAACCATGGGCAGGTAGATTTGTTAGAGATTGTAACGAAGATATTTGTAAATGGCTAGCTGAAGAAAATAAATTATTCAGCAAAGAAAAGCATTTACACTCATATCCACATTGCTGGAGATGTGACACACCACTACTTTATTATCCAAAAGAAAGCTGGTTTGTTGCAATGAATAAATTGAGAGATGAATTAGTTGCTAATAATAACAAAGTAAACTGGTATCCAGACACAATTAGAACAGGAAGATTTGGAAAGTTCTTAGAGAATGTAATAGATTGGGGAATTTCAAGAGATAGATATTGGGGAACACCACTTCCAATATGGACATGTGAAGATGAACATTGTGGACACCAAGAATGCATAGGAAGCATAGCAGACTTAAAAGAAAAAGCAATAGACTGTCCAGAAGATATAGAATTACACAAACCATATATAGATGAAGTACATTTAAAATGTCCAAAATGTGGAAAGAAAATGACAAGAGCAAAAGAAGTAATAGATTGTTGGTTTGACTCAGGATCAATGCCATTTGCACAATTACACTATCCGTTTGAAAATAAAGAATTATTTGACACAAACTTCCCAGCACAATTCATATCAGAAGCAATTGACCAAACAAGAGGATGGTTCTATACATTAACAGCATTAGGAACGGCTATTTTTGGAAAAACACCATTTGAAAATTGTATAGTATTAGGACACGTATTAGACGAAAAAGGACAAAAAATGTCAAAATCAAAAGGTAATGGAGTAGACCCAATGATATTATTAGATACAGTAGGAGCAGATGCAACAAGATGGCACTTCTACACAGTATCAGCACCATGGTTACCAACAAGATTAGGTCTAAATAATGTACAAGAAACACAAAGAGGATTTTTAAGTACTTTATGGAATGTATACTCATTCTATGTTTTGTATGCAGAAATTGACCAATTTAATCCATTAAACTATAGTGATTTTAAAGTTACAAATGTAATGGATAAATGGATAATTTCTAAGTTAAATACATTGATAGAGGATGTAGATAAAAAATTAGAGAAATATGATATAACATCAGCTGCACTTGAAATTGAAGAATTTACAGACAGCTTATCAAACTGGTATGTACGTAGAAATAGAGAAAGATTTTGGAGCCAAGAGCTAACAGATGACAAAATTGGGGCATATGTAACACTATATGAAGTATTAGTAAAATTAGCAAAAATATCAGCACCATTTGTACCATTTATAACAGAAGAAATCTACCAAAATTTAGTAGTAGGACTAGATAAAACAGCACCAGAAAGTGTGCACTTATGTATGTGGCCAGAAGTAGATAAAAATGCAATAGACAGCAAACTAGAAAAAGAAATGGACTTAGCATATTCAATAGTAAAACTAGGAAGAAGTGCAAGAAATTCAGCAAATATTAAAAACAGACAGCCATTATCAGAAATGTTGATTTCAGTTAATACATTGCCAGAATATTATTCAGACATAGTAAAAGAAGAATTAAATGTAAAAGCTGTTAAACTAGGAGCCGAAATGTCAGAATATGTAAACTTTGAAATTAAGCCAAATCTACCAGTATTAGGAAAAGAATATGGAAAATTAATTCCTAAAATAAAACAAGAAATAGCTAATAAAAACCAAATGGACTTAGCAAACAAAGTGAAAAATGGTGGAACAGAATATATAGAAATAGATGATATTCAAATTGGTTTAAATTCAGAAAACTTACTTGTAACAATGCAAGGAAAAGAAGGATTTGCATTTGCTGGAGAAGGAGAAATAGGAGTAGTAATTGATACACATATTACTCAAGAGCTTAAAGAAGAAGGATATGTAAGAGAAATTCTATCAAAAGTACAAAATATGAGAAAAGACAAAGGATTTGAAGTATTAGACAAAATAAATCTTTATGTATCTGGAAATGAAATGCTTGAAAATGTAATAAAAGCAAATTCAGAATTGATTAAACATGATACTTTAACATTAGATATTATATTTGGTGCAGAAAGAACTGAATATACAGAGACTAATATTAATGGAGAAATGTTAAATATTGATGTTGAAGTTGTAAAATAAGAAATAGGGATTTTGAGGCAAGCCTCAAATCCCTACTTTTGAATATGCAAAACAATTTGAAATCAGGAAGGAAACTATATGAAAGAATAAAATATAGGAAAAAATGTTATTATAAAATTAAAAGGTCAATAAAGTATCAACTTTTTTTATTTGAAATTCTATAAAATCGCAGCATAGAGCACAAAAGAGATAAAAAGATTGGAAAAAATTTACAGGAAAAAACTGGGGAAATTTTCCAAAAAATGTTGATTTATTTAAATAACTTTAGTATAATGTCAAAGAAGAAATGAGTGTTATAAAATAATTTTTTGATTATTTTATTATTCTAAAAGTGTGGAATAAATTACTCATTTCTAACGAAAAGTTTAGAAGTTTTTCATTAGTGAAAAATGACAAAAAAATACTAGAGTCTGCAAACTCTAGTATTCTTACTTTATGTACTATTCAAACATTTTTAAAACATCTTTTATAGTTTTTAAAACATAAAGTTTAACGAAAAGCTTAAGTACTTTTTTCATTAGTGTGTATGCCTCCTTTCTTTTCAGATTGGAGAAATAAAATGACAAGAATATTATACTATTAGTTCTATAAATAATCAATTAAAAATAAAAAATATATACAAAAATATCAAAAAAGTTTATAAACAAAATATAGAAGTTTTATTCTTAAAAAAAATAGCGAAAAATGTAAAAAAATAGAATAATATAAAAAAAGACTAACAAAAGTTAGTCTAAAACATTTTTAATGTATCTTCAATAACATAAGAAACTTGTTCTACATTTTCATTATCTGGCTTTACCTCAAAAGAAGTAGTACTTCTATCTTTAGACTTAAATACAGATACAACAATAGTACCAATTTTATTCATTTCAACATCCTCCCTTCAAATAAACGAGAAATATAATATAACATATATAAAATGAAAATACTGTCGAAAGTTGTCATAAAGTATAAAATGTAAATTTAATAATTTTATAGATAAACTTTCAAAATATAAAAAAACTGAAACTAAAAAAATATTATTGACAGTATTAATATTAATGATATAATATATTAAGTTATGCCAATATAGCTCAGTAGGTAGAGCAACAGATTCGTAACCTGTAGGTCGGCGGTTCAAATCCGCCTATTGGCTCCACTATAAGTCGATTTAAATATCGGCTTATTTTTTGCTTTTTGGAAATAATTGTTAAAATAGTAAAAAATCAAGCAATATAGTTGAAAAGTTATGTAAAATATGATAATATCTTATAAGATATGACAAATTGTTGTATTATTATTCTTTTTTCACTAAATAGTGAGAGAAGATTTTTCTCTGCTTTTAGTTTTACAATATATTAGGTTATCAACAATAAAGGGTTAAGGAGGAAAAAATTATGCTTGAAAAAATTCTGACAAAAATGGCTAAAGTGGTATATCCTGAACGGGATATACATGTAGAAAAAATTGGAAAACAGTTTTTTATGTGCGCACATGACACTACTGGATGCAATGATTATCTATTAGAGGGACAGTATAGTTATGATAAAGTTGTAGCCTTGAATAAGCTGACAGGTGATTATCATTGCGGTTTTGGTTTCTGCAAGGAAATTGGACCTGTTGCATTTATAGGTGTGTGTAATCCACATTTTTGTACTAAATCTGGATACTTTGAATATAATGTTCATGAGTATGGTACATCCAAAGATAGAAGTGAATATTATTTTGAAGTGTATTCTGATGAAGATGCGAGAAATATTGGCAACTACACCGTATATGGCTTTCAAGGATTAGAAGCTGTTGCATCTAAAGTTCCTATCTCAAAAATGCAGTATATCTATGATTCAAGGTATAAATGTAAAAAAAGTGGTGGATATAATAAGGACAAAACCATTATTGAGATGGATCTCAAACTTTCAGGAACATATAGTTTCAATGAAGCTCGTTTACTTGCAACTGGTACGACAAAGGATAAGGAATGGTTTTCAGGAGAAGAACATCCTATTCAGTTTGCAGTTGTAGGTGGCAGCCAGTATATTGGAATTATTAACCTTTGGAAACATGATAACGATTTACTGTTCAGAGATGTATGGGAATATGGCTGTGATGAACCTGAACTTCAAGACATTCGTTTTCTATCAAAAGAGGAAGCAGAAAAAATTGATAATTTCTCTTTGTATGTTTATATATGTCCATACAGCTTAAAAACCAAAGAATATCCTATTGAAAAAAAAGATAGAACATTTGATAGGAGATTCAAATTTCAATTACCTAATGGAACCGACTATCGTTTAGTTTAAAACAATTTTCAAGTAACAAAACAAGAAATCAGTGAGTTAGATTATAACTTGCTGATTTCTTTTAGATAAGTGTACATTTTTTTAATAATATTATTTTTTTTGCATAAAATATAGATATAATTGTTGACAAAGAATTCTTTTAATGTATACAATTATTATCTTTCAATATTTTATCAAATTTATTATGAAAGTCTTGATAAAATATTAGTATTATATTAAAATAAAAATAGTAAATCGAGTTATATAAGAGAGCTTGAAACAGAGTATGTTATTTTTTCGCATACCTGTTTCGTAATCGCTCCATTAAGTAAAAAATTAAGGAAACAAATTGGGAAAATTATACGAAAAAATAGACGAAGAAGAAATAATATGTAAAGATATCTATTTGCCACAACATTGAAATTAATAGACAATGGTTTAGACAAAGAAATATTAGAATGCCTATTTAATATTCAATTATATGACTCGGATTATATACCAATTGACTATAATAGGCAAATAGAATTAGAAGAAACATGTGAAAATAGAAAATAAAATTTTAAGGAGGAAAACCAAATGACAAAAGTTTTAGAAAAACAATTAGTAGACACAAAAAAAGCACAAAATATAATAATAACAACATTAATAATAATAGGAGCCTTTGTAGTACCAACATTTTTAGCAAAAATAATACCATTAGGAAAATATCAACAAATAATAGTAGGAAGCATAGTAAATATGTCATTAATACTAACAGCACTATACACAAAAGGAACAGTAAAAACAATAGCAATAGCAACATTGCCATCAATGTCAACAATATTAGGAGGACTAATATTTAAAGACATAACACTATATAGTAAAACAATGATACCAGCAATATGGATAGGAAACTTTTCATTTATCATGCTATACAAATTACTATATGTAAATAAAAAAGTAAATTACCCTATATCAGCAATAATTGCAATAATTGTAAAAGCAGCTATTATTTACTTAGGATTTACAATAATGGTAAATATAATGACAGTACCAATGCCTGTAAAAACAACATTAAATACAGCAATGGGAGTAACACAATTAATTACAGCAACAAGTGGCTCAATATTAGCATTTCTAGTTGTAATCTCTACAAAGATAAGATCAAAAGAATAATACACTTTACATAATTTGACTTTTTAATAGAAATTTGTTAAAATATAAAAAGAAGGTTTCATATACAAATACCTTCCGAAAAATTCGGAGGGTAAAACAAATCCTCCGAAAAAATAATTTAGAAACTATAAATTGTGCAACACATAATAGGAGGAAAAAGTATGACTACAGATAGCAAAATGATTATACCTGAAGGCATGAAGAAATGTATTACCTGCAACGACAGAGGAAGAAGGTACAGAGTTCTGGTAAACCTGAACCTGGATAACGGTGTCATTTGCAAGTGTGAAGACTGCCATGGCAAAGGCTACACCAAAAAATAGTAATATTGTAGTATATAGTAAAATTTCCCAGTTACGCTGGGAAATTTTGCGTTTTTGGTACAAGAGCATATTGTAAAAACACTGAAATATGTGTTATAATATAGAATGTAAAAATTGGAAAAAGATTATTTTTCAAATAAGTTAATATTATAGAAAGGAATGGAACAAAAATGAAAAAAGAAGACAAGCAAAAAATGAAAGAAGTAAACAAAGAAATAAATAAAAAAGTAAATAAAGGAATATCAGAATTCAAAGAATTTATAACAAAAGGAAATGTAGTAGACTTAGCAGTAGGTGTAATAGTAGGAGGTGCATTTAGCAAAATAGTAACATCACTAGTAAATGACATATTAATGCCAATTATAGGAATACTAATAGGAGGAATGAATTTTAACAATTTAAGTATAAAAATAGCAGATGCAAAAATAATGTATGGATCATTCATACAACAAGTAATAGACTTTTTAATAATATCTTTAAGTATATTTATATTTGTTAAAATTATAAATAAAATTACAAAGAAAAAGGACGAAATAAAAGAAAAATTAAAAGAAGAAATAAAAGTAGAAGAAATAGCAGAAAAAGAAGAAAAATTAGAAGAGGTAGTAGAAGAAGTAAAAAAATCAGAAGAAGTTATGTTATTAGAAGAAATTAGAGACTTATTAAAAGAAAAAGAAATGAGTAAATAAAATATAAAGGAGATTTATTATGGGATTTTTTGATAAATTAAAAAATGGCTTAAACAAAACAAAAACATCATTTGATGAGAAAATAAACAATGTATTCAGTAACTTTAGAAAAGTAGATGAAGAATTTTTAGATGAATTAGAAGAAGTACTAATAATGTCAGACATAGGAATGGACACATCAATAAAAATAATATCAAATTTAAGAGAAAGAATAAAAAAAGAAAAAATACAAGATGAAGAAGAAGTAAAGCAAGCTTTAAGAGAAGAAATGCAACAAATATTAGATGTAACAGATATTAATTTACACTTAAACACAAAACCATCAATAATATTAGTAATAGGAGTAAATGGAGTTGGAAAAACAACATCAATAGGCAAAATGGCAAATAGACTAGCAAAAGATGGAAAGAAAGTAGTGGTTGCAGCAGCAGATACTTTCAGAGCAGCAGCAGTTGAACAATTAGAAATCTGGGCAAAAAGAGCAGGAGCAGAAGTTGTAAAAAGAGATGAAGGAGTTGACCCAGCATCAGTAGTATTTGATGCAATAAAGAAAACAAAAGAAGAGGGAGCAGATATACTAATTGTAGATACAGCAGGAAGATTGCACAATAAAAAATATCTAATGGATGAATTGAACAAAATTCAAAAGGTAATAAATAGAGAAATGCCAGATTCAGATAAAGAAGTGTTACTTGTAATAGATGGAACAACAGGACAAAATGCAATATCACAAGTAAAAGCATTTAAACAAGAAGCGGACATTACAGGAATAGTACTTACAAAATTAGATGGAACAGCAAAAGGTGGAGTAGTTATAGGAATAGTAGAAGAAAACAAAATTCCTGTAAAATTTATTGGAGTGGGAGAACAAATTGATGACATGGAAATTTTTAATTCAGAAGATTTCGTCAAAGCAATAATATAAAGATGTGTCCCCGATGGGACAAAATGTCCCAAACAGAAACGTCCCCAATGGGACAAACGAAGTGGAGAGAAAGGTAGAAATGAAAAACAAAACAAGAATAATAATAGTAATGTTATTTATATTAGTATTTGCAACAGCAAGTTTTATAAATTTAAAAGGAGAATACTTAGAATATAAAGAACTAGGAGAAAAATACATAGAAGTATTTTCGACAAACTTAAGATACAAATATGTAATATTTGGAATAAACTTTATAATAATATATTTTGTAATGTACTACACAGGAAGAGGAATAAAAAAAGGGCTAAATGAATTTTTTAAAAAAGAAAACAAAGAAATGCCAAAATTATTAAACAAATCAATAGCTTTTATAGCTTCAGCAATAGTAAGCACATTAATATCTAATACACTTATGAAAAAAGTATTATTATGTGCAAGTAATTCGGCATTTGGAATAAATGACCCAGTTTTTGGATTTGATATTTCATTTTATATGTTCCAAAAACCATTAATTGAAACTTTATTATTATATTTTATGGGGATAGTTATTGGTATAACAGTATATATGGCAATATATTATATAATAGTATTTAATAAGCATTTTGATGGTATAGATGGAAAAATGTTAAAAGATAGTTTGCTTGTAAAAAAAGTTATAAGAAACATAAAGTTGATAGTAGTAGCAATTGCAACATTAACAGTATTAAATATAACAAATATATCGCTTGATAAAATGATGACAATAAAAAGTGAAGCAAATACAGCAGAAAGTATAGATATAATAGGAGCAAGTTATACAGATGTAATGCTTCAAAGATGGTTGTATTTATCATTTGCATTAATTATTGTAATATTTGCATTTAGAGCTATCAAATCATTCAAAAAAGGAAAAACATCTAAAGTAATTAGAAATTTAGCTGTAATACCAGGATACTTAGTATGTATGTTTATTGTAATGGTTGTTTTTGACTTGATGTTTGTAAATTCAAATACATTAGATAAAGAAAAACAATATTTAGAGCATAATATTAGCTATACTAAAAATGCTTATAATATAAATATAGAAGAAAAAAGTATTGAAAATACAGGAACAATAACACAAAATGAAGTTTTTGAAAATCCTGAAATAATTAATAATATAAGAATTATAAATAGTGATACAGTATTGAAAAACTTACAAAGCAATCAAACTGGAACAGGATATTACTCGTATAGAGATGCCAACATAGCAAAATATAAAATCAATGGAGAAAATAAATTGGTATATGTATCTGCTAGAGAAATAACAAATTCAGGAAGAACATATAACAACAAAACATATGAATATACACATGGAACAGGCCAAATTGTAGTAGATAGTACATCAATAGATGAAACAGGAAATATAAAATATTTACAAAAAGAAGTATCAGGAAAAGATGATGTATTAGGAACTAAAATACAAGGAATATATTTTGGATTAGAAACAAATGACATAATAGCTACAAACGCAAAGAATAAGCAAGAATATGATTATACTGATGAAGAGGGAAAAGAATATACTTCTTCATATTCAGGAAATGCAGGATTAAAACTTAATTTTATAGATAGACTTATTTTAGGAATAAAAAAAGGTGATTTGAAATTAGCATTTTCAGGTGAAATAAAGTCAGATAGTAAAATATTAATAAATAGAAACATAATTGAAAGAGCAAAAAAAGCAATGCCATACTTAATATATGACAAAAATCCATATACAGTTGTAACAGAAGAAGGAAAAATAGTATGGGTTATAGATGCTTATACAGTTTCAAGTGAATATCCATATTCACAATATACATCAATAGAACACGATGATATAAAAGAAAAAATAAATTATATTAGAAATTCAATAAAAGTAATTATTGATAGTTATGATGGAACAATTAAATTTTATATAACTGATAAAACAGATCCAATAGCAATGGGATATAGAACTATTTTTCCAACACTATTTGAAGATATAAATGATGAAATTCCACAAGATATATCAGAACATTTTATTTATCCAAAATATTTATATAATGTTCAAGCAGAACTTTTAAAAACATATCATAATGTAAAATATGATGTATTATATAGGACTGATGATTTATGGAATTTTGCAAAATATAACAGTACAATAATATCAAAATCTGCAGGAACAACATTATCATCATATTATACAATGATTAAAGATGAAGAGTCTAAAGTTGGACTAATACAAATTTATACACCAGAATCAAAGCAGAATCTGATTTCATATTTAGTTGGAACATCTGAGGAAGGAAGAAATAAGTTAAAGTTATACAAATTTTCAGAAGATAGTAATATTTTAGGACCAATGCAACTAGATAACCAAATTGAGCAAGATGAAATAATAAATGCAGAAATACAAGCTTTAAATACAACAGGAGCAAGAGTAACTAAAAATATGATAGCTGTTCCAGTAAATAATACAATTCTTTATGTAGAATCTATCTATCAAACAATGTTAAATGAAGAATCAAAAATACCAGTATTAAAAAAGATTGTTGTAGCATCAGGAAACAAACTTGCAATAGGAAATAATTTAGAAGAAGCTTTAAATAATTTGCTATCAAAAGAAGCATCAAATATTGAAGTAGAAAATACAGATGATATTAATGGATTAATAGATGCAATTGTAAAAGCTAATAAAAATTTGTCAGAATCAACAGGAAATAATGATTGGGAACTTATGGGATCTGATATTAAAAAATTGCAAAGTTTAATTAATTCTTTGGAGCAATTAAAAGCCCAAGAAGATAAGAAAATAGAGGGAGATAGGGACGTTCCTTAAATCCCCCAAAAACGGGAAGATGGGACACCCCTTAAGTTATGAGTATATCATAACTTAAGGGGTGTCCCATCTTCC
>JAAWDR010000034.1 GCA_022793875.1 Clostridia bacterium
GAAATGTAATGGCACAAGGAACAGCAGAAGAAATCAAAAAAATAGATGGTTCAATAACAGGAGATTATTTAAGTGGGAGAAAACAAATAAAAGTTCCAAAAAGTAGAAGAAAAATAACAAAAGGTAAAGTAATTGAAGTATGTAATGCAACAGAAAATAATCTAAAAAATGTAAGTGTAAAATTTCCATTAGGAGTATTTACATGTATAACAGGTGTATCAGGGTCAGGAAAGAGTACATTAGTAAACGAAGTATTATATAAAAATTTAGCAAAAGAGATAAATAAATCTACAGAAAAACCTGGGAAATGTAAAGGAATAAAAGGAATAGAAAATATTGATAAAATAATCAATATAGACCAATCACCAATAGGAAGAACGCCACGCTCAAATCCAGCAACATATACAGGAGTGTTTGATTTAATAAGAGATATATTTGCGGGAACAAATGAAGCAAGGATGAGAGGATATGAAAAAGGCAGATTTAGTTTCAATGTAGCAGGAGGAAGATGTGAAAGCTGTTCAGGAGATGGAGTACACAAGATAGAAATGCATTTCCTACCAGATATATATGTGCCTTGCGAAGTATGTAAAGGGAAAAGATATAATAGAGAAACATTAGAGGTAAAATATAAAGGAAAAACAATAGCAGATGTTCTTGATATGACAGTTGAAGAAGCATTAGAGTTTTTTGATAAAATACCAAGAATAAAACAAAAAATACAAACACTAAATGATGTTGGTCTTGGATATATCAAATTAGGACAACCATCAACAACACTATCAGGAGGAGAAGCACAAAGAGTTAAACTTGCAACAGAACTTTCTAAAAAAGCAACAGGAAAGACATTATATATTTTAGATGAGCCTACAACTGGACTTCATATTGCTGATGTTCATAGATTAGTTGATATTTTACAAAGGTTAGTTGATACTGGAAATACTATTATAGTTATTGAACATAATTTGGATTTGATTAAAACATGTGACCATATTATAGATTTAGGACCAGAAGGTGGAGATGGTGGCGGACAAGTTATTGCAGTGGGAACTCCTGAACAAATTTGTAAAAATGAACAGAGTTATACAGGAAAGTTTTTAAAGAAATATTTGTAGTAAAAATAATTAAATATTAGGTTTTTAAAATTAGTGTAAGTAAAAAAATACAAGCAGTTAGTGTAAAATTATCGTAGGCAAAATTATTGCCTACGATAATTTTTATTTTAAGGAGGATATTATAATGGGAAAATCACTAATTTTAGAATAAACTTGCAATTTTATGTAAAATATGTTATAATAAACTTGTTTTAAAAGCAACTATTAATAATCTTGTAGAATATTTTCTACAAGTACTTCAATCAAGGAGGAACAATCATGAGGAAACGGTTTATTGCAATAGTTGTAGCTATTATTATAGCATTAGGATTACTTACTGGATGTGGTGGTGCCAAAATTACACAAAGTTCTACAGAAGTAGAAGAAACAAGAACTACAGTAGGAAAATACTTTCTATATGAAACACTTGAAAGGCAAGAATATTTAAACTTTTTAGAAGGACTAGACAGAAGCAAGTATGAGGTTGAAGATATTTCTATAGGTTATTATGGAACCTCAATTACAGGAGACTATGTATGTCACTATGCAGTAACATATAAAACAATTGAATAATTAATCGTTTGAAAAGGAGGAAATGTTTTCCTCCTTTTCAGGTTTTGATTATCTTTCTTCATCAGTAGAAAAGGTTCACCATCAGATATAGAAATTTCTTCAATTCCGCCATTTTAGTTTACATATTTCAATAATTTCCATTGACTTAATCTCAAAAAAATGTTAAAATTATTAACATAACACTTGGGAATATTTATCTACAAATGGAGGTAGAATATGAAAAATGTGCGGATAGCTATATGGGACTGTGACAATGTAATGTGGTTTCATAAAAGAAATGAAGCAGAAATAGTAGCAAAAGCATTAAAAATTACAAATATTGAAGAATTTTCAGTACAATTTTTTGATATGTTAAAAACATTCAATTGTCATTTTCTTGAGAAAAGAGTAACTGAAAAGGAAAATTACAGATTAATATTATGGAAAATGCCAATATTAGATTTCTATGGCATTTCTGCCAAGAAATTTATGGAAGTCTGGAATGGACTTAAGTTCGAAGTAAATGATTTTAATAAAGAAACTATAATAGTTTTGGAACATTTAAAACAAAAGGGGATTAAGAGCATTGTAAAATCTGATTGGTGGAGAGAGGTACAAGAAAGCTTACTTAAAGGATATGGTATATTGGAATATATTGAAGAATTACATTGTTGTGATAATCAATATTTAAAATATAATCCATTAGCAGTAAGTGAGATAATTAAATCTGAAAGGAAAGAACAATATGTAATGATTGGAGATTCTGTAACAAGTGACATATGTTTTGCACACAATGCTGGAATAAAATCAATATGGTTTAATAGGAATGAAAAAGCAAATGAAACACCATACAAGCCCACATTTGAAGTTCCATCTTTATTAGATGTAATGGAAATAATTTCATAAAAGTATAAAAACTGGTATCTACAAAGGGTACCAGTTTTTAACTTGCAACTTGGTTAAAATTAGCATATTGGTACTAAAAATGAAAAAATACTAGACAAAATGAATAAAAAGATATATAATAATAGCATAATAAATAAAAACTAAGAAAAAGAGAGTACATTTAACACCTATTTAAAGAGAATAGAAGTCACAGGCTGTAAGCTTCTAAAATAAAGATAAATGGAAAGTAACTTTTGAGTTGATAATCCGAAAATAAACTTAAGATTATCCGTAAAACTGCGTTAAAGTAAAATGAGATATTAACATTATCTAAGTTAAAAAATATAATTAGAAATGTATAATAATTAAGGTGGTACCGTGAGATGAGCTCGCCCTTATAGTAATATAAGGGCGAGCTTTTTAATGTGTTAGATATAACAAACCACCAAAATAATGTTTTTAATAAGATTTGACAGACAAGATTTTGAAAAAATCTTGGATGGCGATGAGAAAAGCGAAGCTTTTCGAAAGGAGGAAAAAATATGGAAAACAAATACAATCCAAAAGAATTTGAAGAAAAACTATATCAAGAATGGGAGGAAAAAGGATACTTTAAACCAAGCATGGACAAAACAAAAGAAAGCTACTGTATAATGATGCCCCCACCAAATGTAACAGGAAAATTACACATGGGACATGCATTAGATGACACAATACAAGATATTTTAATAAGATTTAAAAGAATGCAAAGATATAATACATTATGGCTTCCAGGATCAGACCATGCTGCAATAGCAACAGAAGTAAAAGTTGTTGCAAAAATGAAAGAAGAGGAAGGACTTACAAAAGCTGATATAACAAGAGAACAATTTTTAGAAAGAGCATGGGCATGGACTAAAGAATATGGTGGAACAATACAAAAACAACAAAAAAGATTAGGATGTTCTTGTGACTGGGATAGAAATAGATTTACCATGGATGAAGGTTTATCAGAAGCTGTTTTAGAACAATTCATATCTTTATATAATAAAGGATTAATATATAAAGGTAAAAAAATGATAAACTGGTGTTCATCATGTCATACAACTATATCAGATGCGGAAGTTGAATATGAAGATGAAGCATCACATTTATGGCATATTAAATATAAAATATCAGGTGAAGAAGATAGATATATAATTGTAGCAACAACAAGACCTGAAACTATGTTAGGGGATACTGCAGTTGCAGTACATCCAGATGATGAAAGATATAAAGATTTAATAGGTAGAAAATGTATACTACCTATAATGAATAAAGAAATTCCAATTATTGCAGATGAATTTGTAGAAAAAGAATTTGGAACAGGATGTGTTAAAATTACACCAGCACATGATATGAATGATTATCAAGCAGGATTACGTCATAATTTAGAAATTATAGAAGTATTTGATGATAGTTCTATAATGAAAGATTTAGTTCCAGAATATAAAGGAATGAAAGCAATAGATGCAAGAAAGCCAATAGTAGAAAAATTACAAGAATTAGGAAACTTGGTAAAAGTTGAAGATTATCCACATAATGTAGGAAAATGTTATAGATGTCATAATACAATTGAACCAAGAATTTCAGAGCAATGGTTTGTAAGTATGAAAGAACTAGCAAAAAGAGCAGCAGACGTGGTTAGAAATGATGAAGTTAGATTTGTTCCAAAAAGATATGAAAAAATGTATTTTAATTGGTTAGATAATATACAAGATTGGTGTATATCAAGACAATTATGGTGGGGACACAGAATTCCAGTATATTATTGTGAAGAATGTGGACATATGAATGTAGAAAAACAAATGCCAGAAAAATGTGAAAAATGTGGTTCAAGTAAACTACATCAAGATGAAGATTCATTAGACACATGGTTCAGTTCAGCATTATGGCCATTCTCAACACTTGGCTGGCCAAATACAGAAACAGAAGACTATAAAACATTTTATCCAACAAATGTATTAGTTACAGGATATGATATCATAACATTTTGGATATCAAGAATGATGACACAAGGACTAGAGTTAACTGACAAAAATCCATTTAAAGACATTGTTGTACATGGAATAGTACGTGACAGCCAAGGAAGAAAAATGTCAAAATCATTAGGAAATGGAATAGATCCAATTGAAATAATAGACCAATATGGAGCAGACGCATTAAGATTTTCTGTATTATCAGGAACAACAATGGGAAATGATATAAGATATATGCCAGAAAAACTAGAACAAGCATCAAACTTTGCAAATAAAATATGGAATGCAGCTAAATTTGTAATAACTAATTCAGCTGATGAAGAAAAAGTAAGAGAATTCTGTTATGAAGCATTTGAAAAAACAAAATCATATAATCCAGAATGCTTTAGATTAGAAGATAAATGGATTTTAAATAAATTTGATAAATTAGTGGTGGATGTTACTAAAAATTTAGATAATTATGATTTAGGAATCGCACTTGATAATATTTATAACTTTATATGGAATGAATTTTGTGATTGGTATATAGAAATGGTTAAAACTAGAATATATAGTGATGATGAAAATGTAAGAGTTCCTGTAACAGATGTACTTAATCATATTTTAGCATCTTCATTAAAATTATTACATCCATTTATGCCATTTATTACAGCTGAAATTTATAAAAATCTTATAGTATTTGGAACAAAAGATTTAATAGTTGCAAAATGGCCAGATATAAGAGAGAAATTTGTATTTGACGACGAAGAAGAAATTGTAGAAAAAATAAAACAAATAATAGTAGAAATTAGAAATGTAAGAGCAAATATGAATATACATCCATCTAAAAAATCTGAATTGATATTTGTTACAGAAAAATATGAAAAGGAAATTCTAGAAGCACAAGAATTAATAGCAAAATTAGGATTTGGAACATCTGTAAAAGTTAAAAAGGATAAAACAGGAATACCAGAAAATGCAATAAGTATAATGCAAGATGGAATTGAATTATATATTCCATTAGAAGATTTGGTTGATATGGAAGAAGAAAGAAAAAGACTACAAGATGAAAAAGCTAAATTAGAAGCAGAGGTTGCTAGATGCGAAAAAATGCTTTCTAATCCAGGATTTGTAAATAAAGCACCAGAAAAGAAGATACAGGAAGAAAAAGATAAATTAGAAAAATATAAAGATATGCTTTCTAAGGTTACCAAAAGACTTGAAAAATAAGGGAAAATGTGCTATAATTGTAGTATGATATTTATTTGAACTCCTAAGCAACACAGGAAGTTACGAAAGTAACTAAAACAATATAATAATGGAGGTAAAACAGATGGGAGTTGAAACTTTAGTAATTTTGCTGGTATCAGCAGGTATTATGGTTGTTATAGCCATAGCTGCCATGGCGTTTTCAGTAGGTGTTGACCGTTTGACTGAACGTTTTCGCAACTGGTGGCATAGAAAGACAACTAACAACAAATAGCATTTTAAACAAAGAAAATATTAAAGACATCATAGGAGGTAAAATATGCAACAGTTTGTAAGTTTTTGCATTGGAAGTGTTATTGGACTTGGTCTTGGTTATATAACATGCATTTTTATGGACTGGCTGAAAATTCGGAAATATCAGAAAAAAGACAAAAAGTAAAATTTTCATCTAAAATGAGAAAAGAACCATACTTGAAATTTTGAGTAAGGTTCTTTTTTCAATGGGATGTTAACTTCTAAGTAAATCAATCCATTTATAAATAATCTTCTTAGACATAGTAAACAAATTAATTTTAGAAACATCGCTAGAAGCAACCAAATTAACACTAGAAAGTTCGGAACCATCTAGAGAAAAAGTCACTTTACCGAATTACATCACCTTTTTTAATAGGAGCCTGTATAACATTACTTAATTCAATCGATTGAGAGATTTGACTTTCTTTACCTTTTTCAATTAAAGTACCACTAGTATCTTCCAAAATAGCATCAATACTCTTTATAACACCTTTATTAACAGTAACACTTTGAATAACATCATTTTTATTTCCAAAACTTCTAAAAGTAAATTTATTAAAGCCATAATCCAACAATTTTTGAGCCTCAGCAAATCTAACTTTAGTCGAAGGAGCCTTTATAATTACAGCGATTAAAGATAAATCATCGCGTGTAGCACTAGCAGACAAATTATATAATGCAAGAGAAGTAGAACCAGTTTTTAATCCTGTAATGCCTTTATAAGTTTTAATTAATTTATTTGTATTTACTAACTGTGATTTACCATCTCTTAGACTATCCATCCAAATTGTTGTATATTTAACAATATCAGGATGATTTTTCAATAATTCACGAGACATTAAAGCAATATCATAAGCAGATGTAACATGGCCATCTTCATCAATACCATGACAGTTTTTGAAACAGGTATCTTTCATTCCAAGTTCAGTTGCTTTATCATTCATCATTTGTACAAAAGCTTCTTCAGATCCAGCAATGTGCTCAGCCATTGCAACAACGCAATCATTAGCAGAAACAACACAAATAGCTTTTAGCATTTCATCAACAGTCAATGTTTCTCTAGGATCTAACCATATTTGAGATCCACCCATTGAACGAGCAGTTTCAGAACAGCTAACAGTATCAGAATAAGATAAATATCCTTTGTCAATTTGTTCCATTATTAATAATATACTCATCACTTTTGTAACTGAAGCAGGACGTAGTTGCTCATGAATATTATGAGAATAAAGTATCTGACCAGTTGATTGTTCTATTAGAATTGCAGAACCACTTTCTAAATTTAATGAATTATTTTCTTCAGCACTTGAATTTACTTGAACAGAATTTGTAGTGCTTACAGGCATAGTGTCAGTATCAACAGACCACATATATGAGCTTGAAGAATCATATGCTAAAGAAAATGATGATAGTCCTAAAAAGAAAATTAGTGAAATTAAAATTATATTTTTTATTTTTTTCATTTTTACCTCCGATTTTAATTGGATAAATATTTTAATATAAATATATGAATATTAGAATTGTTTAGAACTTTAGCTTGACTTTTATATCAAAAAATATTAATATATAGATACAATATAAAAAGGATGTAGATAAAAATGTTTAATATAATAATGAAAATAGTAATACTTGCATTAATTTTAATAGGAATTGTTTTTATATATGATGCTAGAACTTTAACAAAGAGGTTTTTTAGTTTTGGAGATCAAAATGAAGGTTCTGCTGGAATGAAATTTTTAGGATTTATTTTATCTATAATAGGCGGAATAATACTTTTTAGTTTAACAAAATAATGAAAATAAAAAAATATAGGAAATTGTATTGACAATAAAACTATAAATGTGTTAATATAAATAATGTCAATATAAATGCGGATGTGGCGGAACTGGTAGACGCGCTGGTCTTAGGAACCAGTGTCAACGACGTGGGGGTTCGAGTCCCTTCATCCGCACCAACGACGTATCTGTTCGAACTAAATTGAACAGAATTGATACAGAAGTCAATCAGAAAATAGAATCTGGTTGATTTTTTTGTTGTCTAAAAACAATATAAAATCATCCAAACGAAAGGATGATGCGAAAAGTGAAAAAGCCATTTTTGTTGAAAAACTCTGTAAAATATGGTAAAATATTCACATAAATTAATAAGCTTGCTAATAAGCAAGTTTTGAATAGAGTAGCTTTTAACAATAATTATTGTAAAGGAGGACTTTTTATGAAACGGTGTTTTATGTGGGTAGTCAATTGGTTTATCCAATGGGTACACAAAATGGAAATTGAAGAAAGAATAGGTTTTGCTATAGGTGGAGTAATTGGAATTGTTGTAGGCATAGCATTGTTTGTGTCTGTCGACAAAGTGCCTGCTATGGCAATTGATTATGAACCATTGGAAAAACAAATGTCTGATATTCAGCAAAATCCAAATTTGTTACTCAAGACAAAATGTAATATATCCATAACTGATGATGTTATTACAGTTATTTTTAGTAATGATAAGTGTAAGCTGACGGTGAAATATGACCAAAACTTTGAAGTGTTATCGACTTCAAAAACAGACCAATATATGTTTTGGCTATGGGCACTTGGACTTGCAGTGTTAATAGGAACTTTTGTATATGCATTAACATCTTTCTTATTGACATTAGTAGTATACTTGCTTGAAATTTTGTGGGAATTCATTTGCGACAGGTTAAAGTCAATCAAATCTAAAAAATCATGATTCAATTTGCATTTCATAAAATGGCAATCACATCTTGTGGTTGTCGTTTTTCATAAATTTTTAACATTTTTTGTTGCAATTTATAAAAATTGTGAAATACTTTAATAAATTGATTGATATTTGTATCAATCGTCAAGAAAGCCAAGGTGAGTTGTAAATATTTATGTCGTTGGCACCAAGACGAGTTTTTGCAGAACTGTCTATGATATGGTTTAGAAGATGGTACTTTGGTTTGGATATCCAAAAGAGATATTGCTATTTCAGAATAACTAAAACGACAATGAGAAAGAGCGAATAGGAAATGTGTTAATCCATCAGAAACTACAAAAAAGCACATTGAGAATAAAGCAATGAGTAGTAAAGTTATTTTTTTCATCTTGTATTTCCTCTCACAAAATTAAAAAAAAGACTTGTGCTTTTTACTTTTTACAGATATAATATGAATATCAAAAATGAATCAAGGAGGTTAACTAATAAATGAACTTTATAGAAAGTATAAAAGAACGAGCAAGAAAAGAAATAAAAACAATAGTACTTCCAGAAGCAGAAGACATACGAACATTAAAAGCAGCAGAAATGACTTTAAAAGAGAAATATGCAAATATAATTTTAATAGGAAACAAAGAAGAAGTATTAAAAAAAGCAGAAAAAAATAACATAAATATTAAGGAAGCTCAAATAGTAGAACCTAAAACAAATCAAAATTATGAAAAATATAGTAATCTATTATATGAATTAAGAAAAGCAAAAGGAATGACAATTGAAAAAGCAAAAGAACTAGTATTAGACCCTGTATACTTTGGGATGCTTATGGTAAAAGATGAAGAAACAAAAGCAGATGGATTAGTTTCAGGAGCTATCCACTCAACAGCAGATACATTAAGACCAGCATTGCAAATACTAAAAACAGCACCTGATACAAAATTAGTTTCAGCATTTTTTATTATGGTAGTTCCAAATTGTGAGTATGGTTCAAATGGAACATTTATATTTGGTGATGCAGGATTAAATGCAAATCCAAATCCAGAAGAACTATCAGAAATTGCAATATCTTCAAGCAAAAGTTTTGAACAATTAGTAGGACAAGAACCAAAAGTAGCAATGCTTTCATATTCTACATATGGAAGTGCAAAGTCAGAGTTAACAGAAAAAGTAATAGAAGCAACAAGATTGGTAAAAGAAAAAATACCAGAATTAAAAGTAGATGGAGAATTACAATTAGATGCAGCAATTATACCAGAAGTTGCAACATCAAAAGCACCTGGAAGTGATATTGCAGGAAAAGCAAATGTACTAATATTCCCAGATTTAAATGCTGGAAATATAGGATATAAACTAGTACAAAGATTGGCAAAAGCAGAGGCATATGGACCATTATGCCAAGGAATAAGCAAACCAGTAAATGATTTATCAAGAGGATGCAATTATAAAGATATTGCAGGAGTTATTGCTATTACTGCTGTACAAACACAGATTTCAAAATAATTACTATTTGAATAATCAGAAATCAAATACAATTATTTTAAATATTATAAAATAAAACAAAAAGGGAGGAATACTATGAAAATTTTAGTATTAAATTCAGGAAGTTCATCATTAAAATATCAAGTAATTGATATGGACACAGAAGAAACACTTGTAAAAGGATACTTTGAAAGAATAGGTCAACAAAATTCATTTTTAACACACAAAGTAAATGGAGAAAAACATAAATTTGAAAAATATGTAAAAGACCATGAAGAAGCACTAGAATTTATATTTACAAGATTAATAAATGATCACTATGGAGTAATAAAAAGCTTAAATGAACTTAATGGTATTGGACATAGAGTTGTTCAAGGAGGAGAAAAGTATTCACAACCAGTAGTTATTACAGATGAAGTAATCGCAGAAATAAAAAAATGCAGTGATTTAGCACCATTACATAATCCAGCAGCAGTATTAGGAATAGAAGCATGTAGAAAAATAGCACCAGAAATACCAATGGTAGCAGTATTTGATACAGCATTTCATCAATCAATCCCAAAAGATAGATATATGTATTCAATACCAAGTGAATATTATCAAAAATATGGAGTGAGAAAATATGGAGCACATGGAACATCACATCAATATGTTGCATATAGAGTTGCAGAAATACTAGGAAAAGATATAAAAGAACTAAAAATTGTTAATTGTCATTTAGGACAAGGTGCAAGTATATGTGCAATACAAGATGGTAAATCAGTAGAAACAAGTATGGGATTAACACCACTTGGAGGAATACCAATGGGAACAAGAAGTGGAGATATAGATTCATTAATAGTTACATATTTAATGAAAAAAGAAAACTTGTCAGCACAAGAAATAGAAAATATATTAAACAAACAATCTGGAGTATATGGAATATCAAGAATATCTATGGACTTTAGAGATATAGAAAATGATGCATTAGCAGGAGGAATACATGCACAACTTGCATTAGATGCATATCATTATGCAGTAGCAGGATATGTAGCAAAATGTGCAGTAGCAATGGGAGGAATAGATATATTAACATTTACAGCAGGAGTTGGAGAAAAAAGTTCATATTCTAGAAAAGAAATATGTAAGCAACTTGAATTTTTTGGTGTAAAAATAGATGAAGAAAAAAATAAAGAAAAAGGTGAAGAAATGGAAATATCTACAGCTGACTCACAAGTAAAAGTTTTCATAATTCCAACAAATGAGGAATTAATGATAGCAAGAGAGACAGCAAAAATGACCCATTAGAAACAGTTCTTTTTAAGACATTTTTGACCCAATTAGGGACATATTAAAAAAAGGAAAGAGGAAAAAATAATGAAAATATTAGTTTTAAATTGTGGTAGTTCATCACTAAAATATCAATTAATAAATATGGACACAGAAGAAGTAATGGCATCTGGAAAATATGAGAGAATAGGAGAAGCAGAAGCATTTATTACACATAAAGTAAATGGACAGAAAATAGAAATAAAAAATCCTGCATATAATCACTCACAAGCAATAGATTTTACATTAAAACAATTTACAAATCCAGAATACAAAGTAATAGACAGTTTAGACGAAATAACTGCTATTGGACACAGATTACCTCATGGTGGAGAAAAAATTGCAGAATCTGTTTTAATAGATGAACATGTTGTAGATGTTTTAAAAGAATATACAGATTTAGCACCATTACATAATCCAGCTGCTATTTCAGGAATAGAAGCTTGCAAAGAAGTAATGCCAGGAAAGCCAATGGTTGGAGTATTTGATACAACATTCCATCAAACAATAGAAAAAGATAAATTTATATATGCAATTCCATATGAGTATTATAAAAAGTATGGAGTAAGAAAATATGGATTCCATGGAACATCATATATGTTTGTATCTCAAAGACTTGCAGAAATAGAAAACAAATCACTTGAAGGAACTAAGATAGTAGTATGTCATTTAGGTCAAGGTGCTAGTGTATGTGCTATAAAAGATGGTAAATCAGTAGATACAACTATGGGATTATCACCAGTAGCTGGACTTCCAATGGTTACAAGATGTGGAGATTTAGATCCATCAGTAGTTACATATTTAATTAAAAAAGAAAATTTAACAGTAAATGAGATGGAAGATATATTAAATAAAAAATCAGGATTATCAGCTATGTCAAACCTTGTTCCTGACTTTAGAGAAATTGAAAATAAATCAAATGAAGGCGATGAAAATGCAAAATTGGCAATTGAAAAGTTTAATTATTCAGTTGCAAGTTATGTAGCAAAATATGCAGCTGCAATGAATGGAATAGATTATCTAGTGTTTACAGGAGGAATTGGAGAAAATCAAATAAATATACGTAAAGCAATATGTGAAAAATTAGAGTTTATGGGAGTTTTAATAGATGTAGATAGCAACGATATGAGGGGCGAAGAAAAAGTAATTTCTAAACCAGACTCTAAAATTAAAGTTTATGTAATTCCTACAAACGAAGAATTAATGATTGCTAAAGAAACTGTAAGACTAACAAAATAAATATTGACATTTTATGTAAATGTGATATAATTTAATAGTAACCAATTAAATTCATTTCAAGTCATAATTTGACAAAGAAAGGATATATCATATTGAGAAGAATAAAAGAAGAGATTTTACAAAGAGACGACGAGTTAGAAAGAAATACCAATGTAGTAGGCATTAGCATTATGTTATATTCTGCATATGATGGCGAAACTAATGCCTTGCTTCGGAAAAGAGTAGAGCCTGAAGGACCGCTAAATGAAAGAGTTATTCTTAACATTCATAAAGATAAAATACAGAAAATATATGATATATTAGGAATAAGCTAAGCTAAAAATAGCCCTTTTAACGTAAAGTTAAAAGGGCTATTTTTATGTATATTGATTGTATGAAATAAGATTAAATATCCATTGACAAAAAATGAAATTAAATATAAAATAAAAATAAAGTAAAACAGAAAATGCTCCAAAAACAAGATTTGGCATCCAAAATTTTTTCAAAAAATTAGATGACGATGAGCTAAGTGAAAGGGAATAAAATGGAAGATAGTGTAGATATATTATTAACAACATATAACACAAAAATAGAATATTTAAAAAAACAGATAGATAGCATATTAAATCAAACATATAAAAGTTTTACATTAATTATCTCAGATGACTGTTCACCAAACGAAGAAGTAAGAGAAATCTTAAAAGAATATGAACAAAAAGACGAAAGAATAAAACTATACTTTCAAGAAAAAAATTTAGGATGCACAAAAAGTTTTGAATTTTTATTAAAACAGTCAACAGCAGAATATATAGCATTTTCAGATCATGATGACATTTGGTATTCAAATAAAATAGAAGAAAGTTTAAAAGCAATAAAAGAAGAAAATGTGAGTCTAGTATATTGTGATGCAAACCAAATAGATGAAAATGATAATAACTTAAATGAAAGTTATTTAAGATATAAAAATATGCCAATAGTAAAAGGAAAAGATTTTATACTTCCATATTCAAGACATATTGCAATAGGATGTAGCCAAATGATAACAAAAGAAGTAAAAGAAAAGATGCTCCCATTTACAGAAAATACATTTGCACATGACTGGCATTCAGCATATATTGCTTCAAATATTAATGGAATATATTGTATAGATAAACCATTATTTGGATATAGAATTCATGAAAATAATATTTTTGGTGGCAGAAGTTTTAAACAAAATATGAAAATTTGGAAGAGGGAAAATGGAAATAGTTATAAGTCATATCTTAAATATAGACATAAAGTAATTACTAAAACATATTTAGCAGGAGTTTTAATGTGTAAAGATTATAGCTCAAAGATAGATGATAAATTAAAAGTGCAAGAAGACGAAGTTATAAAATATTATGAGAAATCTCAAAAATCTAAAGTTATATATTTAGCACTTCATAAATATTTTAAATTTTTATATTTTAAAGGAATAAGAAAAAGGGCACTTAAGGAAATAATGATTTTGCATCTGCCATTAATTAGCTATATTATTTATTCAATAATATAATATTTTTTTAAAATGATGCAACTAAATAAAACTTTTTGAAATCTAATTTGTATATAATAGTAGGAGGTAAAAAATAATGACAATATTAGAAAATGAAAAAATAAGTAAAATATTACTAATATTTATTTTAATGTTAGCACTTATATTAGGGTGCGTTGGAAAAAATACAGCCAATAATTCAAACATAGAATTAATGGGAGCAAATAATGAAATAAAAGGAACAATATGGGTAGATACGCTAATTACAAATAAAACATATTATCAAAATGATATAATACAATTTTCTGGATGGAAAATGTGCACACAAGAAGATTCTAAAATAAAAGTTACAATAGATGGAAAAGAAAATGTAATACAAACAGATATAATATATGTACAAAGACCAGA
>JAAWDR010000035.1 GCA_022793875.1 Clostridia bacterium
GTAGAAGTACAAGGAAAAAACTATGAAATACTATTTAATAATGGAGAAATAATAGTAAGTACAATAGAAACAGATTTAACAGATGTAGATAAATTACCAGAAGTAACAGTAACATCAAGTAATAATGAAATAGTAGAAGCACAAAAAGCACAAAATGGAAAAATAGCTTTAACATCAAAAGAAAAAGGTGGAGAAGTAATAATAACAGTAACATGTGTAGGAAAGTCAGTAACATGTAAAGTAACAGTAGAATTATTTACAGGAATAAATAAAGAAGATACAAATCCAAGCGGAGCATTGCCAGAAGGAAAAATAGAAATAATAGAAGATGATGCCTCAAAAGGAATAGTAATAAAAGATAAAAATGAAAGAGAATGGGTATGGATAGAAGTACCAAAGACAATATTTACAACAGCAAGTAATTTACCAGAAAATAGTACAGAAGAGCAATTAAATGCAGCAATAAAAGCAGATTTAATAGCATATGCAGGAGTATATAGAAAAGGTTCAGCATCACAAAATGAAAATTGGTCAGATACATGGTATAGTGGATGTGGAATAGATACACCAGAAAAATATACAGAAATGTATAATAAAATGATAAATAGTGTATACAACAATGGAGGGTTCTGGATCCAGAGATCTGAAGATGGAAGAAATAATGTAACTGTTGCGACAGCTCAAAAATATGCAGACCAAATGAGTCCAGATGGCGTAAAGACGAGTAGCTTATTATTTGGAATCCAATGGGATTTAGTATGTAAGTATCTAGAAGTAAATGTTGAATGGCCAACACCACCATCAGGAAAGACAAATCAATATTATTTAAATGAAGATAGCAGAAGTTGGGGAAGATATTCGGGGTCTCAATTGGCTAAATTGCCAGAAAATAAAAGAAAGAATATATATGATTTTGCAGGAAACTTTCAAGAATGTACGTTAGAACATGCAACGAATGATAGCAGATTTCAAATGGTGCTTAGAGGTTCTTCTTGCACAAACCCGCAGGATGGTTATCAAGCAGCGTATCGCCTCGATGTGCGGACCAGCTTATCGTGGATTCCCAGCTACCTCCTTCAGAGCAACTCTTTATTAGTGAAAGTGTAAATTAATTTTAAAAATACAGATTATGAAAATAGTAATCTAACAAATGTAATAAGCTAGAAGTATGCCATCCAAGTGGTGGCGTTTTTTTGTGAAAAAAATGTCACCACATATTATAAAGGAAAAAGTCAAAAATGAAATTTGTAAAATGAAGAATTAGTGAAACATAAGGATAAAGGAAGAATAATAATAGAGATTAAGCTTAAAATTGGAGATAATTTCAAATATAATAGAAAAATATTAAATAAAAATTTGTATAGAAATCCGAGAAAAAGTACATACTTAAGATAGTTGTTTGAGATAAGCAATTAAAGGAGTGTGCTTTTTTTATGGAAGAAAAAAAAGATTTTGTTACATCATATTTTGCGTGGGTAGAACCAACAGAACAAAAAAAGATAGTAAAAAAATTAGAAGAAGTAACAAAAGATAAAGAAAAAAAGAGAAAAAAGTAGGAAATAAATTAAAACAAAAAAATAAAAGTCGAAGAAAGTCAGAAAAGGTCAAAAAACAAAATTGATTTATTATCAAAAATAACTATAATATATTATAATAGGTCAAAGAAAGTCAAAGATAAAAAGAACAAAATCGCACAAAAGGACAAGTTTTTTAAAAGGAGGATGATATAATGAGAATGTCAGATATAATAGAGGAATTTATAAAAGATTTATTTGATGAAGATGAAAGTAATTTTATAGAAATCCAAAGAAATGAATTGGCACAACAATTCAATTGTGTACCATCACAAATAAATTATGTAATATCAACTAGATTTAAACCATCACAAGGATATTATGTAGAAAGTAAAAGAGGTGGTGGTGGAAACATCAAAATAAAAAAAATAAACAATACAAAATCAGATTATATTATGCATATAATAAACAATATTGGAAGAACAGTAACAGCAAATGATATAAATATTTTGCTAAGTGATTTTCTAACATATAATATTATAACAGAACAAGAAGCTAGACTTTTAAAAGTTGCTACAAGTGATAATGTTCTTAAATTAGATATTGATATAAAAGATGAAGTAAGAGCTAGAATATTCAAAAATATGTTATTAAATATAGAATAAAAATTAAAAGGAGTGATTAATATGTTATGCGAAAATTGTAAAAAAAGAGAGGCAAATGTAAGATACTCAGAAAATATTAATGGGGCAAAAAAAGAAATGCATTTATGTGATGAATGCAGTAGAGAATTAGGAATAACCGATAAAATGGACTTCAAAATGCCATCATTTGATTTTTCAAATCTATTTGGAAGTTTCTTAGAAGATTTTAGTAGTACACCAGAATTTATGCCATTATTAAGTGAAATTAAACAAATAAAATGTGATAGTTGTGGTTCAACTTTTGACAATATTATTGATACAGGAAGATATGGATGTGCAAATTGTTATGATGTTTTTGAAGATAGAATGGATCCAATTTTAAAGAAATTGCAAGGTGCTAATAGACATACTGGAAGATTAGGAAAAATATCTGATAATAAAGTTAAGTTTGAAAATGATAAAAATAAGAAAAATATTGATAATTCTAAAAATAAGTTAGATAAATTACAAGATGATTTAAAACAAGCTATTAAAGATGAAAGATATGAAGAGGCTGCTAAAATTAGAGATGAAATAAAGAAAAAAGAGGGTAAATAATATGAATTGGTATTTACAAAGTGGAAAAGAATCAGATGTAGTAACAAGTACAAAAATTAGATTTGACAGAAATTTGCAAGGATTCAAATTTAATTTAAAAACTAAAATAGACATAGAAAAATTAAAAAATAAAATCAAAGAAAATGTATATTCAATTGGATATGGACTAAAATATTTAGAACTAAAAGATATGGATGATATAACAAAAATGAGTTTAGTTGAGAAAAATCTAATAAGTCCAGAATATGTTTTAAATAAAAATGAAACAGGAGCAATATTAATAAATGACGAAGAAAATATCTGTATTGTAATAAATGATGAAGAACACCTAAAAATCCAAGTATTTAGTGCAGGATTTGAATTAGAAAATACATTAAATTACGCAATCGAACTAGACCAAAAGATAGAAGATGTATTAGGGTATGCAACAAATAAAAAATATGGATATTTAACAAGTTCACCAGCTAATTGTGGAACAGGATTAAAAGCATCAGTTATAGTTCATTTACCAGCATTAGAAAAAACAAAAAATATAGATAATGTTTTCTATACAATAAATAATTTTGGAATAAATGTATTAGGAGAATATGGACAAGACAAAATTAATAATCAAAATATATATCAAATTACAAATAAAATAACATTAGGAATTACAGAACAAGAAATTATAGAAAATATAAAGGTTGTAGCAAATAAATTAATTGAACAAGAAAGAAAAGCTAGAAAATATTTAGCTAAAGACACAATAGACTTAGAAGATACAATTTATAGAAGCTATGGAATATTAATTAATTGTAGAAAAATAACATTAGATGAAATTCAAAAGGTAATTTCAAATGTAAAAATGGGAGTAGATTTAGGTATATTAAAAGAATTAAATGATAGTAAAATTCAAAAACTTATTTTATATACAAAACCAGCCAATATGCAAAAATATTTAGGTGAACAATATGGAACTTTGGAAAGAGATATAAAAAGAGCTGAGCTTATAAAACAAATAATAAATGAAAAATAAAAACCCCATATGGGGTAAAAGACTAAGAAAAGTTATCACTGGAAAAGATAAAACCAACAGCTAAAGCAGCGACTGTCCAACCACCTGAATTAGTATGGTACAAAACAAACAATGCAATTATTGCAGCTGCTACATACCCAACCCACCGATTGATTCTTTTCATAATTATATACCTCCATATGGTTTAAATTTGAAAGTGATATAAAATCTATCACGTTAATAAGTATAATTAATGTAATTATAGCACAATTAACATAAAATGTCAAATAAGATGTGTCTGAACTGGAACAAAGTAAGTAAAACACCTTATAATAAGAGTTGACATTTGAAAATTAAGATAGCTATTTGAGCCATAGCAAATTTTTAAACATTAAAGATGACAATGAAAAAAAGAAAAACTTTTCGAAGGGAGAGAATAAAATGACATACAAATTTACAAATAGAGCAAACAAAGCCATAGAAATAGCAAACGACATAGCTTTAGAGCTAGGACATAACTATATAGGAACAGAACATATATTATATGGATTAGCTAAAGAAGGAAATGGAATTGCTGCAAAGGTTTTAGAAAATCAAGATGTTATAGCAGATGACATTCTAAATAAAATAGAAGAATTAATTGGAAGTGAAGAACCAATTGAAAATGTAATAGATTTTACACCAAGAACAAAAAGGGTAGTAGAGACAGCTTTCATAGAAGCTAGAAAATTAGGTTATAACTTTATAGGAACAGAACATATTCTAATAGGGATATTAAGAGAAGGCGATTGTATAGCTGCCAAAATTCTGTTAGATTTAAATGTTAATATTCCAAAATTATATAATGAAATAATAAAAGTAATAAAAGAAGGAGAAGATAACAATCAAGATATAATAGAAAGTTCAAATTCTTCAGGAAAATCAAAAAGAGGAAAAGGAAGTTATAATCAGACACCGACATTAAATCAATTTGGAGAAGATTTAACTAAAAAAGCAGAAGAAGGAAAACTTGACCCAATTATAGGTAGAAAAGAAGAAATTGAAAGGGTTATTCAAATTTTATCAAGAAGAACAAAAAATAATCCTTGTTTAATAGGAGAACCAGGTGTTGGTAAAACAGCAGTAGTAGAAGGACTAGCTCAAAAAATTGTATCATCAGATGTTCCTGAAATTTTGAAAGATAAAAGAGTTGTAACACTTGATATCTCAGGAATGGTAGCAGGTGCTAAATATAGAGGAGATTTTGAAGAGAGAATAAAAAAGACATTAGAAGAAGTAAAAAAATCTGGAGATATAATTCTTTTTATAGATGAAATTCATACAATAGTTGGTGCAGGTGCAGCAGAAGGGGCAATTGATGCAGCTAATATATTAAAACCATTACTTGCTAGAGGTGAAATTCAATTAGTTGGAGCTACAACACTAAATGAATATAGAAAATTTATAGAAAAAGATTCTGCATTAGAAAGAAGATTTAGCCCAGTCACAGTAAGTGAACCATCAGAGAAAGATACAATTCAAATTTTAAAAGGTATTAGAGACAAATATGAAGCACATCATAATGTAAAAATTACAGATGAAGCTATAGAAGCTGCAGTTAATCTATCTGTGAGATATGTAAATGATAGATTTTTACCAGATAAAGCTATTGACTTAATAGATGAGGCAGCATCACGTGCAAGAATAAAAACATTTACAGAACCAGACAGTTTGAAAAAAATTCAAGAAGATATTGAAAAAGTAAAAAATGAAAAAGAAGAAGCTGTAATAAATCAAAAATTTGAAAAAGCTGCAGAATTAAGGGACAAAGAAAAAACATTAAAAGAAAAACTAGAGAAAGAGCAAAATAAGTGGAAAAACAAAAATACAAAAGAAATAGTAAATATCACAGAAGAGAACATAGCTGAAGTTATAGCAAGTTGGACAGGAATTCCAGCTAAAAAAATAACAGAAGATGAAAATGAAAAATTAAAAAATTTAGAAAATGAATTGCATAAAAGAGTAATAGGACAAAATGAAGCAGTAGAAGCGGTTGCAAAAGCAATTAGAAGAGGAAGAGTAGGACTAAAAGATCCTAAAAGACCAATAGGTTCATTCCTATTTTTAGGACCAACAGGAGTTGGAAAAACAGAATTATCAAAAGCACTAGCTGAGGTACTATTTGGTGATGAAAATGCAATGGTAAGAGTAGATATGTCAGAATTTATGGAACCACATTCAGTATCTAAATTAATAGGTTCACCTCCAGGATATGTAGGATTTGACGAAGGTGGACAACTAACAGAAAAAATAAGAAGAAAACCATATTCAGTAATATTATTTGATGAAATAGAAAAAGCACATCCAGATGTAATGAATATGTTACTACAAATATTAGAAGATGGTAGATTAACAGATAGCCAAGGAAGAACAGTAAATTTCAAAAATACAGTAATAATAATGACATCAAACTTAGGAGCAAGAGCAATTACAGATAAGAAATTTTTAGGATTCACAAACAATTCAGCTGAAGACAAAAATGAAAATGATAAAAAAGAATATGAAAATACTAGAAAAGAAGTTATGGAAATTCTAAAAAAAGAATTAAGACCTGAATTTATAAACCGTATTGATGAAATTATTGTATTCCACAAATTAAATGATACTGAAATAGAACAGATTATTGACATTATGCTAAAAGATGTTGTTAATAGACTAAAAGAACAAAAATATCAAATTGAGTTAGAACCAGAGGTTAAAGAATTAATTGCAAAAGAAGGAATTGATAAAAACTTTGGAGCTAGACCTTTAAGAAGAACAATTCAAAATTTAGTTGAAGATAAATTAGCAGAAGAAATTTTAGATGGAAAACTTAGTAAAGGTAAAATTTCTAAATTTACTGTTAAGGATGGAAAAATGAGACAAGTAAGTCAATAGGGACGCCTTTTTCTGACACAAAATCGAATCAAAAGGGACAGGCTAGGAATATTATGTAAAAAAGTACACAGTTAAATGTGTACTTTTTATTGTAGTTAAAAATAATAAAATATATAATTGAAAAAGATAAAAAAAGGAGGAAAAAAATGAAAAAGAAAAACAAAGGAATAACACTAATATCATTAGTTATAACAATTATAATTTTGTTAATATTAGCACGGAATAACAATTAATTCATTATCAAATAGTGGATTATTTGAAAAGGCACAAGATACAGTAAAGCTATCACAAATAAAAGAGATAGAAGAATTTGCAAGGATATCATATATGTCAAGAATAATGGATGAAATAGCAGAAGAAAAATCAGTAACAATAGCAGGAGTAATAAGTGATTTAAAAGAAAAAGGATATATTATTAAAGAAAAAGTAATATCAAATGATAGCATAGTAGGGATAGATTTAAAAAATGACGAAGTTATGATGGAAAAAGAAGCAGCAGAAACAATAACATATGAAATTATTTATGATGAAAATGAAGTAAGCTATTTTGTAAAAGTAGATGGAAAATATCATGAAATAACATTTAAAGATGGAGAAATAGAAGTAAAAACAAAAGAAAGTAATTTTGATGAAACTGAAGTAGCAAAAACAGAAATAACAGTAGAATCAAAAAATGAAAATGTAGTAAAAGCAAAAGTTTCAGAAAGTGAAGAGAAAATAATACTAGAGTCAGGAACTATAGGAGGAATAGTTGAGGTTATAATAACAGAAAAAAATAGTAATGTTACAAAGACATTTAATGTAATAGTAAGAGAACCAATAACAAGTTTTACAGTAACTCCAACAGAAGTAACAGTAATGAAAGGCGATACATTGCAATTAATGGCCAAAAAAGAACCAACAAATGCAACTGATAAAATAATATGGGCAAGTTCAGATGAGAAAATAGTAACAGTAGACGATAATGGACTAATAACAGGGAAAATTGCTGGAAACGCAACAATTACTGCAACATGTGGTGAAATTAAATGTCAAACAGAAGTAACAGTAGATAGAAAAATAGTTTGGACTTCTGGATCAGAATTTGGAATAAATCTTGTTAATGAAGCTATTTCTTGGAATACATATGGTTCAGATGGAAATAATCTACTTAATGCAAGTGCAGAACCAGTTACATTCGACGTCAGGGGGCTTTATTCGACAAGCCCAAATAATGGAGGAGTTATAGTAACTTTCGACATAGAAAAACTAAAAAGAGTAGTTGGAGATTTTATTGGAATTAAGTTTACATTCAGTATTAGGGACCACTATGGAAATAATCAACAATATACAAATATAAAATATAGTTTAAAAAATATTGATTTATCTAAACCAGATTATGAGGAACAAATTGTGCGTGATGCTTGTTCAAATACTGTAAACGAAAGACCTTGGGAAGCGAGTGCAATATTTCCAGCAGGTGAAGATTGGAGGGAACTAAAGTATACAGGTTATACTAGAGCGAATTATAACGGTTATACATTTATTCGGAAGGGCTTATGGTTTATATTTTGCTTTTGAAGAATTAAATTAAAAAAATAAAAAAAACACTTGATAAATAAGCAAAAATGTAGTATACTAATTAAGCAAAACCTTTTACTTAGCTTTCAAGCAAAGCACCAAAACTAAAGCTCAGTTAAAGGTGATAACAAAAATTAGGAGGTGTAAAAACATGACAAAGGAAAGAAAACAAGAAATCATTAACGAATATAAAAGAGAAGAAAAAGACACTGGGTCACCAGAAGTACAAATAGCTCTTTTAACAGAAAGAATTAATGAATTAACAGAACACTTAAAAGTACATGTTAAAGATAATCACTCAAGAAGAGGATTATTAAAAATGGTTGGTAAGAGAAGAAACTTATTAAACTACTTAACAAAAAAAGATGTTCAAAGATATAGAGACATCGTTGAAAAATTAGGATTAAGAAAATAATTTCATATAAAAGCCTATGCAAAATAAAATTTGGCATAGGCTTAATGTGATATAAGCCATTAATTTAGGTAGGTAGCTTGTATAATGTGCTGGAAAGGTCCAGAATGTTATAGAGGTTACAATCTAAATTAGGCGTAAATTAAAAAATAATCATCATTTGATGTCGTCAATATCAATTAAAATTTATGAAAATGGGGGACAAACTATGTTTGAATTAATTAAAAAATGGTGCAAAAAAGAAGAAAAAGGAAAGGAAGAAAACAAAATGTTTAAAACTTATGAAACAGAATTAGCAGGAAGAAAACTTGTATTTGAAACAGGTAAAATGGCAGGATTATCAAATGGAAGTGTAATAGTTAGATATGGAGATACAGTTGTAATGGTAAACGTTACAGCATCAAAAGAACCAAGAGATGGAATAGACTTTTTCCCACTATCAGTAGATTATGAAGAAAAATTATATGCAGTAGGAAAAATACCAGGATCATTCCAAAAAAGAGAAGGAAAACCAAGTGACAAAGCAATACTTACATCAAGAGCAATAGATAGACCATTAAGACCACTATTCCCAAAAGATTTTAGAAATGATGTAGTAGTAGTAGCAACAGTTCTTTCAGTAGAACAAGACAACTCACCAGAAGTAGCAGCAATGATAGGTGCATCAGCAGCACTTTCAATATCAGATATACCATTTGGTGGACCAACAGCAGCAGTAAATGTTGGATTAGTAGATGGAAAAATTGTTATAAACCCAACAGAAGTACAAAGAGAAGTTTCTGACTTAACATTAACAGTAGCAGGAACAGAAGAAAAAATAGCAATGATAGAAGCAGGAGCAAATGAAGTTCCAGATGAAGTTATGTTAGAAGCAATAAAAGCAGGGCATGAAGAAATTAAAAAGATATGTAAATTCATAGAAAAAATGAAAGAAGAAATTGGAAAACCAAAATTTGAATATAAATCATTTGAAGTTGACCATGATGTATATGAATTTATAGAAACAAACTTTGAAGAAGAAATAAAACAAGCATTACAAGAAGCAGATAAAGAAACAAGAGACAATAATGTATCAGAAGTTTCTGAAAAAATAGCAAATGCATATGCTGAAAAATTTGGAGAAGAAGCTTTAGCAGAGCATAAAGCAAATATAGGAGAATCAATCTACAAATTAGAGAAGAAATGTGTAAGAAACATGATATTCTTTGAACATAAAAGAGTAGATGGAAGAAAATTAGATGAGATAAGACAATTATCATGTGAAGTAGACCTATTACCAAGAGTTCATGGAAGTGCATTATTTACAAGAGGTCAAACACAAGTATTATCAATAACAACACTAGGAATGATGAGTGAAGAACAAGAACTAGATGGACTTGACACAGAAACATCAAAAAGATATATGCATCAATATAACTTCCCAAGTTACAGTGTAGGAGAAGCGAGACCATCAAGAGGACCTGGAAGAAGAGAAATAGGACATGGGGCATTAGCAGAAAAAGCATTAGTTCCAGTACTACCATCAAAAGAAGAATTTCCATATGCAATAAGAGTAGTATCAGAAGTATTATCTTCAAATGGTTCAACATCACAAGCAAGTATATGTGGAAGTACATTATCATTAATGGCAGCAGGTGTACCAATAAAAAGACCAGTTGCAGGTATTTCAACAGGATTAGTAACAAATCCAAATGATGAAAAAGACTATGTAATGTTAACAGATATTCAAGGCTTAGAAGACTTCTTTGGAGATATGGACTTTAAAGTAGGTGGAACTGAAAAAGGTATAACAGCTATCCAAGTTGATATAAAAGTAGATGGATTATCATATGAAATAATTAAAGAAGCATTTGAAAGAACAAGAATAGCAAGAAAACATATATTAGATGATATAATGTTACCAGTAATTTCAGAACCAAGAAAAGAAATATCTAAATATGCACCAAGAATAGTAAATACAAAAATAAAAGTAGAAAAAATAAAAGATGTTATTGGAAAAGGTGGAGAAACAATAAACAAAATAATAGATGCAACAGGAGTAAAAATAGATATTGAAGAAGATGGACAAGTATTTATTTATTCAGCAGATTCAGAGAAGGCAAATCAAGCACTAGAAATGGTAGAAGATATTGTAAGAGAAGTTGAAGTTGGTGGAATCTATTATGGATTAGTTACAAGAACAACAACTTTTGGAGCATTTGTTGATTTGGGAATTAATGGAAAAGAGGGATTACTTCATATTTCTAAAATTTCTAAAGAAAGAATTAAGAAAGTTGAAGATGTACTTAAAATAGGAGATAAAGTTACTGTAAAAGTTCTTGATATTGATGATCAAGGTAGAGTTAATCTAACTGCTATTTTAGGTGACGAAAAAGATGAAAAAGTTGAAGAATAAAATAAAAAAAGGGGCTGTAAAAAAAGCCCCTTTTTTTATGGCAAAACATTGCGAAAAATATATAAAAAATGTTATAATAGAAATAGATTGAAAATAAATGCCCTACGGAGGATAAAATATGAAAAACAAAATATCAAACATATTATTGTGGATAATAATTATTATTGCATTAATATTTGCATTCAAATTTTATAAAACCAACAACTTCAATGACTTTGTAAGAAGTGAAGCAACATTACACACATCAAAATTCAAAAGAGACAATGAAATTAAATACTCAAAAACAGATAGCTATAAAATAATATCAAATGAAGTAAATGATGCCACATTTTACAAAAAAGTAAAAGTCAAAAAAAACACACCATATAAAGTAACATGTATGGTAAAAACAGAAAATGTAGTATCAGATAAAAATATATCAGGGGTGGGTGCACAAATATCAATAGTTGGGACAACTGAAAAATCAATGGCAGTAACAGGAAATAGTGACTGGCAAAAAATAGAAATGATATTTAATTCAAAAAATAGAGAAGAAGTCGATATAGGATTTAGATTAGGAGGATATTTAGGAAAATGCACAGGAACAGCATGGTTCTCAGATTTTACAATGGAAGCAGGAGTATTAGATGATAGTAATAATTGGAATTTTGCTTGTTTCATATTTGAAGATATAGATGTAGTTATAGATAATAAACAAATAAAAATATCAACAACAGATCAAGATATAATAGATATAAAAGATACAATATCAAGATTTCAAACATCAGTAAGAGATATGTCTAATAGAAAGATGATAGCAAATTGTGATACATATATAGTAAAACAACCAATAACAAAATTATCATATGATGAAGAGTTTGGATATTATGTAGCAGCAGAAGATATTGAAAATATTATAAAAGATACAGTAAACCAAAATGAGTATGACCATATATTTGTTGTAATAAGACTAGGAGATGAAAAACATCAAAAGGATATAGAAATTAATGATTGGATAGGACTTCGGCTCAATGGATTATTATGGAATAGGGTATTCAAATATTAGGTTACCAAATTCAACTAATAGTTATGTATATAAATATGACACAAGGATTAATACATTCCCAGAAGAAGTATTTTTACATGAGTTTTTACATTCATTAGAAAGAACAGCAGGAGAATATGGGTATGAAATCCCAGCATTACATGACTACGAAAAATATGGATATAAAGATGAAAAGATAATAGGATTGAAAGATTGGTATCAAGATTATATGAATAAAAACATAAAAACATCAAATGAAAATATTGGATTACCTAATGAAATATATAATTTGAAACCAGCAAATAATTTAGACTTTGAGTATTCATATAAAATAGATGAATTTAATGAACCACAAAATATAATTGAAGAGATAAAACAACTATTAAAAAATGTTGTTTATAATGTAAAAAATATAGGAAGAGCATTTAAACAAGATAATATAAATTTGAACGTAGAAAAGGAGTAAAAATGAAAGTATCAGATTTTAACTATGACTTACCAGAAGAATTAATAGCACAAGTACCATTAGAAAAAAGAGACGAATCAAGGCTAATGGTTCTAGACAGAAAAAGCAAAACAATAGAACATAAAGTATTTAAAGATATACTAGAATATTTAGAACCAGGAGATTGTCTAGTTAGAAATAATACAAAAGTAATACCAGCAAGAATATATGGAAAAAAAGAAACAGGAGCAAATGTAGAATTTTTATTATTAAACAACATAGAAGGAGACATTTGGGAAAGTATAGTTAGACCTGGAAATAAATTGCACGTAGGAACAAAAGTAATATTTGGAGAAGGTTTGCTAGAAGCAGAAATTTTAGAAATAATGCCAGGAGGAACAAGAAAAGTAGAATTTCATTATAAAGGAATATTTAATGAAATATTAGACCAAATAGGACTAATGCCATTACCACCTTATATACACGAAGAATTAAGAGAAAGAGATAGATATCAAACAGTATATGCAAAATATAATGGCTCAGCAGCAGCACCAACAGCAGGTCTACATTTTACACCAGAACTATTAAAAAAAATAGAAGAAAAAGGTGTAAAAATAGCGAATGTAACATTACATGTAGGAATAGGAACATTTAGACCAGTAAAAGAAGAAACAGTTGAAGCTCATGAAATGCATTCAGAACATTATTATATAAAACAAGAAGATGTAGATAAAATAAATGAAGCAAAAAAGCAAGGGCACAGAGTAATATCAGTAGGAACAACATCATGTAGAGTACTAGAAACAGTAGCAGATGAAAATGGATATTTAAAAGAAACAGAAGGAGATACACAAATATTTATATATCCAGGATACAAATTTAAATGTATAGATGGATTAATAACAAACTTTCATCTACCACAATCAACATTACTAATGCTAGTATCAGCATTAGCAGAAAAAGATTATATAATGGGGGCATATGAAGAAGCGGTAAAAGAAAAATATAGATTTTTCAGTTTTGGAGACGCAATGTTTATAAAATAAAAGTGTGCCAAAAGGGACGTACCTTTTTGGCACAAAAATAAAAAATAGTGGGGCAAATTATAATAAAGAAAGGAAATTATATAATTATGCCCAGATTTGCAAGAAAAAATTTAGAAGGAATTGAATATATTCATATAACTACACATGGAATATCAAAAGAAAATATATATGAAAAAACAGAGGAGAAAAGAGAGATTAGAAAACTAATTTTAGATAATCAAGAAAAATTTAATATTAATGTAATAGCATATTGTATTATGAACAATCACATGCATTTACTAATAAGATTTAAAGAAACAAAAGATTTATCAAGTTATATGCATAAAATAAATACATCATATGCAATGTATTATAATAAAAGACATAATAGACAAGGATATGTACATAAAGGAAGATTTTATTCTCAAATTATAAAAAATGAAAAACATTTAACAAATGCTATTATATATATTCATAATAATCCTGTAAAAGCTAAAATTTGTAATAAAGCAAATGAATATGAATTTAGTAGCTATTTAAATTATTGGAAAGACAAAAAAGATGAAGATATAAATATTTTTAATTCAAAAAGTCAATACAAAAAAATGCATGATATAGATGAAGAATACAGATTAGATTTTGAAAGGATTTCAGAAGAAGAAACAAAAGAAATTTTAATAGAATATTTAAATAGCGAGCACATAACAATAGAAGAATTACAGAAAGATAAACAAAAATTATATGAATTTTGTAATATTTGTAAAACTCAATATAAGATTTCTAATAGAGATTTAGAAAAGATTATAAAAGTTAGTAGAGAGAAAATTAGAAGAATATTAATGAGAAATATGCCAAAAAAAGATGTACCTTTTGGCACAAAATAGGAGAAAATCATGATTATACATACTAATAAAAAAGTAATAACAAAAACAATACATAGAAAAATGGACTTACCTAAATTATTAAAAGAAAAAATCAAAATATTTTGGCAAGAACAAGTAAAAGATAATCCTAATTTATTTAATGGAGAAACATGGAATGTAACAAAAATGGAACAACAAGAAGATAAAGTAGTATTAACTTTAGAAAAAACAGACTATGCCCATTATATATATGATGAAAGACATGGCGTTAATGATGAAAAATATTTTTGCCATAATTTAGCAAGTGGCGTATATATAGTAACAAGTGATGGATATGGAGTGGTGGGAGAGTTAGATGATAGCACATCATATCCAAGATGTTTACAAGTATCTGGTGGAGGACTTGACATAAAAAAAGACTTAGTTGAGGGTGAATTTGATTTAGTAAAAACAGCAGAAAGAGAACTAAAAGAAGAATTAAATTTAGACTTAAATAATAAACAACAAATTAGTAAATATTATTTTAAATATATAGAAGTTCCAGAAGGAAGAATACATGCATACTGTGTACTTCTAAAAGCAATATCAACTTTAACAGCTAAAGATTTAGAGGAACATTTTGAAAATTACAAAAAATATTTAGAAGAAAATAATGGAGAAAAAGAATTCAAAAAACTGCACTTTTTAAAGTTAGGAAATGCAGTAGAACAATTAGATAAATTGGATAATCCAAAAAGATTAATTATATGTAAGACAAATGTTTGAAATAGAAGATAAAGAAATAAACAGAAACGAATATGATAGCGAAATAGAAATTTAAATATAAAGTGTGCCAAAAAGGTACGTCCCCTTTGGCACAAAATAGGAGGAAAATATGAAACCAGCAGTAACATATGAATTATTACATGAATGCAAACAGACAGGAGCAAGAAGAGGAGTAATACATACGCCACATGGTGATATACAAACACCAATATTTATGCCAGTTGGAACACAAGCTACAGTGAAATCAATGACACCAGAAGAATTAAAAGAAGAAGTAAATGCACAAATAATATTATCAAATACATATCACCTGTATTTAAGACCAGGACAAGATATTGTTAAGGAAGCAGGAGGTCTTCATAAATTTATGAATTGGGATAGACCAATTTTAACAGATAGTGGTGGTTTTCAAGTTTTTAGTTTAGGTGATTTAAGAACTATATCAGAAGAAGGTGTTGAATTCAAATCACATTTAGATGGAAGTAGACATTTCTTTACACCAGAAAGTGTAATGAAAACAGAAGAAGATTTAGGAGCAGATATAATAATGGCATTTGATGAATGCTGTCCATATCCTTCAACATATGAATATACAAAAAATTCAATGGAAAGAACAACAAGATGGGCAAAAAGATGCAAAGAAGCACATATTACAGAAAATCAAGCTTTATTTGGAATTATACAAGGTGGTTTTTATAAAGATTTAAGAGATAAAAGCTTAGAAGATTTAGAAAAATTAGATTTACCAGGATATGCAATTGGAGGTATAAGTGTAGGAGAGCCAAAAGAAGAATTTTTAGACATATTATATCATACAACACCTAAAATGCCAAAAGACAAGCCAAGATATTTAATGGGAGTTGGAACTCCAGACTATTTAATAGAAGCAGCAATTGCAGGAATTGATATGTGTGATTGTGTATTACCAACAAGAATAGCAAGAAATGGTACAGCAATGACATCTCATGGAAAAGTAGTGGTAAGAAATGCAACATATGAAAGAGACTGGGGAAAATTAGACCCAGAATGTGATTGTTATACATGTAAAAATTATACAAGAGCATATATTAGACATTTAATAAAAACAAATGAAATATTAGGAACTAGATTATTATCAATTCATAACCTAAGATTCTTGACTAATTTGATGGAAAGAGTTAGAATAGAAATAGAGAATGATAATTTATTAACATTTAAAAATGAATTCTATAAAAAATATGGATATATAGAATAAATTTGTCATTTAGAGATAATAAATCTTTTAAAGGAGGAAAACAAATGAATTTAATAGATGAAAGTTTTGAAACTAGAAAAACAGATAATTCAAAAAAAATGTCAATGATAATACTTGTATTAATAGCAATATTAATAATAGCTATTATAGCAATTGGTGTAGCAATAGGATATATGAAAGATAATGAATTAAAGTTGTATTTAAACGAAAGTCAAAATGATAAAGTAAAAGAAATGATAATTACAGAAGAAGATGGAACAGTATATTTACCAATAAAAGAAATAGCGCCATATTTTGGATATGAAAGTTTTGATGGAGAATATACAGATAAATCAGAAATAACAAGTAAGTGTTATATACAGTGTGAAGATGAAATTGCAAACTTTGCATTAAATTCAAATAAAATATATAAGTTAACGACATCAAATGATGGAGCAAATTATGATTATTTCTATTCTTCAAAACCAGTAAAAGCTATGAATGGAGTACTATATGCATCAGTAGATGCAATTGAAGAGGCATTCAATATAGTATTTATAAATGATGTAGATAACAAGAGAATATATATTTATACAATGCCATATTTAATAAAACTATATGAAGCTAGAATTTTAGACTATGGATATGAAGAAATAAGTAGTAACTTTACAAATAAAAAGACAATACTTACAGATATTTTAATTGTAAACAGAAATCAGGGAAAAAATTATGGCGTAATAGATGTAAAAGGAAACACAATTATAGAACCTAAATATGACAATATAGAATATTTACCAAATTCAGGTGATTTCCTAGTAAAAAGTAATGGAAAAGTAGGAATTATATCAAGAAAAAGAGAAATGAAAGTACAATTATTGTATGACGATCTAGAATTAATAGACAAAGAGTTAGGATTATATATAGCAAAAAAAGATGATAAATATGGAATAATAGATTCTAATGGAAATACAAAGGTACATATAGAATATGATCAAATCGGAATTGACAATACGAGATTTGAAGAGAATGATATAAAAAATAAATATTTATTAGATAATGGAATGATACCTGTAAAAAAAGATGAATTATGGGGAGCATTTGATAAAAATGGAAATACAATACTTGGATTTGATTATCAAGGTTTTGGATACACAGCAGGAAGCAATAAAAATGCAATCAATCTATTGATAATACCAGAATATAATGTAATGGTAGCACATAAAAACGAAAAATACACATTAATAAATACAGAAGGTAAAGAAATATGTAATCCAATACTTGATGATGTGTATATGACAATTTCTTCTGGAAACAAAAATTATTATATGGATTTTGAAGGAAATAAAGGAGTAAGTGTTACAGATTTTCTTGATTCACAGGGAATAAAAAAATAAAGAATATATACTTTATAAAAATAGCTTAGCATTAAAAAATGTTAGGCTATTTTCTTCATATTAAGTAGTCAATATAGTAATATTTTTAGTACTTAAGAATATAAATATATATAGTAACCTAGGACAAGGAGAATATATATGTTTAATGTAACAGTATTAAGAATGAAAGACATAATAAGATATATCATAATGATTATAATAGCCATTATTTTAATAATAAGCATTTCAAAAATGTTTACTTTAATAAAAAAAGATGAGAAAGATTTAGAAAAAGAAAAACAAGAAGAAAAAAAAACATTTGGAAGTTTTATAAAATGTTTAGATAAAACAATACCAGCAATTTCTATAATAGATGAAGAAAGTAATAAAGAAGAAAATAAAACTGAAAAAAATTATCTAGAAGAGTTTTTAAAAACAGAAATAAGCTCAATAAAAGGAATGGAAGAAGCTGAAAAAAAAGAACAAGAAAAAATAGACAAAAATGAAGAAAATAAAAAAGAAGAAGAGAAAAAGGAACAAGTTATTCAGCTTGCAAATACAGAGAAAGTACAGACAGAAGTAGTAACACCAAATCCAATAGCAGAAAAATTTAATGTACAATATGGGAATGTAAAAATAAAAAATGGAACATCATATACATTAACAGAAGATATGTTAAAACCAGATATAACAATAGAAAACAAAAATGTATTAATATTTCATACACATAGTTGTGAAAGTTATACATCAAGTGAAAAATATCAATATATACCAACAGGAAATTATAGAACAACAGATTTAAATTTTAGTGTTACAAGAGTTGGAACAGAATTAGAAAATTATTTAAAACAATATAATATAAATACAATTCATGATAAATCATATCATGATTATCCAGCATATAATGGGTCATATACACGCTCATTAGCAACAGTAGAAGGAATTTTGAAAAATACACCTTCAGATATAGTAATAGATTTACATAGAGATGCAATAGGATCAAGAGAAGATTATGCACCTACTGTAAAAATAGGAGAAGACTATTGTGCACAAATAATGTTTGTAATACGGAACAAATGATGGAGGACTATGGCATCCAAATTGGAATCAAAATTTAAAATTTGCAATTAAATTGCAAGAAAAAGCAGAAGAGATGTATCCACGGACTATTTAAACCAATAATGCTTACAGATTCTAGATATAATCAACATACTGGTAAATATGCTAATATTATGGAAGTAGGAGCAACAGGAAATACTTTAGAACAATGCATTAATAGTATGAAGTATTTATCAGCTGTTATGAATGAAATTTTAAAATGAGACATGTGGGACATACAGAATGTATCTCATTTTTCAAAAAGAAAAAGAACTCATTGAACTCTACTTTTTAGGGTATAGTTCAATTTAGAGTTCTTTTTTTGATGAATCCTAATTTTTAAATTCACAAATTAACTTTTTATTAAAACATTGACATAAAAACAAAAGTTTTGTAGAATGTAAAAATAAAAAGGAGAAAATAAAATATGAAGAATACAAAAAAACAAGAAATAAAGAAAAAGCTAAAGGAGATATCAGACAAAAAATATCAAGACTTTCATAGTTCATTATGTCCAGGAACAGAAAACATAATAGGAGTAAGAGTACCAATATTAAGAAACTATGCCAAAGAACTATTTAAAGAAAAAGACTGGAAACAAACAATAAAAGAAATAGACAATGAATATTATGAAGAAATAATGTTAAAAGGAATGCTAATAGGACAAGCTAAAACAGAAGATATAAACATAATTTTAAAATATGTAGAAGAATATGTTCCACATATAGACAATTGGGCAATATGTGATGTATTTTGTGCAGGATTAAAGATAACAAAGAAATACAAAAAAGAGATGTGGAATGTTATACAAAAATATTTAAAATCGGATAAAGAATTTGAGATAAGATTTGCAATTGTAATGATTTTAGACTATTACATAGAGGAAGAATATTTAAAAGAAAATTTTGAAATATTTGAAAAAATAAAATGTGATGAATATTATGTTAAAATGGCAGTTGCATGGGCAATTTCTATATGCCTAATAAAATTTTACAGTGTAACAATAGAATATATGAAAACATCAAAAATAGATAGCTGGACATACAATAAAGCTATACAAAAAGCAATAGAATCATATAGAATAACAGAAGAAAATAAAAAAATTTTAAGAGAAATGAAGAAAAAGTTGTAAAAAAAAATTCAATATGATAAAATGATAACATAGTATAAAAATAAGGAAAAACATATGAAAAATAGAAAAGAAATAAATAAAATAAGAAGAAATAATGCAAAGCTATATTCAATATATAAAATGTTTTCATGGGATTTGTTATTTTTTTATTCAATAGAATTTTTATTTTATACAATTACAAAAAAAGTAACAGCATCAGAAATTTTAATAATAAATGGACTATATTTATTATTTAAAATTTTAGGACAAATACCAGCAGTAGCTATAACAGATTTTCTAGGAAAAAGGAAAAGCATAATATTAGGGAATATGTTATTAATAATATATATGTTAATATTACTATTTTTACCAGGAGCAGCTAGTATTATATTAGCAAATTTATTCTTTGCAATAGGATATGATATGAAAACAATAGCAGAGCCAAACCTATTGTATGACTCAGTATCAACTAAAGGAGGAGATGGATTATATTCAAAATTAGAGGCAAAAGGAGGAAGTTGGTATTACATTTTAGATGGTATAGCATCATTAACAGCAGGATATTTGTTTGTAATAAATAACTATCTACCAATGATAATTTGTTTAGTATTTATAATAATATCAACAATATTATCATTTGGATTTAAAGATATATATGAAGTAAAAAAAGAAAAAGAAAATGGACTAAAAAATACTTTAAAAGAATATAGGAAAGATTTAAAAATAACTTTCAAATTTATACTAAAATCCAAAAGGATGAAATCATATGTATTATTTCAAATAGTATTATATAGTTTGATAAGTATTATTGACACATATCAAAGTGAATTATTAACAGATATAGGGATACCAGAAGAACAGTTTTCAATGATATTTGCAATAATGACATTAATTGGTGGAATTTCTTTAATTTTAAAAAGACCAATAGAAAGAAAATTTAAAAATAGAACATTATCATTTATATCATTAATATATATAGGTGCATGTATAGTAATAGGAACAATTACAAGTTTATATGCAAATCAATTAATTATACCAGTGGTATTAATAATGTATGTAATACAAAAAATAGCTACATCAATATGGTATATACTAGAAACAAAATATTTGAAAAACTTTACAACAGAAGAAAACAGAAATAAAATAACCTTCACATATGAATTTATAGGAGGAATAGCAGCAAGTATATTTTCAATTTTAGGTGGTTTACTATTAGAGGTAATAAATGTTGAAAATGCATTCTTAATAATTGGATTACTTTCGCTTGCAAGTATGATTGTAGTTCTTGATTATATGAGAACAAGGTTTGGACTAAAACCAGAAGAGTATAAAAAAGAAGATATAGTATTAGAAAAATGAAAGGATATAGAATTAATATGGAAAAAACAAAAAAAGTAAAAATGACTAAAGAACAAATTGAAAAAAAGAAAAAAAGAATAATAAAAACATTTATATCAATTATAGCAATAATAGTAATTTGTATAATAGGATATAAAGCAAATGATTATATAATATTGGATAAGAACAAAAAAACAAATTTAGTACTAAACAATAGAAATGTAACAACATATCTAAAAAAAGACATATTAATAAAAGAAAATGATATATACATATCAAAACAAGATTTAGGAAACTTTTTTGATAAATATATATATGAAGATAAAAAAAATAATCAAATAATAACAACATACAACACAAAGATTGCTACTCTAAGTTTAGAAGAAAACAAAATGACTATAAATGGTTCAAATAAAAGCACATATCTACATCCAATAAAAGAAAATGACACAATATATATACCAATTGAAGAATTAAAAGATGTATATGGAATAGAAATCAAATATATAGAAAACACAAAAGTGTTAACAATAGATTCAGTAGCAAGAGAACAGAAAAAAGCAATAATAACAAAAGATGTTCCTGTAAAATCATCAACAAGATTTATAGCAAAAACAGTAGATAGAGCAAAAAAAGGAAGCTATGTTGTTGTAATATCAGAAGAAAAAGGATATGCAAAAATAAGAACAGAAAATGGAAAAGTTGGATATATAAAATCAAATAAAATTGCTAATACAGTAGTAGTCAGAGAAGAAATGAAAGAAGAAAAACAAATTGGAGGAAAAGTAAATTTAGTTTGGGATTACTATTCAACAGTAGCAAATGCACCAGACAGAACAGGTGTTACAATGGATGGAGTAAATGTCGTATCACCAGCATTTTTCTATATAGATTCTAAAGGAACATTAAGAGAAAATATAGGAGAAAAAGGAAAGGCATATATTGAATGGGCACATAGCAATGGATATAAAGTATGGCCAATGGTACAAAATGCAGGAGATGGAATGCTTAAAGTAACTTCAGAAATTATGAATGACTATAACAAAAGACAAAAACTAATAAATGAATTAGTAAATGCATGTGTAAACTATAATTTAGATGGAATAAATGTAGACTTTGAAAATATGAAGCAAGAAGATAAAGACATGTATTCAAGATTTATAATAGAATTAACACCAAGAATTAAAGATATGGGATTAGTAGTCTCAGTTGATGTTACAGCACCAGATGGTTCAGAAACATGGTCTTTATGTTTTGATAGACATGTAATTGGAGATGTAGCAGATTATATTGTATTTATGGCATATGATGAATATGGAGCATCAAGTAATAAGGCAGGAACAACAGCAGGATATGATTGGGTGGAAATAAGCTTAAAGAAATTTTTAAACACTGAAGAAATTGAAAGTGAAAAAATAATTTTAGCAATTCCATTATATACAAGACTATGGACTGAAGATAGTAATGGAAAGCTTGTAAGACAAAGTACAGTTTCAATGAAAAGTATAGAAAATGTAATTCCGCAAAATGTAGAAAAACAGTGGGATGACAAACTAAAACAATATTATATAGAATATAAAGAAGGTTCTTATACTAAGAAAATGTGGATTGAGGATGAAAAATCTTTGAAAGAAAAACTTTCATTAATAAAACAACATAATTTAGGTGGAGTTGCGTCTTGGGAAAAAGGAATGGAGCCAGAAAACTTTTGGACATTTCTAAAAAATGAAATATAGTTATGAAATATAGTTATGAAATATTGAGAATTTTTTGAAAAGTACTTGACTTAAGGATTTTTCAAAGATATAATTACAACAAGAAGTACACTTGGAGGTATTAAGAAATAAATGCAAAAAGATAGTATATTTTACACAACAGAAAAATACAGCGATTTGACAGATGAACAAATAATATCTCAAATAAAAGAAGGGGATGAACATGCTTTATCCTTTTTGATTGAGAAGTATAAAGATTTAGTAAATTCAAAGGTAGGTAAGTATTTTATAATAGGTGCAGAAAGAGATGATATCATACAAGAAGGTATGATTGGATTATATAAAGCAATAAAAGGATTTGATAGCTGTAAACAAAATACATTTAAAACATTTGCAAATATATGTATAGAAAGGCAATTAATAACAGCTATAAAAAGTTCAAATAGACAAAAACATATGCCACTTAATTCATATTTATCATTAAATACAGCAGCATATAATGATGATGATAGCTCAGAATTAATAGAAACATTCGAAGTTGATACAATAGAGGATCCATTAGATACTATAATGAAAAAAGAGTATTATAATGAATTGCAAAATACAATGCATAAATCATTAAGCAAGTTTGAAGAAAATGTTTTAGAAAGATATATGCAAGGTGAAAGCTATGAATTAATAGCAAAAAGATTAGATGCACCAGTTAAATCAATAGATAATGCAATACAAAGAATAAGAAAAAAAGCAATAAAGAATATATTTTAATTTTAGATATTTATTAAAATATTTCTAGAATTAAAGATAGTATCAGACTCAAATAATAAAGTTTAGTCTGATACTATTATAATTTTATATATTTTAAAAACAATATTTATGCTTGCATAGCTCAGTTGGTAGAGTGCAGCCTTGGTAAGGCTGAGGTCGCGGGTTCAATCCCCGCTGTAAGCTCCAAAATATAGAAAGTATATAAAAAATCAAAAGAATGCACCCAAATAATGAAAATTCATTATTTAATATTGACTTTTAGATAAAAAGGTATTAAAATTATAAATGTAGAACATAATATATGAAAAAACAAGTAAGAGAAAAAGTAAAATAAAGGTTACTAAAAGAGAGAATTAGTCAGAGGCTGAAAGCTAATTCAAGAAAACATATTTGAAAAACTAGCTCTTCATAAGTTTTGGTGAATAAGCCAAACGTGTAAGATACGTTACAATCTATAAATTAAGTTAAAATTAGGATGGAACCGTGTATATAGCACTCCTATAGATGTAAAATCTATGGGAGTCTTTTTGATGTCTATTTAAAGACAGTCACCAAATGTACACAAAAGGATAAAAAAGCACAAAGATGTGTCCCAAATTGGACAAAATGTCCCAAACAGAAACGTCCCCAATGGGACAGAAAGAGAGGAAAATATGGTAGAAGTAGAATTAAAAGATGGCTCTAAGCTAGAAGTAGAAAAAGGAGCAAAAATAATTGAAGTAGCACAAAAGATAAGTGAAGGATTAGCAAGATTAGCAACATGTGGAATTGTAAATGGAGAAGTTAAAGACTTAAGATATGAATTAAAAGAAGATTGCAAATTAAGTATAGAAACATTTGAAAGTAGTGAAGAAGGTAAAAAAGCATATTGGCATACAACATCACACATAATGGCTCAAGCTGTACAAAGACTATTTCCAAATGTGAAATTTGCAATAGGACCAAGTATTGATAATGGTTTCTATTATGATTTTGATGTAGAGAAACCATTTTCAGATGAAGATAAAGCAAACATTGAAGCTGAAATGAAAAAAATAATTAAAGAAGATATTGAAATTGAAAGATTTTCATTACCAAAACAAGAAGCATTAAAATTAATGGAAGAACAACCATATAAGCAAGAACTAATAGATGAACTTCCAGAAGGAGAAGAAATTAGCTTCTATAAACAAGGAGATTTTACAGACTTATGTGCAGGTCCACACTTAATGAAAACAGGAAAAGTTAAAGCAATAAAAATATTATCATCTTCAGGAGCTTATTGGAGAGGTGATGAGCATAATAAAATGTTACAAAGAATTTATGCAATATCATTCCCTAAAGCAAGCCAAGTAGATGAATATATGCAAAAACTAGAAGAAACAAGACAAAGAGACCATAGAAGAATAGGAAAAGACCTAGAGCTATTTATGACAAGTCCATTAGTAGGTTCAGGACTTCCAATGTATTTACCAAATGGAGCAACAGTAAGAAGATTATTAGAAAGATATATACAAGACAAAGAAGTAGAAATGGGATATCAACATGTATATACACCATCACTAGCTAATACAGAATTATACAAAGTATCAGGACATTGGGACCACTATAAAGAAGATATGTTCCCTGTTATGAAAATGGATAATGAAGAAATGGTATTAAGACCAATGAACTGTCCACATCATATGTTAATATATAAAAATAAAATGCACTCATATAGAGATTTACCAATAAGAATAGGAGAATTAGCACATGACTTTAGATATGAAGACAGTGGAAGTGTATGTGGATTAGAAAGAGTTCGTGAAATGTGCCAAAATGATGCTCATTTATTTGTAAAACCAGACCAAATAAAAGAAGAATTTGGAAAAGTTGTTAAACTAATTCTATCAGTATATGCAGATTTTGGATTTAAAGATTATGAATTTAGATTATCATTAAGAGATAAAAACAATAAAGAAAAATACTTTGATGATGACGAAATGTGGGAAAAAGCAGAAAGTCAATTAAGAGATATATTAACAGAATTAGGAGTAAACTTCTATGAAGCAGAAGGTGAAGCAGCATTCTATGGACCAAAATTAGATGTACAATTAAAATCAGCAGTAGGTCATGATGTAACAGTATCAACATGTCAATTAGACTTTTTATTACCAGAAAGATTTAAACTAGAATATATTGGAGAAGATGGAGAAAAACATAGACCAGTTGTAATTCATAGAGCAATACTTGGAACATTTGATAGATTTATGTGTTTCTTGATTGAAGAAACAAAAGGTGCATTCCCATTATGGCTTTCACCAACACAAGTAAAAATATTACCTATTACAGATGCACAACTTGGATTTGCAAAAGAAGTAGAAGAAAAACTTCATAAAGTTGGTATTAGAGTTGTTTTAGATGATAGAAATGAAAAAGTTGGATACAAAATACGTGAAGCACAACTTGAAAAAGTTCCATATATGTTAGTAATTGGTGCAAAAGAAGTAGAAGATAATACAGTTGCAGTTCGTTCAAGAGAATGTGCAGAAAATGAGAGTATTGAAGTTGACAAATTCGTTGAAAGAGTTAAAAGAGAAGTTGAGAACAAGATAAAATAAAGTTTAATTAGAATAATTTAATTGACTTGCTCAACATAATGTAGTAAAATAATAAGGTAACCAGAAGAAAAGTCTCTATTTTATAGGAGGAATAATATGCGGATATGTGATGGAGTTGTAGTTTTTAAAGATTGGTAGAAGGAAAATCAAGTAATTGAAAACAATTTTAAAGGAATTTTTATCGAAAAATGTCCATCAGACTTATCAGTTTGTGATGTATTTTTAGCAAACAATGGACACTTAAAAAAAATAAGCCAAGTTCCATCAATTTATTTATATGGTGGAGGAAAAAGGCTTAAACAAGGACTAAATAAACATGTACCAGAGTTTGCTAAAGAAGAAAAATCTTTAATAGCTATTTCTACAAGACTGAATAAAATATTTGATGTATAAATAGAGTTTCTATTTTAGGAGGAAAATTAATGCGGGAAGAAAATGTAACTATAGCAATTATAGGTGGAAATGAACCAAAAACAACTATTAAGCGGTTATTTGAAGAATATAACGGAGATGATTGCATAGTAATGGGAGAAGATTTGATTTCAGAGTTGGAAAAATATTGGATAGCAATTGAAACACCCCTTATTCCAGAACTTTCAAAATGTTGTAAAGTAGTTAAAAATCTTGAGACACCAGAAAAATTTATGAATATTAGTAAAAAGAAACATGGAGATCCCAAGAAATCAGTACTTGGAAAGCATTATACTCAACCTTACATTTCAACGAGATATTATTGGAGAGGAAATATTAAGTAAAATTTCCTTGCAAAAAAAGAGTAAAAGTGATAGAATAGTCTAAGAAATTTTTTAGGCTATTCTATTACTTTGCCTAAAAGAAAAAATGGAGGAAAAAATGAAATTAGGAATAGTAGGACTTCCAAATGTAGGAAAAAGTACATTATTCAATAGTATAACAAAAGCAGGAGCAGAGTGTGCAAATTATCCATTCTGTACAATAGAACCAAATGTTGGAGTAGTAAGTGTACCAGACGAAAGATTAGACAAACTAACAGAAATGTATAAACCAGAAAAAACAACACATGCTGTAATTGAATTTGTAGACATTGCAGGACTTGTAAAAGGAGCAAGTAGAGGAGAAGGATTAGGAAACAAATTCTTATCACATATAAGAGAAACAGACGCAATAGTAGAAGTTGTAAGATGCTTTGAAGATTCCAATGTAGTACATGTTGATGGAAATATAAATCCAATAAGAGATATTGAAACAATAAATTTAGAATTAATATTTGCAGATATAGAAACAGCAAATAAAAGATTAGACAAAGCAAGAAAAAATTTGAAAGCAGATAAAAAATATCAAATAGAAATTGACTTATTGGAAAGAATAATAAAAACATTAGAAGAAGGAAAATCAGCAAGAACATTAGAATTTAATGAAGAAGAACAAATTTTAGTAAAAGACATGTTTTTATTAACAACAAAACCAATATTATATATTGCAAATGTATCTGAAGAACAATTAGAAAATGCTGAAAATGATGCAAATGTAAAACAAGTAAAAGAATATGCAGCAAGCGAAAATGCTGAAGTAATACCATTATGTGTAAAAATAGAAGAAGAACTTTCAGGATTAGAAGATGAAGACAAAAAAGAAATGCTAGAAGCCTTAGGACTAGAAGAATCTGGACTAGATAAGGTAATAAAAAGAAGTTACAATTTATTAGGATTAATGTCATTTTTAACTGCAGGAGAACCAGAAGTAAGAGCATGGACAATAAAAAAAGGAACAAAAGCACCACAAGCTGCTGGAAAAATTCATTCTGATATAGAAAGAGGATTTATTAAAGCAGAAATTGTATCTTATGATGATTTAATGAAAGAAGGTTCAATGGTAGCTGCAAAAGAGAAAGGATTAGTTCGTTCAGAAGGAAAAGAATATATAATGCAAGATGGTGATATTGTATTATTTAAATTTAATGTGTAAGATTTTTAAGTAGATAATATAAGTAGATAATAAATAAAATCAAAAACTGATATGTATAAAAATATATATCAGTTTTTTAATGATTAATTTATGTCTTAATACCCGACACTTTTTTATTGATGGTTGGATACCCTTACTATAGAGATATATTTTAGTATGTATCTTGTTCATTACGTTGAAAAAGAATTGTTAAAATAATAAAATGAGCCGCTTTCACTCAGGCCCAAATAGATACTTATATTTCTTTTGAATGAAATTCCGAATGTGCCATGGAAGGACTGTAGAAAATCTTAATAAAATCAATTAGGGAATCTCGCCTCACGAGGGCGCTGATTGATTTTATTTA
>JAAWDR010000036.1 GCA_022793875.1 Clostridia bacterium
TATCTTGTTCATTATGTTCAAAAAGAATTGTTAAAATAAGAAAATGAGCCGCTTTCACTCAGGCCAAAATAGATACTTATATTTATTTTGAATGAAATTCCGAATGTGCCATGGAAGGACTATAGAAAATCTTAATAAAATTAATTAGGGAATCTCGCCTCACGAGGGCGCTGATTGATTTTATTTAGATTTTCTAAGTCCTGTATTAAACTGAGGAATGCAATAAAAAATAAATATAAGTATCTATTTTTCCGTGAACATTCCTCATTTTCTTATTTAAACATTTCTATTTTTCACTTCAATCAAGCGATACATACTAAAATATAGCTCTATAGGAGGGGATCCAACCATCAATAAAAAAGTGTTGGGCATTAAGAGTGAGACTGTTAAAGTTTACTTTTTACAGTCTCACTATAAAAATAATTGTTTACAATTGTTTTATTTCCTATAAGATAACAAAAAATCACCTTTTAAAAGGCGATTTTTATTTATAATTATTCTGCTGATTCTTCTGTTTCTGGAGCATCATAAGCTTCTAATATAGCTTTTTGAATTTTCTCTCTTGTTTCAGCATTGATTGGATGAGCTATATCTCTGAATTCTCCGTTTGGAGTTTTTCTGCTAGGCATAGCTATGAATAATCCATTTTGGCTTTCGATAACTTTGATGTCATGTACTGCGAATTCGTTATCGAATGTTACAGAAGCAACAGCTTTCATTCTGTTCTCTGAATTTACCTTTCTTAAACGTACATCTGTGATTTGCATTTTGCGTGCACCGCCTTCCTTAAGTTTTTATTATTTTGTACATATTAGTTTATTCTTATGTACTTACTTTATTATTCTCCATAAAAAGTTTTTTTCCTTCTTTTTTTTACATTTTTATTATTTTATTTTTTTATCTTGTCTAATTATTAGTAATATTTTTTTTAACTTTGCATATTATTAAGTGTTACAATTTACCATTCTTTACTTGATATTCTTGGATTTAATTGTAACTATTATATATATTATATTAAATAAATTTCAAAAACCTATTGAATTTTAAGCTATATAATTATATAATTAGTCCGTTATAATAGATTTTAGAGGTGAATATTAATGCCAAATATAGAAAATATAAAAAAATATAAAAATATACATATGATAGGTATTGGTGGAGTGAGCATGAGCGGAATTGCAGCAATACTTACAAATTGGGGATTTACAGTTACTGGCTCTGATTGGGCAGAATCTGAATCGACTGAAAAACTAAATTCTCTTGGAATAAAAGTTACAATAGGTCACAATATTAATGATGTAGCAAAATCTGATGTTGTAGTTTACTCTGCAGCAATAAAACAAGATGATCCTGAAATGTTAGAAGCCCAAAGACTAAATATACCAACAATTGAAAGAGCTGATTTTCTAGGAGAACTTACTAGATGTTTTAAAGATACTATCTGTATTTCTGGAACTCATGGTAAAACAACAACTACTTCTATGATTTCTTTATGCTTTTTAGAAGCATTACAAGACCCTAGTATACAAGTTGGTGCTTTTCTTAATGTATTAGATGGAAATTATAAAGTTGGTAATAGTGAACATTTTATAATTGAAGCCTGTGAATATGTTGAAAGCTTTTTAAAATTTAGTCCCAAAGCTGAAATTATATTAAATATTGACAATGACCATCTTGATTATTTTAAGACTTTTGAAAATATAAAAAATGCTTTTGTTAAATATACAAAATTATTACCTGATGATGGTTTATTAATAATAAATGGAGACGATATAAATTGTTTAGATTTACCTCAATATACAAATGCTAATGTTTTAACTTATGGTATAAATAATAAAAATTCTCATTTTTATGGGAAAAACATTTTATTTGATAATGATGGTCTTCCTGAATTTGAAGTTTATAAAAATAACAAATTTTTTACAAAAATTAAATTATCTGTTCCAGGAAAACACAATGTTTTAAATGCTCTTTCTTGTATAGCTTTATGTGATTATTATGGAATTGATAAAAAAAATATTCAAAATGCATTAAAAAAATTTACAGGAGCCCATAGAAGATTTGAATTTAAAGGCAAATTAAATGGTGCTAGTATTTATGATGATTATGGACATCACCCTACTGAAATTATCGCAACTTCAACTTCTGTTAATGAAAAAAAACATAATAAATCTTGGGTAGTTTTTCAACCTCATACTTACAGTAGAACTAAAAATCTCTTAGACGATTTTGCAAATGCTTTATTGAATTTTGATAATATAATTGTTTTAGATATTTACGCTGCTAGAGAAGCAAATACTTATAATATCTCTTCTAAAGACTTAGTTGATAAGATTGTTTCTTTAGGAAAAAATGCAAAATATATACCTGATTTTAACGAATGTGTTTCTTTATTAAAAGATAATGTTAAGGAAAATGATATTGTTTTAACTTTAGGTGCTGGAACTGTTACGCAAATCGGTCCTATGTTACTAAATAATTAATATCATAGTAAAAAGTCAATGTTATGTCTTATACATTGACTTTTTTGTTATTCTATACCATTACTTTTTGATTAGTTTATTTTAGTTTAACTTATTTAACAGTTCTCATTTGTTTTAACATTATATCTCCAAAAACTGCATATCCTTCTTTTGGATTATTAACAAGTACATGTGTTATAGCTCCAACAAACTTTCCATTCTGGATTATAGGAGAACCACTCATACCTTGAATTATTCCCCCTGTTTTTTCTAATAATCTTTCATCTGTTACTTTTATCAACATACTTTTATTATCATAATTATTTTCTTTATAAATCTTTTCTATCTCTATCTCATATTCTTCTATCTTTTGATTTTCTAAGCTACACAATATTTTAGCTTTTCCTACTTGTATTTCATTTCTTAGTGCTAATTCTATTTCTTTTGATGTATCTATGTTTATACTATTCAAGTTCTCAATTTTCCCATATATACCAAATTTGGTATTTTTAATTATAGTACCTATATTTTTTTGATTGTCTACTGTTCCTTGTATTTTACCTGGATTTCCACTTTCTCCTTTTAAAACATTTAGTATTTTAGTTGTTACGAATTCTCCTGTTGAAATATCAATTAGTTGTTCTGTATCTATATCAGTTATTCCATGTCCAAGTGCACCAAAATATCCTGTTGATGGTTCATAAAAAGTTACTGTCCCTATACCTGCTGCACTATCTCTCACCCATAGTCCTAATTTGTATTCTTGTTTGGCAGTTTGAACAGGGGTTATTGAACATTCTAATGTTTTATTATCATGTACATATTGTATTTCTATTTCATTTCCATTACATGAATTTACTACTTCTATTAGCTTTTCTGTACTTTCTATTTTATTATTATTAATAGATACTATTGTATCTCCCTCTTCTATTCCACTATTTTCAAATGGCTTATATTTCTTATTGTCCATTCCCTGTATCTCTGTCATTCCAACTACTAACACTCCACTTGTATATAATTTAATTCCTGCTATATTTCCTACTGGTATTACTGTAGTTTTAGGCAATACATCAATATTTACATTCTTTAGAAATATATTATCAAAAAGACTTAACTTTACTGTTTTTTTTCCACTAGAATTTATATCTTTATTTTGAACATTTGATAATGTTTCAATTGCTTTTTCATCATTATCTGATGTTAAATATGCCTTTATTCCCAAAATATTTTTTATTCCAATCGTTTCTCCTTCAAAAATTATTATATTATCTGGAATTGATTGAATTAAAATAACATAAATGTACAATACTAATAATAAAAAAACTAATACTATTTTAAAAATATTTTTTTTCAATTGTTTTCTCCTCAATCAAAATATATATATTTTTAGTATTAGCTTTTTAAAATTTTTTATTCTAAAAAATTTAATATAATTTACAATATTTATAATTAATCTTTAAATCTTTAATTTTTGCCTATATAAACCATATCTTTCTCTTGCAAGAGCTGTATAATACACCTTCTTCAAATTATCATCACAATTATTATTAATATAATCATTTAAAGTCTGATTAGGTAATTTTGCAATATTATCTTGAGAAACAATTGAACCATAAGATAAGGTTCCATTTGATGGAAAAGCTGGATAATAATACATTAATTCTCCTTTGCTATTTTCTATATTTCTTCTTTCAATATTAATATCATATATTCCTAATATATTATCTCCTTGACTATTTAATCCTTTCTCAGTTATTTTATGGAATGTATTATCATTTTTTGTTAAGATATATATAGAATCTGGCATTACTATATCTTCATTTTTAGTATTAGTTATTATAGAATATCCATTATATACTTTTCCACCTATATTAATTCCTTGTAAAAAAGTTATTATTGAAATATTCTTCATTATTTTATCCCAATCTTCATCTGTTAATTTCGGCATTTGAAAATTTGTAGTTACACCTGAATAATTATTAAAATTAGATATAACAATAGACAAATTTCTTACTATTGAATTCTTTATTACATCAATTCTATGTGTATTAAATTTTGATGTTTCTGATTCGATATTTCTCCAATCGTCAAAAATCTTTCCTGCATTATAATATTCATTCCCTGTCTTATTTACAATATCATCTGTGCTCAAATCACCTAAATATCTTTTTATAAATTGCTGTAATTCATATGCTTCTATATAATAATTAATTGCATTTCTATTACTATTTATTTCTGAAACACTAACATTATTTTGCATTATTACTTTACCATTTAATACAGAAAAAACTTTACTTCCATCAGTATAATATTTAGTTCCATTTTTCTTAATATATTTCAAATTTTCATTTCTAAAATTTCCATTTGTATCATAATAGCATATATTTTCTGTTAGTGCTGCTTCTGGTGTAATATTTATTCCTCTATACATTGCTGTTGTGCTAGTTACAACATCACTATCATAAAATCCTAACAAATGACCTGATCTACTTACTGTTTTTATTTTACCATTATCATATACATATCCTTGAATTTGTATATAATTATCTAAAGAATAATTTATTACTATATCATATCTACCAACCTTTTGATATCTACAACTATAATAAACATATGGTTTTAATCCATACAAATTCTCACCATTTGAATAAGATGTATCTGTTCCATGTGTATCATTAGTTTCAGCATCCCAAGTATTTCTATATGGTGAATATATATAATAGCCATCATACATAGTATATACTAATGCTGGTACAAAGTTTTGCAATGTTTCTTTTGTATATCCTAATGTACTAAATCCACTAGACATTGTATTAAAAAATGTATTTACTGATGCCTTTATATCTCTCATCTTTGAATTTGTATAGTCTGATGTATCACTATTTAAACTGTTTATTTGATAAGCTTTTAAAGCATCATATGTTGCATCATTTAATTTAGAATCATATGTTGCTTGTAGCCCTATTGTGTCTATCCTTGTTTGAATATATGAGGTTAATACTAATGATATTGGCAAAATAATTATTAAAAATATTATTGCTAAACTTTGTATTTTCATTTTTTCCTCCCAATATTTTAAAATAGCTTGCAATATATTAATTACAAGCATCATCAATTATTCACTTATTTATTGACCAGTTGCTAATACAATTCCTCCATGTGAAGCTGCTATTACATATACTTCTTCTCCTATTACAGAATAGAAAAAATTCTTTAATTGCTGAGCTATAGTTTGATTTATATTTTTAACACTAACTGTAACTATATCTCCTTCTTTTAAATAATATTCTTTATTTTTATTCAAAGTATCTTCAATTTGTGAATTAAATACAGAATAATATACTTTTTTTCCTAAATCTGTATCTGAAATTTGAGTTGCTCTTCTACTTGGATTTTCATCTAGTACCTTAACTTCTATTTCTATATTATAAATATTTCCTGTTGAACCAAGATTTTGTATAAATTGATTATATTTATCTTTTTCAATTTTTCCATTTTTTCTTATGTCATCTACAAATTCATTTGTTAATACTTTTGCAGTTAATTGGGAAATATCATCAGTTCTATCTGCCATAGTCATTAATGGAAATATAAACATTAAAATCACTGCTAAAACTATTCCAATGATTGATATAAGTATATCATCCATTATTTTTCCTCCTTATTGTACCATTCCTGCTTTAGATGCCACAACATCTGCTTTGTCATTTCCAACTATTTTATAAACAAATTGCTTCATTTGTTGTGAAAGTGATGTACTTGAATTTCTTGCTGTAACTACTACTATATCTCCTGGATTTAATTCTGTTATACCATATTTTTTTAATTCTTCTTCTATTTGTAAATTAAATTTTGAATATGATGAATTTTCTCCTATTTTGTCTTTAACCGTTTGAGATGTCTTCTTTCCTGGATTTTCATCCATAACTTTAATTTCTATTTCTACATCATATGTATATCCAGTGGCAGACAAATCTCCTAAAAATTTGTCATATCCTTCTTGTGTAAATTTTCCTGTTGATCTTATTTCATCTACATAATTAGAAACAAGCGCTTCTACTTGAGATTGTGTAATATCATCAACTTTGTCTCCCATTGTAACTAATGGTACTACAAATAGTAATACACCTGCTAATACTATTATTGTTATTGTTATCATTATATCATTCATTTATTCTCCTCCTAAAAATACAATTATATCTTTATTATAACATTTTTCTATTTTTTTTTCAATATTCCACTCTATATGTTATAATTCTTTTTTCAGTTTTCATTACATCTGGAACATTTTCACTATCATTTTGATAATAGACGCCTAAATATTCTGTTATTTTTTTTGCATTTTTTAGTTGATTATATAATGATGTAGAACCTAATTCTATATTATATTTTCTGTTAAAATCTGATTGATTAGTTATAAAATCTCTATATAAAATTCCTCGTATAAATTCAGCTTTCTGATCATCATTTGCTAATACTACATTTCTATATGGTGTATTTTGCTTAGTTTCTAAATCCAAACAATATTTTTTTATATAATTTCCATTATTATCTTTAATTTGATATATTGGTGAAGTTAATCCTTGAAATACAATCTTATAATTCTCTAAATATGCTCTAAATATTGATGGAATTATGGTTTCAAAATCTACACTTCTTTCAGTACCTGATGTTTTATAATAATATTCACCATCTATATATACAGTTTCTCTATCTCTATAATCTAATATTGTATCAGATGCTCTCCTTACTTTTCCAAAGAAAAAAATAATAATGGAAAGTGCTAATACAAACAATAATACTGCTCCTGCTATTTTTAGTGCGTCTGCTGCATTCTCCATTATTATTCCCCCTTTTAATTCATATCTATTTTACTTGAATTATAGCTATTCTACCATCATTCCATATGAAACTTACTGTATATGTTTTAGTATTTGAAAAAGCTGAACCATAAACAGGTTGTGCATTTGCTGTAGATTGTAATGTAATAAGGTTATTTGTTACTTCAGTTGAATTTATTGCTACAGTTGTAGCACCAATTTTGTTGTTAGCATTTATAGATACTCTTGTTTCATCTGATGCTTGTGAACTATTATTGTTTGACATTACTTCTTGTACCATTGAACGTATTACACTACCTTTTTTAGCACCTTGATATTTCTCAAATTTTGAGTTAAAAGCTTGTACCTCAGCATCTGACATACCACTTCCATCTATAACAGTTTGTGCTTGTGAGAATATAGCTATACCTAAAGATATTAATAATATTGATAATAATATAGCACCAGCTATAATTAATGCTTTTGAAGCGTTCTCCATGTTTTTTCCTCCTTTGTTTTATATTATATTTTTTTCACTAACTTATATTGTTAGTAATACTAAAAACTATTTTATTACTCTGATATTTGTTCAAATAACAAATATCTAACTTTATTAGTTGAATTATGATATTCTAATTGTATACATTTAAATTTTATATCACCATAAAATTCCACAAAATTTTGTATACCACCATTATATATTTTTTCCATTTGATAAATTTTATCTATATCAGTCATTTTTATTTCTATATTAATCGAATTTTGATTATTATTTAAATAAATTCCATTTTCTTTTTGTATTTTATTGTTTTCATTAGCATTTATGACCTTATTTATCAATGTAGTTAATTCTGTTCCATATATTTCTTTATTCAAATATCTTTCAAACTGCAAATTTTCTTTTCTTAATACATTATAATTTGCTTTATAATTTATATATATTCCAGAAATCATACATAAAATAATAACTATTACTAGACAAAATATAGTAAATTTCTTCATAATTCCTTCCTTTTCATTATAACACTTTACATCGAAAATTTTCAACATTTTGTACAAAAATTTCTTAAGAATTTTTTACCATTGTGTTACAACTTTGTAAACTGTATTTTATACACTCTACCATTATTATGATATTTAGTAACCTTACAACTATATGTTGGAAGATTTAAATTAGCAGAATTTATAGAATTCTTATCACTATTTATTAACGAGATTTTAGTCTCATTTATATTATCTTGTATTTGGCGTAAAACTGGATTTGCCAAATAAACTTCTATTTTATATTCATTTAAAACATCTTGATAATAAAGATTATTTTCATATGCATAACTTGCAACAGTTACTACATCATATATATTTAAGTCATTTTTCCCTTCATAAGATGTAAACTTATTATTAAACTGTACTACTTGTTGTTCTGCAACTTTAGAATTAACCTCTGAAGCTCTTGTTCCAAAATCTACGAATAAGTAAACTGCTAAAGATATAATCAATATTCCTATCAATACTCCTGCAACCATTATTAAGGCTTTTGATGCATTTTCCATAATCTCACCTCTTACTATTTAACAAATTCAAATGTCAATTTAACAATTTGCCCATCTTTGTATACTGTTGGAATATTAGAACTTGGTTTAAAAGTCGAACTTTTCAATTCTGTGTATTCCATATATTTTGCTATATCTTTTAAACTTGTTATTTCTGCTATATCCTTCCCTGTATTATTTTGTATAGCTGTTCTAATAGCTTGTGCTTCAGTCATTGAACCAGGTCTACTTTGTACATAATTTGATATATTAGAATAACTGGATTTTAATTTTCCCATTGTCATTAAAGTATACTTTTTTTCAAGTCCAGAAAAATCATTTATTGCTTTCATAAAAACATTATTTGAATCTGTTATTGAATAAACTATTGTAGTTCCAAATAATTCAGACTTTCCATTAGTTCCATAAAGTTGTGCAAAGCCAGATAATTTAACTTCTAAAGTTATTTTTTTGTTATAATCAACATAATTTGATGTTCCTGCTTTCTTGTTATTATCAACAACTTTATTTGCAAGAGAAATTATATCTGTGCCTTTTAATGTTTTTTCATCTGCATATTTCGCAAAACTTTGATTAAAATTTGCTATTTGTACATCTTTTTGTGAAACAACTTCTCCTTGTTGATATGCAGATATTTGATTATACATTAACAACAATGCTCCTATAATCATTAAAGCTATAAAAACTCCTCCTGCAATCAAAAGTGCCTTTGAAGCATTTTCCATGTCCAAAATTCCTTTCTTCTAAATCTATTTTAATTAAAAAGCTCCTGATGACATTGCTCCCATTGAACTTCCCATACTTGTAAGTCCTATAAATACTAATGGTACAATTAAATAACCTACAAATAAGCAAACCATTGGTGCAAAGCCTAAAACTTTTCCTATCATAGCCTTTCTTGATATTAATCTTTCATTTGATTCTTTTCTCTTGTCCCTATAATATTCTCTTTCTGAATCTAATTCATCAAATGCATCTTTAATAGGTATTTTTTCTACTGCTGCTTGCATACTTTCAACTATCCTAATTAATTGTGAATATGAAATTTCATTTTTCAATTCCTCTAAAGCTTCCCAAGCTCCTGCTTCATAATTATTAACACATCTTGTTATTTGACTTCTAAATATATTTGAATATCTTTCAAGCCATTCTAAAATTATTTCAACATTAACTCTTTCTATTCTCATAAGCATAAGTATAATTGTCTGGAATTGCATTACTTCATCTTCCATCTCTAACTTTCTCATTTTAGCTTGGAACATAAGTATCCATACTGGTGACATATATCCTACTATCATAAATACAAATGCTAATAAAAATTCAAACCATTGCATACATTCACTATTTACAATTTGAAGTTTTTCATAAATTCTTTCTACAGCCTTTGTTATTTCTTCATCTTCTGCTTCTCTATAGTATTTTGATCTTCTTAATGCTCTTTCTATTTCTTTTTCTGTTGTATCTACTTTTCCTCTAAACATGTCCAAAAATTCATTATCCTGTAATGTCAATTCCATAGCTTTTTGTTCATCTCTCGCTGTTTGACCGCCAATTAAGTTATAATCTGTTGTTGGCTGTGTATACTCATAATCTATTGCTATTTTATGTAAGTATGAAAATATAAATAATGATGATATAAATGTAACTATTGCTATTGCCACTCTATTTATATAAACCCATTCCATTTTTGATGGTGACGCAGAATCAATCAATAAATTTTTCATTTTTTTATATTCTTTTGTTCCATCTTTAGGCAAGATTAAATCAACTAACTTCTTTCCTATTTTATTTTTATATATTTTTTCTTGCCATGGATTTTGAGTATTTTTTGTACTCATATTTACAGAACCATTATCTTTTATTTTTCTAACTAATACATAAGATACAAATGTTATTATTAATATTAATATTTGTACTATCATTCCTGATTTTCCATAATACCAATTTTTAACAAATCCAAAATTGCTTACTGCCCAATTCTTTAATGGTTCTAGTAATAATACTGGTGCTATTGCTATAAATGATAAACTTCTAAATACATAATTTAGCTTATCTCTTTTTAATATTTCTATTTGCATTTCTTGTGTTATATTATCTATATTTTTTAAATATAATGATGCTCCATCTATTTTTCTATCACCAAATTCTTTTGTCAAATATGATAGTCCTGCAAATTCTTTTAAGAAATTGTTAGGAGCCACATCATAATATTTTTCAAGCTCTGTTTCAGGATCATCTGAAATTAATATTTCATATATTTTTTCTCCTTGCCTTGAAACCTCTTTTTCATCATCTTGTGAAACCTGATAAATAGCTTCTTCAACCATGTTAAACTCATGATAAGCATGTCTTACTTCTGAGAAGAAATCTACTTGTTGTGCTAATAAGCTATCATCTTTTTTATCTACTGAACTTTCTATTAATATATCTATCATAAATAATTCAAACATTAACAATATAAACATTAATAAAAAGTTAGTTTTTGTTATCATTATTGTAATTAAAATCAATGGAAGTAAAACAACAAGTGCTCTTGTAATTATCTTTGCTGAATCTCTTCTAGTTGCATATTCATCATCTATATTTAATATTTCTAATCTTCTTCTTAATTTTAATACATATCTTTTTAAAAATGGTATTTTCCTATATGTTAAATATAATTTCTGGTAAATTACTTCTGATGAAAGTCCCTCTGCTTTTGTTCCTTGCTGAAGTTTTTGTATTCTTTTATACTCAGATTTTTGCATCTTTTTAGATAATATATAATATATTATCCCTATTATTGCCATTGCAACTACTGAAACTCCCATAATTATATATAATATTTGGTTTGACACTTGTATTCACCTCCTACAATTCTCATATAAGTTATCTGTAATTCACTTTGTTCAAACAGCTAACTTAATCTTCAATTTTAGGCTTTCTACCTCTTTTTTTAGGTTGTTCTCCAACTACTGCTGAAACTGGAATAGTTTCTTTTTGAGTTATTTTCTTCCAATGTCTTTCTACAAATTTATCAAAATTTTCTAAGTCATTATCATCCATATTTTCTCTCATTCCTCTTAAATTTGCTTCTGTTATTGGATTTGTTATCAAATATTCCCCATCTACATATTCTAATATATTTCTATATGTATATAATTGTCTATCTGTAATTTTTTCAAAATAATGTGTTGCATTATCAAAAAACTTATCAAATTTTCCTTCTAATGTTTTTTCATTTCTATGATCAAATGTATATTCATTTTTTTCTTCAATTGGTATACATTCTGTTATTCTTTCTACAAATCTTTTTCCTCTAAAGTCTTTTTGTAAATGTATATCAAAATTCAATACTTGTACTACTTGTTCTTCTGCCGTTTTTTCATTTTTGAATACACCAGTTCTAAGCATTGAGTTTCTTAATGCAGTTACTAAGTTTGGAAATGTTTTAGCATGGTGAGTAAATAATGTAAATTTAGATGCAACCTGTGCTGCTTGTATCATCCAAGATGCTACGGGATCTGTTGCAACCTCACCAATAATATTAACTGAACCGTCAGTTTTCTTTTGAACATCTAGACCTTCTTGTCCTGATATTGTATCTGTTTCACGGAATGTTAATATGTTTCTTGTTGGATATATTTTTCTTAAGTGTAACTCGAATGCTGTTTCTTGAACCCTTATATTCATTGTTTCATATATATTTTCTATCATACCCATTAGCATTGTTGTTTTACCACAACCTTGTTCTCCTGTAAGTGCAATAATTCTTGCTCCTTTTACTAAAAATTTTAGTAAATCTATTGCTTGTTCTTTTCCAGGGAAGACAATTAATTGTTCTAGTGTTGCTCTTTTAACATCAAATTTTCTTACGAAAAATGCCCATGTTTCAGA
>JAAWDR010000037.1 GCA_022793875.1 Clostridia bacterium
ACCCCGTAAAAGTTTGAATAATTTCACCATAACAATTATTCAAATGTTGCATTCCGTGGTAATTAGCACGTCTGCCTTTTAATTGGTAACATTTCGGGGCTGAATTGCCTTTTAACCCTACTTCCTTGTTGTTTACGCTTTACTCATAACATTACTGCCATAAGCACAAAACTCACTACTGGTGGTTGGTTAGACCTTAGCCAGACGGGATTTCCACCCGTTAGATTACTTACCCTTTGCTGGGCGCACAATTACTATTAATCTTTTATTTAAAATAGTATGTCTCATTTTTATTATTTTGAATTGTAGCATCCTCTGGTACTACTCTTAAAATATTAACTATATTATAAATATCAGGATAAACTCCTACCATCCCCATTATTGCCATTCCAAACAATATTCCATTTAATTCTTTTAAACCATTGTTACTAAAACAAAATATAACTAACGGAATTAGTCCTAAAATAATTGGTAATATGCTTAAAAATATAAAACGATTCCTTTTTACTGGACTTGAAGATAATGCAACTGCTGTTAAATTTTGGGGCATTATTCCTATATATACTGTTGCATTTTTAGGAAAAGCAATAGCGTGTAATAATTCGTGAACAATTATTAAGAAAAAGCCTATAATAACTCCTATAAATAGAAAACTTATATTGATTACTTTTTCATTTGTCATAAATGTTTTTACAAATATACTTATAAAACAAATTAAAACAGATGGTATCATAAATGGTAATGCTTTTATTTGCATTTTCTTCAAGTCTTCTTCACTATCTAATTTTTTTGCATTTTTAGGTATATCAGCAGTAGGAAAATCATTCTCACTTTTTATTATACCTTTCCATATAATTTTAGGCATTTTTTCATCTCCTGTTCTCTTTACATATTGTAATTTATATTATCGATTATTTTCCATAAACTCTTTTAAAGAACTTGTAATTTATGAAAATGACTTATATCACATCAGTTAGTTTTAAATCTTTATTTCCAATATATACATCTCTATTTCCATCTAAAGTATGACATTTTATTATTGTATAATTATCATAATGGTATTCTTTACTTCCACCATCTTTATACATATCTGCTTTTATTTTTCCATCTTTTTCATCTTGATTTGCTTTTGTAATAATTTCTTCCATTGTTATCTTATTTTCTAATAATGCTTTTTTTAAAGAATATTCTTTATTATCAATTCTAATATTTACACTTCCATTATATCCATATATGGTATAATCGTATTTATTTGTTTCTGCCTTATCTAATATTTTATAACTCTCCATTGGGCTTTTATCATAGAAAAGTATTTCAAAATTTTCTGCTGATTTCATTTCAATTTTTTTTGCTTTTACTTTTGCTGGATAACTTTCCATTATAGTCCCATCATAAGTTATTTTCACATTAGTTCCAACCATATATACTACATCATTATATTTTTCTATTCCTATTGAAATTTTATCAGAAGATTTTCTTACTTCTTCTTCCTTATTTGGCTCTACTATAATATATTCATTAGTGGCTTCAATTATTTTACCATAAAAGTAATGTTCATCTTCATCTTTTTCTTTATTAATTTTATTAGAAATGATATTATTAATTAATTCTAAGTCCTCTGTTGAAATTGTTGCTTGTTTATCACCTTTTTGTATCTCTTTACATGATTCTTTAATATAATAAACATCATTATTTAATACTATTTTGTAACTATTTATTCCATCACATATTCTATTATCATATTTTGAATTTACTAATATATTTTCGATAGTTTCAATATCTTTTATATCAGTTATATTAATCATTTGTCCTTCATATTCAATTTCAATAACATTAGATTCAGGTAATTCATATTTCATAATCCAACTTCCCATTTTTACACCAATATTACTTTCATAAGGCTCTTTTGGGGATACTCCAACATAACGAATCACTTTATACCCTAATCCCCAATAAGTTACTTTATTTCTATTATTGTTAACTACTTTTATACAATACTTTGGTTCATGGCCTGTTGTTACTCTCCCACCATCTACATAACTCGTAATAATTCCAAAAATTATAAGTAATATTAAAAATATTCCTATAACAATAAAACTTTTCTTTTTCACAAGATATATCCCCCTTCAATATATTTTTATTTTAGCAATAACTTACTATGTTTTGTTAGAATTATATAATAAAAGATAGATAATTTCAACTAATTATCTATCTTGTTTATTATAATTTGTTACAATTATTATAAAATTAAAGGATTAATAATCTATCCTTTTATTTTACTCTTATAATATCTATATTGGGTTGCAATAATTCAACTACTGTTCCAGAATTATTTTTTATTTTTAAAATATCCCCACTATTTGCTTTAATGATTACTCCAAAGCTCAAATTAACTGTTTGATAAGCATTTGTTACTGTTTCTCCAACAGTCGTACCATATACAGTAGCATTATTATGTTCTAAATAAACTGATAATGTTGTTTCTTTTCCTGTTGATGGTGGTTCATAAATAGTAGTATTAAATTTAATATAATAGTTTCCATCTCTATTAATAATAAAATCTGAACTTCCTTCTTGATGTGTTATATCATTTTTCTCTATAACTCTATTGGTATCAAAAGTAATATATTCTCTATCTTTTACATTTTCAGGTGCATAATTAAAGCTATTTATATGTGCAGGATTATCATTTAATACAATGCCTGTTAAAGTAACATACAATATTAACAATATTACAAATAGAATAATACTAATAAAAAAATAGCATATATTATATTTTTTCTCACAGCAATACATCCTTTTCACCTCTATTATAGTATATGAAAAAATTATAATTTGTCTATTTTTTATTCAAATTTAAAATTGTAATTATTTAGTATTTCTATTGACAAGATAGATAATTTTAATCATTATCTACTCTACTTATTGTAATTTGTACTACAACCAATTTTAAACTTTCTTTCGAGTCAATACAATTCCAACAATTGATACAATAAGTATAATTGGTGCTATCCTAATAAATAGCCATTCAAACGAATGAAAAGCAACTCCCAAAACAACATTTTCAGGATTATTATAATTCCAATTTAAATAAGTACTATTTAATAAGATTAAAGAAACGAAAATCATTATTATGATTGCACATAATGAAATTAGTATCCAATGAATAATTTTTCTTCTTGCATTTTTCATTTGTGATAGTTGTAAGTTTATTATTTCTAATTTTTCAGAAATTGCTTTCAAATCATCTACTTTAGACTCTGAAATATTTTCTCCAAGTAAAATGCTTACTGGTGTTTCAAGAACCTCTGATATTGAGATTAACATTTCTGAATCAGGAACTGACAATCCTTGCTCCCATTTAGAAATTGTTTGCCTTACCACATTTAGTTTTATTGCAAGTTCTTCTTGTGAAAGTCCTCTTGATTTTCTTATTGATTTAATGTTTTCTTTTAACATTTTAGAACAACTCCTTTCTTTACAAACTATTATATAAAGAATAGTCCGTTGCTACAAGCAATGCTTATTAACATTCAAGATTTATAGCTATATAATGGTAATTTATCAAGATGATTATAATATAAAAGACAGATAATTTTTAGATTATCTGCCATAATCATTTATGATATTCATATTGTTTTTATATAATTATAACTTCTTTTACATCGTAATTTCCATTTGTTTCTACATTTTTGCTAGTATTTTTAGCTATATTTTGATTACTTTCTCCTAAAGCTAATATCCCACATTGTGGTAATAAAAATAATAGCAATAACTCTAACAGCAATTTTATCTTTCTTGATTTTTTAACTTCTGAACTTTTTAACAATAATTTATACTGCTTGTTTTTTTACTTTAGACATATATGTAGCAGATAGCATTAACATTCCGAAAGTTCCAAATAAAAATACAAAATAAACAATAGCAACTGGAGATGTAGATTTTATTCCCTCAACATTTGCATATAATTTGTCATTAGATAATAATGCTTTTACACTTTTCCCTTTATAATATCCTGAAAGTCCATGAACATTTTTTAAGTCATATTCTTTTCCATTATATTGTACTTTAACTTCATAGAATGTTGTTCTATTTCTAGTATTTTTATTTACAACTTCTTTAGTAGAAGTGCTTGTAACAATTGCTGTAACTTCTTCATAATTTACTTCTACTTTATTCATTAAAAACCAAAAAACAATTGTTAATATTAGGCAAATTGCTGTAATAATCCACATAAATGCAACTTTATTTTTCATCATTCCCCCCCTTTTGCATAAAATTATATTACTTCTATTTATATTTTTCAAGCTATCTGATTTAATTTTCTCTAGTCACAATAACATAAATTACTTTAAATGATATAAATGTCAAAATACTATTTCATATAATGTAATAAGTAATATTGTTATCTATTACTTTAATAACTATTTCTTATTTTAAATAATTTTTTAGAGTTTAGATTATAAAACTCATAAGTTATTTTATATCTTGTTGTGGAATTATGTTCTTTTCTAATAACTCAGGTTTTTTCATATATTTGTAAAATGATTTTAAAGCTGTTGCATAATAGAAACCATCGCATATTCTTTCATCTGCTACCCATGCAAGTGATATTGTTTTTTCTTGAACAATATTATCATCTTCATAAACATAACTTTTTTTCTTTTTTCCCATTGCTAAAAATACACCTGTTGTTCCAAAATTATATATATGATGATAAATTGCATCTATTCCAAGTGATCCAACATTTGTTAAAAATGCACTTGTATGAAATGGACTTGCGTTTATTATAGCTTTTGGCATTATTCCATGTTTGTCTAAAAATATTAAAATATTTACTATTAATTTAAATAGCCAGTTAGGCACAATTGATAAAAGTTTTGCAAGTTTATCTGTACTATTCTCTGCCTTTAAATCTTTGTTTTCTTCAATAGCACTATCTAGTTTTTCTTTTATTTCGAATATATTTTCAGCTCCTGTAAAAGGAATTTTTAAAGTTGTTTCTTCTATTTCTTCACTCATTTCCTTTTTTATAGCAAGTGAAATTGTAATTCCATTTCTTGCATAAGTTCTTCCATTCATTACAAATCTATTTAGAGCAGGCTTCTCTGCTAATAATCTGATTAGCGCTGCATATATAATGTTCATATATGACATTCTAATGCCTTCTTCTTCCTTTTTTGCAATATATTCATCTAATGATTTAATAGGCAAATCTTGAGTATAATATACATGTGAATCACTTCTGTCTTTCATAACATGTGGTATAACTCTAAAAAATGGCCCTATCGTTTTTATTTTTCTTCCATCTGTTCTTAATCCAAACACAATTCATCTCCCCCTTTAAAAATATTATACATTAGAGGATGTATTTTTTGCAAGAAAAATGTCGAAAAAGGTATTTAAAAAGACACACCTTATATTTTAAGATGTGTCCCCAATGGGACATTTTGTCCCAAAAAGAAACGTCCCCAATGGGACATTAATTTTCTCTTCTCCAATAAAACAAATACTGTTGGGCTAATCCTTTTATATTTCCAAACTTTTCATTAGCTATTTTTTCAATTTTTGTTTTACTTACTTTTGTTTCATCATCTTCTTTTATATATAAATCATTCATAACTCTTCTAACCCATACATCTATTGGAAATACATCATATCTTTTTAAATTTGAAAATAATAGTATACAGTCTGCTACTTTAGGTCCTACTCCTGAAAGTTTTAGTAATTCTTCCCTTACTTCTTGTGTACTTGGATTAGATTGTAACTTTTCTAAATCGATTTCTTGGTTTAATATCATTTTTGTTGTTTCATATAATCTTATATCTCTAAATCCTAGTCCTAAATTTCTGTATTCTGAAACTGTTACATCTTTTAATTGTTCTGGAGTTGGAAATGTATAATATTTTTTGCCACTCCATTCAATTTCATCACCATATTTTTGCGATAGTCTTTCTATTATTCCTTTTATTCTTGGTATATTGTTATTTGCTGATATTATAAATGATATTATTGTTTCCCATAAGTCCTGATTTAATATTCTTATTCCTTTTCCATATTCCACACTTGTTTTTAAGTATTCATCTATATTTGATAATTTTTCTTTTATTTCTTCATAATTTGTATTTACGTCAAAATAATATTCTACTATTTCTTTTATTTTACCTTCACATTTACCTGTAAATATGATATCTTCATTTTCCTTTTTTACATTTATAACCGCTTCTTTTATTACTCCTGTATAGCTTCCATCTTCTTCTTCATTCCATCTGAAGCATTGTCCACATTCAAATATGTCTTTTAATTCAAATGAGTTTTGATTTTTTAATATATATTTTTGTTCTTTCATATTATTTCTCCATTCTTCTTGTTTCGTTCATTATAAATTCTGAAATAATTATATCATATATATTAGTAAAAATCTATTTTTATTTTAAGTTTTGTGCCAAAAAGGGACGTCCCTTTTGGCACATTTTATTTTTTAAATCCAAGTCCAACTACTTCTCTTGCATTTGCTATAATTATAAAACTTCTAGGGTCTATTTTTTTCGCTGTTTGTTTTACTCTTGCAACATCTCCTCTTGAAGCTGCACACATTAATATTAATTTATTTTCATTAGTATACATTCCTTTTCCAAATAATCCTGTTGTTCCTTTTCCTACTCTTTCTCCTATTTCTTCTGCTATTTCTTGGTTTCTATCTGATATTATAATTAGTAATTTTGTAAAATATACTCCTTCAAATATTATATCTATCATTTTCCCCATTAGATATATTGCTATTGCTGAATATAACCCTATTTCTATTTCTTTAAAAAATAAGACATTTAGTATTACTATTACTGTATCTATTATTGTTATTACATTGCTCATCCTTATATTTGAATTGTATTTTTTTACTATATGACTAATTAGGTCTGATCCACCTGTTGATGAGTTTGCTTTTAGTATTATGGCTGTTCCTAATCCTATTATAATTCCACCATATATACATGCTAAAAATCTGTCTTGTGTTAATGGTTTTATTTTGTCTAATAAATCTATTGAAATTGAAAATGTTGCTGTTCCAATAACTGATTTCATTAGAAATACTTTTCCTAATTTGTATCCTGCAAATAAGAATAATGGTATATTAAATGCTAATATTGTTGTTCCCATTGGTATTTTTAGAAAATAGTAAAATATTGTTGCAATTCCTGAGACTCCTCCTGTTGATAATTGATTTGGTAATAAAAATAATGATGTTGCTATTGCCATTATAAATGCTCCGATTATTGTTTCTATTGATTCTATAGAAATTGTTTTTATTGAATTTTCTTTTATACTCATTTAAAAATCACCTTTATTACTATTATGGTAATTTTAGGTGATTTTTATTACTATTTTTTTACTTCTTCTTTTATATTTTGATTTTCTTCTAAAAAGTCATTGTATTTTTTAGTTATTTCTATTTTTGATTTGCCTTGTTTTATATTTTCATCTTGTTTTACAATTAAGTCTACTTCATATGTTTCTTTTAATTTAATAACATTTTCTTTTTTATGTCCAATTACATTGTTTACATCTATTGGATTTACTGTTACTTGTACTTCTTTTACTTGTACATTTAGTTTTTTTATTTTATTTAATATTGCATCATACCACATACTTGATTCTACTAATTGTCTAAATGCTGGATGAAATGGTCCTGCTACTACTTCACTATTTTGTGTTCCTGGTTCACATATATCTTCTGTGTTTTGTAATCCTACTCTTATTACATCTATTTTTTTGTTTGTGAACATTGTTACTAGTTGTTTGCTTATTTCTACTGCTTGTACTACTGTTAGTGGTTCATATATTCCTTCATTATATTCTTTCTCTAGTTTTGTTCCTTTTATTACTAATACTGGATATATTCTTATTATTTTTGGTTTTAATTTTATTAATGCTTTTGCTGTGTTTATTTCATCAATTCTATTACTCTCTGGCAATCCTACCATCATTTGATGTCCTAATTCGAATCCATACCATCTTATTAGTTTTGATGCTTTTTGTACATCTTTAAATGTGTGTCCTCTGTTTGCTCTTCCTAATACATAGTCATTTGCAGATTGAACACCTAGTTCAATTGTTTTTACTTTATATTTTTTTAATCTTTTTAGTGTTTCTTTATCTATATAGTCTGGTCTTGTTGAAATTCTTATACTGTTTACTTGTCCTTTTTCAATATATTCATATGCTATTTGTAATAGTTCTTCTTGTTTTTTTACTTCTATTCCTGTAAAGCTTCCTCCAAAAAATGCTATTTCTTTTTTTGCTTCTTTGTCTTTTATATTGTTAAGAAAATATTCAATTGTTTTTTTTGCGTCTTCTTTTGTGATATTTTTTCTTTGTCCACTTATGGATTTTTGATTGCAAAATATGCAATCATTTGGACATCCTAAGTGTGGTACAAATACTGGAATTATATATTCTTTTTTCATATTTTCTTCCCTTTCTCTCCGCTTCGCTTCGTTCATCGTCATCCAAAATTTTTTTCAAAAATTTCGTCTGCCAAATCTTGCCTTCGTTCGCTCATCGTTATTCTAAAATTTAAATAATTTCGTCTGATTTTTAGTTTTCTAATGCTTTTTTGGCTGCTTGCATTTCAGCTTCTTTTTTACTTTTTCCTTTTCCTTGTGCTAGTACCTTTCCATTTAAACTTACTTCTGCTTCAAATATTTTATCATGGTCAGGTCCTTTTTCACTTATTATATGATATTCTATTTTTACATCTCCATTTTTCTGTAGTTCTTCTTGTAATACTGTTTTGTAATCTTTTTGTCCTACATTTTTTGAAGCTATTTCTATTTCATTTTTTAAATTTTCTACTATAAATTTTTTTGCTGGTTCTAGCCCTCCATCTATATATATTGCTGCTATTACTGCTTCTACACTATCTGCTAATATTGCTGGTCTTTTATTTCCATGTGTCATTACTTCTGATTTTCCAAGATATAAGAAATCACTAAAATTATGCAATACTGCTACTTTATATAGACTTTGTTCACATACTACTGTTGCTCTAACTTTAGTCATTTCTCCTTCTTTTAAATTTGTATATTTATTGTACATGTATTCACTTGATACAAATTCTAATATGCTGTCTCCTAAAAATTCTAATTTTTCATTGCTTTGTACATGATGTTCATATGCATATGATGTGTGTGTTAATGCATTTTTTAGCAATTCTATGTTTCCGAATTTGTATCCTATGTTTTTTTCTAAGTTTTCTAAGTTCACTTTTTACCTCATTCCTTTTTTGTTTTTTCTGTATTTCTATTATATTATATACTTTTTTCCAGATTTTTCAAGTAAAAAGGAAAAAATACTTGAATTTTTAGTTAATACTATATATAATAATATAAATTTAAAATAATAATAATTTGAAAAGCAACTCGTAAACAAAATTGTTAAGGAGGTAAGTATGGAAAAATTGAGAAAGTATTATGTAGTTGATTCAATCTTACAAGTAAAACAGTTAATTTTAGGAGAATCTTTTGTAACTGATTTAGAGTGTCGTAAAATTTCAGAAGCTTTAGAAAAAAAGCTGAAAAAAAACGGATATTCTATTGAAATAGCTACACAACTGGAAAGTTCTTGCCCTTTTGAAGTTATTTCCCATGGAATTATTGTTGAAAAACATTCACCTGAATATCCTTTCTATCCATTAAAAAGTTACATTTACGATGAAAAGGTTAGAAAACTTATTTATGATGAAAAATTTATTATTTCCTGCCTTTATAATATGCAATTAAAAAAGATAAAAGATCTTGAGTCTAAACTTTAATTTTAACAATAAATTAATAACAATAATCTTTAGAAGAAGTCAGTTTTCTGGCTTCTTTTTTGTTTTCTTTCCTCGTATAACTTATTTAATTTTTATAATAGGAAAATTTCTTTCCTATTATATTAAAAAAGTTTAAGTCTTTCAACCTAAACTTTATACTAATACATCTAGTTTTTTCTTTCTAATTTCAGCCTGTGGTGGAATTAATGGGCTATATGCCTCTCCATCAAAGACATCTACTTCAACTGTTCTTGTTAAAACATCTGTATAACTATATGTTACATTTCTATCATTTTCTTCATATTTTACTACAAAAATATTTGGATATGCTTTTTCTATTGTTGCTTCTTTTTCAAAAGTTTTACTTCTTCCGAAGTGAACCTTTTACTATTATCTTTTGACCCACTTTCTCTAAGATGTCAGTTTTTAGATTTGATATATCTGTTTTACAAATCATGCTATCACCTACTCCCTTAAGATGGCTTGATTATAGCATTTTCTGCATATTTTGTCAAAAAATATTTGTTTGTAGATATTGTCTTTTTTTCTCTATTTATAGCTTTTTTTGAGATTATTTTTTGTATTTATTACTTTTGTATTACAGTTATATTACAAAAATGTTACATTGTATAATTTAGCAATTTATAATTAGTATTTTTGTTATAATATAGTCATTTTTCCATTTGCACCTATTCCATCTACTCCTCTTTTACCTTCTCTTAGTTCTTTTGTTATATCATCTATTGTTATATATCTATATTTTTCAGTAGTTGCAACTTTTTCTGCAACTATTAAAGGATCCAAAAAATCTATTAAAATTCTTGCTGGCGATGATGCAAAGTTTGCTCCTGCGAGTATTAATGCTTCAAAATAGCTTTGACATGCACCTGCAAAAATTACTGTCTTTTTATTATTTTCTAAATCATATCTTCTTGCTTCTTTTACTGTATTTATGAAATGTCTAGAATTCCTATAATTATATATATCATTATAATTTGTTCCTTTTTTTATCATTCCATCATGTCCAGTAATTATTAAAATATCAGGATTATATATTTTAAGTAATTGATATACTACTTTTGGTTGCCTATATTCAGGAATATTCTTTACTATAGCATTTAATCCTAATTTTTTATAATAATTATATGATTTTTGCGAATATCTTTTGTCTCCATCTAAATGTAGTATTTTACCTGTAACAATTTTATTACTTATTCTTTTTTCTTGACTTTCTATTATTCCAATTTCATAATCTTGTTTTTTGTTTTCTATTCTTTCTTTAATTTTTTCTTCTTGTCTTTTTAAATAATAGTTTCTATTCTTTTTGTCTAGTATCTCTAAATCTTCTATTTTACTGTCTGCCTCTATTCTTTCTAATAGTCCTGTAAGTATTGCAATTTCTCCACTCGAAGTTTTTATTATTCTTTTAACATAAAATATAATATCTTTCTCATGTGATTTTCTTGCTACTATATCTCCCTTTTTTACTTTTTTCATATAACTCACCTCATATTCTTAGGCTATTATATTTTATGTCAATTTTTGTTTTTTGGTGAAAATCAATTTTGAAATTTTTTTACTTTATCCTTATTGTTAAAAAAATATCATAATAGATTGGTTTCTATTATGATATTTCTTTTAAGTGGCTATATTTTATTTTTGTAGCCATTCCTCCTCTTATATGTCTTTCTGCCTTATTTTCATCTAATATTAGTCTTACTTCTTTTGCTAATATTGGATTTATTTTTTGTAGTCTTTCGGATACGTCTTTGTGTACTGTGCTTTTACTTATTCCAAATTTTCTTGCTGCTCCTCTTACTGTATCTTTTGAATCTATTATATAGTGTGCCAAGTTAATCGCACGTTCATCTATTGTTGTTTTACCTGTTGCAGGTAAATTGTGTGAAACCTTACTCTTCATATAGCAAACCCCCATACGAATTCTTTTGTTTAATTGTATTCGCATATGGATTGTATTAGAACTTTTCAACCTAATTAGTTGTAGCAATATCATGAACTGAGTCCTCTATGTAATAACTGTAACCTCTTTTTTTAATTTTATTTGGATATAATTTCATAAATACTTGCTAGTTCATATAGTTTCTCAGAATCTGATTTTTCTAAAAAAATATAAATTTCTTAAATATGTTAGTATATCATAATATTCTGTAAAATTTTTTATTCAAAAATCATTCTTAATTAAGTTTTACTTCTTTCTATAATTAATTTTTTGTGTACTTCTATTGAAAACAACTACTATTAATTATATAATATTAGAAAATATAATTTAGGAGCTTTTATGATAAGAATTAGTAATATAAAAATATATAAAAACATATCTGATGAAGATATTTTAAGTGAAGTAATAAAAAAATATAAAATATCAAAAGAAAATATTAAAGAATGGCATATATCTAAAAAATCTATAGATGCAAGAAAAAAAGATGATGTTCACTTTTCTTATTCAATAGATATGAATTTAGAAAATGAAAACAAACTTTTAAAAAACAAAAATGTATCTAAAATAGAAAAAATTAGGTTTCCTGAAATTGTAACAAAATTAGATAAGTCAATTAGACCTATAATTATTGGGAGTGGTCCAAGTGGCTTATTTGCTGCTTTAACATTTATTCAAAATGGATATAAACCAATAGTTGTTGAGCAAGGTGATACTGTTGATAGAAGAAAACAAGCTGTTGATAATTTTGTTAATAGTGGTATTTTGAATATAAATTCTAATGTTCAATTTGGTGAGGGTGGTGCTGGTACTTTCTCTGATGGAAAACTTACAACTAGTATTAATTCTCCCTATTGTCACAAAGTTTTGGAAGAATTCGTTAAATTTGGTGCTCCAGATCAAATATTATATTTAACTAAACCTCACATTGGAACTGATAATCTAATAAATATAGTTAGAAATATGAGAGAATTTATTATTTCTAATGGTGGTGAATTTTTATTTAACACCAAATTTACAAATTTCAAGACTAAAAATAATTCGGTTTCAAGTGTTCAACTTTTACATTTAGACACAAATTTAGCTGAGGAAATAGAATGTAATATACTAATTCTTGCGATTGGCCATAGTTCTAGAGATACTTTTAAAAAAATTTATGAAAAAGGTCTTTTATTAGAACCAAAAAACTTTTCTGTTGGTGTTAGAATTGAACATTTACAAAGTGAAATAGATAAAGCTCAGTATGGTACTATTACTAAATTAAAATTACCTGCTGCTGATTATAAATTAGCTTTTCATGATAGTGATGGTCGTTCATGTTATACTTTCTGCATGTGTCCTGGTGGAACTGTTATGCCATCATCTAGTGAAAAAAATACTATTGTTACAAATGGTATGAGCTATTTTGCAAGAGATGGTAAAAATGCTAATTCTGCTGTTTTAGTTAATGTTACTCCTTCTGATTTTAAAACAAATAATCCTTTGGCTGGTATTGATTTTCAGAAGAATTTAGAAGAAAAGGCTTTTGTTTTAGGTGGTTCAAATTATTTTGCTCCAGTTCAAAGATTTGATGATTTTGATAAAAATGTTAAATCTGAATTTATTGGAAGTATTGAGCCTTCTTATAAACCTGGTGTTACTTTAGCTAATTTAAATGATATTATGCCTGAGTTTGTTTCTAAAACTTTAAGGAATGGTATAAAGTTTTTTGATACTAAATTACACGGTTTTGCTAATCCTGATAGTATTTTAACTGGTATGGAAACTCGTAGTTCTTCTCCTGTTAAAATTTTAAGAGATGAAAATTTTGTTTCTAATGTTAATGGCATTTTTCCTTGTGGTGAAGGTGCTGGCTATGCTGGTCGGAATTATGACAGCTAGCGTTGATGGGATTAAATGTGCAATTTCTGCAATCACTGCAACGAAGGATGACAATGAACTTGGGCGGCTTGATATCAAATTGCTGAATAAAGAAACTCATATTGGTATATTTTTCAAATATACTTATGTTGAGGACAGCAATCCTGATGATGTAATTGCTAAAATCAAACTTACAGGAAGAGATTCTTCGGAAATTGAAGCTGTATTGACTTCTATTCGTTCTAGCATTCAGGATGTTTTGTTTAAAAGTACTGATAATAGTTTTTCTGAAAAATTAGCAATGTCTGCTATTGTTGGTATGTGTATACAGCCTGAAGCTAAAGTGATTTTAATTCCATCTTCTTCTGGTATTGAAGTTACTAATAGTATTATAAGTAACTTTGTAAACAATGAGTGGATTGGGATTGAAGTTAAAATTCCTTCTGATGTTAAGGAAAATTTTCTCAACCTTACTGGTGCAAAGGAAAAAGTGCAGCAGGATTATAGTCAAATGTTTCGTGCTGCTATGAAAAATGCGATGAATAATGAAGAATCTTCGCATACAGAGCAGTAATATTTTTAAAGCAGGTTGTCACTTAAGGTGACGACCTGCTTTTATATTAAATTTTAATTTTTATTTATTATCTTTATTAATATCTTGACTAAATAATCTACATCATCTTTAGTATTAAAATCTCCAAAAGTAAAACGTATTGCACTTTTAGACAATTGAGCTGGCAAACCGTATTGCAGTTAAAACATGTGATGGATTATTATCTCCTGAAGAGCATGCAGAGCCACCTGATGCACAAATTCCATAACTATCTAATTCAAACAATAATTCATTTGAATCAATTCCTTCAAAACTTACATTTAAGTTTCCTGGCAATCTTTTTTTCATTGTTCCATTAATGTGAATATTAGGTATATTTTTCTTTAATTCTTCTAAACAATAATCTCTTAGTCCTTTTAGCTTATTTTGATATTGTTTTAAATTTTTTTCTGCTATTTCTGCTGCTTTCCCGAATAGCCACTATTTCAGCAACATTTTCTGTTCCTGCTCTTTTATTTTTCTCTTGATGTCCTCCATCCATAAATCTTTCAAATTCTATACCTTTTCTTACATATAGTGCTCCAACTCCTTTTGGTGCATAAATTTTATGCCCTGATAATGATAACATATCTATATTCATTTTTTGAACATCTATTTCAATATTACCTACTGCCTGAACTGCATCTGTATGAAATATTGTATTATTTTTATGTGCTATTGAAGCTATTTCTTCTACTGGCTGAATTGTTCCTATCTCATTATTTGCAAACATTATACTTATTAATATTGTATCTTTTCTAATTGAATTTTTTAATTTTTCTAAATTAATAAGTCCATTTTTATCTACATCTAAATATGTCACTTCAAATCCATGTTTTTCTAAGTTCTGGCAACTATGAAGTATTGCAGGGTGTTCTATTTTTGATGTTATAATATGCTTCCCTTTTTGTTTATTTAGATATGCTATTCCTTTTAATGCTGTATTGTCACTTTCAGAGCCACAACTTGTAAAATATATTTCTTCTGGCTTACAATTAATTAAAGATGCTACTTTTCCTCTAGCTTCTTCTATAGCTCTTTTTGCAGCTCTTCCAATACTATATATAGATGATGGATTACCATATTGTACACTTAAATATGGAAACATTTCATTAATAACTTCTTCTTTTATTCTAGTTGTAGCACTATTATCAAAATATCTAATCTCCATAGCTTACCTCTCTTTCATTTGATTATAGTATTATATTCATTTGATACTATTATGTTGCTATTAAATTCTTAATTTTGTCAATATTATTAATAGTTTGCCTATATCCATATTTGTAACAATCATCTAATTTATCAATTTCTAGTAATCCAGTTTTATCTGTTTGTATTGTGAGAACCATATCACTACTTTTCAAATTTTCCTCTGATACTTTATTTCCCATTATATCTATTGACCTCATTATTATATCCATAACATTACTTTCTTCATTTATATCATCTGCTTTAAAATTTACTGTCAGTACTTTATCTGCTCCTTGTTTTTTTACCTCTAGTGAAGGAAAATTATCTAAAATTCCACCATCTAAAAATTTATGTTTTCCATATTCACATGGACTAAATACTACTGGAAAACTGCTACTTGCTCTTATTGCTTTTCCTATCGAAATTTCAGTTATATATTTGCTTTTATTTTCAGTTTCTTTTGGTACATTGTTTGTAAATATATATTCCTTTGAATCTTGAAAATCTACTGCTGGAATGCTTATTGGCATTTTTATATCTGACATTTTCTTTACTCCTTTTCTTAATGCTATTTCATTAAATCCTTTCTCTATTTCTTCCCCTGAATAAAATCCTGAAAAGTGTGTTTTTTTGTTTGTCATAAAACTTCCTAAACTTGTTATTGTAGATAAAGAATTTTGATTCACCAAATCTTTTGCATATCTTTTAAATAGTATGTAGATGTAATATGGTGAATATCCCATAGCATATAATGTTGATATTATACTCCCTGAGCTTGTTCCTCCTATGAAATCTATTTTTATATCATTTTCTTCTAATGCTTTTAATACTCCTGCATGTGCAATTCCTCTTATTCCTCCACCTGATAAAGCTAACCCAAGTTTCAAATTATTTTCCCTCTTTTCTATTTATATTTTTTATAATTATTTACTATTTTTTATGTGTTTAAACTTGTTTTTGTTACTTTTATTTATAAAATAAGGTTGGTATATTAATATTTTAAGTTCAATCCAAATAGTTTCTTTGAACTTTAAATATTAATATATCAACCTTTTCTTTTTATAATAACAGATATATTATTTATTTTGTATAATATATTTCTCCATTTCCATAAACAACTTGGTAATATTCTCCAATAAACGTTGGCTCATTATAATTTAATTCATATTTTGGCTCAACAATAACTTGTCCATTTGAATTTATAACTCCCCATTTATCAGCTTGTTTAATTCCTGCAAATCCATATTCATTAACTTCTGTAACTTTATCATATTTGTAGTTAACTACTTTTTTATTATTGATATCTACAAATCCCCATTTGTCTTGGGATTTTTGTGCAAATATATTATTTTGTTTAAATATTTCTGTATTTTTAACTTCTTTTTCATCTTTTGTTATATACTTTATTTCTTCATTATTATATACTTTTATATATTTTGATTTCGCCTCTATTGTAGCATTTTTCATTGCTATTATTTTGTTCATATCTTTAGAATATATTTCAGTTATATTTGTTTCTTCATTTATAGCTTGTATCATATTTGTATTTTCTATTTTTTGAATGGAAGTATAGTTGAATGGAATAATTATCTTTTCATTATCATCTATTATTCCTATTTTTCTATCTGAATTACATGCTATAAAATAATTGTTAAATAGATATTGAATATATGTATATTCTTGTTTGTTTATTTTTTTATCATTTTTATATATCCCATAATTTGTTTTTTCATTTGTCGTATTTATATATATTTTGTAATCTGTATCTTTTACATTTATAATTGCTTCATTTTGAGCTAATTGTGTCTTTTCTCCTTTTGAATTAAATACTTGTACATTTTCATCTTGAGATGTTGCATATATATTTTCTCCAATAATGTCTATTTGTTTGTATTCACAAGGTACAATGTTTTCTCCTGTTATTGATATTACTCCACGTTTTGTTCCTTTATATGCTACTATTGTGTTACTACTTTCTGAATATACTAATGATTGATATAAATTTTCTATTATTAAATCTTTATTTTTTATTAGACCATATTTTCCATTTTCTGCACATATTATATAAATATCATCACTATCTATGTCTAATATCCTGTATAAATCATTATATTTTGTTTTAATAATTTCTTTTCCTTTTAAGTTCACATATCCATATCTATATCCTTCTTCTGTCTTTCTACTTACAATATATCCTGCTTTTTTGTATCCATTATCTTTTTCATAAAATTTGTCTGCTTCTATTGTATCATATTTTGTTTTTACTAATGTTGCTCCTTTTATATTTATTACTCCATATTTTCCTTCTTTTTTTACCAATAACTCGCCTTCTTTATATTGAAGTGTGTCTATTTCTTCATATATTGCTTTTGTTATTCTTTTTCCATTAAAGTCTATTATTCCATATTTATTATCTTTACTGTATGATAATACGCTTTTTTCATATATTAGATCACCTGAAATATTTTTTAGCTTTAATGGTTCAATATTTTCATATTCTTTAAATATTTCTTCATTGTTTCCATTTAATACTTTAGTATTATCATTTTCATAACAGATAAATACCGCTTTTTCTGGATTTGGTATTTTTACATCTTCATATTTTGGTTCTATTATTTTATTTCCTTTTGCGTCTATTACTCCATATTTACCATTTTCTTTTACTACAAAATATTTATATTCTGATATTTTTTCTACTTCATATTCTCTGTTTTTTTCTTTATTTTTTATTACTAAATACCCTGATATTGCTAAAACTACAATTATTAATATTATTGATATAATTAATACATTTTTCTTTTTCATATTCTTTTCTTCCCTTCACTTTTTCTATAATTATTATAATTGTTTTATATATTTTTTTCAAGGAAATTATACATTAAATTGAAAAAAGCACATAATATATTTAACATATTACATGCTTAATAATAGAACCTTCCTATTATATAAAAAACTAGTAACTATCTATTTTCAAATAGTTACCTCCCATAACAATTTACTGGAATTTTAATTCCTCCCATAGCAATCTTTTTTTAATTACATTCTAATATTATAATACTATATTTTATATAATACGTCAATATTTATTTTAATATTCTTTACTTATGTGTTTGGATATAGTATTCATATATTTTCCATCAACCTTTCCAATAGTTCCATAAAAATTTAATCTTAATATACTTACTTTTCTTATTCTTGTAATATTTCCCCATCTAACCATATTCTTAAATCTATATACACTATCTAGTTCTATTATTTCTGTAATATTATCTTTTTTCTTTTTACATTCTTCTAAAGAAATCTTCTTATTTTTATACTCTTGCTCTATTTTTATATATTCTTTAGGTTTTTTTGAAGACAATGGTAAAACAAACAATTCACTATCAAAGTTTTTTAAAATTATAGCTGGATGCATTCCTCCAAACTCATTTCCTATATTAAACCCAAAATCTATCCATACAACATTTCCTCTTCTTAATAATATTTTTGTAACTAATAATTTTGCATCACTTATTGAAATATTATTATTGTTAAATATATAATTATTATTTTTTAAAGTGTAATTGTTATCTACTATATTTTTTAGTTTTCTATCTAGTCTCTCATAATTATATTTATCAATTCTATAATTTTTCAATGTAATACCTATTAAATTATTATATATATACATTTCGTTCTTTTCATTTTGGATTTTATTTGTTTTACTTTCTATCCATAAAAAATATAACTTTCCTGTTTTTATATTATTTTCATTAATTAAAATATTTTTAAATTCTTCTAATTTTTCTATACATTTGTTATATGTTTGTCGCAATAATATTCTCTCCTTTATATATTATAAGCATATAACATATATTTCTATATATTACATGCTTTTGAAATGAATAAAATACGCAATTTAGTTAGCTACATTCCTGTAACTGGCAATTTTTTTACAACTGTTTCTGATTTTGTTTTTTGATGTCTTTCTTGTATAATCTCTACTTGCTTAATTGTTTCTGTTGTTTCAGTTTCTTCAGGTTCATCTTTTGGTCGTTTTTCAAATAAATTATTAATTGTTACTGTTAATTCTTCATTTAATTTAACATTAATTTCTATTAATTTCTCATCTAATATATATCCATCTTTAGAACTTGTTTCTTGAATATAATATTTCCCTGGAATTAAATTATTTATTTGAATTTCTCCTTTATTATTTGTTCTTAGATTTGCATAAATAATGTTTTTATTATTGTCTAGAATATTAAATTCTACATTTTCTAGTCTTTCTTTAGTTTCTTGATCTTGTTTAATGATTTTTATTTTTGTTTCATTTTTGTAATATATATCTTTTGTATTTCCTGTTGCATCTTCATATGTTGCAGCTGTTAGTGCGTAATCTTGGTATGCTGTATTTTCTGCTTTTCCATATAATACTGGCTTACTGTTTATCTTTGTATCTATCTGTATATTAAATTTTGCTTCTTTTGTAAGATTTTTTATGGGAATTAATACTTTAAATTTTTCGTTTGGAGTAAATTCTCCTTTAATATTGTTTTTCATGTCTGTTATTTTTATTCCTTCTGGAAGTTCTGTTTCACTTTTTGTCAATTCTACTTTGTAATTTTTGATTTCTGTATCTGCTTGTATCGAGTAAATCTTTGATACATATTCTTTTTCTATTTCGTCTACTTCGAAATTATTTTTTTCTTTTATTATTTTTACTATATTAGAAATTTGTGTTTCAGTGCTTTGATTTGCATTATTCAAAATTTGATTTAGGGCTCTCAATGTTCTTGTACCTGCCTCTCCTATCGGTCTATAATCTTCTGGATTGTTTCCATGTATATAACAATATATTGCTTGTTTTGTTGCTGTGAATGCTTCTTCTTTATTGTTACATCCTAATTCTTCTATTGTTTTATATGGATATCCATTTACTATTATTCTCCATAGTTTTACATCTGATATTGCATCTTGTACTGATACTGAATATGATATTGAACTGTTAACTCCGCTGTTTTGTTTTATCTAAACAATAAGCAGGGTAGCTTATTCCATCTTGAATATATTGTGCATAGTCTACTTTTACAACAATTCCTTTATAGATTAGTAGACTTCCACAGTCTCCTCCTGAAAAAATATTGGCTGAATTAATGTTTGCAGCTTGCATTGAATTAAATATTCCTATTATATTTAGAATTAAAAAACTTATTATTAATACAATTTTCTTATGTTTTATAATTTTTTGTTTCCTCCTCTTAAATTTGTTTTGTGTCTTATGTCTGTTTATTTAATATTTATATACTATTTTCTATTGCTTGTACACATCTTCTGTATTCTGGTTGATTTTCTATGCACGTGATTAATGTTATTGTGTTTTCTTCTGTTTCTTCTAAATAACTCCAATCTTCATCAGTTATTATTATATTTTTTGATACTTTGTATGTTTTCTCAAAATCATAATATTTATAAATTATTTCGTCTCCTATTTGTAATTTTTTTATGTTTGCAAAATAATTTACTTCATAGCCTCTGTTATGTGCAGCTAAGCCTACATTTCCATTTTTTAAGGACGTCTCTTCAAAATGTCCTATATATTCATCCATTACTTTCTTGCTTGTGCCTTCACAGATTTCTGCTTCTAATGATATTTTTGGAATTATTATTTTCCAATTTGTTTCTTTTTTCTCTTTTTCTTTTGTTTCATTATTTTTTACTTTTGTATCGGAGTAATCATTATTTTTTTCTTCTTTTGTTTCTTGATTAATGTTGTTAGAATTTAGCTCTACTAATACTATACTTCTTTTAAACATATTAGAGATAAGGTGTGGGGTAAAATCAAATTTATTTAAGAGTGTATTTGATTTTGAGAGTAAAAGAAATATGATTATAGTTATTATAACACTAACTACATTAACATATCTTTTGGTGTAATTAATCATTCATATTATTCACCAACCTTTATTTAATTTTAATTTGGATTTAATTTTTTCGAAAAAATTTTTAGATTAAAGCACTTTCATGCATTTGATTGAAATCTGTATTTATAATACTACATTTTTTTCATTTTGTAAAGCACTTTTCATCGCAAAATTCGACAAAAAGTGCTTTACTTGATTTTTACTATTTACATTTCTTCTCCATCATAAGAAAACATCTTATAATTTTTTTCGTCTACCCAAGCTTTTATTCCTGTTGATTTTTCTTCGATTTTAACATATATATCTTCTAATATATGTTTTCCATCATATGAGTACACTCCATATATACCTTCACTTTTTCTTGAACTCAATGCTGCTAGACCTATGTCTTTGTCTCCGAAAATAGCATATTTATCTTCCCAAGGCTCTACTTCATTTTTTATTACCACTATTACTTTTTTCCCTGTGATTATTCTGCTATATTCTATTGGTACTATTATCTTTCCTTCATATGAGTATAATCCACTTTTTCCATCTTTTCTTACCCCTATAGCCATTGAAGTGGTTCTAATCATATCAAACTCTGCTGGTATAATTTGTTTAGGGTCTCTCATAGGGAAAACGGTAGATATATATAATCCTTTCTTACCTTCGGTAGTCATTACTTCATATGTTCTTTCTCCTATTGGTCTACGTGAAAATTGTGTGGAATTTATAGTAATTTCCTTGTACCATTTATCAGCTATCCATGGTAATCCATTATGATATACTTTTACTCTTCCATCACTTAAAGTAACTCCTTGAAATTGTTCATCATCAACTCCAATACCATAAATATAATTTACAATTTCTTTCCTCCATTCTTTTTCTTCTTCTGACCAAAGTTCTACTACTGCTATCCATTCTTTCCGTTCTTCAGACCATACTTTTTCTACTTTCATTCTATTTCCTCCTTATAAATAATTATTTTATAGAAGTTATTTTGCTTAGTTACTTGTTTAGTATATATCAATTAACATAAAAAATCAATACTTTTATGTTAGTTTCTTTTATTACTTGTTACTTTTAACTATGAAACTTGACAAACCTATCCTACTTGTCTCAATTCAAAATAAAATTCTACTCCATTTTCTACATTGTTAACACCATATTTATTTTGATAATTATTCATAATTGCTTTTACAAATGCTAGTCCTATTCCACTTCCACCATCTTCTCTATTTCTTGACTCATCAGCTTTATAAAATCTATTCCAAATTCTAATTAAATCTTCTTCTTTTATATTTTCTCCTGTATTAAATACTTTTACACATACTTTATTATTTTCTTTATTTATATCATTTGATATTTTTATTATTTTTTCTCCATTTATTTCTTTTGCATTTTTTATAGCATTAGTTAAATAATTTGTTATTACTTGTTCTATATAAAAATCATCAGCAATTACATTAATTTCTTGTTTTTCATCAAATTCTACTTTTATTCCTTTTTCCTCTAACATTACTTTTGATTTTCTTATTACTTCTTTTTCAAGTTCAACTATATTAAATTCATGATTGCTAAATTCTCTTTTTCCATATTCTAGCTTCATCAACTCTAACAATTGTTTTACCAATCTATCCATTTTATTAGTTTCATCTATTATTACTTCAGCATAAAATTTTCTGCTTTCTTCATCTGCATTTATATTTTCTAAAAGTCCTTCACTATATCCTTGTATTAGTGCAATTGGTGTTTTTAGTTCATGAGATACGTCTGATATAAAGCTTGTTCTCATTTCATCTAATTTTGATTTTTCTTCAATGTCTTTTTCTAGTTCTATGTTTGTGTTTCTTAATTGTCTTATTGTTCTTTCTAATTTATCTGACATTGTATTTATGCTTTTTCCTAAATGGTTTATTTCATCTTTTGCGTCTGTTACTTCATATTTTTGGCTAAAGTCTAAATTTGACATTTTTCTAGCTATATTGTTTAGTTCTAGTATTGGGTCTGTGAATTTTCTTGATACTATTGATACCATTATTGATGCTATTAATATTGTAAATCCTGCCATTAACCACAAGAAGTTGTTTGATATTCTAACACTGTCTTGTATTGAATTTACTGGTATACGTATATATAAGAAATATCCATTTTCTAGTCTTCCTGTAAGCATAACATATGTTATTCCACTTTTTAAATCACTTTGCTTTTTTATTGAGAATTTGTCATTTGTTTCTATATCTTTTGATGAGCTCACATTAAATTTATTTATCATATCATTTATTGATTCCATTACATTTGAAAAGTTTCTATTTGTAGTATATATATTTATTCCATTATTGTCTTTTATTAATATATCAAAATTGTTTCTTATTGATATTTTTTCAAGTTCTTTTTCTATATCATTTTCTGGTTCCAAATTTTTATAATAATTATTTATTGTTTCATATACTGCTTTTAATGTTCGTTGTTTGCTATATAAATAAAAGTTTTCTAATGCAAAGCTGTTTACTAATATTAAGAATATTATTATCATTAATATTGTTATACTTAATGTTGTAAATAATTTTACTTTTACAGATGAAAATAGTGTATTATTTAGTTTCAAATTTATAACCTACCCCTCTAATTGTTTTTATATATTTTCCTTTCTTTCCTAGTTTGTGTCTTATCTTCTTTATATGACTGTCTATTGTTCTAGAGTCTCCATAATAATCATAATTCCATACATTGTTTAATATTTTGTCTCTTGATAATGCTATGTTTTCATTTTCTACTAGATATACTAATAATTCATATTCTCTTAGGCTGAGTTCTAATGTTTTTCCATCAACTGTTATTGTCCTTCCTTCTTTGTCTATTTTTATTCCTGCATATTCTTTTATTTCTTTTGTTTCACTTTTGGTTCTTTTTAATATTGCTTCTACTCTCGCTACTAATATTTTAGGGCTGAATGGTTTTGAGATGTATTCATCTACTCCTAATTCAAATCCAAATAGTTCATCTTGTTCTTCGCCTCTTGCTGTTAACATTATTATTGGTACTTTTGAATTTTGTCTTATTTGTCTTAATACAGACCAACCATCTAATTTTGGCATCATTACATCTAATATAACTAATTCTATTTTTGTTTGGTTTTCTTCAAATACTTGTAGTGCTTTTTCTCCGTCTTCTGCTTCTAATATGTTATATCCTTTTGCTATTAGGAAGTCTTTTATTAATTTTCTCATTCTTTGTTCATCATCTACTATTAATATGTAATTATTCATTTTTATTTTTTGCCTCCTAGAGTTTAATTTTATTTTATTATAATATCTTTTTGTGTCTTATTTGTGAATTTTAGATATTTATTTTACTACATATATACCTATAAATCAATATTCTCTTTACATAATTTCTAGATTATGGTATAATTAAATTGTAGTGTAAACACATTTTATAATTGGGAGGTCACAATATGACAAATTTTATCACTGTAGTAGTATGTAGCGCTCTCATTTACTTGGTCTTCAAGATTTCTGATTTGCTTGAAAAGCGAATTGATAAGATTGAACGGGTTGAGAGTACTGGAATTGTACAGGGCTGGCGTACAGATTTAAATTTCTTTATAACTTTAATTTTAGTATGCCTCTTGTTTATTAGATGCATTATCTCAGCAGTATCCCTGTTCTTATCTATTACTTGATGAATTTCCAAAAGGCTACACCAGTTCTTGGTGTAGCCTCTTTTCTTATATATTTTTATCCCATATAATCTCTTAATTTTTTAGAACGTGAAGGATGTCTTAATTTTCTTAATGCTTTTGCTTCTATTTGTCTTATTCTTTCACGAGTTACATTAAATTCTTTTCCAACTTCTTCTAGTGTTCTTGATTTTCCATCTTCTAGTCCAAATCTTAATTTTAATACTTTTGCTTCTCTTGGTGTTAATGTATTCATTACTTCTTCTAATTGTTCTTTTAAAAGTGTGTATGATGCTGCATCATGTGGTGCTGGACTGTCATCATCTTGTATAAAGTCTCCTAAGTGGCTGTCTTCTTCTTCTCCTATTGGTGTTTCTAATGATACTGGATCTTGTGCTATTTTTTGTATTTCTACTACTTTTTCAACAGGTATTTCCATTTCTTTTGCTATTTCTTCTGGTGATGGTTCTCTTCCTAATTGTTGTAATAGGTTTCTTGATGTTCTTATTAATTTGTTTATTGTTTCTACCATGTGTACTGGTATTCTTATTGTTCTTGCTTGGTCTGCTATTGCTCTTGTTATTGCTTGTCTTATCCACCATGTTGCATAAGTACTAAATTTGAATCCTTTTGTGTAATCAAATTTTTCTACTGCTTTAATTAGTCCCATATTTCCTTCTTGTATTAAATCTAAGAATAACATTCCTCTTCCTACATATTTTTTTGCTATACTTACAACAAGTCTTAAGTTTGATTCTGATAGTTTTTGTTTTGCCTCTTCATCACCATCTAATATTCTTTGTGCTAAATCTAATTCATCTTCAAATGTTAAAAGTGGTATTTTTCCTATTTCTCTTAAATACATTCTTACAGGGTCATCTACGCTAATTCCTTCAAATCCTGTGTCTGTTATTTCATCTAATTTTAATTCTTCTACTTCTTTTAAATCTTCAATATCTGGTTCTTCGTCAAAATCGTCTGGTAATAAGTCTATTCCACCTTTTTCGAATTCATCAAATACTGCGTCTAAATTATCAGGATTTACATCATTTAATTTTGTTGCTAAATCTCCATATGTTATGTTTCCGTTTCTTTTAGCTTCTTCTACTATACTATTTATTTTTTCTTTTTCTTCTTTATCTAAATTTTGGCTTTTATTATTAATATTTTCTATTTCTTCTATATTTTCATCTTTCTTATTTGCCATTTAAATTTCCCCCTATTTTATTTTGGCTAACTTTATAATAATATTATTTAGCTCTTTTCCTAGTTCACTTTTTTCATTAATATCTGTGGTTTTTTCTAGTAGTTCTAATATTTCAAATTTTCTATTATTCAACTTTTCTTTTTCATAAATTTGCATTACATCATCTATAGCTTTTTCTAGATTATCTATTTCATAATCATCTGCCATTATCATTGTTATTTGATTTTGTTCTTCCTGTTCTAAAGAATCTATTATTCCATTTATATTACTATTTCCTTTTTCAAATTCTTCATACAGTTTTTTTACTATTTTTTTATTTGTTTCATCCTGAAAATCTTCCACTTTTATATTTTGTTTTATTACTTCAAATATTGATAAATCTGCTGTAAGTAAAATTGATATTATTGTGTTTTCTCTTTTCTTTATTGCTGGCGATACATCTTTTATTTCTGTTTTCTTATGTGTGATTACTGGTTTTGGCTTTTCTAGTATTTTCTCACTTTTTTTATTTTGATATGTTAGTTTATTTACTTCTGCATATATTGCTTCTTTTGAAATGTCATATTCTTTTGCTATTTTTTCAATATACACTTCTCTTTCTATTGTGTTTTCTACTTTTGATATTAATTTTGCAATTTCATTCAAAAATTTGATTTTATCTTTTACATTTTCTAAGTTTAAATCTTTTTGTAATAATTTAACATTAAATTCTATAATTGAAAGTGCTTTATCTACTAAATTATTAAAACGCATATTTCCATATTTTATTATATATTCATCTGGATCTTTTGCACCTTCCATTTGTAAAATTCGTATATCACAGCCCATGTTTTCTAGTACAGCTAATGACCTTACTTTTGCTTGCAATCCTGCGTCATCTGAGTCAAAACCTAATACTATTTGTTCTGTATTTTTTCTAAGTAACCACCCTTGTTGTTCTGTTAATGCCGTTCCTAAAGGAGCAACTACATTTGTTATTCCTCTTTGATGTAATGATATTACATCCATATATCCTTCTACTATTAATAGCTTTTTTGTATCTCCTTTTTTGGCTACATTTAGTCCAAATAAGTGTCTTCCTTTACTATATACTATATTTTCTGGTGAGTTTATATATTTTGGTTTTGAGTCGTCTAATACTCTTCCTCCAAATGCTATGACTCTTCCTCTTGCATCACATATTGGGAACATTAACCTATTTCTATATCTGTCTATATATTGTCCATTTTCATTTTTGTTTACTAATCCAGATTCTAATATTTCTTGTTCTCCAAATCCTTGTTTTTTTAGTTCTTGATATAGCTCGTTAAATTTTCCTGAAAATCCTATTCGATATGATTTTAATGTCTCATTACTTAGCTGTCTTTTTTTTACATATTCTTGTCCTATTTTTGCTTGTGGTTTATATAAATTTTGATGATAGAATTCTGCTGTAAATTCATTTACTTTATATACTTTGTCTTTTAATATTTCTTTTTGTGAATCTACATTATTTTCTAATGTTGGCAGTTGTATGTTTGCTCTTTCTGCTAGCATTTGTACTGTTTCTATGAAGTTTAATCCTTCTATTTTTGATACAAATGTTATTACATTTCCTCCTACTCCACATCCGAAACAATGAAATATTTGTTTATCTGGTGAAACTGAAAAAGAAGGTGATTTTTCGTTATGAAATGGGCATAGTCCAAAGAAATTTCTTCCGCTTCTTTTTAAGTGCATATATTGTGATATTACATCAACTATATCATTTGTTTGCCTAACTTCGTTTATAATCTCTTCACTATATCTTGCCATTTCTCCTCCTTTTCTTTCAAATAAACGTACTTATATATATTATTCGACGGATTTTACATAAATCCTTCTTAATTTTTCATAAAAAATGTAAATATGATATTAAACTATTATGTAAACTCTGATATACTACATATAATTTATGTACAATCCAAATAATATAATTATATTTAAGGAGGTTTTTATATGAAAAAAGCATTTATTTTTTACACAGATATGGATGGGGTTCTAAATTTATTTGAAAAAGATAAACATGCTCGGATAAATATGTGGAATCCTGGATATTATATTGATCTTCCTGTAAGAGAAGGTATATCTGATTTGTTGGAACGGATAAATTCAGATGCATATGTTGTAATTTTGTCCAAAGTTATTAATAGAATTGGTGTTACTCGAGAAAAAAATATTTGGCTTCAAAAAAATATTTCATCAAATGCTTATAGTGATGTTATTTATGTTCCTTATGACAGAAGTAAATCTGATTATATGTATTCTTATTATCCTTCTATTTTGTTGGATGATAATGAATCTAATTTGGAAGAGTGTGAAAAAAAAGGGTGTCATGGTCTTTTTATTTCTGATATAAAGGTAAGTCGGAAGTATCCTAATGTTAAAACTATGGATGATATTTGGAATTTCTATCATGATTTAATTTCTAAATTATAAAAGCTTAAATTTTAAAAAGAGAGGTTATGAAGATAAATCTTCAAATCTCTCTTTTAATGAATAATTTATCAAGTTTTTCATATACTATCTTGAAATACTACAAATATTATGATATAATTTATACAAATTAGGAATATAATTCCTAATTTGTATAAGGAGGATATTTTATGAAATATATTAATAGAACTATTGAAAAGAAAATTGATGAAATGAATGGAGCTTTTCCTGTAATATTACTTACTGGAGCTAGGCAAGTAGGAAAAAGTACATTATTAGAATATATAAATAATTCTAGTAGCGAAAAAATTAACTATGTTACATTAGACAATATAATAGAACGCTCAAATGCTATTGAAGACCCTGAAACATTTCTTAGAACTCATGAAACTCCACTTATAATAGACGAATTTCAATATGCTCCAAATTTATTATCTTACATAAAAATTCATATTGACGAATCTAGAAAAAATGAACTATTTAATAATGGTAAACCTGTTAACACTATTTATTATTTAACTGGTTCTCAAGTATTTCAAGCTATGAAAAATGTTTCTGAATCTTTAGCTGGTAGAATAGGTATTTTAGAGTTAAATCCTTTATCTACACGTGAAATTTATCAAAAAAAGGAAGATTGTTTTATTCCTAATATAAATTTATTAAAGAAAAAAGATAAGTTAGTTTATGAATCTTTAGGTAATGTTTTCGATAGAATATTAAAAGGTAGTTATCCTGTTTTATATAATGATGTAGAAAATAGTTTAGAAAATTTTTATTCTGCTTATATAAAGACATATATAGAAAGAGATATTAGAGAACTTATAAATATTAAAGACGAAATAAAATTTTTAAAATTTATTTCTGCTGTTGCAGCTAGAACAGGTCAAGAATATAATGCAAGTGATATTGGTAAAGATGTTGGAATTGACAATAAAACTGTTGATGAATGGATGTCAATATTAAAAAATACTTTTTTGGTATATCTTCTTCAACCTTATTATAATAATGCTTTAGGTAGAGCAATTAAAAGGCCTAAAATATATTTTATGGATACTGGTCTTGCTTGTTATCTTGCTGGTTATTTGGATTCTAGAACATTAGAGAGAAGTGCTTATAGTGGTCAAATATTTGAAACATATATTATATCTGAAATAGTAAAATCTTATACTAATAATTCTAGAGATCCTAGATTGCATTTGTATTACTATAGAGATAATAATCAAAAAGAAATTGATTTACTAATAATTGACCAAGATAGTATATATCCTGTTGAGATAAAGAAAAGTGCAAATCCTGGAAAAGATGTAATTAAAAATTTTAATGTTGTAAAAAAGTTTGAGATGACTTCTCCAAATGGTGTTGTACTTTGTTTAACAAAAGATATTCATGTTATTGATGAAAATAATTATATGGTTCCAATTGAATATATTTAAAAAAGAGTTCCTAAAGGAGCTCCTGTCACTGTAATTTTCTTTACAGTAGTCTTTCACTAATGGAACTCGTGGATTTGATGTTGTGCAGTGATTTTCAAAAGTTCTATCAGCAAGAATATCTAATTTAGCCAAAAATTCTTGTTCTTCAATTCCTACACCTTTAAATAATTTTGGAATTCCTAAATTCTCATTATCCAATAAAAAAGGTAGCAAAATCTAATAATAGATTTTACTACCTTCTTCTAGGTATATTATATAGCTATCATAATTACAGCTACATTAATTTTAGAGTTATGATAATTTAAATCTTTTTATTTCCTTTTATAAATATACATTATCATATTTCATCTTATTTTAGTTCTGGACATCCTTTGCTGTTAAGATTATCTAAATCCCAAATGTTTTCATCAAATTCTAAATTTTTATAAAATTCTTTATTTAAGTCTGATTTAGAAATAGCATCTAAATTTCCACTTGTATTTGATGTAGCATTGCTCTTTCCTGTTGCTTCAGCATATTCATAACATTTTGTAAGCATTGTTTTAATTAATGCTTCATCATCTGCATATATAAATTTGCTAGGAAGCATATCTGCTGTATATGCTGACATATTTCCAAATGCTAATGAATTTTTTATACGACTTGTATTACTAATTGGTAATCCAACAATTCCTGCATTTTGTTTTCTGTTTTTCTTTTCTGAATCTGATGTTCTTTCAATATTTACATCTGATATTACATTTGATACTGTAACATTTGTTTCTGTTGAACCTATAATTCCTGCATTTGCTATCGCTGTAACAGATAAATTACCATCGACATATACATTTGTTACTGTTCCTCCATATTTTCTACCAACAAGCCCTGCAATATATACTCCATTTCCACTTAAATTAGCATTTTTGATACTAATTTTATCAAAAGTTGAATTACTATTATCTACTGCAACTACTACTGCAACATTGTTTCTACCTTGTACTGTTACATCGTTAAATTTCATATTAGCAAATTTAGCACCTGAACTTTTTAATGCAAATATTCCAACAAAGTCTGTTGTTGCTTTTGTATTTGTACAATTTTCCATATTTAAGTTTTCTACTGTTCCATTAAATTGTTCAAATAATGCACTATTATTTAGATTTGAAATTGTATATCCTTTTCCATCTATTTTTCCTGTAAATGTTCCTGCTATAATAGTATTTGTTGTAGCTGTATGTCCAGTAAAGTCTATATCACCTGTTAATTCAAATAATCCGCCTGGTTCAGCACTTAATTTTTCTACAAATTCAGTTTTGTTTGAAATCTTTGTAACTAAACGCTCTACAGTACATTCTCTAGTAATTACATTACTAACAGCTCCACCAATTAAAGCTAAATCATTTCTAGCACCCAAGAACATTTTTAATCCTGTAACATTTATTTTTTCTGCTGTACTAGATTCTATTTTATTAGCTAAAGCTCCTGAAGTAGTATTAGTTCTTGGAATATCTGTGTTTTCTAATGTTAAGTTTCCAACATATCCATATCTAATTTTATTAAATATAGGTATTTTATTACCAATTATTTTATGTCCATTACCATCTAATCTACCCATAAATGTTTGAGTTACATTTGTAGTCATTTCTGAGAAATCAATGTCATTATCTAGTACATAGTAGCCATAAGGTTTATTATTAATTTTCTCTACTAATTCTTCTGCTGTTTGTATATGTGTTACTTCAACATCTGTTCCAAGTGGGTCAGCCACAAAGTCATTTGTAGCACTCTTTAAGTAATGATAATATATCTTTCTAAGATTTGTTCTTTGAGATATATTTCTATCTCCCTTATTAGCATCATTTGTTAATGCTTCAGTAAATCTGTCTATCATATATTCAACATCTATATATTTATTATTATTAATATTTTCTTCAACTGTTGCATATCTACTCATTTTGTATTGTTTCCAATCCATTTCAGTACCAGTTACCATTTTCGTAATTTTCTTAATTGCATCTAAGTCATTAGCAGATGCTCTACTACCATAAGTAACATATCCATCAACTCCAGCATAACCTAACATTTCAAAGAAATTACGTTTAGTAGAGAATGCATCAGCATATCCACCATCTAAATGACCTAAAAACCAACGGTTTACCCATACGGATTCAAATCCATAATCATTTGAACCAAGTCCATTAATTACAGCTAATCCTCTTACACTTACTCCCCAAGCATTATTTGGTCTTAGCACAATTCTATTATCATATAAAGCTTCTAATGATGTTAAATTCATAGCAGTAGCTTGTGCTGCCGTAATTCCTCCCCAAGAAGACCAACCAGCAGATATATTCATTCTTGTAGCAATCTTTGCTTGTTGTTCTGGTGTTAATCTAATAAATGCTTTTCCTTCAATATAATCTAGTAAATCTAGTGCATTTTGTTGTCCTTTATAATAATTTTCTAATTTTTCCCTTGTATTAATTCTCTCAGGAGTTAGATTTTGAGTCGCATTACCTTCTTTATTCAAATAGAAAGATGTATTAAAGTAATATGGTCCAACATCTTGAGTAAGATTGTTTTCACTCCAATTAGCATATTGTTGAACATTACCTTCTGTAAGTGTTTCAAGTTGCACTCTAGCACCACGTTGATATAACATTATTTTATCATATAAAGCGTGTTCAAATTCGTGTGTCCAAGTATCAAAAT
>JAAWDR010000038.1 GCA_022793875.1 Clostridia bacterium
GAAGCCCTGTTGTTGGTTCATCTAAAATATATAATGTCTTACCAGTTGCTTTTTTAGATAATTCAGTTGCTAATTTTACTCTTTGTGCTTCTCCTCCTGATAAAGTTGTAGATGGTTGTCCGTAATTTAATGTATCCTAATCCTACATCTTTTAAAGTCTGTATTTTTGTTTTAATTCTAGGAATTTTATCAAAAAATTCTAAAGCATCTTCAACAGTCATATCTAGAACATCTGAAATTGTCTTTCCTTTATATTTTACTTCTAAGGTTTCTCTATTGTATCTTTTTCCTTTACATACTTCACAAGGTACATAAATATCTGGTAAAAAGTGCATTTCTATTTTATGAACTCCATCTCCATTACAACTTTCGCATCTTCCACCTGTTACATTAAAGCTAAATCTTCCTTTATCAAATCCACGCATTTTTGCTTCATTTGTTTCTGCAAATATATCTCTAATTAAATCAAATACTCCTGTGTATGTTGCTGGATTTGAACGTGGTGTTCTTCCTATTGGTGATTGGTCTATATTGATTATTTTGTCTATGTTTTCTAACCCTTTTACTTCTTTACATTTTCCAGGTTTTTCTGATGCTCCATTTAATTCTTTTGCTATTGTTTTATATAATACTTCATTTACAAGTGTTGATTTTCCTGATCCTGATACTCCTGTAACACATGTAAATACTCCTAATGGAAATTTTACACTTACATTTTTCAAGTTATTTTCTGTTGCATTTTTTACTTCTATCACTTTTGATTTAGTTTGTTTTCTTCTTGATTTTGGAACTTCTATTTTCTTCCTTCCACTTAGATATTGTCCTGTAATTGAATCTTTTATTTCTTTTATTTCTTCAGCAGTTCCTTGTGCCATAACATTTCCACCATGTACACCTGCACCTGGTCCAATATCTATTATTTGGTCAGCAGCATACATTGTATCTTCATCATGTTCTACAACTAAAAGTGTATTTCCTAAATCTCTTAATTTTTTAAGTGTCTCAATTAACCTATCATTATCTCTTTGATGTAATCCTATACTTGGTTCATCTAGTATGTACATTACTCCTGTCAATCCTGAACCAATTTGAGTTGCTAAACGTATTCTTTGTGCTTCTCCACCTGATAATGTTCCTGCTGATCTTGATAGTGTTAAATATTCAAGTCCTACATCTATTAAAAATTGAAGTCTTGTTTTTATTTCTTTTAAAACTAAATCTGCAATCATTGCTTCTTTTTTTGTTAATTCTAAATTATCTATAAACTCTTTCATTTGTTTAATTGACATATCTGTTATTTCATTTATATTTTTTTCATTAATTTTTATACTTAATATTTCTGGTTTTAAACGAGCACCATTACATGTGTTACAATGAGAATTTGTCATATACATTTCATAAAAAGCTCTCATTCCTTGTGATTGTGTTTCTCTATAACGTCTATCTAGTGTAGGAATTACCCCTTCAAATGGTGCTGTAAATTTTCTAACTCCTGCTGGTGATGAATATTCAAAATCTATCTTTTCTTCACCTGTTCCATATAAGATTTTCTCTAAGAACCATCTTGGTAAATCTTTTATTTTTTTATCTTTTATCTCTATATCATAATGTTTTCCTATGCTTTCAAAGTACATTTTTGCCATTGTATCTCCTTTTTTCATAGTACTTGAACCAAAAGCTTTTACTCCATCATATAAAGTTTTGTTTTTATCTGGAATTATTAAATCTTCATCCATTTTCATCAAATATCCAATACCCATACAATCTGGACATGCTCCATATGGATTATTAAATGAAAACATTCTTGGTGATAGTTCTGGAAAACTAAAACCACAATCTGGGCATGCATAGTTTGAACTATACAATACCATTTTATCCTCATCCTTATTAAGGATATTTACCAATACTAAATTATCTGCATGTTTTAATGCTGTTTCAACAGATTCTGCAAGTCTACTTCTTATATCTTCTTTTACAACTAATCTATCAACAATTAGTTCTATTTCATGCTTTTTATTTTTATCTAATTTTATTTCATCAGATAAATCATAAACTTCGCCATCAATCCTTGCTCTTACAAAACCATCTTTTTGATACCCTTCTAACTGTTTTACAAATTCACCTTTTCTACTTCTAACAACTGGTGCTAATATTTGTATTTTTGTTCCTTCTTCTAATTCCATTATATTATCAATAATTTGGTCTATTGATTGTTTTTCAATTTTTTTACCACAATTTGGGCAATATGGAACACCAATATTTGCATATAATAAACGTACATAATCATATATTTCTGTTACTGTTCCAACTGTTGAACGTGGATTTTTTGATGTTGTTTTTTGATCTATTGATATTGCTGGTGATAATCCCTCTATTGATTCTACATCTGGTTTTTCCATTATTCCTAAGAATTGCCTCGCATATGATGATAAGCTTTCTACATATCTTCTTTGTCCTTCTGCATATAGTGTGTCAAATGCTAATGATGATTTTCCTGAGCCTGATAGCCCTGTTACTACTACCATTTTGTCTCTTGGTATTTCTAAGTTTATGTTTTTTAGGTTGTGCTCTTTTGCACCCTTTATTATTATTTTATCATTCATTTTTTACCTCCATGTCCCAACTCTGCATAAAATATGGGATACATTTTGTTCTTCTTTGATATTATACTATATTTGTTTCACAAAAACAAGAGTTTGGTTGATAAATTTTAAAAATAATTAACCCCCTTTTTTCTAATTATTGTATTAGAAAATAAGAGGGTTAATCAATTTTGCAATTTTAATTTAAGGTATCTGTTAATATTGTGTCAAGTACATCGTAGCAATCAATAAAATCTTCCTTTGAAATATATTCTATTGTCAAAATCTTATTTAAGTCCCTTATTTTTGCAACTACTTGTATTCTGCCATCTTCATATAGATTAGCATAATAGTCTGCTATTTGAGATAATTCCTCTTCAAAAAATTTTCTTTGCCTAAAATGTCCTTTTTTTGGAAAAACCTTTGGGTAAACTACTGTAGAATCATCCTTTCTGAATATTCTTTCTGCTGTTTCTGCTTTCACTTTGTCTTTTTCTTCTCTTATGTTTAAGCTTCCATAAAAATATATTGGAAGTATATCCATAATTAAAATTGTCAAACAAAGTAATTTCATTGATTCTATTAATGCACCTGCAAGAAAAAAGATAATACCTAATATTATAATAACTGAAATATCAATTATTAAAGTATATCCAATAGTTTTCAGTACTACTCTTCTTACTACTCCTTTGTTTCTTTTCCGCTCATTCATAAATTGTTCTCCTCTCTCAAAGAAAAATTACAAGTTTATATACATATGCGTCTTCGCACTTTATGTTAATATAATATCATTTTTTTAAAATTTTGTCAATTTTTTTAGTGGTTAATAATATAAAAAGCAGACAATATTTTGTCCACTTTTATTTCAAACTATATTTTAATTATTTTCAGTCTCATCTTCAACTTCAAGATGTTCAACAGTTTTATCATCTTCAAGATTCACATCTGATTCAACTTCAACAGTTTTCTCTAAATTTGATTTTTCTTCTTCATTGTTTTGCTCTTTATTGCTTTCTTCATTTTTATTATCATTATTATCATTTTCAGCTTCTTTTTCATCTTTGTGTTCTTCATTATTCATATTATTGTTTTCATTTTCATTGCATTTATCTTCTTCAACTATTTCAACTTCTTTTGCTGGCTCTTCAACAGGAACTTCCTGTTTAGCACCACATTCTGGACAGAATTTTGTATCTTTGTCTATTTCTACATAACAATTAGGACATTGTCTTTTATCTTTTAATTCTAGGCATTCTTTTAAATGTGCTTCAATTTCATCACTTAAACAATCGATTTTTATACATTTTTCTTCTAATTCCTTAGAAATATCTTGTTTATCTTCTCTAATATGATTTTCATAAACAACTTTACCTATATCTTCATAAATATCACTAATTTCATTTTTTAATTCTCCCATTTTCATTCTAAGTTTTGCTTCTTTTGCTAGTTTGCCTGTTTTATCTGCTGTAACTTTGTACGCTTCACTTGCTTTTTTACCTAATTTATTAAAAAAATCCATATACTTCTCTCCAATCTTTTTTATATTTATTATTACATAAATTACTATATTTTATTCCATTTTTTTATCTCTAGTCATTAAATTTTTTACAGCAACTTTTGGGTCTAAATTTTCATATAAAACTTTATATACAGTTTCAACTATTGGCATTTCAATATTATGAAGTTTTCCAAGTTCATATGCAACTTCTATATTGTCAATACTTTCAATTACCATTCCAACTTCTTTTTTAGTATCTTCTAATGATTTTCCTTGTCCTATTAAATATCCTGCTTTTCTATTTCTACTATGTTCACTTAAACATGTTACAATTAAGTCTCCAAGTCCGCTTAATCCATAAAACGTTTCTTCTTTGCCACCTAACTCTACACCTAATCTTGTAATTTCTTTTAACCCTCTTGTTATTAATGCTGCAAAACTATTATCTCCAAGTCCTATTCCTGCTGCTACTCCAGCACAAAATGCAATTATATTTTTTAATGCTCCTCCTAGTTCAACTCCTTTTATATCATTTGATGTATAAATTCTCATTTTATCTGACATAAGTGCATCTTGAACCATTCTTAAAATATTTTGATGTTTTGATGCTATTACTAATGCTGTTGGTATTGCAACAGATACTTCTTCAGCATGACTTGGTCCTGATAAAACTCCTACTTTTGCTTCTGGCATTTCATCTAGTATTACTTCATCTAATGTTTCTAGATTTTCTTTTTCGAATCCTTTAGAGCATATTATTACTGGCTTGTTTCCTACATATTGTTTATATTGTTTAAATGTGTTTCTTGTAAATTTTGATGGAGTAACATGTATAATAAATTCACTATCTTTTATTACCTCTTCAAAATCTGTCGAGCATGTTATATTTTTTGGTAGTTCTAACCCTGGCAAAAATTTGCATTTTTTATCATTATTTATTAAGTCTCTTTCTTCTTCCATAAAAGACCATATTTTTATATTGTGTCCTAAATTCGCTAAGTGTACAGCTAAAGCAACTCCCCAGCTTCCACTTCCTATTATAGCTATATTTTTCATTTTTATTATTTTCCTTTTCTTTATATTTATCATTTATATATAGTGAAGATGTGTCCCCGATGGGACAAAATGTCCCAAAGAGAAACGTCCCCAATGGGACATTATTTTTTGAAGCTCAATTTATTTTCTTTTCCCTCTAAAATTCTTTTTATATTAGATCTATGATTATATAAAACAATAACAGCTAATATTAAACTATATATAAAATATACATTTCCGCTTTTTCCTTCTGTTAAAACAGTATAATTGTCATTTATAAATAGTGTTAATACTGGAAATAGTACTGCTGCTGCACAAGAGCCTAATGATACCATTCTTGTTAATGCCATTAATGCAAGTGCAAATACTAAACAAATTAATCCTATTTGCCAATTGCTCATAAGTAATATTCCTAAAGATGTTGCAATTCCCTTTCCACCTTTAAATCCAAAAAATATTGGGAAAGTATGTCCTATTACTACTGCAACTCCTGCAACTTGTAATAGCACTTCTCTATTTATGTCTTTAATAATATTTCCTAAAATTATTGCTATTATTATTGATATTACTCCCTTTAAAATATCACATATCAATGTAAGTGCTGCTGCTCCTTTTCCTACTGAACGTAACATATTTGTTGTTCCTGCATTTCCACTTCCTTTTTCTCTTACATCAAATCCTGCCATTTTTTTACTAATTATTATTGAGAAGTTTACACTTCCTATTAAATAAGCTATTATTGCCATTATAATATAAATTACCATATTTTTTCCCTCACTTTCTTGTTCAAACAGAAACGTCTCTATTGGACATTTTTCTCTCTCGCTATTATTCTTACAGGTGTTCCTTCTAATCCAAATTCTTTTCTTATTTGATTTACTAAATATCTTTGATATGAAAAATGGAATAATTCCTTATCATTTACAAATATAACAAATGTTGGTGGCTTTGTAGATGCTTGTGTTCCATAATATATTCTTAATCTTTTTCCTTTATCTGTTGGTGGTTGTACAATTGCTATTGCTTCATTTATTACTTGATTTAGTACTGATGTTGACACTCTTAGAGCATTTTGTTCTGCTACATTATTTATCATATCAAATAATTTTTCAACTCTTTGTCCTGTTTTTGCTGATATAAATATAATTGGTGCATATGATAAATATGATAGCTTTTCATATACTTCTTTTTTATACTTTTCTAATGTTCCTGTAGTTTTTTCATATTCATCCCATTTATTTACAACTATTATTACACCTTTTCCTGCTTCATGAGCTTCTCCTGCTATTTTTGTATCTTGGTCTGTTACTCCATCATTTGCATCTATCATCATTAAGCATACATCAGCTCTCTCAATTGCTAATAATGTTCTTTGAACACTATATTTTTCAATTGTTTCGTTTACTTTACTATGTTTTCTCACCCCTGCTGTATCTATCAATACATATTTCCCATGTTCGTTTTCAAATGGCGTATCAATAGCATCTCTAGTTGTTCCTGCTATGTTACTTACTATTGTTCTTTTTTCTCCTAGAATTTTATTTATTAATGATGATTTTCCTACATTTGGTTTTCCTATTACTGCTACTTTTATAATATCATCTTCATCTTCTGAACTATCTTTTTCTGGAAAATACTCATATACAGCATCTAAAACATCTCCTATTCCTAATGCATTTGTTGCTGATATTGGGTATGGTTCTCCTATTCCTAGATTGTAAAATTCATAAGCGTCTTGGCTATCTTTGTCATAATTATCTGCTTTGTTACAAACTAAAACTATTGGTTTACCTGATTTTTTTAGCATTAATGAAATTTCTCTATCTGCTGCTGTAACTCCTTGTTTTATATCTGTTAAAAATATGATTACATCTGCCATTGTTATTGCTAGATTTGCTTGTTCTCTCATTTGTGATAAAATTATATCATCTGAGTCTGGTTCTATTCCTCCAGTGTCTACTAATGTAAATTTTCTTCCACGCCAGTTTGTTTCTGCATATATTCTATCTCTTGTTACTCCTGGTGTGTCTTGTACTATCGATATTCTACTTCCTGCCAAATAGTTGAAAAACGTTGATTTCCCTACATTTGGCTTTCCTATTATTGCTACTATTGGTTTTGACATATTGTTTCCTTTCTTTAACTTTATAACTTTTCTAATTTTCTTTCATTGTTATTTTATACTATTTATTATAGTTAGTCAATAAGTATATAAAACTTCCCTATTATATAAAGAAAATATCTGCATAAAATTTTATGCAGATATTTTCTTTTACTTTTTGTGATATTTATATCACGTGCCACTACTTTCTGTAATTTGATTTGCAATTTTTAGCAAAACTCTATCCTCAGATATAGATATCTCGGATCTTTTTTTAAATGCTGTTTCAGAAGCAGTATCATTAAGCTCTATTGATACTTCGGTTCCATTAAATTTGAATTCAATACTGAATACTTCTAGTTCTTCTGATCTAAAACACTCTGTAACTACTTTTGCAATATCACTTAGAATTGGATTACCTTTGAATATTAAGTTCTTGCTAACTCCTGTACCTTCAAGAGTAAAATAAACTCTTCTTCTTTCTTCTCCTTTAATTTCTATCCAACCTTCATACCTTGATGCCTCGAGATGTATCATTTTATCCTCCTTTTAGTGGCTATATTATTTGTTACACTAATATTATATCACATTATGTAAAATAAAGCAATGGAACTTTTAATAATTTTAAATTTTATCTACCGTCCACCGCCACCTCCGGCCTCCGGCCAAATCCTCCACCTCCAGAGAAGCCACCGCCTCCACCAGAGCCTGAAGAATATGTTGATGCTATTGATGAATTTATTGATGTACTTATTGCACTTGAAAAACTTGTACTAAAATTTGTGTTCATCATTATATACATGTATGAGTATGTATTCATTCCTGTTGTTATCTCTTCAAAGTTTGGATATACAATCTTTAATTGTTTTATAACTTTATCTGCTATTCCAAATGCTGTTGCAAATACTAAATATTTTTCCCAAATAACTAGTTCTGGTACTTCTCTTTTATCTAGCATTGAAAAGTCTTCCATGTATTTCTTTAAGCCGTTCCACTCTTCTTTTTGGTCAACACCTTTTTCTGTTAGTACATTTATTTTCTTCGCTATTTTACCACATAATACTGCGTCAACTATTAATATTACTGCTGGTATAATAAAGAATACAAATGTAAAACATAATAAAAATATTATTCCTAATATATATCCAACTTGTTTGTTTTTATATTTTTGATATTCTTTTTCTTCTTCTTTATTAATAATTTTTTGTTCTATAAGTTGTTTTTTTACATCACTATAAGTTAATTTCAATAAACTTTCTGTTCCAGTAGGATGATTTTTTATGTATTTTTCTAGTTCTTTTAGTGTCAACATATTATTTTCTTTTACTGCTTTTCTTATAAATGTCATTATTCTTTCTTCATTAGGTTTTAATCCAGCATTTTCTTGTCTTAAAATATAGATATTTATATTATCTTTTCCTCTTTCATTTTTCTCTTGCCTTATTTCTATATATCCTTTTAACGCTAAATTTAACATTGTTGCTGAAAATATCTTCCCAAAGTTTGTTGAAGTAAATGCTTCTAGTTCCATATTTAATATTTTTACTGCTTCTCCTGGTGTTGCTTGCTCATCTGGTAAATCTCTATAATATTGTAATTTTGTTGTCGGCTCATATTTCTTTAATTCTTTATTTTTCTTAGAATATTTTATTGCTTTTTTTATAAAAACAATACTTAATACTACATTTATTACAATATAAACTACTAATAATATAATAGGCATTGCTTCTGATAAAAATTCATTTCTTTCCCTTATAGCATTTGCTTTGTCTGCCCATTTTGTTTCTTCTGCAATTGCTGTCTGCAATATTTCTGTATTTTTTGTTCTTCCTGATGTATTTATCAGACTTGTTGGAAATAATGTTCTTACTTCAACATATCTACCACTTCTATAATTATCCATTTGGAATTCTATTTTATTTGTATCTGTTGCATATATTGTACCATTTAAGTCTTTTGTATGTCCCCATACTTTTATATCTTCTTTACTTGATACCTTTGATGGTAAATAAATTGTTCCTGTTATTTTTGTACTGCTTATTTCGAAATTTTCTCCTACAAATTGCCAATATAATTCTGCATAATCATTATATTTTGTTATTGCATCTTTTACTGTATATGATATTTGATACTTTTTTGTTGCTGTTTGATTATCAAGTCCAACTCCCCATCCTATTTCAAAATCTCCATCTCCATTTTTAGTCCCATAGTAGCGATTCTTTGCTACATGATATGCCCAGTTTGGAGTTTTTATAAATTCACTGCTTTTTCCATATGTTATATCTTTTACTGTCACATTTGTTATTTCTGAATATTTGCTCTTATCAGTTTTAAACGTTTTATATAATGTATTTGTTTGTTTTACATATATATCCCATATTTCTGTTACATCCATACTTCCATCATCATTTATTTTAACATCAAAGTATAGATTATTTAATCTTAAATCTCCTGCTTTTGATTTTACTGTTCCTAAACATATGAATATTGTTAAAAATAGTATGATGTACATTATCCTTTTTATTATTTTCATTTGTTTTCCCCCTTTTATATTTTTATTTTACTATATCAAATTGTAAAATGCAATATATTAAAATTTTTAAGTTTTCGTATTTTTTAACATAATAATTTATAGAACAAAAGAGGCATGATTAAAATTTCTAGACCTTTTAGAATACTTTTCATGCCTCGTCTTTGTTTGTGCGCCAAATTTGCTTTGGCAAATTTGTGTGCAAAGTATTTATATTATAGGAAGTTCGGAGAACTTTCCTATAATATAAAAGTTATAATATATAGTAAACTTTCGTTCTTTGCTGGTTGGACTAATCATATAATTAAGTTTATTTATATTTTAAAAAGCATATAGTTTTTACCATATGCTCTTTATATTTTTTAATCTTAAATAGTAAGCTTAACATTTTTTATTGTTTAGGAATTGATATTATTTCTGGTCCACTATTTTTATTCCATATACATACTTTATCTTTTATGATTACTGTACAAAAATCTTTTGACCAGGTATAGTAGTTTTTCAAGCTAAATAAAATCTGTTCATGTTCTTCTTTTAAATAAGTATAAACAATTTTTCCTTTTATATATACATAATATTTTTTTCCTATTTTTAAAACAAGTATCTGTTTTCTCGAACAACATACTTCAATCATATTAGGTGTTTCTATTATTTCTTTTGGCCATTCTATTTTTGTCATAGTATACAAATCATATAAATCATATATACCACCAAATTTTAAAAATCTGTTTCCTATCAACCTATAGCTATCATCACTAGCTATATTTTGAAGTAGTGTTTCTCCTTTATTTAAGTTAATTACAAAGAAAACACATTTAATATTACAATATCCATATCCTTCTACATAAGGTCTATACTCTCCAATTACCAGATATTTCTTTGGTTCAATACAATACATTGTGTAAAACTCTACATTATCTCCATATTCATTCTTTAAAGTCACTATATCGTATTTATCATCTTGTAATATTATTATCCCTGTTTTATCATATTGTTGTGTAAATGATACAAACACTATATTTTTATATTGATATTCCTGCAATTTTTTAATGTGAGTAATTTTCTTTAGCATTATAAAGTCTTTGTCATAAATAACAATTTCTTCTTGTTTTGTGCTATAAGCTATAATAAAATATCCATCATTTATTATTTTTGAATACCGTTTTTGGGTTTCTACTACATATTCATTTTCTATTTCTACAATTTTGTTACCTGTCAATTCCTGTTTCATTAATTTTTCCTCCTTTAATTAAAGTTTGGTTTTAAATTACTTAATCTTTCTCGATTATTATAGCTTAGATATGTAGTATTGTCAACATTAATTTTAGTTTTAATATTTTACATTACTCCTAAAATATGATATTATATCTAAAAATAAAAAGTAAAGGAATGATACTAATGGCCTTTGATGGAATTGTAACAAAAGCTGTAACACAAGAATTATCAAACTTGTGTGGAGCAAGAATTGACAAAGTATTTCAACCTAATAAAAATGAAATAATACTAGGATTATATTTAGACAAACAAAATTATGCATTAGACATATGTATAGAAGCTCAAAATTGTAGAATAAACTTAACAACAAATTCTAAACCAAATCCACAAATAGCACCAAATTTTTGCATGTTACTTCGTAAAAACTTAATAGGTTTAAAATTAAAAAATATAATAACATATGATTTAGAAAGACTTATTATATTAGAATTTGAAGGATTTGATGAAATTGATGATATAATTTCAAAAAAATTAATAGTTGAATTGATGGGTAAACATAGTAATGTAATTTTATTAGATGAATTAAATATAATAACTGATAGTTTGAGACATATAAAAGAAACTGATGAAAATTACAGAGATATATTACCACACACAAAATATGTTTTTCCAACTTCTAATAAAATTAGTTTTTTAGATTTAAAAAATTTTGAGGATTTTGTGTCAAAAGGGACGCCCTTTTTTGACACAAATTTGGACCAAAAAAGGGCGTCCCCTTTGACACAATTACCTGAGCAAATATCTAATACATTTAATGGCATTTCTAAAAGTTTTGTTCAGTCGATTATGAATAAGTTAGAAATAACTGAATTAAATGATATAAATTTAGAAAAGATTTTTAATTATATTAAAGAAATAATTAGTAATATTGGTACAAATAATTTATCATTTGAAGAAAGCAAAAATCAAGATGGCGTTGTAAAGGATTATTTTCTAATTTCTTCAAAATCATCCTCACCTTTTGAATTAAATTTCTTTATAGATGATTTTTACTTTAATAAAGAAACAAATGAAACTTTTAAGAATTATAGAAATACGTTATTAAAATTAATTTTAGATACTCTAAAGAAATATTCTAAAAGATTAAAAAATATTAATGAAAAACTTACTGAATGTGATGATATGGAAAAGTATAGAATTTATGGTGAGCTTATAACAGCAAATCTATACAGAATTCCTAATAAAAATATAGAAAAAATCGAACTCGAAAATTATTATGATGATAACAATAAAATTTTAATAAAATTAGATAAACGTTATACTCCAAGTATTAATGCAAAAAGATTTTTTAAAAAATATTCAAAATTGAAAAATGCTTTGGAAATAGTTTCTGAACAGAAAAAAGATACTGAAAAAGAACTTAATTATATTGAAAGTATTGTTTATGAATTAGAATCATGTTCTTCTATTGATGAATTGACTTCAATTTTTGAGGAAATTTCCGAAAATGATATTTTTAAAGAAAAAACTTCTAAGTCTAATGTATCTGATAATAATAAAAAATCTAAAATAAAGAAATCTAAACTTACTAAAAATAAAGAGGTTTCTTTTAACCCTATAAAATACACTATTGATGGCTACGTTGTTTTAGTTGGTAGAAATAATAAAGAAAATGATTATTTAACTTTAAAATATGCTAATAAAAATGATTTATGGTTTCATACTAAGGATTTTCATGGTAGTCATACTATACTTAAAATTGATAGTAACTTACCTTATCCTAATGATGATTTATTATATAAAGTTGCTAAAATTGCTGCTATTCATAGTAAGGCAAGAACTTCTTCAAATGTGCCTGTTGATTATTGTGAAGTGAAATTTGTCAAAAAGCCTTCTGGATCTAGGCCTGGTATGGTTATTTATACTAATAATAAAACATTAAACGTTAATCCATAAGATAAAAGAGGGAGATAGGGACGTTCCTTAAATCCCCCAAAATAGGGAAGATGGGACACTCTTCAAATTATCGTTAATTTAAAGAGTGTCCCATCTTCCCTATTTTGGGGGATTTAAGGAACGTCCCTATCTCCCTCTTTTATCTATTTTTCCAATTAAATCATAATTATTTACATTTTCTATTTTGCAATTAACAAAACTATTTATAACTTCTTTCTTATCAATTTTACCATCATTTTTTATATAAACTAATCCATCTTCTTCTGGTACATCTTGCATTGTTCTACCTATAAAATATTTTCCATCAAAAGACATATCCTCTATCAAAACTTTATAAATATTATCTATTTTATCTTTTAATATTTCTTTTGATATTTTTTGTTGTGCTTCCATAATTTTGTTGTATCTTGCTTTTTTTGTATTTCCATGTATTTGTTCAGGAAGTTTTGCTGCTGGTGTTCCTTCTTCTTTTGAATACATAAATGTTCCTAATTTGTCAAATTTAGTAGTTTTTACAAAGTCTAATAATTCCTCGAAGTTTTCTTTTGTTTCTCCTGGAAATCCTACTATTAAACTTGTTCTTAATGTTACATTTGGTATTTGTTCTTTAATATTTTTTATTAATTTTATTATGTTTTCCTTGCTTGTTTTTCTATTCATTTTCTTTAATATTGAATTTGATATATGTTGAATTGGAATGTCAAAATATTTTGCTATTTTTTTGTTATTAGCTACTGTTTTTATTAGTTCTTCTGTTATTCCTTCTGGATATGAATATAAAAACCTAATCCATTCAATTCCTTTAATTTTGCTTAATTTCTCTAATAATTCTGCTAATTTGCTTTCTCCATATATATCTATCCCATATTTAGTTGTATCTTGTGCTATAACAATTAATTCCTTTATTCCCTTTTTTGCTAGCATTTCTGCTTCATTTAATATGTCTTCTATTTTTCTACTTACAAATGTTCCTCTTATATAAGGAATTGCACAATATGTACATCTGTTACTACATCCTTCTCCTATTTTTATATATGCGTAATTCTTACCAGTTGTAACAACTCTTTTCATAAATTCTTCATACTTTGGCATTGGAAGTGGCTTCATTTCTGATATTTTTTTGATTGTATTTGTTTTTGATTTCTCTACTATATCTCTTTTTAATAAATCTTCTATTTTATACCATAATTTATCATATTCATCTATTTTTATAAATAAATCAACCTCTGGAAGTAACTTTATTAAATCTTCATAATATCTTTGTACCAAGCATCCCATTACAATTAAATATTTACATTTTTTATTTTTATATTCTGCCATTTCTAAAATTGTATTTATCGCTTCTTCTTTTGCTGTTTCTATAAATCCACATGTATTTATTACTAATATATCAGCATTTTCTGGTTTATTTACTATTTCATAATTGTTGTTCTTAAACATTCCTATTGTTACTTCTGTATCTATTAAATTCTTGCTACATCCTAGTGATATAAATCCTACTTTCATATTTTTTCCTCTTTCACTATTTCCATGTCCATTTGGAAACTGTCCCTAAATAGGCTTTATTCCTTATGGCTACATATATGCTTTCTTGTCATTTCCATTAAATCTAATTTTGTAAATCCTTCTACTTGTGTTTTTGATCTATCTCTTTTTAAGTTTTCTTCTAATAACTTTTGAATTTTCTTTTTATTTTCGTCATTTCTCATATCTATATAATCAATTATTATTATTCCACCTATATCTCTTAGTCTTATTTGTTTTGCAATTTCAATAGTCGCTTCTTCATTTACTTTATAAATTGTTTGTTCTATGTTTTTGTTTCCTGTATATTTCCCTGTATTTACATCAATTGCTGTTAATGCTTCAGTCTTATCTATTGTTATAAATCCTCCACATCTTAGCCATATCTTTCTATTTTCCATTTTAGATATTTCTTTTTTTATGTCATATTTTTCTAAAACATCTTCATTTTCTTTTATCTCTATTTTGGTTTCTTTTATATAATTGTTATTTTGCTGATATTTTAATATTTCTTGATATTCTTTTTTGTTATTTGTTGTTATTTGTTGTATTGATTTTTCTGGTAAATCAATTATCATTTTCTTTACTATATCTTCTGATTTTGCTATTAATTTTGGTTTATTCTCTTTATCTTCTTTAAATGCATTTTCTATTTCTTTCCATCTTTTTTCTACATTTTTTATATCTTCAATAATTTCTTTCTCTTTTCCTATTGCTGATGTTCTTATTACTCCTCCATTACCACTACTTAAATTTTCTTTGACTAGTTTTATTAATCTTTCTTGTTCTTTTTTGTCCTCTATCTTTTGTGATACAGTTACTATGTCTGTATTTGGCATTAATGCTATATATCTACTTGGTAGATTAATATGTGTTGATACTCTTGCTCCTTTTTGAATATTACTATCTTTTTTTACTTGTACTAATAGCTTTTGTCCTTTTTTTATAATGTTATTTATATCTATATTATCATCTATTTTTTCTTTATTTTCATCAACTTTTTTTAGAATATCTTTTAAATGTATAAAACTATTTTTTTCTGCCCCTATATCTACAAATGCTGATTGCATCCCTTTTACTATGTCTTTTACTATTCCTATATAAATATTTCCTTCTTTTCTGTTTGAGTTTTCTTCATCTATATAATATTCTACTAGTTTACTATTTTCTACTAGTGCTATCTCTTTTTCATTTTCTTTTCTGTTTATTAATATTTCTATCACTTTTGATATTCCCTTCTAATTAAATTTGTTCATTGCTATTTCTATTCCATTTTTTAATATTTCTTCTACTGCCTCTGTTGCTTTTTTTACCCCTTGTTGTAAAACTTTTTGTTCTTCTTCTGGTACTTTTCCTATTACATAATTTATCATATCATTTTTAAATTCTGGTTGTCCTATTCCTACTCTTACTCTTGCAAAGTCTGTTGAACCAAGTTCATTTATAACTGATTTCATCCCATTATGTGTTCCTGGTCCGCCTTTTTTTCTAATCCTGATTTTTCCCTTTTCTGTATCTATATCATCATAAATTACTATTATTTTATCTGTTTCTATATTATAAAAATTAACTATTTCTTTTACTGATTCTCCACTTAAATTCATATATGTTTGTGGTTTTAGTAATATTACTTTTTTTCCTTGCATTACTCCTATTTCATATAATCCTTTAAATTTTTCTTTTACTATATTTATATTATTATTCTTAGCAATTTCATTTATTGTGTTAAATCCCATATTGTGTCTTGTATTTGCATATTCATTTTCTGGATTTCCTAATCCTACTATTAAATACATCTTTCTTCTCCTCTGTGCCAATAGAGTCGTCAATTTTAGGCACATTTTTGTTTTTCTTATCTATTTTACATTGTTTTCGGCTTTTTTTCAAGTATTTTTTATATTCATTTAAAACTTTTATTTTGAATATCTAAAGCATTTAATGTTATAGTAACTTGAAAAAATTTTCTTATAATATTTAAAAGCCAGTATATACTGGCTTTTCATATAGTTACAGTTATTATTTAAAAAACTTGTTGAACAATCCTTTTCCTTTTTTATTGTCCCTTTTATTTTCTTCGTATTCATCATCATCTTCTTCATCTTCATCGTACTCGTCATCTTCGTCATCATCTTCATCTTCTTCATCTTCATCATACTCGTCATCATCTTCATCTTCTTCATCTTCATCATACTCGTCATCATCTTCTTCATATTCTTCATCATATTCATCATCATCTTCTTCATATTCTTCATCGTATTCATCATCATCTTCTTCGTATTCGTAATCATCCTCATATTCTTCATCATTGTCTTCTTCATATTTTTCACTATCGTAGCCATTATCTTCATCATATTCATTTTCTTTATGTCTAACATCATCTTCATATTTTTCATGATTAAGATTTAATATTCTCTTTTTAAATATATCATCTTCCTCTATTGCATTTTCAAAAGCTTCATCTATATTTTCACTTTCTTCTAATTTGTATTCTGACAAATCCTTTTCAAATTTTTCACTTATTTCTTTTTGGAAAACATCATATATGTTTTTTATTTCTTCAATTCTCCAATAATTTGAATTTATTATTGTTCCTGCTTTTATTTTAATATTATTTACTTCTTCTTCAAAGTTTTTTTCTTTTTCCTCTATACTTTTCAAATATTCCTTGTTATATTGCTCTTTGTAAGCTTTTTTAGTAGATTTGTTTGCTATTTCCTTTAAAATCAAATCATAAAGTTTGTCTATTTGCTCAATATCTAATTCAAATTTTTCACACGCATCTTCCATTAGTTGTTTATGTGCTTTTGGTCCATTTATTGCAGTCATTCTTTCATTGTCTAAAAAGCTAACTATATACATTTTTTCTGCTTTTAAAAATGCTAACTTTACACTTACATCTCTTAGTGCTTTATTGTATTTTTCCAATTTCATATCATCATTGTTTATTTCTACCAATATTTTTCTCATTCTTTCAAAAATTGTTATATAACATTCTGCTTCTCTTTTAGCAATTTCATTTCTTACTTTTATTGCTTTTTCAATGACTTTTTCATTAAATGGCATTTTTTCATCTTTTCCATTTTCTATCATTATTTCAGCTATTTCTTGCTTTTCTTTTTCATTTTCGGAATTTACAAATTCTTTTAACTTTTTTATTTTATCTAAGTCTATTTGCTTTATATCTTCTCCTGATTTTTTTATTATTAGCATATAGTTTGACTCTTCTTCTCTTCTACTTCTTGAATATTTATTTCTCTCTATTTGCTTTTCATTAAATGTTGATAGTGATTGTATAAATTGTTCTCTTAGTTCTATTAATCTATTATTATTATCATTTAAACATTCTTCTATTTTAACTAGTTTTTTCTCTATTGTAGAGGAATTTTCGTCTAAGCTATCAAATAACTGATTTCTATCATCTTCATATTTTGCATTAGCTTTATATATTTTCTTTTGCTCTTGTTGAATTTTTCTTATTTCATTTGCTGTTTCATCAAATTCATTGATGACTTTATCTTCCTCATCAATAATATTTTGATATTTTTGTATTTCTTCAACTATTTCTCTATAATCTTTATATATTGTCTTTAGATTTATTTTTTTATCTAGTCCACATATATTGTCAAAGTATTTTTCTAATACAATGGCACTTCTTTCATACATCTCAAAAGTCCTCCTAATTTTCATCCTATACTATTTTTCACATTCTATCATCTTTGACAAAAATTGACAAGCTATTTTTTTACATTTTATTTAAAAAGTATATATACTTATGTGTACATAAATTAATATATAACTGTTTGAAAATATTTAAAAGAAGGACTCTTTCGAATCCTTCTTTTACTGTCAGAATAATTGCAATTCCTCAGTTATTTTCAATATTAAGTTTTTCAACAATTGCATTAAAATCTTCTTTTGAAGTTACAAACAAAAGTGAATTATTATCCTTTTGTATCCATATTCCAAGGTCATCAGCTATTTGCTGAATCTCTTTCTGATAACGAAGATATTTAACACCGAAGTGATATTCACCTTTTATTTCACAGTACTCTTCATGAGTCACATAGTGCCACCAACCTTCTACTTTATTAGAAATTAAATACTTTTTAACACAATCAAAATCTTCTTGTGACATTACAAATGGAAGACCGCCTTCAATGCCAGTCTCTATGCCCAATGAATTAGCTACTTTTTGAGCAGCAGACATTTGACACAAATCGCCTTTGAAGAAATACCGTTTTCCTCTAAAAGAGGATGTAGAGTGAGCATTTGCTAACAATCCTACAACACCAGAGCTAATTTTCATGTTTACATTCATACTGTAACCTCCTTATGGTTTTTGCAAAATAATTTAGCTCTATTATACCATAGTTATATTCGTCCGTCAATTTTTATGTCAATTTCACTATTGAAGTTAATAAGGTTTTAGAAGAAGAAAAACTTGAAAAATTTCAAAAATGCTTAATTTCTCCGAGGTACTCCTACTACAGTAACATTATCTGGTATATCTTTTAAAACCACACTATTAGCCCCTATTTTAACATTATTTCCAATCTTAATTGGTCCTAAAACTTTTGCACCAGAACCAACCATTACATTGTTTCCTAAATCTGGATGTCTCTTATTTTTATCTTTTCCAGTTCCTCCGCAAAGTAGCATTATGATATATTGTGCAGTTGTCTCCTATCGTTGTTGTTTCTCCTATTACAATTCCCATTCCATGATCTATAAATAGTTTTTTTCCTATTTGTGCCCCTGGATGTATTTCTATTCCTGTTAAATGTCTTGCTATTTGAGATATTAATCTTGCTAGAAAGAATAGTTTTTTACAGTATAGAAAGTGTGCTATTCTATGAAATATTATTGCATGAAATCCTGGATATAGAATTATTGCTTCTATAACATTTCTACATGCTGGATCTTTTTCACATATGTTCTCTGCATCTTCATATAATCTTTTTATACTTTTTAACATATTATCACCTTGTGATATTATATGTTTTTTTGATTTTATTTGTTATTTATTATTGGATTTCACAATCATTTTGGCAATTAAAAAGTAGCACAAAATATAATGCTACTTTCAAAAAATTTTCATATCAAATTTTCTATCTCTTTTACTAACTCTGCAGGAGTTTTTCCTAAACAATCTATAATATAAATATTACTAAAACTTTTTAATTCATTATATGTGTCCAAATATAACCTTTGAAAAATAAGAGCTTTTTTATCATACTCTGATATATTTTTTCTTGATTCAATCCGTTGTTTTAATACATTTTCATCAGATAAATATAGAAAAACTAGCTTTCTGTTTTTATCCATTTCTAAATATTCTTTAACACCTTGAATTCTATCTTCCTTTGGTATTTCTTCTCTCATTTTTCTGGTTACTTCATTAACAGCTCTATCTTGGGTAATATACCCTTTATATGCTAGTTCAGCAACTAATGTTGATTTTCCTACTCCATCTGCCCCTTCTATCACTATATTTGTTTGTTTTAAGCTTCCTTTTAACACATTTTCTAATAGATATAATTTATTTTGTGTTACATTAATGAAATCATTAAATGGTCTTTCTTCATCAGAAAAGAAAAATATAGTAATTGTTTTATTAATACTAATTGTTGAAAACTTTTTATAATTCTCTACTAATATTTCATTTTTTCCTATTCTTTGCTTATAACTATCAATTTTTATTTTGTCTGAAAGAAAAATCCGTCCTAAATTGTCTTTTAAAGCCACATATTTTTTCATGTTTTTTGCCTCCTTTTTTTCAATTGTTTTAGTAGAAATATGATATTTGTGTGCAAAAATTTTTGTATAATATATTTATAAATAATGCATTTCGCATTAAAATTAAAAACTTATTTAATTATTAAATGTTGAAAATCTATATTGTTTTTTTGTAATTTTTCTTTCAATTCTTGTGGTCTGAAATCTACACTTTCTAATTTATCAATAGGTATCCATTTAAAATGTAATTCTACTTTGTCTTCATTTTCTTCAACTGCTTCATATTCTTTAGCATTTACATTTTCTTTATCATCTAGATTTAATAAATAATAAAATCCAAGTTCATGTATTTTCTTTCCATTTTTTCTTTCAAAAAAGTTTTCTGTTGTAGTTATTAATTTATTTATATGAGAATTATATCCAGTTTCTTCTTTTATTTCTCTTATAACTGCATTTTGTGTATCTTCTCCAAGTTTTACATGTCCTCCAGGTAAGCAATAAAAAGGATTGTTCTGCATTTTTACCACTAAAACCTCATTATCATGCATTAATATTCCATTTACTCTAAATTTAAAATTCCCTGTTCCATTATCTATTTTTATATCATTATCTTCCATTTTTCATCTCTCCTTATTCTGATTTAGTCAATTAACTGTTTTAACCTTTCAATTAATTATGATAAAATTTTGCAGGTTCTTTAATATATTTTTCAAGATTGTCTCTGAAGTCTATACTTTTTGTATCTATATCATCTTCTAATGTATACATACATTGTTTCATTTTTCCATTTGCTGTAATTCTCAAATGTATTTTCTTACATATATCACATTCTCGTAATCTACAATGTGAATGGAAAAATGTAATTACTCTCTTACTATCTTTATAACCATTAACTTCATTATATTCATCTTTTTTATATTCTAATTTAAACTTCTCTTGTATAATCTTTTCTAATTCAAGAAATTCTTCTGAAGTAGATTTTTCTTCTTCATCTTTTATTTCTTCTATCATTTTAATTCTTACTTGATTTTTTATTCCCCATTTTAATATTTTTATCTTGTTTTCTAAATCTCCTGTATATACTGATGATATACTAACATCACAACCTAATTTTTTTATTTCTTTTATGTTTTCTAGTATTTGCTTTGATGATACTCCAATTGGAGAATTTTTAGAAATCTTTCCATCAAAATAGTCTAATCCTACAATTACTCTTTTTATCCAATTCTTTTTTATTAGTATTATTAATTTTTCTATTTCAATGCAATTTGTGTTTATCCCTATGTCTAAATGATATTTTTCTGCTATCATTTGACATATTTCAAAAATTTGTGGGTGAATAAGTGGCTCTCCTCCGTGTCAACCTTATTCCTCTTAACCCGAATTCTTTTGATTCTTTAATAATTTTTTCAATGTCTTCAATTTTTAACATGCTTATACAGTTGTTTCCTTCATTATGGCAATATATACATTTCATATTACAACTTGATATAATTGACATTCTATATTCATTTCTTGGTATTTCTAATTTTTTTGTTTCTATTTTTTCCATTTTTACATCCCCTTAGCTTTACTTTAATGATTTCTATTTCCTATGTTAAATTTTATGTTGTAATAATCTATATCTGCTGAGATATCTCTAGTTACATATTTAAATAAATCATTAATCTTTTCAAATTCATTTGTTTCTATACAATTTAGATAACTATTTGTAAATTGTTTTTCTGGCATAAATTTATGTTGAACTGTTTGCATTACTTCATCTGTATATAATCTATATACTTTTGATGTTGACATATTTGAATATCCATTTTTCTTGTTATAATAGTCTCTTATTTTATCTAGTGTAATAGCATAAAAAGTTGAATAATATGGTGATTTTTCTGTATACATGTTTTTTAGGCTTTCTATTGATTTGTGTATTGATTTCGCTCCATATATTACATCTTGTTCATTTAATTTTGGTAAACCGTTTTTATATTTTTGCAAAGTATAATTTTGTAATTCTTTTATTTTTCCATTTCTATCTTCAATTATTTCTCCATAGCCTATTGCTGATAGCATTGTATCTTCATAATTCAAGAAATCTTTATCTACTCTGTCATATAAATTTTGTAAGGTTCTTTCGTAACTTTCAAAATCATAATTTTTGTATTTTTTGTATTCTTTAGTTGTCTCTTTTTTAGACTCAGAATTATATACAATAATTATATCCACATCAGAATTTTTCTTGTTTGTCTTTGTTTGATAACTTCCATAAAGTATTACACCTTCTATGTCTTTATTTTGTGTATATCCATATTCATCTAAAAATTCTTGTATTATGTCTTCAATTTCCATACTTTTTCCCTTCTTTTTTATTTTATGTAATTTTATTACTTTCTTTATGCAAATGTTGTCGAATTCTGCGGTTTCCATAAAAAAGTTAAAAATAACTTAAATAAGGATAATTTCATCCCTATTTAAGTTATTTTTTAGTTCTAACAATTATTTTATTTACTTGCAATATAATTATTATTTAATTAATTCAATGCCCCTAACATAATTTTAAATTTAGGAGTATTATTCCAATTAACTTCCTGTACTCCTATATTTCTTCAATGCCCAATTCCAAACATTAATAGCAACAAACCATAAAACAATCGCAATTAATGGAGAAAGCCAAATCAAATATTTATCCATGCCTAAATAATTCATTGTTGGATAATAAGCCACAAACACAAAAGGTAAAATATAAGTTATTATAAACTTTATAAATCCATTATAAATATCAATTGGATACTGTGCAAAAGTATACATCCTATAAAATGTCCATATCACCTCATTTGATTTATAAGTCCAAAAAGATGCTATACTAAATATTGTGTTAATTGCACCTATTATTGCAGCCCCTATAATACTAAAAAATATTATTTTTGCTATTAATATAAAAGTTACTGGTATTGCCAATTCTATTAACATTGATACTGTTATAAATAATCCTAATCCTAAGTATCCCAAAGCTGAATATTCTTTTGAAGCTCCTATTATTGATAACAAAGGATGTACTGGTCTTAATAAAATTTTGTCAAAATCTCCTTGTCTTATGTATTTAGGTCCTATATCATATAATGCATCAAAGCAGAAGTCTGATATTCCTACTGATATTAGAGTTACTCCATATAGTAATAATATTTGTTGAAAACTCCATCCTGCTATATTGTCTGTGCTTTGAAATGTTATCCATATAAATATTACTTCTACTAATTGTGTTACAATTTGAGATATCATACCTGCTATACAATCTAATCTATATATCAGCATTTCTTTTAATGATGCTGATAAAAAAGATAAATACAATTGTGTGCTATGTACTATATTGTTCATTTTATCCTCCATTTATTGTTATTTTCTTTACTGCATGTTCGAAAAATATTTTTGCTATTAAATATAATATTGCTATCCATAATACTAATTTTAATATTATAGCTCCTATTTCATTTAATGGAATTGTTCCTAAATATATATTTATTGGTGTATATATAAATTCTTTAAATGGTAATATGTTTGCAATTTTTTGAAACCATTCTGGAAATAGTGTTAATGGTGCTATTAATCCTGAAAATATTGATATTATAGATTTTTTTAATATTTGCATTCCCCATATTGAATTTGTATAAAATCCTGTTGTCCCTATTATCATTTGGATAAAAAATGATATTGGTATTATTAATACTATTACTAGTAAAAATAGTACAAAATTCATTATACTTACTGGCATTATGACTTTCCAGAATATTGCACATAATATAAATGTTGCTATTGATACTGGTATTGCAAATCCAATTTCTCCAAGGTTTATTCCAAAATAGTATTTAAAATATGACATTGGACTTAATAATTCTTTGTTTATTTTTCCAGTTCTTATTGAATGTGCCATATCTTCATTAATTCCCCATGTTGCAATTGAGCTTAATGATACAACTAATATGTAATATGTTATCATTTGTTCTATTGTAAATTCACCTGTGTTTCCTGTTTGCATATATATTGCTTGCCATACAAATATATATACAATAACTTCTACTATTCTATTTAATGTAAATAAATAGAAATTTGATTTATATATTGAATATTCTTTAAAATGTATCTTTCCTAATTCTAGCATTGTTTTTAGCATATTTTTACCCCTCTATAAATGTCTTTTAATATATCTTCTAGTTCTGCTTCTTTCATGTGTATATCTTCTATATTTCCATATTTTGATAATTTTTCTACTATCTTTACAATTGTTGTTTTATCATGACTAAATTTTATTTTTATGTTATTTTCGTTTTCTTCTATAATCTCAAAATCTTCTTCCCACAATTTTTGTGTAATGTTTTCTTCTTTATTCTTTAAAATTATTTCTGCTGTTACACTATTTCCATATGTATCTTTAAATTTCTGCTTATCTCCATCATATATAATTTGTCCTCTATCTAATAGAATAATTCTATCACAAACATCTTCTATATCTTTTAAATCATGTGTTGTTAATATTACTGTTGTATTTTTTTCTTTATTTATATCTTTAATGAATTTTCTTATATTTTCTTTTACTAATACATCTAATCCAATTGTAGGCTCGTCTAAATAAACAATTTTGGGATTATGTAAGAATGTTGCAGCAATTTCACATCTCATTTTTTGTCCTAAACTTAGGTTTTTTACTTGCTTTTCTAATAAGTCTTCAAGTTGTAATAATTCTGTAAATGTTTTTAAATTTTTTCTATATTCATTTTCTGGTATTTTATACATTTTCTTAATTAATCTAAATGATTCTATTACAGGTAAGTCCCACCATAGTTGTGTTTTTTGTCCAAAAACTGCTCCTATTTTTTTGTTGTTTTCTATTCTTTTTTCATATGGTACAATTCCATCAACTATAACTTGTCCTGATGTTGGTGTTAATAGTCCTGTTAACATTTTTATTGTTGTTGATTTTCCTGCTCCATTTTCTCCTATGTATCCTACTAGTTCTCCTGCTTCTATTTCTATGTTTATGTTGTTTACTGCTGTGAATTCTTTATATCTTGGGTGTATTAGGTTTTTGAAGTATCCTGTTATTCCTGCTTTTTTTTCTATTGTTTTGTATTTTTTTATTAAGTTTTTTGCTTCTATTATTGGCATATTTTTTCTCCTTTTGTCCCATTGGGGACGTTTCTTCTTGGGACATTTTGTCCCATTGGGGACACATCTTATAACAAATTTTGTTTCACTTATTTGCATAAGTCATCTGTAACTCGCTTTGCTCGAACAGCTGACTTAATTATATCAATTCAGTATTTTTTTATCAATATTTTTATCTTTATTTTCTAACTTTATCTATATGAATAAATCTAATTTTTTCAAAGTTATATTCTGAAATTCTTTTGTTGAAAGAGTCATATGTATGTGAACTAATAAGAATTTCATTTAAATCTATTCTATTCTGAATTTTTGTTATAACTAATGTATGTCCAAAACTCTTCCCATTAAATGATAATTGTGCTATATCTCCTATTTCAATTTGATTCTGATTTACTTCTTTTCCATATGGTCCTTCTGATTTGTTTGTAGTTAAGAAGTTATACAAAAATTCTACTCCACTCCATGCTGGTGATTTATTATTTCCATTTATATAATACCATCCTTTTTGTTTTAAGTAATTCATTACATTTGCTCCTGCATATATACATTGTGATGCAAAACTTGTACAGTCTCCACCAACACTGTCAAAATTGTAATATTGTGGATTTCGTGCATATGCCCATTTTTGTGCATATTCTACTACTTTTTGCCTATTATAAGATATTTCTTTCATATTAATTATCTCTCCTTATCAATGTCTTTTTTGGGGACTGTCCCAGAAAGGATATTAAAAACCATATTTGTATAGTATATTTACAAATATGGTTTTGGTTACTATTAATATGTCTATAAACTAATTTCTAATTTAATTTTTTTATGAATAAAAAATTAAAAGAATCTTTCCTTCCTATCATATTTTTAATTATAGTATCATAGTCAAATGGCATCCCTAATTGACTATCACCTATTTTATTAGAATTAATTACATAAAAATTATTATTTTTATCAATATCGCTAATTACTAAATAATGTCCATTTTTAGAAAATGTTAGTGGACTTATTTCAGATGGCCCTACATGAATTATTGCCATATTTCCTTGCTTTATTAAGTCTATAATCTTCTGTTTTTGATTATTTGGATTACAAAAATCTATTTTTACAACCTCATATGAAATATTTAATTTATCTTCTTCTATTAATCTATCTAAGCAATATATAAGTCCTTTATAATTTATTCCTTTGTTTCGCAAATATGTTGTATCAAAATTACCATCTTTACCAAATAATATTTTTCTGACTATATCTATTGGATTAATTTCAAATCCATAATTTTTTAATATATTTGCAATAGATGTTGGTCCACATCCATACTTTTCTAAGCTCCAATCTAACTCAGTTAGTACATCTATTTCTTCTAATTGAAAATCTCTTTGTTTATATCTTATTCTATTATTATTCATATCTATTCTTCCTAATTTATAATACTGTTCTTATATTTACATAAATGAGATGTGTCCCTATTGGGACAAAATGTCCCAAACAGAAACGTCCCCAATGGGACATTAGAAACGTCCCCAATGGGACATTAGTATTCCTCTATTTTTATAAAAATCTTCTCTTCCAAACTATAAACTTTTTCTACTTCCAACTTTGTAATTTGAGTATCATCTCTAAATGCAAATTTATTCATACTATCTAATACAACCTTTACAACATTATCTATATCTGGCTTTTTGGTAGGGCTTATATTGTTTTCTAACATTTCTCCTACATCTGATTTTTTTGTTGATTTTGGTATCTCAAAATATGCTACAATACTTACTTTCAGTCTTCCTTCTAACACTTTAAATTTAGGATATTTTAATAAAAAATATTGTTCTACAAGTGTTTCATAGTCTTTTGTCTTTGTTGGCGTATATACACTTCCTGTGTATGTATTTAGTCTTGGTCTTCCTTTTCCTATTACCTTTCCTGGTACTTCAAATTCATATATCATTTTTTCCTCCATATTTCCACATCTAACATATGTGTCAAAAAGGGACGTCCCCTTTGTCACAGTTTTTTAAGTTTTGCTACAAAAAATCCTTCTGTGTCTTTTGATGGCAATAATCTAATTGCTTTATTTATTAATTTGTTTATATTTTCATTAAATCCTGGTTGAGCATCTTTTATATTTAAGTCTATATCAATTAATTTTATATTAAAATTTTTTAATGCCCAATCTAAAATATATTCATTTTCTTCTAAATTTAATGTACATGTTGAATATACCATAATTCCATTTGGCTTTAAAGCTTTATAGCTACTCTCAAATAATTTTTTCTGTAATTTTGATAATTCTTTTACTTTTTTGGGTGACCAGTCTCTATATGTTGCTACACTATTTACTATAAATCTTCCTTCTCCACTACATGGTGTGTCTAATAGAACTTTATCAAAGTATTCAGGATATTGTTCTCCTATTTTTTCTCCTCTCCCATTTATTACTTCTACTATTTTTGTTCCTTGGGCTTCGACATTATATTTTAATCTTTCATATCTTATTTTGTCTAACTCATTTGCTAATATATATCCTTTATTACTCATTAATGCTGCTAACTCTGTTGTTTTACTTCCTGGCGCAGCTGTTAAGTCTAATACTTTTTCTCCTTCTTTTGGATTTAGTGCTAATGGTGGTACCATGCTTGATAAGCTTTGTAGATATATGTATCCTTTTTCATATATATCTAGTTTTTGTATTTGTTTTTCATTTGCATTTTTTATGATTAATGCTTCATTATACCATGGTACTCTTTCGAATTTTATATTTTTTTCTTTGAAATATCTCATTAGACTTTGTATGTCATATTTTAGTGTGTTTACTCTTAGTGTTGTGTATCTTTCTGATGTCATTCCTAATAGTATTTGATCTACTTTTATTGGTGTATATTTTTCATATAAAAATTCCATAAATTCTTTTGGTAGTCTATTTCTCATTTCTTTTATTGATAACATATTGTACTCCATATTTCCTTATATTTTTAAAATTTTCTACTTTTGCTATTTGCATTTTATCACATGGAATTTAAAAAATAAAGTGTTTTGCATATTTTCATATATTTGGGAAATCATATTTTTAGGAGGTCGATTTTTATGACAAGTAAAGAACTTTTATATATTGAAGATGCTTTAGGGCATGAAAATTTTATGAAATCATGTAGCAAATATACTGCTAGCCAATTAAAAGATGTTAATCTTGCTACTTATATTGGACAATTAGAACAAAAACATAATGAAATTTTTAACAAATTTTTAAATCTATTATAAGGAGGATGCTATGGAAGATAAAGATTTAATCGAAAAAGAATTATTAATTATTAAAGGTGTTTGTGATTTATATCTTCATGGAACTATTGAGTCTTCTACTGCTGAAGTTCATGAAGCTTTTAAATGTGCTTTAAATGAGTCTCTGAATATTCAAAATAAGATATATAATCTTATGGCTGAAAAAGGCTGGTACCAAATGGAAAATGTTGAACAACAAAAAATCGATGCTGCTAAGCAAAAATTTGCTGCACAATAATAAGATTTACTATTATAAACATTGTAAAACCCCTGTTAGAGTTTTTTCTCTAACAGGGGTTCTTTTACTATTCTGACAACTTATTTTTGAAATGTGTAGTAATTATATTAGATAACTTGATTATTCCTACAGCAAAAACTATTACAATTATTATACCTATGAAATAATCAAATTCGACAAATTTAGATATAATAACTAATATGGGAAATGCAATAAAATATAGTATAATTCTTACTACTACATCTATTTCACTCAGTACAATATATAATAATTTGTTTTTTTCAATAACTTCATCATTTTGTTTTTTTATTGCATCGAGTATTCTAAGTATAAATAATAACGAAAATGCTAACAATGACAATATTTTTACTATTATCCATTTTTCAAAAAATAACAATGAAAATATTACAATACCCAAAATTAATGCTAATCTTAAAATACACTTTGTTTTTCTTTCATCCCGGCTTAATCTTACAATTCCTTCTCTTAATTTAGTTGTCATCTTTTTCCCTCCATAACAAATTATTGTTTACAAGTTACTTTTATTACAGTCATATAAATGATATATATTTATATTAACATAATTTCTAACTATTTTCAATACTTCTATGTAATTCTTCTATTTTTCTATTTTATAAAAAATGTCAAAAATCAAATATTATTAAACCTTTATTATATCTTTTATTACTTCTCCTGCTATAATCAATCCAGCAACAGATGGTACAAAAGAAATGCTTCCTGGGACTTGCTTTTTTGTACCTTCAGATATCTGACTTACTCTAATTGGTTCTTCCTTTGAATATACTACTTTAAGTTTTTTTATATCTCTTGCTTTTAATTCTTTTCTCATAACTTTAGCTAATGGACATACACTAGTTTTATAAATATCTGTTACTTCAAACTTTGTAGGATCTAATTTATTTCCTGTTCCCATACTAGATATAATAGGAATATTTAATTTGTTTGCCCTTACAATTAGTTCTATTTTAGCTGTTACTGTATCTATACAATCAACTATATAGTCTACTGAATTGTCAAAAATCTCTTTACTTGTTGGCATAAAAAATTCTTGGATAGCTTCTACCTTTGCATTTGGATTGATATGTAATATTCTTTCTTTTGCAACATCTACTTTTGCTCTCCCTATTGTTTGAGTTGTTGCAATAATTTGCCTATTTAAATTAGAAACATTTACTTCGTCATTATCTACTAATATAAAATTTCCTATTCCTGCTCTTACTAAAGCTTCTACAACAAAAGACCCTACTCCACCTATTCCAAATACTGCAACTTTTGCTTTTTGTAATTTTTCTATTGCTTCTTTTCCTATTAACAATTCTGTCCTTGAAAATTGTTCTAACATCTTTAGCATTCCTTTCTTAATTCTATATATTTTTCTAAAATTTTTCTATCTCTTAGAACAATAAATTTTGTAGAATATACTGATTCATATTTAGAAGCTACTAATTTATCAAAGCATTCTTTTATTAGCTCTAGTGCTTTTTCTGGTGTTTCCCATATTAGTCTTCCACCTTCTTCTTTTTCTTTTTCAGTCATATTTAATTGTTCAGTATTTTTTTGTACTTCACCTATAAAAACATACGAAGTTTGCTTGAAATTATCTAATGCTTTATATTCTTCTGTTATTCCTAGACTTTTTATATTTTTTACTTCACAGCCTGTTTCTTCTAATACTTCTCTTTTAAATGCTTCTTCTGGCAACTCTTTCCCTTCCATTCCTCCACCAGGTAATTTATATTCATTTTTGTTTCTCTTATTAAATATCGCTATTTTTCCATCTTCTCTTACAACAATTCCTCTAGCAGCTAACCTTAATCTTGGATTATCAAGTTTACTACTCTCTTCTCCAATATCTTCTTCTGTTATTTTACATATTAACTCCATATTTAATCCTCCTAATTTTTTACTTTTTTAATATAAATTCCCACAAAGCTTTTTGTCTATTTAATCTAATTGTTACATTTTCATTTAATACAATAACATTCCACTTCCTTGTTAAAATGTCAAATTGTTCTTTATTAAATAATCTAAAATATCTACCATAATCATAATAAAAATCTTTTTCAATTTCTTTAGTAGTTTCTTTTATATATTCTTTGTTCTTATCTGAATTCATTCTTCCTATGAATAAACCATTTGGTTTTAAAATTCTATATATCTCGTCAAATATTTCTATAGTCTTTTCCATATTAAAATAATGTATTGATAAATTTGCATTAATCAGGTCTATAGAATTGTCTTCAAATGGCAATTTTTCTTTTACATCAATTTTCATTGTTTTACTGTTTGGTATCAATTCCTTTAATTTATTTAATGCTATTTCTGAAATATCACATGATATAACATCAAAGCCATTGTCAGTTAGCCATCTTGTATCTTGTCCTATACCACATCCTAAGTCTATTGCTTTTTTATATTCACTTTTACATATTTCATTTTTATATTTTTCCATCCAGTTGTCTTTTATAAAGTCCATTTGATTACTTTTTATATTTTCTTTCCAATATTTATCATTCCAATATTCTTCTTTATTTTCTTCCATTACTTTTTCCTTTCATGTATAATGTTTTTATTATTATAACATATTAGGATAAATAATAAAATATAGATTACTTAAAAATAGAAACATTAATGTATATTATTTTTTATTATAGATTATTGATTTTTACATAAAATTGTGATATACTGTTCTTATCATTTGTAACTATAATAAGAATAGTATGTTAGAAAAGTTCTCTAAAAACAACTGTTAGGAGGAAAAACTATGAAGTATGGAAAAAGCATTTTAGGAATGAAACATGAATTAAGGTCTAAGGTAAATGAAAGTACTGATAAAAAAGAAAATTACGAAAATGCTCCTTTGTGCAGATATCCTAATGGTGGTTGCATTTGTAAACGGACATTGAATAATGGTCCTACTAAATGTTTCTACAAAAAGGCTCCTGATGAATGTTGTTTTGAAAAGGAGCAATCTAAAGAAGTTCTGGAAAAATCCAGAATTAAATAAATATCATATAAGCAAGCTCCATTTTAAATCTTTGGAGCTTGCTTACATAAAATTGTCAATATTTTTAATCTTATTTTTCAAGCCTTCTAAGGCTTTTCTTCTTGCACTTATTTCATTTTTCTCTTCTTCAGACAATTCTGCTAAAGTCTTTCCATTTTCTAATTCAAATATTTCATCAAATCCAAATCCATTATCTCCTCTAACATATTCTGCAACATATCCTTCAATATATTCTACAGATGAAATTGTGTTATTTCCATCTGAAATAGCCATAGCTGTAATAAATTTTATTTTTCTTTTTTCTTTTGGGACATTTTTTAATTTTTCTATTATTGCTAAATTTCTTTCTCTATCTGTTCCTACATGCCATCTTTTTGTATATACTCCTGGAAATCCATCTAAATATTCTATTTCAATTCCTGAATCATCAGCAAGACAAGTTTTTCCATTTAATTCTTTAGCTATTATTTCTGATTTTTTTATTGCATTTCCTTCAAATGTTTCTTGATCTTCTTCTACATCTATTTCAATCCCAATTTCTTTCATTGGTATTATTTTATATTCTTTTAATATTTCTTGTGCTTCTCTTATCTTTCCTTTATTCCCAGAAGCCATTATTATTTCATTACTATCCATATTATCTCCATTCTTATTAATATTTTTAAACCCAATATTCAATATAATCTTCATTAAACACATATCTTGTTGATGGTCTATATGCAGATTCTTTTACAATTTTATCTGTCTTCTTTATCATAGGCTCTATTTTCTTTCTAAAATTTGCTGCTACTAACTTTTTATCTAGTATTATTTCATAAATCTGTTGTAATTCTGAAATAGTAAATTCATCTTCTAAAAAGCTAAAGGCTATATTAGTATTTTCTATTCTATTTCTTAACCTTTTTATTCCAGTATGAATTATAATAGCTGTTAATTCTTTAATTTCTGGCTTTCCTATTAATCTATGAGTATATTCAATATTATTTCTTTGTCTTTCTGCTTTTGTTTCGATATTATATTCAATCTTTTTATTTTCATTATTTAAGGTAACTTTTTGTATTTTTCTAACATCCTCTAAATTTTCAATAGAAATGTCATAAAAATTAATATTTGATGACATTTTTTTTATATTATTTTTATTTATAATTACTAGATATGAAACTATTAATTCTTCGTTTTCATTGTAATATCCGTGGTTCTCCCCATGTATATAATTGTTCTATATAAAATTTTGATGTTCCAAATATTTCTTCTACTCTATGTATTACTGTTGTTTTTATATATTCTTTATTTGTAATGTTAAATATAGGCAAATTATTATTTTCGTCTAACACAATTTGTAATTTCTTTTCTTTTAATCTTCTTACATCTTTTCTTTCTTCATTATCTGTACTAAATATGATCACATTACTTTTAACGTTCATCTTAATTTTATCTCCTTTTTATGATAATTATATATCTAGTTCTAATTGTTTTATTTCATTTTCATAATCAATGTTATTTTTAGTAATAATTTCTCTTACATTTATTTTTCCAACACATTCTATAAATCTATATAATTCTTCTTCATTCAGTACTTCTAATCTACCAGTTCTAAAGTGTACTATATCTTCTATTTCTTTTGGAATAATAATCTTGTATTTTTCTTTTATTTTTTCATTTGATTTGTCATAATCATTATAAATATTAGAATCCCACCTTTTTAAAAATTTATTATAAAATAGGTAGTCTGTTAATAAGTGTAAAAAATATCCTTCATTATAATTGCTTGATATTCCATTTAATTCTACAAAGTTATTTAGCCCTGGATTACTTGAGTTTGGCCCATAGTGTGATTTTGTTTTATCTCGTATCATATCTGGTGCTATTATTCCTTTATTAAAGTTTTCTATATCTTTAATTTCATTTTCTTGTAAATATACTGAACCTACTGCTAAATGTATCATATATCCTGGCATTGTTTTTCTCCTTCAACTTATTATATCTTACATATTAAGTAAATATATTTGTATTATACTCACTCCCTTTTTATTTGTCAATACTTTTTGTAGAAAATATAATAAGTTTTATAACTAATCAATATTAAAAATGATATTTGACTTTCACTCAAAATTTACACACCACTATTGATAAACTCAAAGAATTAGTAAAAATCCAAGTACTAGTTATAAAATTTCAGACCTTCAAAACCGACGTATGACTCGATTTTCCTAGTATCAATAGTCACATTTGTTCGAACAATCATTCCAACGCGGTTTCCTTTTATCTCCACTCGAACAATTTTTCCGTAAGTTTCTCCATTCCCACGTGAAGAACTATGAGAACTCATTTTTTCCCAATCCTCAATTTCCGTCTCATTACAACTCACAGCATAATCTACAAATGACTCAACTAAACTTCTATTAGTATGAGCCCAACCTTTAATCTTCATCTCGACAAACCTGAAATTCCCGATATTTCTCATTAATTAAATCCATATCTATAATTAATCCTGCATCATTAGGTCTTCCTTTTTCACTCCCCCAATCTATCATACACCAACTTCCTCCTATCCATTTAGGACTCGGATTTCCATATGTACTTATTATGTTTGAATTATAAAGATCATTCATATCATTATTAGCAAACGATAAAGACTCTAAAACTATATTTACTGTAAATGTTTTTGTTACATTACTGTTTATTTCCTTTATTGTTATCTCTACATTCCCTATTTTATCTTTTGCCGTTAATACTATTTTTCCTTCTTCTGTTTTATTTGCTTCTATTGTAGTACTATCACTAGATGTTACTGTTACTTCTGGTTCTTTACTAATTTCTCCTACTTTTGTTTCTTCTGTATTTACTGTAATATTTCCATTATCAAATAGTATTTCATAATCTTTTCCTTGCACTTCTACAAAATATCTTACTGTGGTTTCTTCTGAATAAATTAGTGTATATGTTACTGTTTTTTCTGTATTTCTTTTTACTGTTACATTTTCTTCACTTAATGCTATTCCTGTTATACTATTTGCTTCTCCTGTTATTTCTTTTATTTTGTAACCTTTTTCTCTTAAGTCACTTATTACTCCTGCAATTGTGACTTGTTCTCCACCTACCACTTCTTCCATTTGTCTTTCCATATATGATATTCTCGCTGCTTCTTCTATTTCTTTTATTTCTGATATTTTTGTTGACTCTTGTGCTTTTCCTAATAATCCACTTCCTGTTAAGGCTGCTATCGATAACCCTGCTAATATTAGTAAAATTACGATTATAATTATAAGCGCTATTAGTGTTATTCCTTGATTTCTTTTCATTTTTTCTTTTCCTCTTTCTTTTGTTTTTATTTGTCTTTTATTATATATTTTGTCATTTTTAGACACAAGAAAAAGCACATATTTTACTATGTACTTTTTGACATAATA
>JAAWDR010000039.1 GCA_022793875.1 Clostridia bacterium
AGTCCTGTATTAAACCGAGGAATGCAATGAAAAATAAATATAAGTATCTATTTTTCCGTGAACATTCCTCATTTTCTTATTTAAACATTTCTATTTTTCACTTCAATCAAGCGATACATACTAAAATATATCTCTATAGGAGGGTATCCAACCATCAACAAAAAAGTGTCGGATATTAAGATATAATCTATAATTTTAGTATATATCCTTGCCCTCTTCTAGTTTCTATAAGTTCTTTTAAATTCAATTCCTCTAATTTGTTTCTTAATCTAGTAATATTAACACTAAGAGTATTATCATCGATAAAACTCTCACTTTCCCATAGTTCTTCCATTATAGAATCTCTTGATACAATTTTTCCTCTATTTTCAATTAGATATTTTAAAATTTTATATTCATTTTTTGTTAATTCTATAATTTTATTTTCTTTTTCTATTGTACTATTTGAAATATTTAATATAAAATCTTTTGCATCAATTTTATCATTTATTTCATTATTATTTGTCCTTCTTAATAGTGAAGATATTTTAGCAAGTAATATTTGTATATTGAATGGTTTTGTAATATAGTGGTCTGCTCCATAATTTATTGATAATAATTCATCTATTTCATTGTCTCTACTTGTTATTATTATAATTCCCATATTTGATTTTTTTCTTATTTCTTTACAAATATATTCTCCATCTGTCTCTGGTAAATTTATGTCTAACAAAATTAGGTCTGGATTTATTTGTAGTATATCTTCTATTGTATTTTCAAATGTTTTTAGGCTTTCAGTCTGATATCCATTATTTTTTAAAAATTTTTCTAGTTCATTTCTTAATTTTTCATCATCTTCTATTATTAGTATTTTAGACATTTTTCATTCCTTTACTTTTTATATTATGTTACAAAAAGGGACTCCACTTTTGTCACACTTTTATCACACTTTTATTATATCATAAACTCAAAAAAAATAACCTTACATTTTTGTAAGATTATTTTTATAATTTTTTTGTTATAGATATCTTGCCTCAATTTCAGGCATAATATTCTTTCCTCTTGATAAAATTCCTTCTTTTACTCTTTTGAAAATATTATCTTCTGTTACTTCATAAATAAATGTTTTATTGCTTTGAGTTTCAAAAATTACAAAAATCAATATATCACTTTGAGTTTCTTTCACTCTTTCTTTTAAGCAACTAAGCCAATAATTCACCTTATTTTCATCAGGCATCCCATAAAGTTGTAGATAAGCAGAACCAACTTTAACTCTATTATAATTATACCATTTTTGCCCATTTGAAATAATTTCAACTGTGCTAAGTTTTTCGATTGGCGTTACTAATAAACAACTTTTTTCAAGTGAAAAATAATCAAGTTGATATTCTTCTGCCAGCTTTTTAACCTCTTCTACTTCTTCTGGTACTGTTTTGCTACTTCTGAATGCTACTGTATCTACCATCATTGCTACAATAATCATTTTAGCAATTTCTTTTTCCATTGGAAATCCTACTTCTTGCATTATTTCATAAATTATATATGCAGCTGCACATGAATTCTTTGTGTAATTGAATTTGTATGTGTTTTCTTTTTTGGTAGGATGATGGTCAATACATCCTATTACATGTCCTTTGTGTTTTGTTTCATAATGATCTACTAAAAATAATTTTCTTTCTTCATTTTCTTCTTTTACTTCCCATTGCTTCATATCAATTCCTAATAATTCTTCAAGTATTTCATATGTTTCGTTTCTTTTAACTTCTTCAAGAATAGCAAATTGATTTTCAATTTTTAGAAAGTCTAAAAGTTTTGACATTAGTATTCCTGATACTACTGAATCTACATCAATGTTGTCATGTCCTAATATTGTTATTTTCATGTAGTCTTCTCCTCTTAATAAATCCTCTATACACCAAAAAAAGATGTATAGAGGAAAACTGTTTGTTATTTATGGCTTTTTTCATGCTCTTTTATTGCATTAAGGGCAACCTCAATTGCTGGTTCTGAACCTTTAACCTTAATATATTTTACATTATTTTTCTTAAGGTATTCTTCAAGCTGAACTGAAAACTGACGACTTTGCTCTTCGGTTTCAACTCTTCCTCGTGTTTCAAATGGTACTTTTTCTTCATCTCTTTCAATAAAGATTGTCACTTGGTTTATCTTGTTTCTTAAATACCAAGCTAACTTTTCAACTACTTCATTTTCTTTTGATGAGTGAAGTGCTGTTATTTCAAGTCCTGCATCAGTTACGATGTAATCAACCTGTCCTAACAAATCATACAGTTGCTTAAATTGCTCTGCTACAATGTATGACTGATTTGGAATGTATTTTCCTAAAACTCCATTATACACAAGTCCTTTAGCAAATTCAGGAACATATTCAACAGACTGTCCTAACATCTTGAGCTTAAAGGCTGTTCCTAATGCCGCTGAGCTCTTTCCTGCTCCTGATGCTCCTATGAATGAAACCATAAATGTTTCTGTTTTTTCTTCCATTTGAGGCTGAATTTTCTTTGTCAAATTTGGATATGCTTCAAACATTTTCATTGCTTTTTTGAGCATTTCAGGCTGCTGATATGGCAATCCTTTTGACATTGCTTCATTTACTTCATAGAACTTCAGATTTGTTAATCCTCCTGAAGCATTCAGATATTCTTCATACTTGTAGATTTCATCTTCAATAAAAATCCCAAAGCATTGTGAAGAACCTCCTCGAGTTCCTGCAAATTTTTCGTCCTCTGAACTATAAATTCCTACAAAATGCATTTGTTCAAGATTAGATTTCGGAACATTTCCAAACTTTATAATTGCAGGCTCCAATGAATTATCTAATAACTCTATTTTCAGGCCTGTTTGCTCATAACAAGTACGAATTGCAGCATTTATTGCTGTTTCATGCTTATTGATTGCATCTCCAGGAAGACCTACGCATCCAGGAAAATCAACTTTATCCATTGAACGTTTTCCCAGCAGAACATATACTTTTCCGTCTAAAGTGTTTCTGACAAGTATAATTACATCCACTGTTTGACGTCCTCGTACAAACTGTATTCCTCTTTTTTGATTTGCTGCCAAAATTTCTTTGAAGGAATTTTTGAATAAAATTGGCTTTATCTCGTCAGGTATTAGCTTTTTGAGTTCTTCATATTTTCCTTCAATAATCATTTTCCGAATATGACTGGAATGATATGGAAAGTCAGAATCTGCTTCAGGATTTATCATTTCAAATCCTAAAGTTTCATTTTTTTCTTTCAAAACATTTAAAATATCTTCCTTATTTCCTGTGCAGAAATGTGTAACTCCATAAGAATTACAAACTTCTTTAACATCCTCTAACCATTCTCCAAAACTTTCTTTATCTTCAACTGGAACAATTTCGTATTTTTCTTCACTAATTCCTTCTCTTTTGAAGATAGCTCTTATCATTTTTTCTCTTTCAACAGCTGAAATGCAGTTTCTTTCTGTTCCACCTTCATAGCATGAACCTATCATTACAATTACTTTGTCATGCTCCCGGGCAAGCTTACGTAGGAAACTTTTTTGTCCTTTATGTGGTGTCATCCACCTACCAATTGTTGCAACAACAGTTTTTTCTTTCTTTTGAATTGTGTCATTTGTCACCATATTCAAATCTCCTCTCTTATTGATTATTTATTTTACATGTTAGATTATACAATATTTTTTAATATTTTTCAATATCATTTACATAATTTAAGCATTCTGATTGTATTTTATGTAAAATTATGGTATAATAAAAATTGATACAAATTGTGTTCTTTATAATACTAAATAATGGAGGTATTAGAAATGGAAATGAAGGTTGTTCGGAGAATTGTGTGTGTAGTAGTATTTTTCCTGTTGATTGGAGCTTTTGTATTGTCAGGTTCTAAGAAAGATATTGGTCCTTGTACTGAGTATAAATGTGACGTAAAAAATCTTCGGCTGTCAACTACAATAGAAATTGACAAAGAAGGTGAAAATTTTGCAACAGTTAATGGAGAGATACTTAAGTTTGTTACAGATCCACTAACTATGTATAATTTAAACAAAAACAAAATCGCCTATGCAGATGATTCATATCATCTTATTTCACAAGATTCTCATTCAATTTATGTTGATGGTGTCTTTTCAGTAGAGATGGTAGGTTTGGTAAAGCTTTTTGGTGAATCATACGACATCTATAATAAAGATGGTGAAAAGGTTGCAAATGTTACATTCAACACATTCAATACTAATGGTAAAATGTATGATACTAACGGTAATCTCATTGCAGATTTTAACTCTAAATTCTTCTTTAATGATTTTGATGTGAGAATTTCAGAAGAATGTACTTTAGATGAAAAAACTGTATTGATGATTTTCTGTTCATACTACAGTGACCAATCAGCAGATTCTAATTCTTAAAGTAAATTTTCAAGCAAGAAGAGTGGTTATGAACCACTCTTCTTGCTTTTTAAAGCTTTAAATGCTATTGACATAATATTGCACTATGCTATACTAATTTTGTAACTATTGTTTTATCCTACCATAATTATGAAAGGACATGCAAAAATGGAACATTTGACTACATCAGAAATTAAAACAAAAACTATTTTAGGTTCCATAAATTTTTATGGAAAATCAAAAAAGTTTTGCGATGAATGTATTGGACTATTGGTAAAATACGATTTTGATCTGAATTTTTTAGAAATTCAACTTAATTTTGAAAAAACAGAATTTCTTTCTTTTTCAGAATATGTATGGAAAGATAATGAAAAAATGTTAACTTTTATAAAACATATGTATCCTGAGCATATTGTACCTTTTTCATTAGATTCTTTAACCAAGCAAAACTTAATTACACAAAAAGTGGATTCTTATTCATCCCTTTCAGGCATTTGTCAAAAATATTGTTACTATGATGAATATCGAAAAAAATTAATTATAAAATTAAATATTCCTGATGATTATGTATTAGATTATGGATTATATACTAATTTTTATGACAGTGTTTATCTTAGATTAATGTCTGGTTCTAGATGGAGATTTTTAGATAGAGTAAATGGTGGATAATAAATCTATTTTATTGTCCATTAAGCGAAAAGAATGGTTATTAACCATTCTTTTCGCTTTTCCTAGAAAGTAATAAAATTTTAATCTTACTTCTTTTGTTATAATTCACATACCAATTTTTGCATTAATTCATGTACTGAAATAATTTCTTTTATTTTACTAACATTACTTCCACAGAATATTAATCCTTCATCTACTTTTCCTTTTACAGAATTTATTAAAGCTTTTGTAATGCAATATGGACTATTAAGAACATTACATGTTTTTATACAATTATAACATTTATCTATTTTACACTTTTCATTTTCTACTTTTTTTATAAAATTATTATTAATTGCCCTTCCTGGCATTCCAACTGGACTTTTTATTATCTTTATATCATCCTCTTTAGCTTCAATATAAGCCTTTTTAAATTCTATTGATGCATCACATTCATTTGTTGCAACAAATCTTGTAGCCATTTGTACTCCACTAGCACCCAAATTTATAAATTTCTTTATATCTTTTGAATCCCATATTCCCCCTGCTGCTATTACAGGAATTTCTTTTCCAGTTTCTTTTTCTACTTCTTTTATATAATCAACAACTTCTGTTGTAATATCTTCTAATTTAGGCTTTATATCTTCATCTAATTCTTCTCTCTTAAAACCCAAATGTCCTCCTGCTTCTGGTCCTTCTATTACTATCATATCTGGAACATAATTATATTTTTTTATCCAATGTCCAACTATTAGCTTACAACATCTAAGAGATGAAACTATTGGAGCAATCTTTGTATTGCTTTCTTTTACATATTCTGGTAGCTCTTTTGGAATTCCTGCACCTGATATAATTAAATCAATTTTTTGTTTTACACATTCTTTTACAATCTCAGCATAATTCTTCATAGCAACCATTATATTTACGCCAATTATCTTATCTTTTCCTGCAATTTCTCTTGCTTTATTTATTTCTTTACTAATAGCTCTTAAATTTGCTTTTATTGGATTTTTTGCAAAGTCTTCTTCTAAATATCCTATATCTGCTGTCGATATAATTCCAATACCTCCTTCTTTACTAACATTGCCTGCTAAATTGTGCATTGAAACTCCAACCCCCATTCCACCTTGAATAATTGGATATTTAGACTCTTTATTTCCTATCTTTATACCTTTCAACTTTTTCTCCTTTCTTTTGTGTCAAAAGGGACGCCCCTTTTTGACACATTTTTAGACCAAAAGGGACACCCCTATTCAGAATTATATTTCTATAATAAAAGGGAATGTCCCCTTTGGCTGATTTTTGTGTCAAAAAAGGTCGTCCCTTTTGACACACATTTATACTCCCATAATGCAATATCCACTATCTGCATAAATAACTTGCCCTGTTATTGCATCTGACATATCACTTAATAAAAATGTTGCAACATTTCCAACTTGTGTAGTTGTTACATTTCTATGTAATGGTGCTTTTTCTTCTACAACTGTTAGTATAGTTGAAAAGTCTTTTATTCCTTTTGCTGATAAGGTTTTTATAGGTCCTGCTGAGATAGCATTTACTCTTATGTTCTCTTTTCCTAAGTTTTCTGCTAAATATCTAACACTTGCTTCTAATGCTGCTTTTGCAACTCCCATAACATTGTATCCTTCTAGTACTTTTGTTGAACCATGATATGTTAATGTTACTAGATTAGCATTTTCATTTAATATGTCTATTTCTTTTGCAATTCTTGCTGTAAGTACAAATGAATAACTACTTACATCTACTGCATGTGCATATCCTTCTTTACTTGTATATATAAAATCATTATGCAAATCTTCTGTATTTGCATGTGCAATTGCATGTACTATTCCATCGATTTTTCCATTTTCTTCTTTTATTTTTGTAAATACTTCTCTTACCAATTCATCTTCTGATGCTCCATTTAATACATATGATTTGCTTCCTTTAAATTCTGATATTAATTCTTCTATTTTTTCTTTATTGTCTTCTCCCATATATGTGAATATTAATTTTGCCCCATTTTCATAGGCTGATTTAGCTATTCCATAGGCTATACTCCATTTGTTTCTAATTCCCATTATTAGTATTTTTTTATCTTTTAATAACATTTTTCTCTCCTTCTTTTTGTGCCAAAGGGGACGTACCTTTTTGGCACATTTTTAAAATTAATTTTTTTTAAAATTTTTTTATTCTTTTCGTTTTGTGTCAAAAAGGTACGTCCCCTTTGGCACACTTGACATACTAATTATTTAATATTTCTAAATTTTTGATATCTATCTTCACAAATTTGTTCTTTGCTTAATTTTTTCATTTGTGAAATTGTTTTCTTTATTTGTTTTTTTAGTTCATTTGCAATAATTTCAAAAACTTCTTGTTCTTCTCCTTCTGGCTCTTTTATTATTTTTTCTATTATATTTAAATCATATAAATCTTTAGCTGTTAGCTTCATCTTTTCTGCTGCTTCTTTATATCTTGATGAGTCTTTCCATAATATACTACTATAACCTTCTGGTGAAAGTATTGAATATATTGCATTTTCTAGCATAAATACTTTGTTTGCAACTCCTATTGCTAAGGCTCCTCCACTTGACCCTTCTCCAATTACTATTGCTATAACTGGAACTTTTAGCTTAGCCATTTCAAACATTGATTTTGCAATTGCTTCTCCTTGTCCTCTCTCTTCTGCTCCAATTCCTGGATATGCTCCTTTTGTGTCTATGAATGTTATTACGGGTCTATTAAATTTTTCTGCTTGTTTCATAAATCTTATTGCTTTTCTATAGCTTTCTGGATTTGGCATTCCAAAGTTTCTTTCTATGTTTTCTTTTGTTGTCCTTCCTTTTTGTTCAGCTATTATTGTGTAATTTTGATTTCCTATTTTTCCTAGTCCACATACAATTGCTTTGTCATCTTTGAATGTTCTATCTCCATGTAGTTCTATGAAATTATCAAATATTTCTTCTATATAATCTAGTGATGTTTTTCTTTTTGGGTTTCTTGCTATTTCTACTTTTTCCCATGCAGTTTTTATTTTCATCTTTTCTCCTTTTTGTCCCATTGAGGACGTTTCTTTTTGGGACATTTTGTCCCATTGGGGACACATCTCCCTTATTTTTTCATTTTTCTTGATTTCTTCTATAAAATGTATTATAATGATTATGTCAATTCAAATAATAAAATCTTAAATTAAGGAGGGTTCAACTATGAGTAACACAGCTAATAAAGATTTTAATCTTGTAAAAGCGGAACAATTATGTCTTTATTACATCAAAGTTCGGCAAGCTGCTAAAACAGAGTTTATTTCTGAGCTTATCAAATATCAGCATTTCTTTGGAGAAAAAAGTATTGTTAATTGTAAATTAATGCTTTCCAGACGTTATCTAAAAAGAACTGCTCAATCTGTTTTGGCAGATTTGGGGCACTACAAAATCGTTAGTTTTTATAATCAAACTGATTATGAATATCATGGAACAGATAAACATACTTATTCTGTAATTACTTTTACAACTGCTGGGGGTTCATAACCCTCAGCCCTTTTTGTACTATTAGACACTATGTCCAAACAGAAACGTCCCTTTTGGACATCAAAATTAAATCATATATTGTATCTTTCAAATCTTTTCTTTCAACTATTTTATCTATAAATCCATGCTCTAATAAAAACTCCGCTGTTTGAAATCCTTCTGGCAATGATTCTCCTATTGTTTGTTCTATAACTCTTTGTCCTGCAAATCCTATCATTGCTTTTGGTTCTGCTAAAATGATATCTCCAAGACTTGCAAATGATGCTGTAACTCCTCCATAAGTAGGATCTGTTAAAACTGATATGTATAATAATCCTGCTTCATCTAATTTTGTAAGTGCTGCTGTTGTTTTAGCCATTTGCATTAAGGAGATTATTCCTTCTTGCATTCTAGCTCCTCCTGAAACTGAAAATATTATAAGTGGTAGTTTTTTATCTATTGCTTGCTCTATTGCGTATGTAATTTTTTCTCCTACAACAACTCCCATACTTCCCATTAAAAATCCACTATCCATTATACATATAACAACTTCTTCTCCTTTGATTTTTCCTGTTCCACATGCTACTGCTTCTTCAAGTTTTGTTTTTTCTCTAAGTGATTTTAGTTTTTTTGGGTAGTCTTCTAATTCTAATGGATTTGTTGTTTCAATATCAATATTAAATTTTTTATATGTTCCATCATCTATTATCATTTCTAGTCTTCTATTTATGTGCATTCTAAAATAATTACCACAATTAGGACAAATATTTAAATTTTCTCTTACTTTGTCTTTATATAAAATTTCTTTACACTTATCACATTTTATCCATTTTCCAACTGGTATATCTATTTTAGAACTTTTATTGTTTTGTGGAATTTCTCTTTTTTTTATTTTATCAACAATCATTTTTTCTCTCTTCCTTTATAATATTATCAAAATAATATATTAACAATTTTAAAATGACATTATTTTTTTAATACTTTTTCTTCTATAAATGAAGTATCAAAATTACCTCTAATGAAATCTGCATTTCTTATAATATCATGTAGAAAATCTTGATTTGTTTGTACTCCTTCAATTACTAACTCTTCCAATGCTCTTTTCATTTTGCTTATTGCTTCATTTCTATTAACTCCAAAAGTAATAATTTTAGCAATCATTGAATCATAATTTGGTGGTATAACATATCCATCATATATTGATGTATCTATTCTTATTCCATTACCTCCTGGAAAGTGTAATCCTTCTATTTTTCCGTGGACATGGCATAAAGTTTTTATTTGGATTTTCTGCATTTATTCTACATTCTATTGAGTGACCTCTAAATTTAATATCTTTCTGCTTAAACTTTAATGTTTCTCCTGCTGCAATTTTTATTTGTTCTTTTACTATATCTATTCCTGTTCTCATTTCTGTGATAGGATGTTCAACTTGAATTCTTGTATTCATTTCCATAAAATAAAAGTTTTTATCTTTATCTACTAAAAATTCAACTGTTCCACAACTTGTATATCCTGCTGTTTTAGCAGCTTTAACTGCTGCAATTCCCATTTTAGTTCTTGTTTTTTCATCTATTGCTGTTGATGGTGTTTCTTCTATTATTTTCTGATGATTTCTTTGTACTGTGCAATCTCTTTCTCCTAAATGAATAACATTTCCATGTTCATCAGCTAAAATTTGTATTTCTACATGTCTTGGGTTTTGAATGAATCTTTCCATATAAATTTCATCATCATTAAATGCATTTTTTGCTTCTTGTTTTACTATGTTATATGCTTTTTCAATTTCTTCTGAATTATATGCAACCCTAATTCCTTTTCCACCACCTCCTGCTGCTGCTTTTAACATTACAGGATATCCTATTTCTTTTGCTATTTGTATTGCATCTTTTAAGCCTTTTATACTTCCATCTGAACCTGGTATTACTGGCACACCTGCTTCTTTCATCATTTCTTTTGCATTTGATTTATTTCCTAATAAATCTATTATTTCTGATTTTGGTCCTATGAATTTTATATTTGATTCTTCACATATCTTTGCAAATTCAGAGTTTTCAGATAAAAATCCAAATCCTGGATGTATACTATCAGCTTTTGTAATATATGCTGCTTCAATAATATTTTTTATATTTAAATAGCTTTTTGTAGCTAAAGCTGGTCCGATACAAATTGCTTCATCTGCTAGTCGTGTGTGTAAAGAGTCTTTGTCTGCTTCTGAATATACAGCTACTGTTTTTATATTCATTTCTTTACATGCTCTTATTATTCTTACTGCTATTTCTCCACGATTTGCAATTAATATTTTATTCATTATTTTCACCTCTTTATTTTATGTTTTACTAATTTTGACAAAATGATTGAGATTATACTAAAGCAAAAGTAAGCTCACCCTTAGCTGCAATTTTTCCATCAACTGTTGCTATTGCTTCTCCTATTCCTATTGGTCCTTTTCTTTTTATTATTTTAACTTCTAATTTTAATCTATCTCCAGGAACAACCATTTTTTTAAATCTCATTTTATCTATTCCACCAAATAGTGCATTTTTTCCTTTATTTTCTTCCATTGAAAGTATTGCAACAGCCCCTGTCTGTGCCAAGCTTTCTGCTATTAAAACTCCTGGCATTACTGGATTACCTGGAAAATGTCCTTTAAAATACCATTCTTTTTCATCTACATTTTTATATGCTATAGCACTTTCTCCTTCTACATATTCTTCTACTTCATCTATCATTAAAAATGGTTCTCTTTGTGGTATTATTTTTTTTATTTCTTCTTTATTTAACATTTTTCTATCCTTTCTCTACGCTTCTCTCCGTTCATTGTCATCCAAAGATTTTTTCAAAATCTTCGTCTGCCAAATTTCAAAGTATAGATTTACTTATAAAAATTTTCAATATATTATTTTATTTCATTTCATTTACTTTATGTAAATTTTATAGTATAATATCATTATCAAAATTTTAGGAGGTACAATATATGGAATCTTTGACAACAACCTATGATAACATTTTCTTTAACCAAGATCGGCTTTGTAAACTGATTGATGATTACAATCAATCCTCAAAAGAAAAACTTGAAGTATTGGGAGAACTCATCAAGGGCTACATCATCTATCGTGGTCGTAATATGCCTAATACTTCTCCAATGAGCATTTTTATCTTTTTTAGAAAAACTTTTGAACATGGTATTGTAGAAGAGGTTTTAACTGAATTATCAGGTCAAAAATGTCCTGGTATAGTTCAAACTTCTGACGGTTGTACCTACATTTCACTATATTAATCCAAGTAGTCAAAATTTTGACTATGTCACCCTTTTATGGAGGTATTTTATGGATAATACTATCAGGAAATTCTTTGAATTACGAGATAGATTTTGGGAAAATAAGAGCCCCGAATTAGTTGTTTTTGTAAAACATATATTAGTTTATTTCTATGAATATAGAAATGAACTTAATGGTTCTGAGAATTTTATTATTATCCCTGGAAAATATGATTTAGTAAAATCAGATAGAATTCTTTTTGAATTAGGATATCGAGGATATTCTATCTCTTATGTTCCAAAAGGAATTGTTTATAAATGTGATTCTACCAAAATTGTATTCCGCAATACATTATAATAATAACTCTGCAGTCAGTTTATACTGGCTGCTCTTTTTATTTTATTTTAAATAAATCTGTTCCATATTCAACTGCATCTCCATCTTTAACAAAAATCTCCATAATTTTTCCAGAAAACTCTGATTCAATTTCATTCATTAATTTCATAGCTTCAATTATACAAAGAGTATCACCTTGTTTTACATCTTTGCCAATTTCAACATAAGGCTCTGAAGTTGGAGATGGTTTTATATAAAAAGTACCAACCATTGGAGATTTTACAATATTTCCATCATCTTTTTTATCTTCTGAGTTACTAACTATTTCTTTAATATTCTCTATCTTATTTGAACCATCATTTATTAATTTTGTCTCTGTTTGACTTACAAGTACTGCCTCTTGTTTTATTTCTTTTTTCATGCTAATTTTTGTACCATCTGGAAAATCAACATTAATCTCTGTCAATTTTGAGTTTCCCATATCATCCATTAACTGCTTAATTTTCTCATATTCCATTTATTATTCCTCCTTAATTATAAATTTATATATTTGGCATGTTATTAAAATTTTTTCATTATTATACATCCATTGTGACCACCAAATCCTAAAGAATTTGACATTACTACATTCAATTTTGCTTTTCTTAACTCATTTGGAACAATATCCAAATCACACTCTTCATCTTTTTCTTTGTAATTTATTGTTGGTGGAACTACTTGGTTTTCTATTGCCTTTATACAAAATACTGCTTCAACACCACCAGCTGCTCCTAATAAGTGTCCAACATTTCCTTTTGTAGAACTTACCATCACCTTTTTACTTTCATCCCCAAATGCTGTTTTTATTGCCATTGTTTCTGTTAAATCATTTAGATGTGTTGATGTTCCATGTGCATTTATATAATCAACATCTTTTGGTTCAATTTTTGCATCTTGTATTGCTCTAATCATAGCTTTTGCTCCACATTCTCCATCAGGACATGGTGATGTTATATGATAAGCATCTGTTGTTGCTCCAAATCCTATAATTTCAGCATATATTTTTGCTCCTCTTTTTTTTGCATGTTCTAATTCCTCTAATACAACTACTCCTGCTCCTTCTCCCATAACAAATCCATTTCTTTCTTTATCAAATGGCATACTTGCTCTATTTTTGTCTGTACTGTTTGATAATGCTTTCATATTTTCAAATCCAGCCATTCCTGATGAACATATTGATGCTTCTGTTCCTCCTGCTATAATTACATCTTCATATCCTTGTTTTATAGTTTTATATGCTTCTCCTATTGCATGTGTAGATGATGCACATGCTGTTACTATTGACATTGATTCTCCTTTAAATCCAAATTCTATTGCTATATTTCCTGCTGGCATATTTGCTATTGACATTGGAATGAACATTGGCGATACTCTATTATTTCCTTTTATGTAATTTATTTCACATTGTTCTTGGATAGTTGTTAAGCCTCCGATTCCTGAACTTACAAATATTCCTACTTTATCATAATTAGTATTTTCTTTTGATATCCCACTATCATTTACCGCTTCTCTTGCTGCAATTATTGCAAATTGTGAACATCTATCAAGTCTTTTAGCTTGTTTTTGTTCAAAATAATCTAATGGGTTATATTCTTTTACTTCTGCTGCTAGTTTTGTCTTAAAGTTAGTTGTATCGAATAGTGAAATATTATCTACTCCACATTTTTTATTTTCTATTCCTTTCCATGTCTCTTTTACATTTTTTCCTATTGGAGTTATTGCTCCAAGTCCTGTAATAACAACTCTTTTTTCCATTTTTTATTCCTTTCTATTGATTTTATTTTAATTTCATGATATTATGTTAATATAACTTATTAATCTTTTGCAAATATAGGAGGTATTCGAATGAATAATTTCTTTGAAAAAGCTCTTGCACTTAGCAACCGGTATTATGATGAAGCAATTAAGATGCGGTTAGAAGAGTATGGTCCTAACTATGCTGATGAAACACCTGACCCTCATAATGATTCCCAAATAGATATACTTTCAGAATTAGTAGCTGTATATGTAAAATATGGCGGAAACATTCCTGATAAATTTTCTATTAAACTTTCTTCTTATCATAACCATGATTATCTTTTAATGATATTAGAGGTAATATTCTATGATTTATCTATTGACTATAAGATAAAGTCAGTTTCTCCCGCTCACTCTGTAAGTATCTACAATCAATATGCAAGTGCTCATTCTTATAACATTACATTATCAAAGTAATTTTTGTAAGAACTCTGGTCCTTACTCTATTTTAGAGTAAGGGCTTTTTCTATAAAATTCCAATTTTTACATTAGCATACCACCATCAACATTAATAACCTGCCCAGTAATATACGAACTATCATCTGAAGCTAAAAACTTAACAACATTAGCAACATCTTGTGCAACTCCCATTCTTTTTACTGGAATACTCTTTGCTATTTCTTCCTTAATTTCATCTTTCAAAACATCTGTCATTTGAGTTTCTATAAATCCTGGAGCTACTGCATTTACTAAAATTCCTCTTGAACCTACTTCTTTTGCCAAGCTTTTTGTAAATCCTATTATTCCTGCTTTTGAAGCTGAATAATTAGTTTGACCTGCATTTCCAGAAACCCCCACAACTGAAGAGATATTTATTATTCTTCCAGAACGTGCTTTCATCATATGACTAATTACATTTTTTGTAACATTAAAAGTTCCTACTAAATTTATATCTATTACACTTTCAAAATCTTCTTTTTTCATTCTCATTAATAATGTATCTTTTGTAATTCCTGCATTGTTTACTAATACATCTATTTTTCCATATTCTTTTATAATTTCATATACACATCTTTCACAGTCCTCAAAATTAGATACATCACCTTGAACTGTTAAACATTTTACATTGTTTTCTTCAATTTCTCTTTTTGCATTTTCTAGTTCTTCATTTTCTTTTCTATAATTAATTGCAATATCATATCCTTCTCTTGCAAATGTTATTGCTATTTGTTTTCCTATCCCTCTTGTTGCTCCTGTAATAAAAGCTACTTTATTCATTTTCAAAACCTCCATTTAAAAATTTTATACTTTCCTCTAAACTTACATCATCATTAATATTCAATATTTTAATTTCTTTTTCAGTTGGAGTTCTTTTTACAAATCCAGATAATGTCTTTCCTGGCCCTATTTCTATAAATGTGTCAATTCCACTGTTTATCATGTTTTCTAATGTTTTTGAAAATCTAACTGGATTGATTATATGTTTTGCTAATATATCTTTAATATCATCTGTTTCTTTATAAAATTCTCCATCTAAATTTTTAATTACTTTTGTTTTAAATTCGTTAATTGCAACATTTTCAAGTTCTTTTCTTAATGCATTTGAACTATCAACTAATTTTTCTGTATGGAATGGACCTGCTGTTTTTAAAATTCTTACTTTTTTTGCTCCCATTTCCTTTGCAATTATTTCAGCTTCTTCTATTGCTTGCTTCTCTCCAGAAATTGCAATTTGTCCTACACAATTATAATTTGCAGGTACTATAAAACCAGATGTTACTTTTTTGCATAATTCTTCTACTTGCTCTTCTGTTAATCCCATTATTGCTGCCATTTGCCAATCTCCTTTTGGCAAAAGCTCTTGCATATATTCTCCTCTTTTTTGAACAATCTTAATTCCTTCTTCAAATGAAAGTACTTGGCTGTTTATTAATGCTGTATATTCTCCTAAGCTTAATCCAGCTGATATTTCTGATTTTATATTATTTTGTTTTAATATTTCTAAAATCGCTAAACTTTCCGTTAATATTGCAAGTTGTGTATATTTTGTTTCATTTAATTTTTCTTCTGGTCCTTCAAATGATATTTTTGCTATATTAATTCCTGTTATTTCTTGTACTTTATTATATATTTTTCTTACTACTTCATATTTTTCATATAAATCTTTTCCCATTCCTATACTTTGTGATCCTTGACCTGGAAATAAAAATCCTATTTTCATTTTTTATAACCTTCCTTTTTTAATTTTCTCTTGAGATGTGTCTACATTGGACATTCATAATTTTATTTTCGAATCTATTACAAAATTCTGCAATAAAATTCTCTATCACTATATCAACATCAAATTCCTTTTTTATTGATGTTGCACAATCTTTAATATCATCACTAAACTTTTCTTTTGATGTATTTATTCCAATTCCAACAGCTAAATATTTAACAATTTCACCTATTACTTTAGTTTCAGTTAAAATGCCACCTAGTTTTTTTCCTTTATAAACAATATCATTAGGTTCTTTTATATCTAATTTAATCCCATATTTTGTTTCAAAAATTTCTATTATTATTTCTGCAATTTTTAGTGTAATTCCTTCTAACTTTTTTATATTGCAATTCATTTCTATAAAAAATGAAAATGCTATATTATTTGCTTCATCTGTATGCCATATTCTACCATGTGTTCCTTTTCCATTTGTTTGTATATCTGCATATACTACTGTTCCACTTGGTGTTGCTTTATTTTCTATTAGTCTCCATATTTCATTTTGTGTTGAGTCAATTTCTTTATAGTGAATACAGTTTTTTCCTAAAAAATTAGTTTTCAATTTTTTTAATTCCATATAAATTGCCCTACCTTTTGTTTATTATCTTATATCATAATTTAAATCAAAAAGCTTTAGACTGAAAGGTCAGTATAAAGAGATTAAAAAACCACTTTATATTAAAACAAACCACAATTATTAAACTTTTTTGTCTAATAACTGTGGTTAATTTCCATATTATTCAAATAGAACTTTGATATTTTCTTCTTTCCTAAAAGCTACTATCACTTGAACTGTTAAATAACTTGAAAATTTTCTAATTAAATCCCTTCTAGTAATATTTTCTTTCAAAATTACTACATTTTCATTTCCACTTTCATCTAATTCAAATAAATCAGAATATTCATAGAAAAACTCATTTGTTAAGTCTCTTGACACTCTAAGACATGCTCGTATCCCATTTTTATTCAAATAGTCTACAACTTTTTTTCCATAATTATCGATTTTTATTAACGATAAACTATGTCTTCCTGTCTTTTCCAAATAAGGAATAAATGCATTTCCAACTAAATCATCAATTTCGATATATATCATGTTTTTTCCTCCTTACAATTGTTTAAGAGAAGTTAATAGTTACTTGCTTATTTTTTAATAAGCTATAAATTATGTGTATATTATCATATTTTTATGTTAATTTCAATAAGAGTTATTTATTTTCTTTAAATTTTCTTGTCTCTTTATTTTATTGGTTGTTGTTTTTATTAATGGTTCTTCTGTTAATAAAATTCCTTTAATTGATTTATATTTTGGCATTGTTTGATTAATCTCTTTTATCTTTTTTGATAAGACTTCTTGGATTTCACTATCTGTTTGAACTTTATATACATCTCTTACAATATCTCTATCAAATACTATTTTCACATTTATTTTTATATCATTTTTATCTTCTGATTGCTGTTTTCCAAAAATAAATGATTCTTTTACACCTTCTATTTTGTTTACTAGATTTTCCATTTCTTCTGGAAAAATGTTTTTACCATTTTTTAAAACAATTACACTTTTCTTTCTTCCACAAATATATATATATCCTTCTTCATCAATTTTTGCTAAATCCCCTGTATAAAACCATCCATCTTTTATTACTTCTTTTGTGGCCTCTTCATTATTATAATATCCTAACATTATGCTTGGTCCTTTTACAATAAGTTCTCCTATTCCTTCATCATTTACATCTACTAATTTTGCTTCAACACTTGGAACTGTTTTTCCTATTGAACCTGTTTTATAATATTTGTTTGTTCCTACTGCTACTACTGGTGAGGTTTCTGTTAACCCATATCCTTGAACTAGATTTAATCCTAATAGTCTATATTTTCCTTCAATTTTTGGTTCTAAAGATGCTGCACCACTTATAAATAATTTAATTTTTCCACCAAGCATATTATGTATTTCTTTGAATACTTCTTTCTTTTCTTCCATTGATGCTTCTTTGTATTTTTCTTCTTTTTCTAGTATTTCTTGTAGTTTTCCCTGCTTTTCTAATTGTTTTCTAATCATCATAAATATTCTTTCATATATAGCTGGAACACAAGCCATAACTGTTACCTGATACTCATTTAAATTTTCGACTACATGTCTCAATCCATCACTAAATACTGTTTGAGCTCCTTTATATAATGAAAATAAAAATCCAACTGTACATTCAAATACATGGTGTATTGGTAATATTGAAAGTAATACATCATCTGATGTAACATCTAAAACACTTCCTATATCCATTAAGTTTGAACATATATTTTTATGTGATAGGGCAACTACTTTGGATTTTGATGTTGTTCCTGATGTAAATAGCATTATATTCATCTCTTCTGGATTTATTTTTGCGTCTAAAAATTCTCTTTTTCCATTTTCTATAAGTTTTCTTCCTGTTTCTATTAGTTCTTCTTGTGAATAAATTCCTTTAGAGTGTATTTTTAAATCCATTGCTATCATATGTTTTAGTTTATTTTTTTCATTATATTTGATTCTTTCTATTGCTTCTTCATATTTTTCCGAATAAAAGATTGCTTCTACTTCTGATCTTTCAATTAACTCTTCTAATTCATTTTCTGGTAATGATTTGTCTAATGGTACTACTATTCCTGTTCCACATACTATTGATAAATATGCTATTTCCCATTCATATCTATTTTCTCCTATAACTGCTATTCTTTTTCCTTTTAGTCCTAAATTTATTAGTGCTGTTCCTAAGGCATCTACCATTTCCCTTACTTCACTATGTGTAATTGTTTTATATTTTCCTTCTTCAATTTTTATTTTGTATGCTATTTTTTCCCCATATAGTTTTCCTGTTTTGTTTAACATGTCTTTTAAGTCACTTATTTCTAAGTAGTCATATATTCTTTTTTCCATATTAATACCAACCTTTTCTATTTTTTTGTCTTTTATTTTATATCACATTTCTTTTTTTAAATCTTTAGACTGAAAGGTCAGTACAAAATGTAAAAAACTAATCAAGTATATTACTTAATTAGTTTTTACTTCTATAATTCATATTCTTTTATCTCACAATTATCATGTTTATATACTCGTAGATTTCCATCTTCAGGTATACCTTCAAAATAACATCTTATTGCTTTACTAACCCCACCATGAGTAACTAAAATAATGTTTTTATCCTGATATTTTATTTTTATTTCATTTAAAAATTCTTCTATTCTCAAAATAAGATTTTTTACTGTTTCTGCATCCTCGTAATCTTCTTTAGGATTAATTCTCCACCAATCATCTCGGTTTATACTGCTTATTAATGCTTTTGTATATTTTCCTGCATCTCTTTCTAGTAATCTTTCGTTAAAATATATTGGAAGTTCTTTTGCATTTAATAATTCTGCTGTATGTTTAGTTCTTCTTAATGGTGATGAAATTATAAAATCATAATCAATTTTTTCTACTATTTTTCTCAAAGCTTTTGCTTGATTTGCTCCATTTTCATTCAAATCATCATCATTTAATGCATTTATTTTATTTTCTACATTTACATCTGTTTCTCCATGTCTAATAACATATATTTTCATTTTCATTTTTCTCCTTAACAATTTTGATTAATTACATATTTTATTTCTTTTTTCCTATAAACATTGCATGTCCACAAGTTTCTATTATTTCTTTACATTCTGAATATTTTTCAATTAAGTTAATAATTTCATTGAAAATATCTTTATCTTCTATTGCATACAATTTATCTTCTTTTTCATATCCAAAACTTCTTATTGAAAATGTAGTGATTTTTTCAAAATCATTTTCTTTGAAAAGTTTTTCAACTTCAGTTGAAGTAGGATAATATCCTTCTTGAAAACCTTTTGTATCTAAATTATTAAATTTCCCAGAATTAAATGTCTCTTGTAAATTCTCTATTTTTACTTGTTCAGGATGTTTAAAAAATCTATCTACTATTGCTATACTTCCAGAAAAATATGGAATAAAACTTGCAAATATTAACCCATCTTTTTTTAATACTCTATAAATTTCTTTAATACATTGTTCTCTTTCATTTTCTTCCAATAAATGATAAAGAGGACCAAATAATAAAACCACATCAAATTGTTCATCATTATAAATTTTTAAATCTATTGCATTCACTACATCACAAGAAATAATATTATCTATTTTCTCTCTATCAATTTTATTCTTTGCTTGTTGAATTAATTCATTAGATAAATCTGCTAAATACATTTTATATCCAGCTTTTGCAAGTGGAAATGTATATACTCCAGTAGCTCCTCCTAAATCTAATATAGTAGCAGATTTAGGTAAGTGTTTTTTTAAATTTCTCATTGTCATTTCATATTCTAACTTTCCACTATTATCATTTGATAACCTTTTATCTTCATCAAATTTTTTATAATATTCCTTTATTTTGTCATAATCAGTCATACTATATTCTCCTAATCTTTTTAACTATCTTTTAAATATTTCTTGTTTTTTCAATTTAATTAATATCATAAAATAACTTTATTTGCAATAAAAATAAAGTTAATAATTAGAATTAATTTTATAAAATTTATTACAACCTTTTACTTTATTGTCTAAAAATGTTATAATCTGTTTGGAGGATAAAAAAATGATTGATTTACTATCACCAGTTGGTGATTTCGAATGTTTAAAATCAGCTGTCCAAAATGGAGCAAATAGTGTATATTTTGGAGCTGACTTATTTAGTGCAAGAGCATATGCTTCTAACTTCAATTTAGAAGAATTAGAAAAAGCAATAATATATGCAAAAACACGTGGAGTAAAAACAAATCTTACACTAAATACACTAATAAAAGATAATGAATTTGATGATGCTTTTGAATTAGCAAAAAAAGCATATGAATTTGGTATAGATGCTATAATAGTACAAGACTTGGGATTGGCTAGACAATTGATAAAAAAATTTCCAGATTTAGATATTCATGCAAGTACTCAAATGTCTATACACAATTTACAAGGTGTTTTAGAAGCTGAAAAATTAGGATTTAAAAGAGTTGTTTTAGCACGTGAACTTTCAATTCAAGAAATTGAATATATATGCAATAACTCAAATATAGAAATTGAATGTTTTATACATGGTGCTCTATGTATTTCCTACTCTGGTCAATGCTTATTTTCTAGTATGATTGGAGGACGTTCTGGAAATCGTGGTAAATGTGCTCAAGCTTGTAGATTGCCTTATGAATTTTTAGAAAATGACAAGAAAATTGATGCTGGCCATTTATTGAGCCCTCGTGATTTATGTGGATTAGACTTTATCCCTGCACTTATAAACTCTGGTGTTACTTGTCTTAAAATTGAAGGTAGAATGAAAAGTCCTGAATATGTTGCAACTGTTACACGTATTTATAGAAAATATATCGATTTAGCTGAAAGCAATGGAAAATATATTATAGATGAAAATGATAGAAAAATACTTTTACAAGTATTTAATAGAGGTATGTCATCTACTGGACATCTTTCAAATGCTCCTAACGAAAATTTAGTTTTTAAAGAAAAACCTAATAATATGGGATTATTCTTAGGAAAAGTTGAAAAATATAATAAAAATAAAGGTTATATAAATGTTAAATTACAAGAGCCTATTGAAATTGGAGATACAATAGCTTTAGAAAAAGAGACTGGTACATATAACATATCTGAATTAATGCTTAAAGATAAAAATATAAAAGAAACTTACATTGGACAAACTGTTACAATCGGAAGAATGAAAGGTAATATTAATTTAGGTGATAAAATATATAAAATGTCCTCTAAAAAGCTTAATGAAATTGCTCAAAATAGTATTAAAAATGAAAATAGAAAAATTAAATTAAATTGCAAAATCACTATAAAAAAAGGATTACCTATTGAATTAACAGTGACATCTGCAACCAATTTAGATATTTATTCAACTTTAAATATCACTTGTAAATCTGATGTAATTCCTGAAGAAGCAAAAAACAGACCTTTAGAAAAAGAAAAGGTTTTAGCACAATTAAATAAAACTAATGATTCACTTTATGAATTTAGCAATATTGATATTAATTTAGATGATGGTCTTTTCTTACCTAAAATAAGTACTTTAAATGAACTTAGACGAAATGCTTTGGATGAAACTTACAATTTTGCAATTAATAATATAAAAAGATGTCGGTAAAAGCGATGTTAATGAGATTGAAGTTATTGAAATGAATACTGATAAAATGGATATTACTAAAAAAGAAATTTCAGTTTTATTAAATATTCTAAATTTTGATTTTGATTATTCAAACTTAGATAAAATTGATAATATTTATATACCTTTAAAGTATTTTTTAATTAATAAATATTCTAAAATTTTAAATACTTTGAAACAAAAATTTAAACTTTATATTTATATGCCAACTATAATAAAAGCTAATTATAGAAATTTGTTTTTTAATAATATAGAAAAAACTATTGAAAACTATGATATTAAAGGCTTTGTAATTTCAAATATTTCTAATTTAAATTTATTAGAAGATGTATTAAATACTACAAAAAGTGATTTTGAGTTAATAGCTAATTATACTTTTAATATTTTTAATAATTATAGTGTTAATGAGTTAAAAAAATTGGATATTAATAGATTTACCATTTCTCCTGAATCAGATAGAGATATTGTAACAACTTTATGTAATAATTCTTGTTTATCAAAAGAATTAATTGTTTATGGTAATACACCTTTAATGAATATTAACTATTGTTTATCTGGTAAAACAAATAAATGTTATCCAACTTGTACAGCTAGATGTACTTCAAATAACAAATATTATTTAAAAGATAGACTTAATATGAATTTTAGGGTTCTATTTGATAATATTCAAACTGTTTCATCTATTTATAACAGTAAAATTACTTCTATATCTCCTATGGATTTTGATGTAGATTGTGTTAGAGTTGATATTATAGATGAAAATATTGATGAGATTAATAATATTGTTAATATTGTTTATGATGGCAAAAGGTTAGAAGGTAAAGAATATACTAATGGAAATTTGAATCGTGAATTATAAAATGAGGCTACTTCAATAAAATATTTGAAGTAGCCTTTAATATTTGTTTAAATTTGTTTACTACTTAAATCTATCAACAAATCCATATTATCATCTTTTGCAGCTTTATTTCTTCTAATCTCTCCACACTTTTTACATTTAAAAACAATAACATAACCCTTTTTTCCATCAATCTCCATACTTACAGGCTCTAAATCGCCATGGCATTTTTCAGCCCTATCACCAGGATTTTTATCAACATGTTTTGAATGTAAACAATATGGGCAATGGTTCCTGCATGAATATCCTAACTGCTTTACTTTTTTTCCGCAATTTTCACATATAAATTCTTCGTCTATTTCTGTAAATTTACTATTATTAAGCATATTTTCTCTCCCAATCTTTTTTAAAATGCCCTTTTTGGGGCTGTTCCAAAAAATACAAGATCTGTCCCAAATGGGACAAAATGTCCCAAAAAGAAACGTCCCCAATGGGACATTAATGCAAGTCAAATATCCCTCCACCTAAAAATTCTTTTAATAATGAATTGTTTGGTACATATTCACTTGGTATTTCTCTAAAATACTTTAACATATTTATTAATCTTTGTGCTTCTGCATATTCCTTATAACTATTATCAATCTCTTTTAGTAATGGCATTGCAATTTTCTTTAATGCTCCTAATTCATATATTAATGATGTATTGAATATTCTGTCTGCTTCTTCTTGAAATGGAAAAATATTTTTTTCTTCTCCATTATTTACCTTATGCCATGTATTTAATGTATGAATTGCTGAATATCCTCTAAATTGATAATCTCTTACTATTCTTCTTACCAATCTTGTGTCTGTTGTTGATATTCTGTTATATCTATCCATATTTAATACTGTTAACGCACTAATATAAATCTTATATTTTTGTTCTTTTGCTATTTGACTAGTTAGCTTATCATTTAAACAATGTATTCCTTCTATTACTAATACTTCATCATCTGCTAATTTTAATTTTTTACCATTATATTTTTTTGTTCCAACATGAAAATCAAATTCTGGAACTTCTATTTCATCACCATTTAGTAGTTTTACAAGATGATTATTAAATAGCTCTAAATCAATTGCTTCTATACATTCAAAGTCATATTCTCCATTTTCATCTCTTGGTGTATCTTGTCTTTCAACAAAATAATTATCTACTGATATTGTTACTGGTTTTAGTCCATTTAATCTTAATTGGATTCCTAATCTTTGGGCAAATGTTGTCTTTCCTGATGATGATGGTCCTGCAATTAGTATCATTTTTACATTTTTTCTTTTTGCTATTTCATCTGCTATATTTGCAATCTTCTTTTCATGTAATGCTTCTGCAAGTAATATAATATCATTTATTTTTCCATCTTCTACTGCTTTATTTAATTTATATACAGTATTTACATCTAATACTGAATGTATTTTTTCAAATTCTTCTAAAGCCCATGCTAATTTCTTTGTTTCTATGAATTTTGGTATTTCTATTGGATTTTTTGATATTGGATATCTTACTAAAAATCCATCACTATATTTTACAACATCAAATTTTTGGATTACTCCTGTTCTATTTCCTAACACTCCATAACAATAATTATAATATTTTTCACAGTAATACATATAAATTATTTTATTATCTTCAAAATTAAATTGCAATCTTCCCTTTGAAGTATCATTTTCTTCATAAAATTTCTCAGCTTCTTTTCTTGTCATTTCAACCTTTGTTATTTTTAAATCTTTGCCTATTATTTCTTGCATTTTTTCTTTTAAATTATTTATAAATTCTTCTGTTATTGGCATTGTATCTAATTTGCAAAACATTGCATTTCCTAATTGATATTCCACCATTATTTTTTCTTTTGGATATAAACTTTCAAATGCTTTTCCCATAATATATACAAGTGTTCTTCTATATATTTTCATACCTTCTTTTGATGATATATCTATTAATTCTATTTTTGCTCCTTCTTCTATTTCTGTTTCTAAATTTCTATATTCATTGTTATATAGACATCCTATTACTTCATATTTGCTTTTTTCTATTTCTTCTTTAAATGCTTGACTTACTGTTAATCCTCTTTCTACTTTCATCTTTTTTCCATTGTATCTTATTTCCATTTTGCTTTCATCCTTTCATGTAAAATAATATAATTTTTATTTTCTTATACATATATTTTATATTAATAATATAAATAAGTCAATTATATTTTTGAGTTATATTTCTATATAAACTGGATATAATTTTATTAAATATATTTTTAGGAGTTGATATTATGGATTTAAAAAGAGTTCGTTATATTTTAGATAATAAAGAAAAGAAAGATGTTTTTTATAATGATAGACCTGTTTGGATTCAAGGAATTGATGACTACAATTCTATTGCTAAAGTTGGTTTTATTGACAATTTTGAAGAAAGAGATATTCATATAGATGACTTATATGAAAAAGATTTATATAATTAGCTGTGACAAAGGGGACGTACCTTTTTGGCACAAATGATAATTTTTTAATATAAAATTTAGCCTCAACAGTAAAATCTACTGTTGAGGCTTTGACTTTTCCACCTGATTATTGAATTATTTTAAATATTTCTATTATACTAAAATATTTATCTAGAAATTACATATCTTATATGTTCTTTGATATCTTCTAATGATATTACATATTCTTCCTGTTCCACATTGAGGTTATGAATTGTATCTTCCATTAACACATCTTTAACCTCATCGATGGCATCTGCAAAAGCTTCATACTTCTCTGTTTCTACTTTCCGGCCATCTGACATATAACTGATTTCAATATCACCTGCGATAATACCTGTGATAGCCTTCATTTCAAAACCATTAATGATGTCTTTCTTGTTGTCAATAACCATAATGAAAATCCTCCTTATACATATGTTTTTACATTGCTTTTGCATTATAACATACTTATGTAAATTTGTCTACTAAAATTGAATTTTTTCTTCAATCCATTTTTCTAATTCACTTATTTTTATTCTAACTTGTTCCATAGTGTCTCTATCTCTTACAGTAACACATTCATCTTCTAAAGTATCAAAATCAACTGTTACACAATATGGTGTTCCTATTTCATCTTCTCTTCTATAACGTTTTCCTATACTTCCTGCTTCATCATAATCACACATAAATTTCTTAGATAATTTTGCATATACTTCTTGTGATTTTTCTGATAATTTTTTAGATAATGGTAAAACTGCTACTTTATATGGTGCTAAAGTTGGATGTAAATGTAATACAATTCTTGTGTCTCCTTCTGAGATTTCTTCTTCATCATATGCGTTGCATAAAAATGCTAAAACAACTCTATCTGCTCCTAATGATGGTTCTATTACATATGGTACATATTTTTCATTTGTTTCTGGGTCTTGATATGATAAGTCTTGTTTTGAATGGTTCATGTGTTGTTTTAAGTCATAATCTGTTCTATCTGCAATTCCCCATAATTCTCCCCATCCAAATGGGAATGCAAATTCTATATCTGTTGTTGCTTTACTATAAAATACAAGTTCATCTGCTGAATGATCTCTTAAGCGTATATTTTCTTTTTTCATTCCTAAATTTAATAACCAATTTTCACTATAATCTTTCCAGTATTTATGCCATTCTAAGTCTGTTCCTGGCTTACAGAAAAATTCAAGTTCCATTTGTTCAAATTCTCTTGTTCTAAATGTAAAGTTTCCTGGTGTTATTTCATTTCTGAATGCTTTACCTATTTGTGCAATACCCATTGGCATTTTTTTTCTTGATGTTCTTAATACATTTTTGAAATCTACAAATATTCCTTGCGCTGTTTCTGGTCTTAAATATACTGTTGATGTTGTGTCTTCTGTTACTCCTTGAAATGTTTTGAACATCAAATTAAATTTTCTTATATCTGTAAAGTTTGTTTTTCCACATGTTGGACATGGTATTTTATTTTCTGTTATAAAGTCTATTAATTCTTTATCTGACATACCATCAGCTATCATATCTTTTCCATTGTCATGTGCCCATTCTTCAATTAATTTATCTGCCCTATGTCTTGTTTTACATTCTTTACAATCTATTAATGGATCTGAAAATCCACCTACATGCCCTGATGCTACCCATGTTTCTGGGTTCATTAATATTGCTGCATCTAATCCTACAATATTTGGTTGTTCTTGAATGAATTTTTTTCTCCATGCTGCTTTTACATTATTTTTTAATTCATTTCCTAGTGGTCCATAGTCCCAAGTGTTTGCTAATCCTCCATAAATTTCTGATCCTGGATATATAAATCCTCTGTTCTTGCATAATGCAACTAATATGTCCATTGATTTTAACATAAAAATTCCTCCCTCTGAAACTGTTTTTGGGGACGGAGGAAAAAAACATTTTTTTCTTATTTTTAAATATTATATATTTTTTCTATTTTCAAAACTGTTTTTTTCCTCCGTCCCCAAAAACAGTTTCAAAAAAAACTTCCATTCCTAGCATATTGCTAGGGACGAAAGTTTAAATTCCGCGTTTCCACCCTAATTCTTAAAACTTATCATTTTCGTTGTTTTAAGCACCTTAATTTTAACTTTTTATTACTCCAAAGCTCCCCATACTATATTTATTACAAGTATCTCACCGTCACTTGCTCTCTTTTAATAAATTTTTAGTATTTTTTCTTCTTCATCGTAATTTTATTTAGTTTTAATGGCAGGGGTAGAAGGATTCGAACCCTCACAGGCGGTTTTGGAGACCGATGTGCTACCATTGACACTATACCCCTATATTTAAATAACTTTTTTGAAGTCATTTATTATATTAACACAATTTTTTATTTTTGGCAAGTATTATTTTGCAAAAAAATGAAATTAGAAATGTGCCTAATATTTATTTATTTTTTGGAAATACTAAAAATATAAAATTATTGGTATTTTACCAAGGTTAGGAGTTTTTTATGGATAAATATAATTTAAATATTTTAGACGAAGTTAATAAAGGTGCTACTATGGGAATGAATGCTATTTCGTATGTCTCTAAAAAAGTTACTAATGACGAATTTAAAGTAGTTTTAGATACAGAATATAGTAAATATAAAAAAATTTCTAAAAGAGTAAATGATTTATATTCTGCTTATAGTCATAAAGTGCCTCATGAGACTAATGTTATTAATAAAATGATGACATGGTATGGTATCCAAATGAATACTATGATGGATGATACTACTTCAAAATTAGCTGAATTATTAATGCAAGGTACTAATATGGGTATTATTGAGGGTAGAAGGTTAATTAATGAAAATTCAGTTGTGGATTCTGATGTAGAAAATATTTTGAACGATTTCGTTGTTATGCAAGAAGATAGTGTTGAGACATTGAAAAAATATTTATAATAAACTCAAACATTAACATATAAATTTTTATACAAATTAAGAGGGATTTAAGACCTTGTTTCTTATCCCTCCACTTATTACTCTTTACAACTTTCAAATTGGCTATTATACAGTTCTGCATAAAAACCATTTTTCTCAATTAATTCATCATGATTTCCTTGTTCAATAATATTGCCGATTTTTCATGACTAAAATTAAATCAGCATTTTTTATTGTAGATAATCTGTGAGCTATAATAAATGATGTTTTTCCTTCTGTTAATTTGTCCATAGCTTTTTGAACTAATTCTTCTGTTCTAGTATCAACATTAGATGTTGCTTCATCTAATATTAAAAATGGTGTTTTTTGTATCATGGCTCTTGCAATTGTAAGCAATTGTCTTTGACCTGCTGATACTCCATCATTATCTGAAAGTACTGAATTGTATCCATGTGGTAATGTTTTTATAAAATGATGTAGTCCCACAATTTTACAAACTTCTTCTATTTGTTCATCACTTATATTTTCATGATTATACGCTATATTTTCTTTTACAGTTCCATTAAATAACCATGTGTCTTGTAATACCATTGTAAATAAGCTATGAATGTTTTCTCTTGTTAACTCTTTTGTAGATACTCCATCTATTTTTATATCACCTGAGTCAATGTCATAAAATTTCATTAAAAGATTTACCATTGTTGTTTTCCCTGCTCCAGTTGGTCCAACAATAGCTACTTTTTGTCCTGGTTGTGCTATTGCACTGAAGTTTTTGATTGTTGGTTTGTCATTGTTGTCATATTGGAATACTACATTTTCAAATTCTATTTTTCCTTTTACATCTTCTTTGTTTAAATATTTTGTCATATTATTTTGATTTGACATTTCTTCTTCATCTAAGAATTCAAATACTCTCTCACTAGCTGCTGCTGTTGATTGTAGTGATGTCATAGCTTGTGCCATTTGGCTTAATGGATTTGTAAATAATCTTACATATGTTATAAATGCAACTATTACACCAAATGATATTACATCATTCATTGTAAGTATAGCCCCTACTATACATACTGCTACATATCCAAAGTTTCCTATAAATCCCATTATTGGATGCATTAACCCTGATAAAAATTGACTTTTTCTATTTGCTTCATAAACTTTTTTATTTAATTCATCAAATTTTCTATTTGCTTCTTTTTTACCATTATATACTTTTACTACATTTAAGCCTGAGTATATTTCTTCTATATGTCCATTTAATTTTCCTAATTCTGTTTGTCTTGCAACAAAGTATTTTTGTGATTTTCCTAAAATTGTAAACATTAGTACAAATCCTACTAAACTAGAAAGAATTGCTGTTATTGCCATAATCCAATTTGTATAAAACATCATAAATATTGTTCCTACAAATAATGTAAAACTACTTACTAATGTTGATAATGATTGATTCATGCTTTGTGCAATTGTGTCTATATCATTTGTTATTCTTGATAAGATATCTCCTATAGAGTTTTTGTCAAAATATTTTAGTGGTAATTTATTGATTTTTATAGATATTCTTTTTCGTAAACTTTTAGCAAATTTATTTGCTACATCTGTCATACATATTGATTCTATTAGTGTGAAAGTAGCACTTGTTATATATAGTCCTGCTAAAAATATTGCAATTTTCTTAATTTTTTCTATATCCATAAATTGTGTCATTATTCCTTTTGATATTTCATCTGTTAAGTCTGATAATCTATCAGGTGCTGATATTGATAAAATAGCTCCTAATGTTGCTAATACAAGTGCTACTATAATTAATACTCTGAATTTTCTTAATTCACCAAATAATCTTTTTATAGCACCTTTAAAATCTTTTGCTTTTTCTGCTGGTCCATGTCCCATTCCTGGTCCTCCACCTATTCTTGGTCTTGGAGTTCTTTTTATTTCATTTTTATTATCCATTTTCTAACTCCTCCTTTGATAATTGTGATAATGCAATTTGTTTGTATACTTCACAATTTTTCAATAATTCTTTATGTTTTCCTTGACCAACAACTTTTCCTTCATCTAATACTAATATTTTATCAGCATTCATTATTGTTCCTATTCTTTGTGCAACTATTAATGTTGTAACTTCATTTGTATATTTTTTCAATTCTTTTCTTAAAATACTATCTGTTTTATAATCTAGTGCTGAAAAACTATCATCAAAAATATAAATTTCTGGGTCTCTTGCTATTGCTCTTGCTATTGATAATCTTTGTTTTTGTCCTCCTGATACATTTGTTCCACCTTGTGACATTAGCGTTTTATAGTTATCTTCCATTTTTTCTACAAATTCTTTAGCTTGTGCAACTTCTATTGCTTTTCTGATTTTTTCTTCTGATATTTTTTCTTTTCCATTGTCTCCATAAGCTATATTGTTATTTATTGTTTCATTGAATATTACTGCTTTTTGTGTTACATATCCTATTTTATTGTGTAAAAAGTCTTGTGTGTAGTCTTTTACATTTATTCCATCAACTAATACTTCTCCTTCTGTTGCATCATAAAATCTTGGTACTAAATTTATTAATGTTGATTTTCCTGAACCTGTTGAACCTATAAAAGCTACTGTTTCTCCCTTGTTTGCTTTAAATGATATATCTTTTAATACATAATCTTCTCCATCTGGATATTTGAAGGAAACATTTTTAAATTCTACTGTTCCTTTTTCTTCTGTTGTATCTGAGTTTATTTTTCCATCTTTAATAGTGATTTCTGTGTCTAATACTTCATTAATACGGTTTGCTGAAACTTGTGCACGTGGTAACATCATAAATATCATCGCTAACATTAAGAATGACATTATTACTTGCATTGCATATGAACTAAATACTACCATATCTCCAAATAATACGATTTGGTCTGCTATTGCTGCTTCTTTTATCAAATATGCTCCAATAAAATATATTCCTAATGTTAAAAAATACATTACTAAATACATTGTTGGTGAAAGCACTGAAAATGCTTTTTGGTTAAATAGCTGTTGATTCGTTAATTTTGTATTTACTTTGTCGAATTTTTCTTCTTGGTATCCTTCTGCATTAAATGCTCTTACAACTCTAATTCCTGTTAAGTTCTCACGTGTTACTCCATTTACTTTGTCTATTAATTTTTGTACTATTTTGAATTTTGGCATTACTATTGCCATTAATGCTGCAATTGTGCCTACTAATACTACTACTCCTACTCCTGTGATTGCACTCCATTGCCAACTTTTATTTAATATTTTTGTTACTGCCCATACTGCTGTAATTGGTGCTTTTATCATAAGCTGCAATCCCATTGAAACTAGCATTTGTATTTGAGTTATATCGTTTGTTGTTCTTGTTATTAAACTACTTGTTGAAAAGTTTTTGACTTCACTCATTGCTAAGTTTTCTACTTTATTAAATAGTTTCTTTCTTACTTTCATTGAAAAGCTTGCTGATATTCCTGATACTATATATCCTACTATTACTGCTGATATTAAACTTCCAAATGCGCATGCTAACATGTATCCTCCGTTTTTTAGGATTTCAGACATTTCGCTTCCTTCTGTTTGTACTAATATTGTTATTTCTGACATATAGTCTGGCATTTTTAGTTCTAGCCATACTTGCCCTATTATTAATACCAAACATACTATAGATAATATCCATTCTTTCTTTCCTAAGTTTTTTAATAGTTTTATCATCTTCTATTTCCTCCATTCTTTATTGTTTTTTTGCCATTTTTGTATTATATATTGTTTTTTTAGCAGTGTCAATGTCTATTTGCTAAATTCACACAAAATTCACAATACTATTTTTAATCTCTTTTATCTAATATCAAATCTATATTAAAATTAAGGATTTTGGAAAGCATACTAAAAGTGACATAGTATTAAAGTATTACTACATCACTTTATAATTTTTTTATTTTACACCAAATTACTACACTCTTGATTTTTTAATAAAAAGTTGCTCTAAAAGTATCTGTCGTTCCTCCAGCCGTCGTACTGCCACTACCTGAAATCTTATATAAATGCGAACCATTTACAGCATTTTCTCCACGAGATGAAGCACTTAATTGAGTACTAAGATTATCATAACATCCTCCTCTACAAACGTTAATCCATCCATTACTTGGTGCTGCTGTTTTTTCTAATGTAAATTCTGAAAGATTTCCTGCAAAATCATATATATTCATTTTCTTGTTTCTTTCTAATCCTGCTGATGGTGTATTATTACTTGTATTACTATATCTTCCCCAACTTGAACTATCTGAATTTACTTCTGCTGTAGTAAGACCACTTTTAACTTCAAGATATTTACATACCAAATCCCATTGTATACCAAATAATAAACTACTTGTTTTTATTCCATCTGGACTCATTTGGCTCGCATAATTTTGAGCTGTAGTAACTGCAAGATTAGTTCTTCCATCTTCATATCTTTGTATCCAAAATCCACCATTACTATATACACTATTTATCATTTTATTATACATTTCATTATATGTTGCAGCATCTTCTACTCCACATCCACTATACCATTCATCTGAGCACTGATACTTAAAAACTGTCGTAGTTCCTCTATATGCTTCTGTATATTCCATTAAATCTTGTTTTATCGCTATGTTTAAATTTTCTTCAGTTCTGTCTTCTAAATTATCTGCTGTTGTAAATACTGTTTTTGGTACTTCTACCCATACCCATTCTCTTTCATTTTGATCTTTTATTACTATTCCTTTTGAGGCATCTTCCTCTATTATTTCTATTTCTCCTTCTGGTAATGCTTCACCTGGATTTGTATTATCTTTATCTAGTCCTGTAAATAATTCTATGCTTACTTTACAAGTTACTGGTTTTCCTGCACATGTTACTGTTATTGTTACTTCTCCACCTTTGTTTTTTGATGTTAATGTTATTTTTCCTTCTTCTGATTTTTGTGCTTCGACTATTTCGCTATTACTTGATGCTATTGTTACTTCTGGTAACTTACCTATATCTGTTAAGTCTGTTTCTACTGTACTTACTATTATTTCTCCATTGTTAAATATTATTTCATAATTCTTTCCTTGTACTTCTGCAAAATATCTTACTGTTTTTCCTGAAGCATATTCGTATTCATATGTTATTTCTTCTGTTGCATTTTTTCCCATTGATATTTCGCTTTTATTTAATTTTACACCTGTTACACTGTTTGTTCCACCTGATATTTCTTTTATTGTATATCCTTTTTCTCTTAAGTCGCTTATTACACCCTCTATTGCTGCTTTTTCTCCTCCATCAATTTCATCAATCTGTCTTTCCATATATGATAATCTTGCTGCCTCTTCTATTTCCTTTATTTCTGATAATCTTGTTGACTCTTGTGCTTTTGCAAATAATCCACTTCCTGTTAAAGCACTTATTGATAGTCCTGCCAATATTAACAATATAATTATTGTTATAACAAGTGCTATTAATGTTATTCCTTTAAAGTCTTTTAATTTTCTCATGTTTTTTCTCTCCTTCTTTTGTTTATTTTTTACATTTTTTTGAATTTTATGCTATCGACATTTTTGTCATGTACAATACATTTTATACTTAATTAAATTTGATGTCAACATTCTATGACAAAAATATCATTCTTTTTTCACTTTTAATATACTATAATTGTTTCACAAAAACAAAATTGTTAAAAAGGTAGGTTTTACTATGATTCGTAAATATAGACAATTAAAGAAGCTTTCGCAAGAAGAGTTAGCAGAAGAAATTAATATAAGTTGGAGACAAATTCAAAGAATCGAACAAAATGAAGAAAAAACACGAATTACAACCTTCAAAAAACTTGTACAGGTATTAAATATTCCTGATGATGAAATAATAAATTTTTTAAAAAATTAAAAAACTGTGAGTATTATAGTTGCACAGTTTTTTGTTTTTTATATAAAATTTTATAATAAGTTATATCTTTTATTTATTATGTTCCAATTAACAATATTCCAAAAAGCGTTTATATAATCAGGTCTTTTAGTTTTATATTGTAAGTAATATGAATGTTCCCACATGTCTAATACTAACAGTGGTTTACACCCCCATAATGTTAGATCTTGATGTTTTTCACATTGTAAGATTTCTAATTTTTTAAATTCTGGAACATATACTAGCAAACACCATCCGAGATGCCTCAACTGCTTTTGATGCTTCTGTAAATTGTTTTTTAAATTTATCATAACTTTCAAAATCTTTAATAATTTGTTCCATTAATTTTGTATCTGGACTTGTTGGAATAGCAGGTCCCATATTTTCAAAAAATAGCTTGTGTAGTATTGCTCCTGAGCCATAAAAACTCAAATCTCTTTCTAAACATTTTATGTTTTCAAAATCATCATTTTTTCTTGCTAACTTTAATTTTTCCTGTGTTTTATTTGTATTGTCTACATATCCTTTATACAATATATTATAATGTAAATCTAATGTTTCTTTAGAATAGTATGGTTCTAAAGCATCTAGTGGATATGGTAATTCAATCATTTTAACCATAAATAAAAATACCTCCTATTAATGTTATTTTATTAATAACAGATATTTTTATACATATATTCTATAAATAAATTTATTAGTTTCTGATTTGTTCTTAATTATATAACATATAGTAATATACAAAAAAATTGTAATATGCTTCCTAATAGTATAAATAAATGAAATATTGAATGTATATATTTTTTCTTTTTTCCTAATCCATATAATATAGCACCAATAGTATACGCTATTCCACCTAATACTAATAAAGTTAGACCTGTTATTCCTAATAATTTAGGTAATAAGTTTGCTGTAAAAATTATACACCATCCCATTCCTAAATAGCATATCATTGAAAATACTTTATACTTTTTTATATCTATTGAATTTAATGTTATGCCTAATGCTGCCATAGCCCATATAATTCCAAAAATACTCCATCCTAATATTGAACTATATTCTCTAAATGTTACTAAACAAAATGGTGTATATGAACCTGCTATTAGTAAAAATATTGAGCAATGATCTAGTATTTGAAATACTTTTTTTGCTTTTCCTTGTGGTCTTAATCCATGATATATACTTGACATAGTGTATAAAACAATCATTGAAACTCCATATATCACTGAGCTTACAACTGCATAAGCATTTCTATGTATTCCTGAAAATACAATGCATAGAACTAATGCTACTACTCCAAATGCTCCTCCTACTATGTGTGATGTCATATTAAAGATTTCTTCTCCTTTTGTGTATGTTGGTAATATCCTGTCTTTTAATTTTGTTCTTGTCATAACTTCTCCTTTCGCTCACTTTGTTCGCTCATTGTCATCTAAAAATTTCTTCGAAATTTTTAGATGCTAAATCTTGTTTTAATATATTATATCCATTTTTGTTATATTTGTAATCATTTATTGTAATATTTTTATACTATACACTATTTATATACAAACTTCAAGTAAATTTACTTTTTTTCCTTTTTCTCTTCCTATTTCATACAAAATGTGATAAAATATCAAAAAATAAAGAAAAAGTCAAAAGAAAAATTAGGAGGAATTGAAAATGGAATTTAATAAATGTAGTAGATGTGGAAACTTTTTTATATCAAGCAATGATGTATGTCCAAAATGTCAAACTAAGGACACTTTAGAATTTGAAACTTTTAAAACTTATATAGCAGAAAATGGTATAAACAATAATTTAGACATAATGTCTACTGAAACAGGAATAAGTGTAAAAAATATAAACAGATTTTTAGATTATACAGGTAATAGCTTACCTATTAAAAATATAAAATTATAAATATTAAGGTTATAAATTGTTAATATATAAATATTTTGTAGTTAAAGCCCCTATGGTAGACCTCAGATATGTTTTTAACAAAAAATATTTATATATTAACAATTTCAATACTTTATATCTTTAATCAGAAAGGATGTAATATAAATGACAAATGTATTTGATATTTTAGAAGAAAGAGGATATGTTGAGCAAATGACACATCCAAAAGAAATAAAAGAACTATTTAGTAAAGAATGTGTTCCTTTTTATATTGGAATAGACCCTACTGCTGACAGTCTTCATGTTGGTCACTTTGTTTCTTTAATGGTTGCAAGTCATATGCAAAAATGTGGTCATAAGCCTATCATATTAGTTGGTGGTGGTACAGCAACAATTGGTGACCCTTCTGGAAAAACAGATATGAGAAAAATGATGACTAGAGAAACAATAGATAATAATGTTAAATGTATAAAAAAGCAAATTGAAAAGTTTGTAAGTTTTGAAGGTGAAAATGCAGCAATTATAGTTAATAATGCTGATTGGCTTTTAGACTTAAAATTTATTGATTTTATGAGGGAAATTGGAAGCTTATTTTCTGTTAATAAAATGCTTGCTGCTGAATGTTATAAACAAAGAATGGAAACAGGTTTAACATTTTTCGAAATGAGTTATATGCTTATGCAATCTTATGACTTTTTATATTTATATGAAACTTATGGATGTAAATTAGAAATGGGTGGAAACGACCAATGGTCTAATATTATTGGTGGAGTTGACTTAATAAGAAAAATTGGAAAAGATGATTCTTATGGTTTAACATTTAAACTTCTTACAACTAAAGAAGGTAAAAAAATGGGTAAAACTGAAAAAGGTGCTTTATGGCTAGCCCCTGAAAAAACATCTCCTTATGAATTTTATCAATATTGGAGAAATATTGAAGATGATAGTGTTGAAAATGTTTTAAAATTATTAACATTTCTACCTATAGAAAAAATCAAAGAATTATCTTCTTTAAAAGATGAACTTATTAATGAAGCAAAAAAAGTTGCTGCTTTTGAAATTACTAAATTGGTTCATGGCGAAGAAGAGGCTCTTAAAGCTGAAAGTGCTGCTGAAGCATTATTCTCTGGAAAGGGTAATTTAGATAATATGCCTACTGTTGATTTAAATGGTAACAAAAATATTTCAGTTGTGGATGCTATTATTTTAACAGGTATTGCTCCTTCAAAAGGCCAAGCTAGAACTTTAATTACTCAAGGTGGTATTTCTTTAAATGATGAAAAAGTTACTGATATAAATTACTGTTTGTCTGATAAAGACTTTTCTGATGGTTATGCTATTTTGAAAAAAGGTAAAAAAATATTTTATAAATTAGTTTAAGCACGGGAGATAGGGACGTTCCTTAAATCCCCCAAAAACGGGAAGATGGGACACCCCTTAAGTTATGAGTATATCATAACTTAAGGGGTGTCCCA
>JAAWDR010000040.1 GCA_022793875.1 Clostridia bacterium
CTAAAAATGAAATTGTGTGCATAAAATGCATTAAAATTGCATTAAAATATAATTTCACAAAAATTATAATCCGATGTATTATAGTAATATCAATACATCGGATTATTTATGCAGATAGTTGTTTCCGACTACCCGCTCCATAAATTTTATTTTTATTATGTTTTATTAAATTTTATTATTTCTTATTATTTCTTAAAATGGCTTGATTTCAAGTCTTTTTTACTTTCCTAATTTTTTTATTTTTCATTATTTCTTATTATTTTTCATTACTTCCTTGTAAAATCGCATTAAAATTGCATTAAAATGTAAAAAATAATTGCATTAAAAAAGTAAATTGCATTAAAAAAATTTTTGGTCATAAAAAAAGGCCAGTAAAATACTGACTTTCAATATGTTCCAAAAGGTAAACTGCGGGTAGTCGGAAACAAGATATAAAAATCACTTAAATAATTAATGTTTCCAATACTTCTATATATTTTTTAATGCAATTTTAATGCATTTTATCATAATAAAATAGAATATATCAAGTGATATACTCTATTTTAGATTTTCTTTTTTTATGATTCTATTTCTCTCATTACTTTGTTTTAATATTTCTTTTAATTCTTCTTTTTTTAGTACGATTACATAGCTGTGTTCTTTTTCTTCCATGTAATACCTCCATACTATTTTCCTACATTTTACCATTTTATTTTCCAATTTTTAACTTGCCTTAAAACAGCTTAAAGCAAACAAGCTTAAAGCAAAACAAGTTAAAATAACTCTAGCTTTCCTGTACAATTAGAACAGGAGGTGTCAAGATGGTACAATTAAGAATTAAAGAATTATTAAACGAACAAAAGAAAACAAAGTATTGGTTCATAAAACACATGGAAGGCAGTTATCGTTCACTTTCTAATATGATGGATAACAAAACTACTTCTATTCGTTTTGATACAATAGATAAACTTTGTGATATTTTTAATTGCGAAGTTGGAGAAATTATAGAAAGGAAGAAGAATGATGAGTAAGCTCTTAAAAAGGTATAATGAACTAAAATCAAAAGATAAAAACAAAATATATTTATTCAAAGTTGGAATATTTTATAATATATTTAATTCTGATGCAGATATACTCTCAAAAGCCCTAGGATTGAAAATAACACAATTAAGTGATACTTTATATAAAGTTGGTTTTCCTATATCTAAAATAGATAAATATGCCCAATTATTAAAGGATAACTCTATAGAATTTCAAATTGTAGATGATAATGTAAAAACACAGAATAATGATGAGTATGTAAAACTAGTTGCAACAAATGAAATTGTAAAGAAAATATTGGATATCGATTTAAATAATACTACATGTATAGAAGCATTTAATATATTACACAATATACAACAAAAAATTAAAAACATCCAGTAGGAGGATTTCATTCCTCCTACTTTTAATATTTACGAACTAATTTACAATATTTTAAATTTACCCAACCTGAAGGAGTTCTTGCCCAATCTCCTTTTATTTCATATGTATCGAATCTTGTTCCATTTGTATATGCTTTTTTTATTGTGTAATTAGTTCCTGGCCCTGTACGAACATTAAGTCCAGAAGAAGTATTAACAATATATAATCCTAACACAAAACCTGAATTATTAACTGTGTTATTTGTTGTATTGCTTGTTGATTCATAACCAATTAAATCTTTTGTGTATACCCATGAATACAATTCTTTCAATAATACTTTTCCATTTCCAACTTCCATAATAGTATATTTTCTATTTTTATAACAAGAAGGTATTTTTTGTCCCGTTGCATAATTAGTAGCATTAGTTGATAAAATTACTGTACTTCCTTTTGAGATTGTAGGAATTGCACTTGTATTGTTATTTTGAACTTGTGAATTTGCTGAAGAAACAATACAACTATCATTTACCCAACCAATATTACCATTGTTTAGCAAGTATGGATTTCTTGCTCCAGGAATAATACGAGTAATCATTCCACTTTTTACTGCTGGATTTAATTTTTTAGTAGATGATGAAGAAGTATGAACACCATTTATTGATACTACATCTCCTATATTTCTTCCAGTAGTATTATTAGATTCATTTACTATAATAGTAGGTTTCCCTGTTACTTGTTCTCCTGTTAGCTCTCTATATTCTTCCCTAATCATATTATAAAATCTGTCTAATCCCATATCTAGAGTTCTATGTGGACAATATTTACCACTTCTATTTTGATGTGTTCCTATTGTGTGCCTTGTATCTGTTATGTTGTCTAAATTCCATCCATATTGCTTCATCAGATATGCAATTCTTTCTGCTGCATTTATTTCTGCTTTTTCAAATCTTTCTCCTCCAGATTTTGAATAACATATTTCAATTCCTATTGTTTTCATGTTACCAAACCCATGTCCATCTCCAGAGTGCCAAGCATTTCTATTATGTTCGATTCCTTGTACTGTTCTATAATCATCTATTGCTTCGTGAAAAGAAACTTGGTTATTATTATTTATCATATATGATATTTCACTCATTGCTGAAGCATCATTGGCTGTATTATGAATTGATATTCCTTCTGGTTTCATAGAATATGGACATTTTTTGCCATATTTACTCTTTGGCATTAACACTTTTGTTACTAACATTATTATACACCTCCCTGATAAAATTCATCTGTTTCTTTTACTTCTCCAATTCCCTCTTCTTTTTCATCAACTTCTGGAAAAGTATTCTCTTTCATATTTAAATCTGCAAGTTCTTGATTATACTCTACTGTTTCTTCTTCCATTGATTAATCCTCCTTCATTATATTTAAAATTTGTAATGCTTGCTCGCATCTTTGCATTACTTCTATATTGTCGCTATGTTCTGCACAATGTGCTTTTATAATTTCACTAATTAATATATATCCTGTTTCATCTGTAAATTTAAAATCTTTAATATCCATTCATACTTACCTCTTTATAAAAAATTAATACTGGAAGATTTTTTGTTTTTCTTCCAGTATCTTAAATTTGCAAGAAATATTTTCTTGTATCTAATTATTGATTTTTAGCATCATACCATACTGTTGCTGTTCCAATTCCACCTAATGCAGTAATGACTGATGTAATTACTCCGTTTATGTCTAATCCTTCAATATGTATTAAGCATCCTATTGCTGCAGCAATGATTCCAATTATTATATTTTGTACTGGAATTGGTAATGTTTCGTTCCAACAAAAATGTTTAGATACTTTACCTAATATGTATGTAAATAATGTTGTGACAATATAAACTAATACTTGTACTGTCATCATTCTCCCTCCTTTCTTAATCTATAATTTCAAAATTCTTCACTTTTTCCATAAGAGCTTTTACAAATGAATTTCCTTTTAATTTGAAATATACATCTACACTATGAGTAAGTGCTTCTAGTTCATAATGTGTTATTTTATTGCCTCTAGCTACTGCTCTATCATAAATATCTAAAATATCATTTCTTAATGAGCATTTTATAGCTTGAATCATATAAAATATAAATGTCAAAAAAGTGCTAATAACTCCTACCAAAAAAGTTATTAGCACCCAATAATTTTTTATAAATTCTAATATTTGCACTTCTATTAATCCTCCTTGTTATCAGATGGATTAATAGGAAACTTCACATTATATGGAAATCCTTCTTGTTTTGTAATATCTCGTAGTTCTTGCCTATATTTTGCTTTTTCATTTTTTAATATACTAAAAATTTTCTTAAAAAAAGCAACTGCTATTTTTATAACAGTTGTTATTGTAATTTCTTCTTCTGGTATCTCTATACCTAATCTATCAATACACATATCTGCATCCGTCTCTAAAAGTAAACGATTTCGCTCTTTTCTTATTTCAGCTGCTAATTCATCATACTCTTTCTTTGCAGCAGACTTTATTAATTCATCAAAATTGTTTTCTATTTTGTTTTCCATGCCTTCATTATAGCAAATATTCATCCTATATGAATCAAATATGTATCTTGTATTTTCCTCTTCAGTAACTTTTTCTATATTAGTATTTAATACAATATCACATCTGTCTCCATGTATATTTTCAATTTCAAATTTTTTTGGTTCTAAATTGCTTTCTGACTTCATTATTTTTAATTACCTCCTTACATTTTCTTAAGTTCACATACTTTTCTATGTATTCCTTTCTAATTTTAAAACTATCACTATGTTTCATCCACCCTGTATAGCTTAATATAGCATGAGCATCTTTTGAATTTAATTTTTCTTTCTTATAAATTTTTTTAATTCTTCTTCTAATCCTTAAAAAATTACTTCTTCGCAAAGTTGTATATCCTTTGTAGAATCTATATCCGAAGGAAATCAATTGGCCTAGAATTAGATTTAAATAACTGCCAGTTCTCTTTTAATTTTAAATGTTCCTTATTTAAATATTCTTCTATTTTATCTTTGATTTTGTGTAATTCCTTTTTATTTCTATGAAAAATTATCATATCATCCATATAACGAATATAATAAGGTGCTTTTAATTGTTCCTTAATATAATGGTCTAAATCCTGTAAATAAAAATTTGCAAACCATTGAGATGTAAAATTACCTATTGGAAGTCCTTCTTCAGAACTATCTATAATTTTATCTATAAGTTCTAGTGTTTCTCTTTCTTTTATCTTTCTTCTAAATTTTCTTTTTAGAATTTCTCTATCTATTGATGGATAAAATTTCTTAACATCTAATTTTAAGCAATATTTAGTATTTTTCCTATCTCTCACAAGTATTTTTTCAATATATTTTGTCGCATGTAGTAATCCTCTTCCTTTTATTGATGCACAATTATAATAATACATTCCCTTCATCAATATATCTTCTAATTGTAGCATCAATGCCCAATGAATAATTTGGTCTGGATAAAATGCAGGCTTATATATTATTCTCTCTTTTTTTCTTACTCCATCCATTATTTTTACTTTTTCATATGGACTTGGAATAAATTCACATTTTTGTAACATTTCATGTATTTTATTTGTTGCAACATCTATATTTTGCAATGTATACCTTACATTTTTTCTTTTCCTTTTTCTTTGTGATGCCTTTAATATTGCTTTTTTTATATTATTTTTATCAATAATTTTACAATATAAATTTCCTACTCTTTTCATTTTCTTCCTTTTCTTATTTTGTCTACCGATTTTTCGCTCAAAAGGAGCTACTAGACCAGTCCAGAGCGACTAATTTTTGCCAAGGGGCAAGGAAGATGATGTGCAATGTAAAATAAGAAGGCGAGCCCCGATGTTCCAATTGCTATTCGAAGAAGAGTTGTTGAAGTTCCAATAGAACAAACCTGCATTGCCACCATTGTTGAAGTTACCGCCAACATGGGCAACCCTCAAAAAAGTAGTAAAACCCTGACTCGAGACACATCAAATCCCTTTGTTTAGAGATTATACTACTTTTAAATTTTTATTTTAACTAGTTTCCATTTAACTGACTTCCATTTTTCTCTTGAGGGCTGGCCGCCCTCAAACACCTGCTTTACTGGTATTTAAGAAGGCGAGCCCCGATGTACCAATAGCTACTCGAAGAAGAGTAGTTGAAGTACCAATAGAACAAACCTGCAGAGCCACCATTGAAGAAGTTACCGCCAACACGGGCAACCCTATTGCCTGCATTTTTACTATAACAATAGTCACAATATCCTGTTGTACTTCCTGCTCCTAATTCCGTAGGTAATGCAATCAATGGATTGTCTTTATCGAATCCCATAATTTTTGTATATCCTTCAGTTTCATTTGGATTAACATATCCTAATTTATGATAATGTTCATTAAATGTATCTGGAGCATATTGTGATGGCTCATAGCATATATATGTTTGGTAATCTTTAATATTTATACCACTTAAAAACTTGTACATATTTCCTAATGGTTGTTCTTTACCTCTATAAATTACGGAATGTCTACCATCATTAATTAGACATCCAGATTTCATACCTAGTGAATCACAATCTCCTGTTTTTTGAGCTGACCCCCAGATATGATTTTCTAGTGCAATATTTACTGCTTCTCCATCAAAATATACTGCATAGCCATTTACACCATTATTTGAATATGTTTCTATAGATGTTACTGTTCTATCTTTTGCTACTCCTGAATTCCATGCAGCAGATGTTCCTATAGATATACTTCTACCAACAGGAAAAACATTTGCATTATCTACAATGATTCTATTTACATTATTTTCAGCTACTAGTGCCTTCTTTTCTGACCACTCTGTTACTCCTCTTCCTAACATTGTCTGCGAGTTATTATTTGCATATTCTACTAAATAAAGAGTATCCATAACAAATCTGTGCCAATCCTCTAGGCAATATGTATCTCCAAGATTTTTAGCATATTGTTCAAATTGTTTTATATTCGCATTATACTTTGGATATACTCCGCTTCTAGAATGTCCGATATTATCTGCATCTACATACATCTCATATCTTCCTTCCATCCAAGATTCCACTTCGATAAAATCTTGAACTTCGAAATCTGCAATCATTCTATATTCATAGTATCCATCTTCTTCTTGTACTGGAAATAGTCTTTTTATCCACATTTTAGGATATCTTGTGAATACCTCTCCATTGCTACCATCAAAAGCAAAATTGTCATCCCCATAATATGCATTTACATTGTTATTTTCTGTATCATAATTTATTGTAATAATGCTATTCCATGGATAAATATTATCATAATCATTTCTTACAGATGTACTATTTCCAATATGAGCTTGAGCTACTAACCCTTCATTATCATATATTTTTGTCCAAGATGGTGATGTGTTTATATTACCATTCAAATCAGTTATTTTTCTTTTAATTCCATATATATGGCCTCTAGCAGTTACATTAGCTAGAACTGTTTCTACTGTTGCTATTAAATTTCTGTATTCATTTAGCATTTCTTTACCTTGCTCTTGTAACTGCTTAACAGCTTTTTCCATACTTTCTACATAATTTGGAGTATTATCTGGTGTTATATTTTCTTTACTAGTTTTTTCAATTTGTATAATAATTTGAAAAGATGATAATACTTCTGTTGATTTTTTTAATTCCACCTCCATTTTTGCTTTTCCATATGACATTAAACAATCCTCTAATAAATCAACAATTACTTTTTGTTCTTGGTCTATTATTGCATCTTGAATAATTATTTGTCCAGTTGGTTTTGTAAATATTACATTTGCAGTATGTCCTACTAAAGAGATTGGTTGACTATCATCTAATAATTTTATTATTAATCTAGTAGTATCCATTTGTTTTAATTTAATTTCATTATATTCGTTGTTTTTAACATCAATTGTTAAATTTTCAATTCTTTTCAATTTAATTCACTCCTATCTTACTTTGAGGCAAGCTCATTTAATTTTTTTACTATATCTATAAATGTTCCAGAACTACTATCTAGTGCATATATTATTCCGTTTACTTGTAATGCACCACCCAAATCATTATTATATTTTTGTTTTATTGCTAATCCTTTCTTTGCTATTGCCAATCCTGGAGCACCACTTGGTAAGGTTATATCTACTGCCTTTGTAACTAATTTGTCTGCCATTTGTAATCTAATATTATATGCATTACTAATATTGAAGCCATCTGTTCCCAAGTCTCCATTTATTAGCATACTACCACTAAATTTCCCATCGCTTGCTGAATAACTTAATTGTGTTGTTCCTGCAATCCAAGTATTAGATGATGCTAATTTATATTGATATGTACATTTTGAAATTGCATTTGTAACTGCTCCAAAACTATTATTCCAATATGTACCTTCAAACTCCAATAATACAGCAGAACCGACACCATTTTGTTGTCTTGTAGCTATCAATCTTGTTATTGCCAAATCAGAATAATTTTTATATGTTGCTGTTTTTGATTTTGATGTAGAATTCCCCCTACTATCAGTAGCATATACTGTCATTGTAGAACTATCTACCTTATTAAGAGAAAGTTCTACATTTGCAGAATCATTATAATCTTTTGATATATTTTTTGTTCCACATGCTAATTTATAGCTTTTCATTGTTGCACTATTTTTAGCTACTGCTTTATTTTCAGTTGATATAATGGCTTTTATATTAGAATAGTTATTAACTATTATTTGATTATTTCCAGTTAATGCAATAGTTGTTGTATTAGTATCTTGATATGTAAATTCTGAAAAAGTTGGATTACTATTTGTAACTTTAAATGTACATTCTTTATAATTAGTATAACTTGTACCATTTGCTGTAGTTGTTAATATATATCTTAACTTTATACTATTACTATTCGGTATTAATGCATATATTGTAGTAGCTGTTGCTGTAATTGATTTTGATGTTCCTGTTACTGTGCCAACATTATATACTGCCGTCCCATCAGTTTTACAAAGTTTTAATGATATTGTTGCACCACTTGGATTGGTCCATTTTATTGTGTGAGCACTTCCTATATATACATCTGGAGTTTCTGTTAATTTAGCTATATCATAAGTTGATATTTTTTGTACCGATGAATACCCTCTGTATGTTCCATTACTTGCATTTGCTCTTGCATAATATGTTTTATTTGGTTGTAATCCTGTAAAAGTACCACTTGCTCCAGATATCACTCCAACTTTATCACTACATCCACTATCAGTAAATAAATCTATATATCTGTCTACTATACTTGCTCTACCATCATTAGTAACTGACATAGATGCACCAATAGTATTTAATCCTCTAGTAACTGAACATGTTACAGTCGGAGTTACTACTTTATTATCCATTGTCCAGGACCAATTACCACTCGATGTATGGCTTCCACTATAAGGATGAGCAGTTATACTAGCACTAAAACTATTTCCACCACCTATTTGAAATGAACCCGAAGCCACTCGTGCATCTTTGTAAAAACTTCCAGAAAAGCTTAAATTTTTACCATTTACATTACCACCAAATCCATAATTTGCAACCCATGTTGAACCACTTGTACCGCCTTCACACCTAGCATATATTTCCCAATTAACAGTAGCAGTATTTCCACTATATGAACTAGACCATATAAGTTGCCAATACCATTTTCTCGAGGTTGCTGCAATGTGATTTGTTTCAACTGAACCTGATGTTGCCATTTGCAAAAACTCCTTTCTTTATATTTTTGAAAACCATACTTGTTCATCCACATCATTTACAAGACATCCACATATATCTGCTAATTCTTGGACTATTAATTCTTTAGTAAGAGTTCCCTTATCTGTTTGCTCTGATACTACCTCTCCAGTAGTTTTATTATATGTTCTATTTCCATCGGAATCTATTCTCGTATAAGTATTAGTTGAAGAACTTTCTACTTGTATTCCCTTTCCTATTTTTACTGTATCGCTTGTTGTTTCATTTTGATTTTGTGTCCAAGTTTGTTTTTTATTACCTAAAACAACCAACAAGTCAGTTATCCAACACGAATTAATTGTATCAGCTTCAAATTCAATTTTTATAGTATGATTTGTTATTTCAACACTTTTTTCAAATTCATAAATATCATTAGATGTTAATCCATATGAAGTACCATTTATTTTCACCTTACATGTTGCAGCACTTTTTACTTTTTTATATATAAAACTAACATTATATGTACCGTTTTTCACTTGTATTTCTTGACTTATACTAGCATTTTGAAGATACAATGCATTTCCTGATATCGAATTATTTTTTACTTCTGTTGAATTAATTGTTACTATATCACCTGTCCAATAGTCATCATCAAAATATCCTACACTATTTCTTAATAGATTTGCTCCACCAGTATTGGTCAAAGTATTAGTCAATCCATCTAATTTTATTTTTAACTCATCATGTTTTTTTTGCAATTCTCCTAGTGTATCATTAGTTTCTTTTATATTATTTGATACCACAATTGAAATTTGCTCAAACAATCCCTCTATTCTATCTACAGACATCACACCTGTTGTTATAAAATTTGCATTAATCTGTCCATCCATTGTTATTGCAGTTTCGAATGGTCCTTCATATCCATTTGAACTAAATCCAATTCCTCCAAGCCCAAATCTCCATACATTTTTTGCTTTTTCCCTTGGTAATGCATCTAATATTAAAATTTCATTTTCATCAATATATACATATCCTGTTTTATTCAATGTATTAATTATATTAGTTTGTTTATTTATTACAATACCTTGCTTAGTAAACTGTTCTGTAAGTGTTTTTACATTTTCTTTTATATTGTCAAACTTACTTTTAACATCCCTTGTATAATTTCCAAAAATCAATAATTCAATTTTTTCAGTTAATATATTGTGTTCATATTCTAATACTTCTGTTTGTAGCATTATTAGAGGATGCTTAACATGAATTGTATCACCTATTTCCATATTTTGATTTATATTAGATGTTACTTCATATGAAACTTTAGGATATTTATTATTTTCTAAATATTGTGTTGCATTTTCTCTTAATTCTTCAACAAGTTTCTCTTCTGTTTTTTCCTCATCTTCTATTTTTGTTTCAAAATCTATTGTTTTTGTATATGGGATTTTATACTTAATATCGCTTTCTAGATATTTTTCTGGTAAAGTAATACCATCATATCCTACTGGGCAAACTTTAGTACATACATTAGACCAATCTTCAAATATTTGAATTCCTTGCATGTTTTTTCCATATGATATTGTCTCTCCATTATCATTTCCTATTTTATTTAAAAAACTAATCTCCCAATTGTCTGCATCAAATACTCCATCCCATCTTTCCTCTATTATTTCCCATGCTTCTAATAAATTTTTCCTAATAAAATATGCTGTTGATATACTTTCAACATTTGAAAACACCTTAAAAGGACTGATATCATCAGTCCTCTCATTTATATATGATAAAGCATTTTGACCATTTTGATTTGTTGGTCTTATATCGAATAGATGATACCTCTTTGCATCAAACATTACATGATTAGCAGTAAAACTAATTGTTCTATCATTCTTTTTAGGATTTTCTATTCTAAATGCTTGTGGTCTTACTTTAGATTTTGTCTTTACAACACATAGTTTATCTTCTAATATGTAATTTGCATATTTTATATCCACTTCTACTTCTATATACCAACCATTAAGTGATTTCTTTTTTCTTTCTTTACATTTCAAAGGCTTGATAACTACATTACCATTAGTGCTAAAATCTCTATCATTTTCATTGAAGATTTTTATCATAGCCATCTATCCTTTCTTTTCACTTTTATTAGTACATCACCAGAATGTATTGTTACTGTATTTTCACCTGGTTTTAGTGTTGGAAATTTATACCCTATCTCAATTTGTCTGTTTCTATTTAATTTATTGTATTCTACTGTTTGGTTTTCACAGTCTATCTCCACAAATTCTTCATTATTAAAATTATAAACAAATCTAATATCATTGATAGTTATATCTACTTTATCAGAAGTATTTTTTTCTAGTCTTATTATCGGTTCACTATAAATATTGCCTTCATTTGTTACCATATTCTGTACAGTTACATAATTATCTCTTTTTTTGTTCCAAAAAGGGTCTCTAATGAAAGTTACATCTGCTATTTTTATATTGGCTGTTCTTACAGGGTCTATCTCATTATAAAATCTTGCTTTTGTTATTCTTCCTTTATATTCTAATATTCCTACTCCATTTAACCATCCTAGTATTTTGTCTAATTTATCCAAATTTAGTATTTGTACTTTCATAGGTCTTTCTATTACTGTATAACCTTGTTCCTCAAATAAAGCTCCATTTTTTCCTTCTATTTCAGTCCTTACATATCTTTGGCTTGCTTTTCCTAAAAAATGTTCTTCTTCTTCAATTATTACTTCCATATCTGTACTTGATATATTGTTAAAAATAAACATTACATTACCTCCATAAGTCTATTATCAATAAAACTGATAAATCCATCTTTATCTAGTTGTATCTTACAAGAGTTTAATGCTCTTAAGAAGATTTTAAATAATTTTTCATAGTCTATAAATTCAATATCGCCTTTTTCCATATTGTTATTTTTATTATGATATTTACTTCCTATTTCTATCTCTTTTACATTTTCAAATGCACCATTTACATTTTTTGCAACATCAAGTGCCTTACTATATAAATTCTTTTCCTCATCTTCTAGTCCTAATTCAGAACCTTGCATTAATTGTTGAAATATCTTTCTTGTTTTTCTTGATGGTGAGTGAATGTCAAATGATTTTCTCAATCTAGAAAGTATACCATCAGCAATATTTGTGGCCTTACTAAATAATGATGGCTCTTTTTTCTGCATTTCAGTAAGCATAGGGTCCATAGCATTTTTCATTGCTTCTTTTGTCTTTTTAGGCATGCTATCATAACTTTCCATTATGCCATCTACCATTTCTTTTGTCTCATCGTTTATTTTTCCACCATATAATTCTGTTTGAGCCACTTGAGCTAACCAAACACCAAGTTCTTTAGCTTGTTCATCAGACATATTTTTATACATTTCTTTCCAAGTATTATTTTGATGAAATGCATATGTCTCATTCTCGCTTTGTAATGCTTGATATGTATTCGTAACATACCATAATTCTCCATTTTTAATTTGCTCTATCTTTTTGGTATGCCCTTCTTCCAAGGTTTGTTGCTTTTTCATATATTCTTTTAAAGTATTATAAAAGCTATCATTCTGTTCACTTCTTTGTAAATATCCATTTGCATATACTTCACTAACTTTTGCTACTTCTTGAGTTGCTGCATCTATTTTCGCTTGTTTCTGCTCCATTATTGTTGCATATTCTTTTTGATATGCTTCGCTTTGTCTTTCTTCTTCAGTAGTATATCTTTGATTTAATAGTGCAACTTCTTCAATTGTTCCTTGCTCTATTAAAGCAACAGTTGCATTTTTTTGTTCTGTTGCTGTTTTTATCCATTCTTGGGATTGTATTTTGTATTCCTCTAGCGAACCTTGAAAGTTTTGTGCATTTGTAGTTGCCTGTTGAGTTATTGCTGTAGCAATTTCACTTTGTATTTGTATCTCCCTGTTTTTTAGCTCTCTTAATTGAGTAAAATACTCATTTAGTTGAGTTATTTCTTCTTGGGTATATCCTCTTCTTTCATCAGAAGCTGTTTTACAAATATTAGTTATTCCTTGTTGAATTTCATTCATATTTTGTTTTAAAGCTTGTTGTTCTTCAGCTGTTGCAAATAAAGTAGTATTAAAACTACTTAAATGAGATTTGGCATTATCTATTCCTGTTATAAAATCTGAAGCACTATTTCCCATAGATTCAAAATCTTTTTGTACTTCTTTATTTGCATTATTAGCTGCAACTATTATTCCTGTAATTGCTGCACCTATTGCAATACAAGCAAGTCCTACTGGGCTTGTCATTCCTTGAATAATATTTAGTAATCCAGTCATAGCACTTCCTGATGCTTCAGCTTTCGTTATCAATAATCCTAATCCCTCTCTAAAATTACCATAAGCTGTAATTAATTGGCCCACACCTGTGGTCATTTTCCCTATTGTACTGATTACTGGTGATAATGTTGTTACTAGTAATGCCAGATTTACAATCATTTGTACTTGGTCATCATTTAATTGGTCAAATTTATTTGCCCATTCTCCGACTCTTTCTAATATTTTTTCTATTGCTGGCATTAATTTATTTCCTAATGTTACACCAATATCTTGTATTTTATTTAATGCTACTGTAATTTTACTTTTTAATGTTTCATATCTTTTATTTGCTTCATTTGATAGTGCATTATTTTCTTCCCATGCTTGATTTGCTAAATCAATTGCATTATTCATGACCTCACTTGAATTTGCCAATGATAAAATTGTGTTACTCAATCTTACTTCTTTTAATTCCATATCATTTAATATTGCAATCGCTGATTTACCATTTCTTTTAGTATCATTCAATCCAGATATAAAAGCAGCAAGTGCCTTTACTGCATTTTCCTCAAATGCTTTTTTAAACTCTTTACTTGTCATTCCTGATACTTTAGCAAAATCCTTTAAATCACTAGAGCCAGTTTCTACTGCAACTTGGATTTTTTTCAGTAATTTACTCATTGCAGAGCCACCCGCTTCTGCTTCTATTCCAACTGATGACATTGCTGTTGCTAATCCCATTATTTGTGCTTCAGATAATCCTGTTAATTCTCCTGTTGCTGCTAATCTAGTGGCCATAGAAACAATATCAGCTTCAGTTGTTGCAAAGTTATTTCCTAATGCTACTATAACAGAACCTAGATTAGAATAATTGCTTGCACTCATTTTTGTTACATTAGCAAATTTAGCAAGTGCTGATGCAGCTTCATCTGCACTTAAATTAGTGGAATTTCCAAGGTCTATCATTACTCTTGTGAAACTCATAATATCTTCAGTCTTTATACCAAGTTGGCCCGCTGCCTCGGCTACTGCTGATATCTCTGTTGTAGTTGAAGGTATTTCTTTAGCCATTTGCCTAATTTGTACTTTTAGCTCTTCTAGTTGTTCATCTGTAGCATCTACTGTTTTCTCTACTCCTGTAAATGCATCTTCAAATTCTATTGCCCCTTTAGCAGATGCAGTAAGTGCTGCAAATGTAGCAATAGAGAAAGCAGAGATTTTTTTCCCTGCTTTCTCTATTTTTTCTCCCTCACTTTTGACTTTTTCTCCATATTCTTTTATAGCTTCAGAACCTGTTTTTAATTTATTAGTTGTCTCTGTTATTTGGTTTTTATATCTTTGTAATGATGTTTCAGCTTGTGTAAGTGCAGCCTTTTTCTTTTGAATTGCAACTTCATCCTTATTTTCTGCATTTTCTAACTCATCCAATTGAGTTTTTAATGTTGTCACTTTATCTTTTTGTATGTCATAGGCTTCATTCAAATATACTAATTTATCTTTTAATTTTTGTGTAGTAGTTGTTGATTTATCCCATTGTGCTTGTGTTAATTTAAAAGTCTCATAATTTTCCTTTAAGGTAGCATTTATTAATTTTAAAGATTTTACAAAGTCTACACTTCCATCATCTTTAAAGACTAAACCTACTCTTTTTAATTCATCCATATGTTCTTTTCACTTCCTTGCTATAAAAATATCGCAAATAATTTATCTCATATGCTTTTTTCTGCTAGTCTGTTTGTCTTGTAAATTTACAACATTTTCTTTATTTATATTTGTTGATTCTATTGACTTTATATTATTTACATTTTGCACTATAAAAACAACAATTCTATCATAATCATTTACATCAACCAAAGATATTGCTTCTCTATATCCTAATTCTTTTGGATATATGGCTGATATTAAACAATAAATCATAAAATTAAATGTACGAAATCTACACTCTTTACTTTCTATGTCCTTTTTTAATTGTTCTAATCCTCCTTCATATTCTTCTAAATATTCAAGGATTATTGGATTCCAATCTAGTTTAATTTTTTCTCCATTTTTTAAGACTATTTCCATTTTACAAATTACCTCCGATATTTTTATAAAAAGCCTTAAAATTTGACTCTTGAGAATCAATTTTAAGGCTTTTATTTTTATTATTAATATACTTTCATGTGTTATTTTAAACAGTTTCAGGTATTATCTTTGTTAAATCTTCTTCAGTAATAATAGGTGAACTAAAGAACATCTCTTCAGTTACTCCTTTTGGGAATTTTGAAGAAGAACTATCAATTGAATTTTTAAATAATTTACCATCTGTGTCAAATGCATATGCTCTTATAGTAAGATTGTCATTTTGCTCTTCAAAGTTTTCTCCTCTTGTTTTAGTTTCATCGCTATTTTCTATTAATTGACATTTTGGATACCAGTCAAATCTAAAATGACCACCTGATAGTAATACTACCTTGCCATAAGCAAAAAATGGTTTTTTAGCTGATGTTTGAGTTTGAATTAGTCCATTATTTTTTACTATATCTCCTCTCATTCTATTTAAATCATCAGCATCTGATGCAATTGACTCAACAGCTATGTCAATATATGCTAATTGATTTTTGGTATCATATACCTTTCCACTAGAATAAATTGGAACTGTTTCGCTACTTTCAGTAACAGTAACACTTTTTACGGTTTCTGTTTTAGTTGTCTTTTCCTCATATGCTGATACATCAAAGTCTTGTCCTTCAGCAGGATTATTAAAATTGTAATATTGTGCACCAATTGACTCTTTGTATGGTGGCTTTTTTGTTATAATTTTATTGTTATCTGACATTTTTATATTCCTCCTTTTTAGTAAAATATTTCTTCAAACATTTTACTGTAGTATTTATTTTTATTTTTTTCAAAACATGGCCTCAAATGTGTTCTTGCTGTCATTTTATTTGTACCATTCTCTACCATTGGGCCATAATATTTTCCCCATCCTACTTCAAACTCTTTTCCTTTCTTTCTATAAGAAAAAGTATATATAAGATGAGTATAATTATCTTTGTGTATTTGTGACATCGGTTTTGTTAGTTTTTTTAAATCTTTTACAAATTCTTTTACACCAACTTCTATAATGTCCTCTGATTTTTCAACTTTGGCTATATATCTTTCCAAATCTCCTATTAATTCTTCAAATCCATCATACATATTACTCAATTTTTTCTAACACCTCTAGTGGGAAAAATGAATGAAAATATTTTTCTTTTTGAACATATTCATGTTCAATATATGGATAAATTTTTTTACTATTAAGTTCTTTTTTTAACTCCAATAGTTTCTCATCCCTAGGCTTTTTACTAAAAAACGAGATTTGGTATATAACTTTAGTATCATATTCGTTATTACTAGCTACTATCGGGTCCCAACCATATTCCCAAAATACTATTCTAGGATATATATTTGTGTTTTTATCACTTTGTATTCCTTCATTTACTGGAATCTTTAATTTATTTAATAAATCTAAAAGTTCTTTTTTATTCATTTTCTTTTTCCTCCAATTTCGCATTTGGATACTCTTCAAGAGTTAGGTCTGTTTCTTTAAACCCATCACTATTAGTAAAATGGTATGCATTATAAACTTTATGGTATTCTTTTCCTATTTTTAGCACATTCATTGAAGATATTTGTTTTGTTTGTGGAATTCTTATTTTAATTGTTAGTTTTTTGTCTCGTTGTTCAGCATCAAATTTCAGTTTATCTGATATAGATAATTCTTTAAACCACATTGGTTTATTTGCGACTTTTTTAAGATATTCATCTGGATATGGTTCATTTTTTTGTTCTATCTTGTATATGTCGAATTTTCCATCATTGTATGTTGGAATTGATGTAATATTTTCTTTGTAATTCATCATAATCTGCAATATACCTTTCTTTAAATTCTGCTAATTTCTTATAATCAGCATATAAAACATAATTTTTAAGCAATCTCCTCGCCTTCAAATCCATATCATAATTAATTTTCTTTCCACAATACTCATTTATATCATATATGCCATCTTTTATATATGGTATAAATTCACTATCTTCTCTAAATGGTGAAATATGATTTTCATCTCTCATTTCATTCAAGAATACTGTCATTTTTGCATCATCCATTTTATTTGCACCTCTTTCTAGTTTTTATTTTTTTGTGCTTTTACTTTTTGCATTTTTCTTTGATTCTTCAGTTCCTGTTTTTCCTGATTTTTCAGCTTCTACTTCTTCTGTTTTTTCAGTTTCTACTTCCTCTGTTTTTTCAGTTTCTGTTTCCTCTGTTTTTTCAGTTTCTGTTTCCTCTGTTTTTTCAGTTTCTGTTTCCTCTGTTTTTTCAGTTTCTGTTTCCTCTGTTTTTTCAGCTTCTACTTCTTCTGTTTTTTCAGTTTCTACTTCTTCTGTTTTTTCAGTTTCTACTTCCTCTGATGCTATATTCTTTATTAAAATTCTTCCTTTTTTATTGTTTTTACTAGTCAGTTGTTCTAGTCTTTCTTTAGAAATTTCATCAATTGTTCGACCTTCCCTTGGGAATGGGTCTCCTACAGCATATTCAAATTCGTTATCAGTTAAATCTTTAAAGCTACTAATTACTATATACATAGTGTTCTCCTTTCTTCAAATAGCACCAAGAGTTTTTATACTCCTGGTACTACCTCTATTGTTTTTACTGTTGGAACATATTCTTCTAATTTTGTAACATCGAATACATATGCCACATAATCATCATCTGCTTGACCATTTGCATATACATTTCCAACTAATAAATCAGCATTTTTTAATGCTAATGTTTGGTCATATTTTTTTACTTTAAATCCAGAGAATCCCATTGTATATTTCTTTGGTAATACTAGTGCAGCTTTTCCTTGAGGATTTTTTACACTAGTTACTACTTCTAGATTTTTATAAGATGCTACAAGTTCTCCTCTATCATTATATATTGCAGGTGCTACATAATCAGCCTCATCATTTGGATGACATACAATATAAATTTTGTCATATTTTCTTTTTCCATTTTTTGTTAAGTATTTTTTTGCATTTGCCATAGCTTTTGGCTTAAATGAAGTTAAATCTGTATTAATATCCTTATCTTGATGTACTCCATCAATTGATTTATCAATGCTTTTATATATTCCTATTGGTTCATCTTGACCATTACCATTACAATATCCATCTTCTATTCCTAACATAAGTGCTTCTTTAAGAATAGCATTAAAGAATTTATCTACAAATGGTAATGATAAATCTGATATTGCTTTTGGAATAACAAGATATGCATCTAAATCCGCATCTTCAACATTTAATGAACTAATTGATGCTTCTAATTCACCTTTTAACTCATCTGTTAATCCATGCCATGATGCAACTCCTGTATATGAACCTGTTATCCATTTAGTTACATTAGCAGGTGCAAAAGAAATTAAATCCATAATTTTAGATTCCTTTTGTAATTCATCTAATGTTCTATCTATAATTGTTGTAGGAATAATATCATCTTGTTTAAATGTTACTGCTTGTTTAGCATCTTTTAATTTTTGATAGAATTCTTTTTCTTCAGCATTTAAAATTCTTAAATTTAATGATTTTGCATATTGTTCATCACTTTTTGCTTTTTCTTCTTCTTTCTTTAATTCATTGATTATTTCTTCATATTTTGCTTCTTGGGCCATTTGTATTACTTGAACTATAGCCTCTGATTTGTTTTCAGCTTTTTCTAAAAGCTCTAATGCTTCCTCTTGGAATTTTTCAGTTTGATTTTCAATTTTCATATTTTTTACCTCTCTTCTTTATTTTTTTGTATTAAAAAAAGATGCCCAAGCATCTCCATTAATATTATTTTTATTTGCAGGTAAGTTTTCATTTACCTGTTCTTTCAATTGTGTTATTTCTTTTTCATACAATTGTTTTTCTTTTTCTAATTCTTTAACATTAAGAACTAGATTATATACATAGTCACTTTCTAATGATTGTTTTGCACTATCATTTTTTTCTAAATTAGTAGCAAATCCTAATTCAAATGCTTCTTTTGATGTTATCCATGTTTCATGGTCCATCATTTCTTTTACTTTTTCTTCTGATAATCCTGTTTTAGAAACATATATATTAACACTAGGTTGTGTTTGTTTTTCTAAATCTTCTGCTGCTTTTTTCATAGCATTGCTATCTCCTGTAGCTCTACTCCATGCATTATGAATCATAAGTAGTCCACTTTCTGGAACTATTCTTTCTGCTCCTGCCATAAAAATAACACTTGCAGCACTACAAGCAAATCCATCTACTACTGTTCTTAAATGGCCTTTATAATCTTGTAATAGATTATAAATTGCTAAACCTTCTGATACACTTCCTCCATATGAATTGATTCTAACAGTTAATATTGGTGTATCGATTTTTGCCAAGGCATCTTTTAATGAAAAGGCTTCAGTCACATCTTTTCCAGTTCCAAACCAGTCATCTATCCAATCTTTTTTTCTAATGTCTCCATATATGTATAATTCTGTTTCTTGCTCATTTAGTTTTCTAAAATTGAGATACTTATTATTCTCCATCTTCCTTTGCACCTCCCTTCACATCTGCATAATTTTTGGTGACATGATGTTCATTAGCCCAATCCTCATCAATTTCTGGTAAATTTAACATTCTACATATTTGATTGAAACTAAATCCTATTGATGTCAATTTGTCTAGACTTGTACCTAAAGAAGTTATATCCAAATGTTGCATACAAAATCTATTAAATCTTATTTGCTCTCCTTTTATAAAATCTTCTTCATCTATAAGTCCCCCATCTAAAGTGTTTTCTATAGACTTCATAATAGGATTGCAAGCAAAGGTTATTAAATCACTATTTCCATTAGATTTTTCAGTTTTATTTCCATAGTACACATCTAGTGGAATATCATACATCATAGCTGTTTTATCGCCAATTTCTTTTACTTGTTTTTCATGGTCCGATAAATCTTTTGATTTATCCTTATTTAATAAATATAAATCAAATGCAGCAGAAAGTAATATTATACTTTCATCTTCATCCAGTAACCCTTCTGTTATTTTTTCCTTATAATCTTTATAAGAAATTTCTTTATTTGTTTCAGCATCAATCATCGTAGGTTGTCCACCTGGATTTTTTAATCTCCATTTATTTACATTTGAAGCTTTATATGATTTGTCTGTTATGTTTAAGATTTTAGATGCTGTTTTTTTAAAACTTTCCATAGAAGTAGTCACTTTTTTATTATTATATGTAAAGTATAAGCACTCTCCCTTGTCTAATTTAAATTCTCTTTTAAATTCATGTGTGTTTCCCTCTTCATCTTCAATTACAACATTTTTGAATATCTTTCCATCAACCACATGATTACTACATTCATATGTTTTTGCTAAAAACATATAATGTACAGGTAAATTTCTCTTTTTTTCAAATACTATTAATGCTTTTCCTTTTGTAAGCAACTGTATTACCAATTTATTCTTTAAATTAGTTCCATTCTCGTTAACATTTGGTTTTACATTTAGTCTATAGTAAACTTTGTCTTTTTTCTCTTCTATCTTTTTGGTTTCTTTATTATATCTATGAACCTGTAATTCTGTTGAGGCAATCATTCTTGATATTATATCTATTGCATGAGCTTCACAAATTGCTGTTATATAATTTTCTTCAGTAAATGCTTTTTTTATAACATCTACCCATTCATCTAATGTTTTCTTTTCAAATATTCCCATACTTTTCTCCTATACATAAATTATTTGTTCTTCTAATAGTTCTTGAACACTCATAGCTGCAACAAATGCCATAAAAGCATCATTTTTTCGTAATTTTGGTTCTATTTTTTCATACGATTTGTTTCCATCTTTCTTATTTTTTACACATGTATTATTTATAGACCATCTCATCATTGCACTATCACCAATATTAACTTTTTCTTCAGCAAATGCTGCTTCAATTCTAGGAGCAACTATTGCTGCAATTGATGCAGGATATCGAATCATTCTAACTAATCCATATGGTGTTTCTTTAGATTCTACTGTTATCCCTTTTTCTATGAATATTTGCTTCAATAATTGGTATCTATAAGTATCTAAAACTATTTTTTTGACATTATATTTTGACATTTCTGAAATAATCCATGATACTATTTCTCTTCCATCTATTGTTTCTGTATGAACCACTTCAAAATCTTCAAACCCTTGTTGTCCTTTGTTGTCAAATGGAAACTTAATATCTTTAAAAAATTTGCTTTTGGCACATATCCATGTTTTTGACCTCCATATGTATTCCTCTTTAACCTTAAACAGGAAACCTGCACATGCAAAATCGTTAAGAGATGCAAAATCTATTCCAACTATTGCTGATTTTCCTTTTAAATCAGGAGTATCTCTTACTATTTTTCTTTTTATATCACTATATGAAGATTTTAAAATCTTTTCCCATGATGTGATTGTTTCTTCTTCATTTCTTTGTGGGAAATTCATTCTTTTAGTCATGAATTCTGGCCTTTTAGATGGAAACTTTTGCATTTCTAGATAATCCATCATTATTGCATCCTTTAATTCAGGCATATATTCTAAACTTGGATTCGCTTTATTCCACATTTCAGGGGTATCTGCTTCTTCTTCATTATCTATTTCACATATAAATGGAAAATATCTTAATTCATTACTTTCCCCATTTAATACACCATTACATACATCCAATAATTCATCTAAAGGTCCACCTCTAACATATCCATTAGTGCTAATAATAAAAATACGACCATGTTTAATTTTTCCTAGTCCACTTTGAAATACTTTTATTTGTTCATAATCTTCATATGCATGATATTCATTATAGAGTATAGCTCCATCCTGCTTTCCATCTTTTGTTTTTGCATTTGCTGTATTATATCTCATAATAGACTTGGTCTTTTTATTAATACATTCCTCTTTGTTATAATAAAAGAAATTTTTAAATCTTAATTTATTACTATCCAATGTATTGTAAACAACATTATATGAGTTTTGTGATTGTTCCTCTGAAGTTGCAACAATGTCAATATTATAGTTTTTTACTCCATAATATTCCGTTTGCAAAAAGTTTAAAAGAGGCATTATAAAGCCATCTTTTCCATTTCCTCTTCCTTCAATTATTACAAATGTTCTAAAAATTGGAATATCATTTTTATACATAAATACAAATGCATAAATAAATTTTTCATATAAAAACAACTTGTAATACCATTTTTCACAATATTTTATACAATTGTAATATGTTTCCTCATCAAAAAAAATATCGTTCCTAGCTATAGTAGGTTTAACGATATTTTCCATTAATAATTTTCTTTTATTATTAAAAACATTCGGACATTCTTCATAATACTTAATGTATGCATTAATTTCTCTACAACAAACCATCTGCATCACTTTCTTCATCTTTAGGTGGGTCTGGTAACTCTGGTGTCTTTAAATCCAAATCTTGTAATATTTTTAGCATTTGGTTATTTACTTTTAGTATATTAACAACACTCTCATTGGGTTTATTTTGTTTAAATCCATTTCCTGTTTGTACTTTATACCTAATTCCTTTTTTATCAATATCTTCTTGTAATTTTTCCTTTAATTTAACCAAATAAATGTAATCTTCCACCATATCTTCAAAGTGTTTTCCAAATCTATTTTGTTCCAAAAGCTGATTTTTCAAGTCATTCCTAATCGCTATTATTTTATCGCTTTCAACCTCTTCATTTTCCTGCTTTTTTCCTCTTCCCATGTCCATACCCCCTTTCATGTGCGAATATTATAAAAATTTTTGAACAGTTAAGACCACACCCCCGCTCTCCTTAAGCTGAATTGCTTTTTTAGAATTAATGGGGGGTCTTTGTTCTAAAATTATTTCCGCTTCTTAATAATCTATGTCACTATCTTCTATAATTGAGAATATTAATAATCCATTTGCAACATCTATTTTATATACATGGTTTGTAAATCTAACTGCTTTAGCCTCTAGCTTTCCACTAAACATACCCAACATATTCATAATCTTATTAGCCTCTTCTTGTTTAGTATTACCTAATAACTCAATTGTTTTCTGTATAACATTGATTGTTTGTGTTGTATGTTCTAATTGTTTTTTCATAGTTTTATTATTTTGTACAACACAATTACTAAATAAATTCATAGCTGTTACTATTCCTTCATCATCTATTAAACAGCTAGCATTAATATCTTCATTTATGTTTATTACTGCAGCTTTATCTTCTTGTTGTATTTCTTGTTGTATCTTTGCATTTATTCTATTAAATCTATATCCTTGAATTAGATGTTCTAGTTTCATGTTTTACCATCTCTCCTTTGTTATAAGCTTCTTATTTCTTTTATATCTAAACCTATTTCTTTCTTCTATTATTTCATGAGCTTCAAAACTTAATGCCACTCCATTATCTACATTCAAACACAAATCAGGTCTTTCTTTTATTGGTATTATATGATGTGCAGTATTAGCTGCTTCAGGCTTAATCGTATATGGTTTATGTATTCCATCATCCCATTTTCCTGCAAAGAATTGACATTCTCCTTTATCTCGTTCTAATACTTTTTCTCTCCATATCTCAAAATCTGTTGAATTATAAAATTTATCAGTATTTCCTTTTGCTATTTCTTCTGGCCAATTATAATATTTCCTTCTCTTTCTTCTTTTCTTTTTATTAAAATTATTCATATTAACTCTTTTCTATTTTAAAATACACATATTATTAATCATATATGGACAATATACTCTTTCCTTTTGTATATTTGTAATTCTTATCATATTACATGACTGACACTTCAATGGTAGTTGTTTTACTATTTTCTGTATTTTTCTTTTTTCCTCTTTATATTCGTATTCTTCTAATATCTCTAATGATTTTCTACAGTCATCCAATTTACAATTTTTACATTTTTTATCTTGTTCTGAACATACTTGATTCGTTTCTAAACATTTCATCATAAGTGCACCTCGTTTTACCATCTTTAGTTATATGAATCTCACAATCCTTATTTATCTTACATATAGAACATCTTTCTTTTTTGTGTTTTTCAAATAATTGTGCATTTGTCATATTATTACACCTCTTTTGTTTTATAAAAAAATAAGAGCATCTAGGTTACTCTTATTTTAGGGCCTTTATTTTTTTATTTTAATCCTAGAATTAGAAAAAGAGTTGGCAATTAACACCGACTCTTTCAACAATATTAGTATACTATAATAAATTTAATAAAAATAGGTAGTATATAGTGAACTTTTTTTACAATTTTAATATTTTTTCTGTACTTTCTTTAATTATGTCTCTTATATATCTCGGTGAACATGTTCTACTAAATAATTTAAAATATAAATTTTGACTAATATCTTCAGCAGTTCTGTTTTCCACATAATATGCTTTAAGTATTTCTAATTCTTTATAGTATAGACTATTTAATCTTATTTCCGCTTCTTCAACTTTATCTTCTAATTCTTGTATTATGGGCTCTAATTCAGCAATTTTAGTTTTTGCTTCTTGCTTCATTTCTTCATTTCTAACAATTGCATTTGCTACAGCATTTCCTACTTTATCACTTATCTGATTTTTACTTTGTATTGAAGAATTTAAACCTACTGATGCTGATATACTTGTTTCTATTTTAGGTTTAGTATTTAATATTTTCTCATACATCTTTTTTTCTTTTTTTCTTAATTTTAATTTTGCCACATTTTCTTTGTGGTCTTTTAATAATTGTATTAATTCCTCTTTTGTCATATAATCCTCCAATTTTATAATCATTTATATTTATTATTGACTTTCTTTAATTGCCTAGATTCTTTATTTTTTCAACAGCATTGGTCCAACATTTTGTACATCCTATACTTTCATAATTGCAAATATCCTCTTCTTTTTGCTTATCTATGTTTTCTACTCCAAAAATATCTGATGGACACATATTTATTCCTCCATAGCAGAATATTTTATGACATCCCTCTTCTGTTGCATATTTTATTATTATTTCCATAATTTGCTTATATGTAAGATTAGTCTTTGGCTCTTCTGTAAATATAACCTTTTTATTTCCAGACATATCATAAATATTTGACATATTCTCTACTCTCCTGTACTTCCGAATCCGCCCTGCCTCATTCCATTCGTTATATCATTATCTACTTTAGCAAATTTTACAAATATCCCTTGTCCTAGTTTCTCTCCTGCTTTTATTACAACATCCTCTTCTAACATGTTATAGAATAGAAAAGCAATTTCCCCTTCATTGTCTGGATTATTATAATAATCTGCATCTATTACTCCAACTCCATTTGGTATAATTAATCCCTTCTTTTTAGGATTGCTGCTTCTATTAAATATGAGTAATACTTCATTTTCTGGAAATTCTGCTTTTATTCCTGTAGGAATCATTGTAATTTCTTTTGACTTGCATGTTACTGCAACAGGATTATAAAAATCATATCCTGCACTATTTTTTGTACTTCTTTCTGGCATATTAAATACTATTGTCTTTTCTTTATTATTTTCCATTTGCTCAACAAATCTTTCTACTACATCAAATTTTCTCATAATTGTTTATCCTCCCAATTTAAATTTAGATGTTCTATAACATATTCCATTCCATCTATTCTTCCATTAAGAAATTCTATACCTTTGTCCTTCTCAATAATTTCCTCTTCTAGTTGATTATTTTTATTTGTTATCTTTTCCGCTTCTTTTTTTACCTCTTTTAAGGCTTTCACACATTGCTCTACTGTTAAGTCTTGATTTTTTAATAATCCATTGATTATTTCTTCTATAGATTTATCTTTTATTATCTCTTCTAATTTTTCTATCATATTTATTCAACTCACTTTCTTTTAAAGTTAATATTTTTATTCCAAAGCATAAATTCCACATCCTTTTTTGAAACCAATTAAAATGTTTTATATTATTTATTTTTATGTTTCCTATTTCCATAGTTGATTTATAATGTGGCATTTTAAGTTTTTCTTTTGTGTCTATGTTCACTAACACATTTGAATTTTGATTCATTCTACTTTCCTTTCTAGTCTATATGTGGTATATGACTTTCTACTTGTTTACTTTCTCCGCTTCCCAAATCTAATCCAATGGCAATATCCTTTGGTAATGCACATTGTAATGCTATATTTATTGTTAAGAGTTTTTGATAACATTCTTCACAATATCTTGCATTGTTACCTCCACAATGTAAACAAGTTCTTTTTTCATTTTCTAATATTTTATCTCTCTGTTCCATAGGTTCGTATCTATTTATTTCGTCCATTGCTTTAAAAGGCATACTTGTTGCTATCTCTACGATTCTATTTCCTAAAAAGATTGCCTGTAAAATATCTTCCACATCATCTACTAGCAAATTCTTTCTATTACCAATAAATTTTTGTTTATTGTCATAGCAAATTGGCTCTGGAATCTTTAAATTCATTCTTTTTGCCAATTGTTTTACTGCTTGTCCTCTCATTGGATTTATAACAACTATTGGTATTTGATTTTCTGATGATATTTTTATTAATTCTGTTGTTTTTCCACAATATCTCTTTCCTCCAATTATTAACATCTATTTTACCCTCCTCGTTTTTACATATTTTTGATTATATACTTTTGCTATGTAATAACTGCAAAATCCATCAACTAGTGTTCCATTTCTATCCAATATAATCTCTGGTAATATTCCATATTTTTTATAAAAATTTCTTTTAGATTGTAATTTTATTTCTCTTGGCTTTTTGTAATCCTCTGGTATTTTTATTTTATTGATATTTTCATATCCAAATAATTTCATTACTATATCTGTCAATATAGTTGCTTTATCCTTTTGATATTTATGTACCTGATAGCAAGCATTACATACTTCTCTTTTTATTTCAGCTGTAGTCCATTTTTTTCCACCTGTTCTACAAGGCTGTGGATATTTTTCCTCAAATCCTAAATAATCTCCATAGTGTCCATAATCCCATCCTATAAACCATCCATCAATAACTTGTCCATTTTTTATATATAATCCCTCTTCTGAATATGTAATTCCTCCATGCACATTTATCTCTATTTGCTCTATTTCTTTGCCATAAAATTTATTATCTTTTGGAACCCTAATATATGCTGTTGGATGTGTTCCTAAACTTAAGATATAATATAGTAGCCCCATATAATATCCTGTTTCTAATATTTCTACCGTTCTTGTAGGTTGATATCTCATTTCATGCATTATTTTTCCCCCTTTATATTTTTAAATTTAATTTTATTTATATCTCCATCCTCTGCAAAATCTATATCTCGTAGTAAAACTTCTTCTAATTTTTTTAAATCTATTTCTGCTACTAAATCTATATAATTATCTGGACTTTGTCCCTCTTCTTCATAAAATTCTGTGCAACCTCTAATTTCTCTTTTTAATGATTCATAATTGTTTTTTGCATCTTCTAGCTGCTTATATTCTTCCATTGTCATTTTTACTTCCAAGATTTTCTCCTCCTTCGCTTCTTAATACTTTAAATTCTATTTTTGCTCCTGTTTGTTGTTCTATCAGTTCCTTTGTATTTATTATTATGTCTGGATTATAAGCAGTATTTGGTATATTTTCAATTTTTAGATTAGCTTCTATTTGAGGTCTTTCAAATAACTCTTTCGGTATATCTAATTGCAGTTTACAAGCAATTTCATTAAATGCTAAATCTGGTTTTGTTTTTCTAACAGCCTTAATCCCATTTTTGTTAATAATTAACCAATTTACTATTTTAAAAATTATATCCTCCTAATACTCTTCGATTTTCACTAGAACTTTTGGAGTTCTAGCATATTTTTTTATTATTGTAGCTTCTGTTATTTGTGCATCATCTTTAAATGCAAATTTGTTTAAGGCATCACTTATAATTTTCCCTATATTATCCCAATCTGGTTTTTTAGTTGGGCTTATTATATTGGCCAACATTTCCGCTTCTTGTACTTTACTTTTCTTTTTTGGTAACTCATAGTAAGCAGTAATAGTCATTTTAACTCTACCCTCTATAGGAACAAATTGTGGATATTTATATACAAATAATTGCCTTACTAGATATTCATAATTTTTAGTTTTTGTTGGTATATAAGCTCTTCCTGTGTTTGTATTCATTCTAGGTCTTTGCTTACCTGTTATAGATTCTTGAATTTCCAATTCATAAACTCTTTTTTCTTCCATGTTAGTTTCCCTCCTCAATGTAAGAATGTAAATCTCGCATATTTAATCCTTTGTCTCTTCCACTTACAAATGCATATGGGTCTGTAAATGAACTATTCTCTCTTGGTCTGTAATGACCTGTAATATTTAGTTTCTCCATATATTTTTCTACTTTTTTGTTAGTTACTACCAATGCATATTGTTCATTCTTCTTTGTTTCTTCCTCTTTTTGCTTTGCAAATTTTTCATTTAGTCCTCTAATAAATCCATCTGCATAGTCTTTTCTTACAGCATTTTTTATTTGTATTTCTGTATATTCCTCATAATTGTTTTTAAAATAACTATTAAATCCATCTAACAACTGATTCTCTGCAAATTCGTATATTGTTTTTGCTATTTCTATATCCTCTTTAGCTCCTACAATTATTATTCTTTTTCCTGTAGTACCTCTTAAGAAGCAATCACATCTGTAATTATTACAAATCACCTTCATTAGTGATTTTCTCCAACTGCCTTTTTTAACATTTACCTCATTTTCTTGTACTTCCGCTTCTTCTATCTCTTCTACTTCTTGCATTTCTATATGATATTTTGCCATCATTTTTTGAGCCATTAACATTGCTGCTTGTGCTTCGTTAGGATTCTTGTTGTTATTTGCAAGAGCCAATGCTTTTTTTACTTTTTCTATAATCTTTTCTTTCACTTAAATTCCATACCTTTCATATTCTCTTACAGATGATAAAAAACATTTTTCAACATCTTTGTCTAGTCTTATCTCTTTACCATCTTTTTTTATAAAATAATATTGTTTTTGTCCTCTTGGTTTTCTAATATAAACTTGATACTCTTTATTGTCTTTCAATCTAATATAATATCCCCAATCGCCTGGATGTAAATTAGTCAATACATACTCTTCATGTGTTATCTTCTCGCTCTCCTCCACTAGCTTATACCTCCTTTTCTGCCTCTCTTAACAGAGGTTTCAAGCATCTATTATGTAATGCAATTTTTATATTTCCTCTATTTGTAATTGTATTTGGTAATATTGCAATTCCTCCATCTTGCTCATCTGCTTTATCTTTTATAACTATTTCTTCTCCACAGTAATCACACTTATAGTATTCATAGTCCTTTTGTTGTTTATAATTCACTAGATGGCTTCCATCTGGTTTTTTCTTATACTTGACATACTTTGGTACATTTTCTCTACTAGACCATCTTCCTATTTCCTGTTTTAACCACATTTTTTTCTCCCTTCATTTCATCATGTAGACATGTAATGAAATAGCTTACAAATTCCTCTTCATCATAGTTTTCCTTTGCTTCCATATATTTCTGGGTTTTCAAGTACCTAAACATGAAGTCATTTCTTTTTAAATCATTCAAATACACTTTATATTCGCTAAAATATATCTCTTTAATCACCCAATATTGCACTTTTGCATCCTCAATATAATTTGATGGTAGACAAGATAAATTTGCTAATGGATTTATATATATTTCTAGGTCTTTTAAAATTCTAATAATACCCTCTTTTTGTGATTGACTTATTCCATCGAATTCCGCTTCTTCATTAGAAATATAATTAAAAAACAAGTTTAGTTTAGTTTGATTTAATTTATTATTTTTGTTTTGTAGTGTATTGTTTTGTTTATTAATGTATTCACCTGCTTGTGTGTTCGGTGTAGTGTTCGGTATATCCTCTGCTTGATTGTGTGCTTGTTCATCTGCTTGTTTATTCGCTTGTGCATTTGCTTGTTCAAAATACAATATAACCAAGCTATATCTAGGCATTTCGTTTTGATTACTTCCTTTTTTGTATCTGATATACCCATTGTTTATTAATTCCATTCTTGCTCTTTGTAGAGCTGATGTATTCAATTTACATTTACTCATAATCGTAGTATTTGCTACTCTAAACTCCTTAAGCCAACCAGTCTTATTTGCTACATGCAATAAAAATCCATATAAAGATATAGCATTAGATGATAAAGGCTTATAGTCTAAAATAGAATAGAACTCATTGAGTTGCTTAATGTAATTGATAACTTGTAATTCACACAATTTTTTCTCCTTTCCGCTTGACTTCTATTGCCATTGTGCTATAATAAGCAATAGAAGTGTTTGCAAAAATATTTCTGTTTAGAGTTAATCATTGTCATTTTCGGTGGGAGTGATTAGCTCTTTTATATTATCTATAGTTTGTTGTAGTTCTTCTTCTGCATCATCTTTATTTATTTGAATTTCTTTGCTATAAAATGATGCTTGCTTTTCATCAATAAATGCATAGACATCTACTTTTAACGAATATTTGTTGTATGTATCACATTTATATGATTCTATATGTACCCAATATTTAGTAATTTCATTTGCTATCTCATATAGGCATCTAATTTTATCTAATATCTTACTATTTAATGGCATTCTACTTCACCTCTTCATAAATTATTATTGTTATTGCTTGTCCTTCATATATGGTAGCTGTTCTCATATTATTAATTTCTTTAATTTTGTCTATATAATCTCTAACATCTTGGTCAGGCATCTTGTATTGTTCTGCTATGCTCCATAATGTATCTTTTTTTAAGACTATATAATCCATAGTTTTCATATTGTATTTTGGTTTATTAAAAATTGTGCTAATACAAACATTAAATATTACTATGACAAAAATTAAAATCAAAATACTTCTTATAAATTTTCTTTTATTAACAATTCGCACTTTCTACTACCTCCTTATTTTTCTCATCTAATTTTGTGTTGAGTTTTTTTAATTCAAAGAGCAATAATCCTGTAATCGCTTCTTTTTGATTTGTTTTAATGTTTATACCTTGTAGATAGAGTCTTGCAGCTTCTTTATCTGCTTTTCTTAAATTTCCTAGTCCTGGTATTCGTGGAAAACCTTTTTCATCAAACTTACTTCTTGCATTTGGTTCTCCTACTCCCAAAATTTTCGCAAGTTCATCTGGTCCAATAGTATCTGGTGCTTCTTCCCAGGTCATCGAAGGTTCTATCTTCTTTTTCAATTTCCTCCCTCCTTTTATTTTTTGTGTTGAGCGGCATTAAATTATTTTATCAGTTGATATTTTATCAACTTTTAATGTAAAAAAATATATATGCATTTCTTCATCTGGTATCTCTAGCAAATCACATGCAAGTGTAATTTCTGGTTGTTTAAAAGGACTACGATTACACAATTTGTTTATTACTGCTGTTGGAGATAATTTCATCTTCTCTGCAAAATTGTCTATGGTATCAAAATATTCCTTTATTCTTCCTCTTAATTTACTATAGTCATATATTACCTTCTCTTCCACTAATTTTCCTCCTTTCTTTTTTGTTGATGTTTTCTCAACTGTGATTATATTATCAAAATCAAAAATATATGTCAATACTTTTTTTGATTTTTTCTCAACTTTTTTTATTATTATCTCAAAAATGCTTGATTTTTTCTCAACTTTTCTATATAATACGGATATGGAGGTGTAATATGTTAATAGATAGCTTTGCCAATAGATTAGATTTGGCTTTAAAAAGAAATAATATGAGACCCATTGATTTAGCAAATAAAACACATATTGATAAATCATCTATTAGTAGATATTTGTCTGGAGATTGGAAAGCATCTCAAAAAAGACTTACCTTAATTGCAATGGCATTAAATACTAATGAAGCATGGCTAATGGGTTATGATGTTTCTGATGGTCCTAACAAATCTCATATAAATTATAAAGATTATGATGCTATTAAAAATAATTCTAACAAATTAACTTTAGAAGAGAAAAAAGAAAAAATGTTAGATTATATGGATAAGTATAATATCGATTCGTTATCCCCTATTCCTGTTTATAGCAGAATATATGAAAAGGATTTCAAATTAGTAGATAGATATATAGATGAATATATAACAATAGATACTAAACTATATAACATCGATTCTCCACAAAATTTCTTTTATGTAAAAATTACTGATGATAGTATGAACAAGAAATACCAAAAAGGTGATTATATTTTAATGAAAAAAAGTAAAAGTGTAAAAAACGATACTATTGCCCTTATTATTTCTGATAATACTACTATTATTAGAAAAGTAACTTTACAAGGAGATTTGTTATTACTAGAACCATTATCATATAATACTACTAAATATAAAACACAGGCATGTCCAAGAGAAAAAGTTAAAATATTAGGTACTGTAATAGGTTATATTGGGTATGAAAATAATTAAAGGAGGATTTTTAAGTGAAGAAAATTAAGATATACATTGTTACTATAATTATTTTACTTATTGTTTTTCTACTCTTTTTATTTGTTAATTCTCCAAAATCTTCAGAAGGAATTGGTAGTGCTGGCATTAGTTTGGAAGAATTCAACCAAATTGAAATAGGTATGACTCAACACGAAGTTGATAGCATAATTGATGCAGATAAATTATGGAATGATGATGAGATTTATGATAAGGCTTGCATTAAGTTGAATGAGGAAAATAATAATTCTATATACACATATAAATATAAATATTTAGGCCATAAATCTGGATATGCCATAATAGTTTTTAGTGTGGATTATAGTAGTGGAATGTATGGATTAGAATATCCAAAAGTTATTAGTAAAGAAGATTTTAATTTGAAATAAAAAGTGGATAATGTGGTGTAGTTTGCCGCTCAACACATTATCCAAAGGCATAAACACTATTGAAAGTGCTTACTTTTGTATTATATACAAAACTCCCCCATTTTTCAATAGTTTTATGTAAAAATTATTTGAAAAATGGAGGTTTTTTTATGGCAAAAAAACTCGGAAGAAATGGTAACGGAGAAGGCTCTGTTTATAATACCATTCAAAAAGGAAAGAAAAAATTTGATAATAGTAAAATGTGTCCTATTTGTGCAGAATGTACAGACAGAAGTTTTTGCTCCAATAGAACTAATTGGGAAAAATGTTCCAAATGTAAAAAATGTACTATTTGCCTAAAAAAAGGAGTTTGCGATAGATTTTATTGTTATAATAGATACCCTGCTCAAATTACACTTGATGATGGTTCTAGAACTACTGTAGCAAACGAGTCTACTAGAACTGCATCTGTTGAAAAGAAAAAAGATGTAGAAGCTAAAATTCAAACCAAAACATATGTAAAGAAAAATGGAATCACTATTATAGAAGTAGTCAAGAAAATAGGAAATACTAAATTTGAAGCAGGTAAAATAATAAAAAATACAAAAGATAAAGACCAATACCACTATGCCTATATTGATGATTGGGAAGATTTTAAAAAGCCAGTCCAAAAGGTTACTTATGAAGAAATACAAAATTTCCTTAATTCTATAAGACATCTATCTCAAGGAGAAATAGATAAAATTGTTGCTAAACTAAAAGCAGGATTCATGCAATGTGTAATGGATAAAATAATATCATATCCAGATAATCCTATGTTACGAACCTTTACCCCTGTTTCTTTACAGAAAAAAGAACCTGTACAA
>JAAWDR010000041.1 GCA_022793875.1 Clostridia bacterium
CATGGCACATTCGGAATTTCATTCAAAAGAAATATAAGTATCTATTTTGGCCTGAGTGAAAGCGGCTCATTTTCTTATTTTAACAATTCTTTTTGAACATAATGAACAAGATACATACTAAAATATATCTCTATAGTAGGGGAGCTAACCATCAATAAAAAAGTGTCGGATATCAAGATATAATATAAAGTAAAAATTCACATTTTATAGTATATTTTCAAATATTAATACTTCTTATTTTATATTATTAAATTCGTAAATTGTAACTTTAAAATATTTCTTTCATATAATATATAGTATAATACATAGTATTATTTAGAGGTGATAATATGAATATTGATGAAAATACAATGAATAATATTAAGAATATGGTTGATAATGGCAACATACAAGATGCAATTTCTCAAATTTCGCCAGAAATGCTTCAAAATTTCTCACAGATGCTATCAAATCAAAACAATAGTCAGGATAATCAAAATAACTCACAAAACTTTAGTCAAAACAATATGAACTCAAAAAACAATGTCAATTCTAATGAAAATAATATTAATCCAGCAAATAATTTTGACTTTAGTAACATAGATATGAATACAATAATGAAAATGTCGTCTGCCTTTGGCAAAATTAACAATTCTAAAAATGACCCAAGTGCCAATTTGTTAAATTCATTAAAACCATATCTACGTGATAGCAAAAAAGATAAACTAGACAATTATATGAATTTATTAAATATAGCAAAAATAGCAGAGATAGTAAAAGATAATAATAAGGAGAATAACTAAAATGTTTAGATTTCCCTTTTATGGTTATCAGTATAATAATCCATATTACAAATATCAACACCAATACATGAATAATCTAAAAAACTCTCAAATAAATAAAACAGAAAATAGTATTACTAATTCTACAAAAATTAGTAATACTATTAATCAACACCAAAATAATCAAAATTCTAACAACTGCAATTCTGATAACAATAAAGCATTATTTGAAATGTTTGGTATTAAATTATATATGGATGATTTAATTATTATAGGTTTATTATATTTTCTATATCAAGAAAATGTAAAAGATGAAATGTTATATATAGTTTTATTTTTATTGCTATTTTCATAATTTATTATTATTAATTATTCTATTACAATTTTACCACTATCAACATATACATATGCTTGTCTATGCATAGGTTCTTCATCTCTATCTATTTCTCTAAGAATATTTGCAATTCTAATTTGAACAGCATCTAAATTTCCAGCAGCAATTATAGCTTTTTCATTTCCTTTTGCACCAGCATGAGCTAATCCTCTTAAACTTCCTAAAACTACTATATTATCTGAAGCAATAATCTCTGCACCAGAATTAACATCACCTAAAACAACAAGACTTCCTTCTGTTTCTATTTTTTGTCCAGATCTTAAAGATCCTTTATGAAATTTTGTATCGGAAACTGCAATTTCTTGTTTAAAAGTTCTTGTAATACTTGAAAGCCCTAAACTCTTTGGCATGTCAAATTCAACATCAACATCAATATTGTCTTTTATAAGTTCTTGTATTTCATCAATTTCTTTATTTTTTAATACTTTACCAATTATCTTAATTGGAGTTTTATCATCTTTATATAGTTTTTTCAATTCTGGTAACTTTTTAGTTAAAGCCTTTACAATTCTCCATTGTTCTGAATCTTCTGCAATCTTTATTACAATCTGATTTCTTCTTAAATTAATACTTACACAATTCTCCATTTTTTACATCCATCCTTTTTATTTATTTTATATAGATTTATTTTTTAATCTATCTCATACTCTCAGTATAAGAAATTGCTCCCATATCTTCATTCACATTTTGAGTATTCATACCAAAATACTCAGCCATAATATTTCTAACAGCCTCAGCCGTATAATTACCATGTCCACCATTTTCAACCATAACAACAACCGCTATTTCAGGATTATCATAAGGAGCAAAAGCTGCAAACCAAGCATTTACTATATCTCTGCCATTTTTATCTTTACCAGCTTCAGCAGAACCAGTCTTCCCTCCAACTTCAATATCAAAATTTTTAAATCTTGCATATGCAGTTCCAGCCTCACCACTAGTAACAGAATTCATACCCTCTTTTACAGCATTTAAATATTGACTATTTATAGTTATATCATCATTTGAATCATCACTAGTAATTCCTAATCTTTCATTTACAAAACTATCTATTTCTTCTTTGGATACTTGTGTACCATCAGACCTTTGAATTGACTTTATTATACTAACATCTATACTATTTCCACCATTAGCAATCATACTAACATATTTAGCCATCTGTAAAGACGTAAATCTATTATACCCTTGACCAATTGCCGCATTTATTGTATCCCCTGGATTCCAAGTTGCACCTATAGATTTAGCATATTCTTTGCTTGCTACTGTGCCCATAGCCTCATTTGGTAATTCAATTCCTGTTTTAACACCTAATCCAAAATACTTAGCATATTTAGATAATACATCTATTCCCATTCTATCTGCTGTCTCATAGAAAAAATAATTACAAGACTTTTGAATTGCCCCAATTACATTAAGAGGCCCATGCCCTACATGATAATCTGTATAATACCAGCATTTTGGTTGAAAATTTTTATATTTTGTATACACTCCTGTATCATTTATTCGTTCTGTTAATGTAACATTACCAGATTCCAAACCTGCAATAGCTGTAACCATTTTAAATATTGAACCTGGCTCATATGGACTTTCTATACATCTATTTATTAATGGATGTAATTCGTTATCCCTATAACTATTCCATTCTGCTATTCCGATACCGTCTGCAAATGATTGTGGATTATAATCAGGATAGCTTGCCATAGCTAATACTTCACCTGTTTTAACATTCATTACAACACAAGAACCACCTTTAGCATCATATATTTTTCCAAATCCACCACTTTTTATTTTCTCAATATTAGATTTTAACTCTTGTTCTACAATCTTTTGTAAATTAGAATCTAATGTAAGTATAACATCAGATCCTGCAATTGCTTCTTTTGCAATTGATTCTGCAGTTATTGTTCCATCAACAGCCATATCTATTTGTTTAATTCCTTTTTGCCCTCTCAAATATTTCTCAAAAATATACTCAATTCCAGTCTTTCCAATAATATCATTCTGGTCATATTTATCTTTATTTTCTTTGTATTCTGTATCATTTATCTTAGATGCATAACCTAAAATATGAGATGCTAATGTTCCTTCTTTGTATTCCCTCACAGGTTGAACAGAAATACTTATACCTGGAAATTCATCACTATTTTCACTTAGCTCTGCTACCGCTTCTCTTGGTATATCTTTAGCAATTGTCAAAGCTCTTGTACTACTATATCCCTCTGTTGCTATCTTATATCTAATTGATATAATTTTTCTTATCTCATTTACATCTTCATTTTCTATTTTATATTTTTCTTTAAATTTATAAAATGCCTGTTCTGCCGAAAAATCGTTATCTATATTATTATTTTTCTTCCAATTTTCTAAAGTTTCATCTGCTATTTTATATTCAAATGTGTTTATATTTATAGGAAAAGAATCTGTATAACTTATATTATATTTTTCTAATACATTAATAATTTTAAGTATTGTTCTATTAAGTGTATTTGTATCTATCTTAGTTTTGTATAACTCTAAATCGAACTTTTGGCTAGATGAAACTAATATATTGCCTGATCTATCTAAAATTTCTCCTCTTGCCGCTTCTATAGTACTTTCTCTTGTTAATCTTGTATTCGATTGTTCTCTATATTCTGCTCCATGAACAATTTGAAGGTTAAATAATTGCACTATTAAAATTATTCCTATTATATATGTAAAAATAGTCATTACATTATATCTAAAATTAATACTTCTTTTATCAATATTTTTAGCCAATTTTTCACCTTCTTTCAAATTTTAAAAATATCTAGTCAAAATTTTATTTCCTTTGTATTCATTCTCTATATAAAATCCAAATCTTTGAATTAATGGATATATAATTATTGTAATTAAAATATTGTAAATAACTTCTAATGAAAGAATTCTTAGAAAAGCTATTATCTCAACATTTATAGAATACAATATATACCTTATAAAATATGATGATATTTCAAAAACTACAGTTGAAATTAAAACCATAAACATTATTGTAATTCTACTATCTTTTGAAAAATTTTTATCAGAAAACGTAGCAATAATTCCAACTAAAATTAGTCCAAATAAATTTGGTCCAATTGTCTGTTCAAACAACAAGTCTAAAAATATTCCAAAAATTGAAGCATATATAATCCACATCATTCTATTTCCAAATAGTCCTATAAACAATATATAAATTACAAAAAGATTTGGCTTTATTCCTGCAATACTAAACCAATTAAAAAAATTAGATTGTAAAAAATATATTATAAACCATATTATTATCAAAATTACATTTATAAGAACTTTTCTCAACAAATTCACCTCTACTAGCTCTAATTATTCTTTATTACTAAAACAGTATTCAATTTATTAAAATCTACTGCTGTTTCAATAATAGCATATCTATCTGTAATATTTTGAGTAGCAACAATTTTTTTAATAGTCCCTACATGTATTCCTTTTGGATATATACCACCTAAACCTGAAGTATCAATACTATCACCTTGTACTAAATTTGCATCAGTTGATATATACATTGCTTTAAGTTCCATATTATTATTTAATGTTCCCTTACAGACAATACTGTCTTTGTTAGTACTCATTAAACAACTTATAGAACTTGATGTATCTATAATTGTTCTAATTTTGGAAGTTGTATCAGTAACTGATATAACATACCCTACTAGTCCTTCATCTGCAATTACTGTCATATTTTCTTCTATTCCATCATTTTTTCCAACATTTATAATTATTGTTTTTGAATAATTACTTATATCTTTATTTATAATATAAGCTGGCATAGTCTTATATTCACCATATTTTTCAGTTAAATTTAGATACTCCTTTAATGTTTCATTTTCAGTTTTAATATTTTCAAGTTCTCTTAAAGATTGTTCTAATTTACTATTTTCTTCTTTTAGTTCTTTATTTTCAGTTTTCAAATTATTTATGTCTGTAAAAAATGTAGAATTACCACTCATTTTATTTTTTAGGTATATTAAACCATTTTGAACTGGCATAACTAATTTATTAGCAATATTCTCAATAAAAGTTGTATTTGCCTCTCTATTAGAAAATATAACAATTAAAACCAATACTACTATTGTAATAATAATTCCTACTAAACCACTTCTTTTATTTTTATACATAAAATTCTCCTTAATTAACTATTACTGCATCATTGGGAAGGGCGCATATATTTTAAAACTCATTTCCTTTACAAAAATATAAATTATTAATAGTTTTATTTTCTCTTCCTAGAATTAACAAGCACTGTTTTCAATCTTTCCAAATCTTCTAATGTTTTACCAGTACCTCTAACAACACAATCTAGTGGTTCATCAGCAATATATACAGGCATACCTGTCTCAATACTTAATAATTTATCTAAATTCTTAATTAATGCCCCTCCACCTGCAAGAACAATTCCTTTTTCCATAATATCTGAAGCAAGCTCTGGTGGTGTCTTTTCAAGAGTACTCTTTACAACATCAACAATTTTAAATACAGATTCTTTTATTGCTTCTTCGACCTGTACTGATGTTATCTTTTCATTTCTAGGCAAACCATCATTTAAATCTCTACCTCTTATTTCCATTGATGTTTCTGTCATAAGTGGCATAGCACATCCAATTTGCATTTTTATTTGTTCAGCTGTAGTCTCCCCAATTGCTAAGTTCATTTCTCTTTTTATATAATTTATAATATCATCATCAAGTTCATCACCTGCAATTCTTAAAGAATGGCTAATAACAATACCTCCTAATGATATTACAGCAACTTCTGTAGTTCCTCCACCAATATCTACTATAATATTACCACTTGGTTCAGAAACATCTAGGGAAGCTCCAATTGCAGCTGCCATTGGCTCTTCTATTAAATATACTTCTCTTGCTCCAGCTTGAAGAACAGACTCCTCAACAGCTCTTTCTTCAACTTCTGTTATTCCTGATGGTACTCCGACAACGACTCTAGGTCTTCCTATATTATATCTTTTTTCTACCTTTTGAATAATATTTTTTAACATTAATTGAGTAGCTGTAAAGTCTGCAATAACCCCATCCTTTAAAGGTCTAACAGCCTTTATTTGTTCAGGAGTTCTCCCTAACATTTCTTTTGCTTCATTTCCTATTGCCACAATGTTTCCTGACTTTCTATCGATTGCAACAACAGAAGGCTCTTTTAATATAATTCCTTTTCCTTTTAATGTAACTAAGATATTAGCTGTTCCTAAATCAATTCCAATATCTTTTGAACCAAATGTAAAAAATTTCATAAAACTCGTCCTTTCTTTTAATTAAGTTATTTATATTTATTTAATTTTAATATAAATCACTTCTGATTATCAATAACCTTTTGTGCCAATTTTTGTGTTTCTTTAATAACACTACTATATTTTTGATTTCCAATCACTATATGATCTAATAACTCTATATCAAAAAGTTTTGCTGCATTATACAATTTATCTGTAAATTTAATATCCATCATACTAGGTGTTGAATCACCAGTAGGATGATTGTGTATCAATATCATTTTAGGCGCTTTTATTTTTAAAGCTTCTGATATAATTTCCTTCATATTTACATTTGCAAAATTTGTACCTCCAACTGCTACATCAACATTTTTTAATATTTCATTTTTGGTATTTAACAAAAATAACTTAACAAATTCCCTTTTCTCTAGTCGTAATTCCTCCATCACTAAATTTGCTATATCTTCTGTACTCTTTATCTGTATCTTTTTATAATTAGAAAGCTTTGACATTCTAACAGATAATTCACAAACGGCTTTTAGCTGTATTGCCTTAACTCTCCCTATACCTTTAACTTGCATAAGTTCTTCTAAACTCATAGATTTCAAAAAATTTAATTCTCCCATTTCTGGGTCATAATTTAATTTTAAAATCCTTTGTGCAATTTGTACTGAAGTCTCTTCTTTAGTTCCTGATTTTATTATTATGGCTAATAATTCTGAATTTGATAAGTTTTTTTCTCCATATAATTCTAATTTTTCATACGGTCTTTCTTCTTCTGGTAAATCTTTTATTTTTAAAGACAATTTAAAACTCCTTTCTTGCTTTATCTTGTCCCACTTTTTATTAAATTTTCCTGTATATAAATATAGCTAATATCATTCCTATAATACTAGCAACATTTATATTAAAAACTATCCCAAATGTTAGTTTTAATACATTTAAGTCTAATACTATTGGATTATCTAATCCAAATGATTGTCCATATGATAACCACCATAACCATGATACTTCTGATGCCAATTTTCCTAATAATCCCCCTACTACTAAACCTGCCAATAAGAATATTAACAATACCCACATATTTTTTTCTCTTGTTGCCATTTTATACCTCCATTTTTTCTTTTGTGATTTTATTACACCTTTTCTAATATAGTGCTATTATATATTGATTTACCATTTTTTTCAAGTATTTTGAATAAATTAAAAAATAAAAATATATACAAAACATTATGTCTTGATACCAGACAGTTTTTAAGTAAATATTAATATATAATGAAAAAGACAGAGAAAAATAAAAAAGTATTAGAAAAAATATAAATTTAATAAGAATACCTTCTTTAGTAAAATATTGATAACACAAACAAAAAACAACATCAATATAAAAACGAAAGAAGGTATTTTTATTAAACATGAACTAAAAAGTAAAAA
>JAAWDR010000042.1 GCA_022793875.1 Clostridia bacterium
AGTCCTGTATTAAACCGAGGAATGCAATGAAAAATAAATATAAGTATCTATTTTTCCGTGAACATTCCTCATTTTCTTATTTAAACATTTCTATTTTTCACTTCAATCAAGCGATACATACTAAAATATAGCTCTATAGGAGGGGATCCAACCATCAATAAAAAAGTGTCGGGTATCAAGATATTATGTAAAAAACTACACAGTAAAAAGTGTGCTTTTTATTGCCTTAAAAAATATTTAAATATAAAATTAAATAGCATAGACATTAAAGTTATTATTAAAGTTATTAAAATATAAAATAAAACTAATATGACATAAATGTTAATAGCATAAAATTATAAAAAATGCAAAAAATAAACAAAAGAAGGGAAGAAAAAAGATGAAAAATTTACAAAAAAACAATAAGGGTATTACATTAGTGGCACTCGTAATTACAATCATAATTTTATTAATATTAGCAGGATTATCAATATCAGCATTAACAGGAAGTGGGTTGTTTGGAAAAGCAAATGATGCAGTAAATAAGTATGGAAATGCACAAAACCAAGAAAATTCAATATTAAGAGAATATGAAAACTATATTAATAATTTAGAAAATAATATATCTAGTGAAGATAATAAAGATAAAATGATCCATTTTACAATAGATGGAGTTCAATATGAATGCCCAGATGGATGGACTTGGGATGATTTTATTGGTTCGGATAAAAATACTCTAGGATTTTATAATTTTAGGAATTTTGTTGAAAAATATGATTCAACAACAGGATTTACTTACCAACTAAATGATATTCTTACTGTAGACTTTATATCTGATGGTGGTGAGTATAAATTAAGTAGGGTTAGTTAAAAAACAGATATTAAATTGTTTTTAAAATTACAATTTAATATCTGATTTTTTAATTCTAGTTAATTTTCAACAAAGCAACCTTTAGTTTTGCCAGTAAGATTTGCCTTTTCCAAGAGAACATTACGTATATATTGTGTTTCTTCATATGCTATATGAGCTATGACTTCAAGTTCATAAGAATGATTGGGAAACACTTTAGCATAAGCGACCTCTTGTGAATTCAAAAAATTTCTCCGAAAAACAACATATAAATTCGGATTAGTAGAAGAAGGTTCAATTTTGATTGTTGGTTTAAAAATTTTCATGCAGCCTACCTCGTCCTTCCTAGAATGATTAATTTAATATATATAGCATAACATATTTTACATAAAAATACAATAGAATGTTATATTTTGATAAATTGTAACTAGTTCACAAAGAATTCACAAAAAAATTAGCAGTATGTATTGACAAGTGCTAAAAAAGGGTATAATATATAACAAGATTAGCAAACGAAAACAAAGAGTGCTAAAAGGAGTGATGAAGTGTTAGATGATAGAAAGAAAAAAGTATTACAAGCAATAGTAGAAGAATATATAAATACAGCAGAACCAGTAAGCTCTAGTAGTATAGTAAATAATAATGATTTGAATTATAGTAGTGCAACAATAAGAAATGAAATGGCAGACTTAGAAAAATCAGGATATTTAGAAAAAACACATACATCAAGTGGAAGAATACCATCAGAAAAAGGATATAGATACTATGTAGATGAATTATTAGAAGATGATAACATTAGTTTAGAAGAAATCAGATATATTAGTGATAAATTAGAAACAAAAGTAAATGAAATTGAAGAACTAACAAAAATAACAACCTCAACAATATCAGAAATAACACATTACACAACATTGGCAATAGGACCAAGCACACAAAATTTATTAATTGATGAAATTAAATTTGTTTTATTAGGACCAAGAATGCTAATGGCAATAATATTGACAAATACAGGAATGGTAAAAGAAACAATTATAAAATTTGATGAAGACTTATCTGAAAAACAAGTAGAAACAATAAATTATATGTTTAATCAAAAATTAAAAGGCCAACCATTGGAAATAATTGATGCACCATTAGAAGAATATTTAATAAATGAGATGAAATATAGTGTAAAGGTTATAAAACCAATAATAGAACAGATTAAGAAAGTTATTTCAGAAGATAGAAAATTATATTTAGAAGGCACAAATAAGGCTTTCGAATTGCCAGAATTTAATAGTTTAGCAGTAGCTAAAAATTTTGTAAATATAATTGATGAAAAAGAATTAATGACAGATATTCTAAATTCAGGATTTGCTAAAGATATAAATGTATATATTGGTGACGAAAATGAAAAACAAGAATTAAAAGATTTTAGTATTATAACTTTTAAACATAAAGTTGGAAATCAAGATTTAGGAACAATTGGAATTATAGGACCAAAAAGAATGGATTATTCAAAAGTTATTTCAGTTATGAAATATATTAATAAGAAATTAAAAGATTCTGGAGAATAAAAGATTTGAGATTAGAAATATTTGAAATTATAAGCTAAACAGTAGAATATAGATATCTGAAATTAGTATTCAGATGTTCAATATAAAATATATAGAAAGAAAGAGGCGAGGAAATGGCTGAAAAAGAACAATTAGAAAAAGAAGAAATTCAAAATGAAGAAACAACAGAAAATAATGAATTACAATCAAAACAACAAGAAATAGACGAATTAACAGATAGATACAAAAGAATATTAGCAGAATTTGAAAATCATAAAAAAAGAAGTCAAAAGGAGAGAGAAGGATTATATAATTCTATCTTAAGTGATATTGTAGAAGTGATTTTACCAATATTAGATAACCTTGAAAATGCAGTAAAAGTTGAAACAGTAGATGAAAACTATAAAAAAGGTGTAGAACTTGTTTTAAAACAATTTCAAGATGTACTTAAATCAAAAGGCGTAGAAGAAATAAAGGCATTAGGAGAAACTTTTGACCCAGAAGTTCATGAAGCTGTTAGCAGTGTTCAAGATGATACTAAAGGAGAAAAAGAAATTGTTCAAGAATATAGAAAAGGTTATAAAATAGGATCTAAAGTTATTAGACATAGTATGGTTGTAGTAGCCAACTAAATCGATGAAAAGCAACACACTTTTCATCAATTTAAAAACATAATAGTTATTAAATTTTAAAAAATATAAAATAAAAGAGGTAGAACCTCAAACAAAGAAGGGAAGTAAAATATTATGGGAAAAATTATAGGAATTGACTTAGGAACAACAAATTCATGTGTATCAGTTATGGAAGGAGGAGAACCAGTCGTAATACCAAACGCTGAAGGAAATAGAACAACACCATCAGTAGTAGCATTTTCAAAAAATGGAGAAAGACTAGTAGGGCAAATAGCAAAACGTCAAGCAGTTACAAATCCAGACAATACTGTTATATCAATAAAAAGAAAAATGGGAACAAGTGATAAAGTATCAATAGAAGGAGATAAATTCACACCACAAGAAATATCAGCAATGATATTACAAAAATTAAAATCAGATGCTGAAAATTATTTAGGACAAAAAGTAAGTCAAGCAGTTATTACAGTACCAGCATATTTCAATGATAGTCAAAGACAAGCAACAAAAGATGCTGGAAAAATAGCAGGACTTGAAGTATTAAGAATTATAAATGAACCAACAGCTGCTGCATTAGCATATGGAATGGATAAAGAACAAGACCAAAAAATATTAATATATGACTTAGGTGGAGGAACATTCGACGTTTCTATACTAGATATTGGTGATGGAGTATTTGAAGTTTTATCAACAAGTGGTAATACACATTTAGGTGGAGATGACTTTGACAATGCAATAATTGATTACTTAGTAGATGAATTCAAAAAATCAAATGGAATAGATTTAAAATCTGATAAAATGGCAATGCAAAGATTAAAAGAATCAGCTGAAAAAGCTAAAATAGAATTATCAGGTGTTCAACAAACACAAATTAACTTACCATTTATTACAGCAGATTCAACAGGACCAAAACACTTAGATGTAACATTAACAAGACCTAAATTTGAAGAATTAATTCATGATTTAGTAGAAGCAACTGCAGGGCCAGTTAACCAAGCATTAAAAGATGCAGGATTAACAGCAAATGATATTCACAAAGTATTATTAGTTGGAGGTTCTACAAGAGTTCCAGCTGTACAAGAAGTTGTAAAAAGAATAACAGGAAAAGAACCAGACAAAGGAATAAATCCAGATGAATGTGTTGCAGTTGGTGCAGCAATTCAAGGTGGTGTATTATCAGGAGATGTAAAAGATTTAGTATTACTTGATGTAACACCATTATCATTAGGAATTGAAAC
>JAAWDR010000043.1 GCA_022793875.1 Clostridia bacterium
ACTAGACCAACAAACACAAAGGTCAAATGTAAAATTTATAGAAGGAACAGAAGATGGAGATACAACAGAATATAAGGTACCAGAGGCGTTTACATTTGATGGAAAACAATTAACAGGATTCTGGTCAATGAAATACAATATTGGAGACCAATAATGAAACAAGTGGAACAGGTTGAAAGTGTCTCATAAAAAGCAGAATTTTATCGAAAAACTGATTTAATAATTTAATATTATTAATCAGTTTTTTTGCTTTATAAAATAGGAAAATATTGTATAAAATTGCAACATTATGTCTTAATACCCAAACATCAATAAAAAAGTGTCGGGTACTAAGACATTATGTAAAAAAGTGCATAGTAAAGATAGTTGATTTTATTGTCTAAAAAAACAAGAAGAAATATAATTAATTAAAATCAAAAGAAGAAGGAAGGAAGGAAAAAATGGAAGTAAAGAAAAAGATACTAATATCAATATTAGGAATATCAGCAATATGTATGATTTTAAACCCAGTAAAATCAAAAGCAGCATTGCAATCTAATGGGAATTCACCAGCAACTAAAAATGTAAATGATTGGATAACAGGAGTGAGACAAATGCAAGTTACAGGAGGAACATTAGGATTAACAGATGAGATAAATGCTACAAATTTAACAAGTACAAATAAAAATTTAGATATACATATGCAAAAAAATACAGAATATGGAGCGATGGCAATATTATCAGCTTCAAGTTATGGAAATCCAGATAAAATTGAAGATGGAGGTACAACAACAGGAAACGCAACAGGAATTGTAATCAAGTTGAATGGAGAATGGACAGCTTCAGGAACAAGTAATACAATAGCAACTTCAATGAAAAATGCATCAGGAAGATATAAAGATGTATATACAACAAATATAGATTCTGCTAAGTCTGGAGATGCAACTGAAACAGTAGGAACATGGCATGAAAGTAAACAATATACATGGATAAGTTGTATGAAGTGGAATTGTTGTGACGGAACTACTGCAGCTTATAGATCAGTTTTATTAAGGGGACAAGGGGAAAGTATATTTTCATACTATGGAAGAGGAATATATTTGAATAATACTAGCTTAAACTGGAATTGTAATGATCATTATACTAGTTCACAGATGAATTATAGAGTTAGCTATGATATTGCTGATTATAGCAAAGTACATGGTACTCGTGCAGTAGTAGTTGTAGGAAGTGGAATTTAACAAAAGAAGCTTTAAAGAAAGGAAATTCAAAATGAAGAAAAAATGGGAAAATAAAAAAGGAATTACCCTAATAGCTCTTGTTATCACAATAGTAATTCTATTAATACTAGCACGGACTAACAATATCAAGTTTAACAGGAACAGGACTATTTGAAAGAGCAAGTGAAGCAGCATTTAAGGCAAAAATGTCAGCAATAGCAGAAGAATGGGACTTATATGTGTTAAATTACCAATTAAATGAAGCTAATAACGAAAATGCAAAAAAAGAATTATATGCAGGTGAAGTATTAAAAAGTATTATTGTAGATGAAGAGTTAGAAATAGAAGAAAATCAAGTACAAGATATAAGAAAATTAATAAAACAAGTAGGAAAAGAAGAAGAAAAATATGTAATAATACATGAAGGCGAATTTTATTATGTATCATCAAACACAATAAAAAACAATGAAAAACAAACAAAATGGTGTCAAGAAATAGGAATAAAAATATGGGAGTATTCACCAGAAAATGAGGGAATAAAAGTAATAACTGGAGAGTATGAATATGTGAATGGAATATATGTATGTACGCCAAAGTTGAATACAGGGTTTGTAAAAGAAAAAACAAGATATGTGAAAGAAAAAGATGGAAATTTAGTACCAGGAACATGGATAAATAAAAAGCCAGAAGACGATTGGTATGACTATAAAAACAGAAAATGGGCAAATCTATATGTAGAAAGCGAAGGAATAGAAAGTTATTATGTATGGATACCAAGATATGTATATAGACTAAATGATAATGAAAGAACAGATATAAAATTTGTAGATATAAATAATAATTATACAAATCCAGATACAGATGCAGTAACAAAATGGGAAGAATTAGAAAACCAAGGGTATAAAATACCAGAAGCATTTTATTATGGAGATAGTGAAAATTATTTAGAAAATACACCAATACCAGGATATTGGATATCAAAATATCAATTATCAGAATTAACAGATAATGATACATACACAATAGATTATGCAACAACAGCAACTCCAACAACTATAACAATAAAAGATATAAGTACAAGTACAGAAAAGGAAATAGCAAAATATGTATATGCAATAAACGGAAATATTGTACATGAAAGTACATCACCAGAAGAATATACATTAAAAGGACTAGCAAAAGGAAATAAAGCAGTAAATGTAACAATAGTAGATAGTAATGGAGAAGTTATAGGAAGTATGACAAAGCTATATGAAGTAGCAGATGTAAATGAACCAGATTTAACAGGATTTGACCCAGATACAACATTCTATGTATATTGGGACGAAAATGGGGTAGAACATAATGAGATACCAATAACAATGGAAGAACCAGAACTATGGTATGATTATACAAGTAGAACATGGGCAAATATAGTAACAAGAAATAATGGACTAGAAACATATTTAGTGTGGATACCAAGATACCAATATGCATTAGATACAGTAAGTCAAAGATCATATGTAAAATTCATAAAAGGAATAGGAACAGATACAGATAGTGGATATCAAATACCAGAAGCATTTACATGGGGAGATGAAGATGGAAATAAAGTACAGTTAAAAGGCTATTGGATAAGTAAATATCAACTAAGTGAAAAAGAGGTGACAGCAAGAATAACAGCAGAATTAACAGCAGGAGCAAATGAAATAAAAGTAGGAGACATAACAGGAAGTATAGTTGGAGATGGCTTAAAATATGAATATTATATAGATGGAAAAAAAGTGCATGAAGGAACAGATAAAAATGAAAACTATGTATATAAAAATCTTGCAGGAAATACAAAATATACAATAAATATAATAGCAAGAGAGGCAAGTACAAATAAATATGTAGGAGCAATAACACAAAAAGTAGAAACAGTAAGTGTAAATAAACCTGAATTAGTAGGCTTTAACGAAAATAATACATATTATGTGTTATATGATAAAGATGGAAATGAAACAGTAGGAGACAAAATAAAGAATGATGGAAGTAACATGCCGAAAGAATGGTATAATTATCCAAATAGAAAATGGGCAAATATAGTAGTAACAGATGGAACAGTAGAAAATGGAAAAATAACAGGAGCAACAAATACAAGTTATTTTGTATGGATACCAAGATATTCATATAGTTTAGACACACAAAATCAAAGAACAAAAGTAAAATTCATAGAAGGAATAGATGAAAAAGTAGAATCAGGATATCAAATACCAGAATCATTTACATGGGGAGATACTGATGAAAATAAGGTTCAATTGAAAGGATATTGGATAAGTAAGTATCAACTAAGTGATAAATAAAATATAGTCAAATATTTTAATATTTAAAAGTCAAATTTCAAATTATGTGAAATTTGACTTTTCTTCCATTTTGTAGTATAATACAAAATAGATTGCTAGAGGGCAAAAAAATGAGATTTTTATAAAACCAAAAAAAATTAGAAAAGAATGTAAAAATAAGAGAGAACGGAAAATAAAAATATTAATTATAGGAAAAGATAATTAGGGAATAATTATTTTATAATACATACTAGAAAAGATGAATTTTCTAGTATGTAAATTCGTGTTGTTATCAAAAGAGATTAAATGATTACAACTATTTATTAAGTACTTTTTTAATAAAAATGGGGTTATCAAAATTGAAAAAAATATAGTTAAGAAAGAGAGGAAATTTAATGACACAAGAGAAATCAAACATAAAAGAAGAAAATAAGGAAGACAAATTGAAGAAAACAAATAGTAAAACAAAAAATCAAAGGGAAAGAAAAGATACAAAAAATATAGTAAGGAGAAATGCTAAGGAAAAAGAAGATTTTAAAGATAAAATAAATAAAAAAGAGGATAAAAAAGAAATAAAAGATATATTAAAAGATACAGAAAAAAAGCAAAAAGAAGTAAAAAGAGAAAAAGAGCCAAAAAGAGAAAATGGAAGAAAAAAAAGAAATGATATATTCAAAAAATCTAAATTAAAAGTAATACCATTAGGAGGACTACTAGAAGTAGGAAAAAATATAACAGTATTTGAATACGAAAACGAAATAATTGTAGTAGACTGTGGGTTATCATTCCCTGAGGATGATATGTTAGGAATAGATTTAGTTATACCAGATATAACATATTTACAAAGAAATGTAGACAAAATAAAAGGATTAATAATAACACATGGACATGAAGATCATATAGGAAGTGTACCATATTTATTAAAACAAATAAATATACCAGTATATGCACCTAAATTAGCAATGGGATTAATAAAAAATAAATTAGAAGAACATAAAATATTAAGAAGTTCAACATTAATTGAAATAACACAAGGACAAACAATTAGTTTTGGGAAAAATTTTAAAGTGGAATTTATAAGAAGTACACATAGTATACCAGATTCAGTAATGCTTGCAATAACAACACCAGTAGGTACAGTGCTACATACAGGTGACTTTAAGGTAGACTATACACCAATTGATGGTAAAATAATGGATTTAGGAAGAATAGCAGAACTTGGAAATCAAGGAATACTTGCACTAATGTCAGACAGCACTAATGCAGAAAGAAAAGGATTTACAATGTCTGAAAGTTCAATAGGGCCAGTATTTGATGATTTATTTGAAGGATGTACAAAAAGAATAGTAGTTGCAACATTTGCATCAAATGTTCATAGAGTTCAACAAATTGTAAATTCAGCAGTAAAATATAGAAGAAAAATAGCAATATGTGGTAGAAGTATGATAAATATGATTATGACTGCAAAAGACTTAGGTTATATAGATTGTCCAGATGACTTATTTATAGATATTGATATGATGTCAACATATAATGATGAACAGTTAGTAATTATAACAACAGGAAGTCAAGGAGAGACAATGTCAGCATTAACAAGAATGGCTGCAGGAGAACATAGAAAAGTAAAAATTACACCAAATGACTTAGTAATAATATCAGCAAATCCAATACCTGGAAACGAAAAGTTAGTATCAAAAGTAATAGACTCATTAATGCAAATAGGGGCAGAAGTTGTATATAGTGCACTTGCAGATGTACACGTTTCAGGACATGCTTGTCAAGAAGAACAAAAATTAATATTAGCTTTAGCTAAACCAAAATATTTTATACCAGTTCATGGAGAATATAGACAACTAGTATCACACGGTGAAACAGCGCAAATGATGGGGGTACAATCAAAAAATATATTATTTATGGAAAATGGAAAAGTATTAGAAATAAGTCAAGAGGAAGCTAAATTTAATGGTATGGTTCCAAATGGAAAAGTATTAGTTGATGGTCTTGGAGTAGGGGATGTTGGAAATATTGTGTTAAGAGATAGACAACATTTATCACAAGATGGATTAATTGTAATTGTTATAACAATGGATTCTTCAACAGGTGAGGTAGTTGCTGGACCAGATGTTATATCAAGAGGATTTGTATATGTTAGAGAGTCAGAAAATTTAATGGATGATGTAAAAAATGTTGTTAGACATGAAATTAGAAGTTGTGAAGAGCAAGGTATTAGAGATTGGTCTACAATAAAATCAACTGTTAGAGATAATTTAAGAGATTATATTTTTACAAAAACAAAAAGAAATCCGATGATTATCCCTATAATAATGGAAGTTTAAGATTTTGGATGACGATGAACAGAGTGAAAGGAGAAAAAAATATGGATTATAAAGATTTAGCAAATTTAATATTTCCAGAAGCAAAGGAAATATCATATTATGAAGAAAAATATCCAGAAAGAAACTTAGCAGAAGGAGCAATAGTAACAAGATTTGCACCAAGCCCAACAGGGTTTGTACATATAGGAGGATTATATCAAGGATTAATAGCAAGAAAATTAGCAAATCAAACAGGAGGAGTATTCTTCTTAAGAGTAGAAGATACAGATCAAAAAAGAGAAGTTGAAAATGGAATAGTAGGAATAGTAGAGTCTTTAAAAGAATTTGGATTTGAACCAGATGAAGGTATGATTTCAGAAAATGAAGGTAAAGGAAATTACGGACCATATAAACAAAGTCAAAGAAAAGAAATCTATCAAGCATATGCAAAATACTTAATAGAACAAGGAAAAGCATATCCATGTTTCTGTACACCAGAAGAAGTAGAAGAAATAAGAGCAAAACAAGAAGTTGCGAAAATAAGACCAGGATATTATGGAGTATGGGCAAAATGCAGAAATGTAACAGTGGAGGAAGCTATTCAAAGAATTCAAAGTGGAGAAAAATATATAATTAGATTTAAGTCTCAAGGAAGAGAAGATAGAAAAATAAAACATCATGATGTAATTAAGGGGAATGTAGATTTTCCTGAAAATGACCAAGATATAGTTATAATAAAAGCTGATGGATTACCAACATATCATTTTGCACATGCAATAGATGATCATTTAATGAGAACAACACATGTAATAAGGGGAGATGAATGGTTATCATCAGTGCCATTACATTTACAATTATTCCATGAGTTAGGGTTTAAAGCTCCTAAATATGCACATATTGCACCAATAATGAAAAATGATGAAGGTAATAAAAGAAAATTAAGTAAAAGAAAAGACCCAGAAGCTGCTGTAAGTTATTATGCAGAAGAGGGAATACCAGAGCTAGCTGTTAAAGAATATTTATTAAATATAGCAAATTCAACATTTGAAAATTGGAGAAGAGCGAATCCAGATAAAACAATAGATGAATTTGAATTACAATTAAATAAAATGAGTGTTAGTGGAGCATTATTTGATATGGTAAAATTATTAGATGTATCTAAAATTGTTATATCAAAAATGACTGCAGAAGAAGTATATAAAAAGTCATTAGAATGGGCACAAAAATATGATAAAGACTTAGAAACATTATTACAAGATAAAGAATATGCTTTAAAAGTGTTTGGAATAGAAAGAGGAAATAAAAAGCCAAGAAAAGATATTTCAAAATGGTCAGATGTGAAGGAAAATATATCATATATGTATGATGAAGAATTTGAAAAAGATGGAAGTGAATATCCATATCAAGTAATAAATGATAAAGAGTCTATTGAAAAAATATTAAAATTATATATTGAAAAATATTATGATGAAAATGATGATAAACAAACATGGTTTGACAAAATTAAGGAATTAGCTGGAGAAATGGGATATGCTAAAGAAGTTAAAGAGTTTAAAGAAAATCCAGGTATGTATAAAGCACATGTTGGTGATGTAAGTACTGTTTTAAGAGTTGCTTTAACTAAGAGAACTAATACTCCAGATATGTATGAAATTATGCAAGTTTTAGGAAAAGATAGAGTTGTGAGACGTTTGGGACAGGCCTAATTCGTCTCAAAGGAGAAATTTTATGGAATATAATATAGGAGATATTGTTAGAACTAAAAAACAGCATCCTTGTGGAAGTAAATTGTGGGAAATAACAAGAGTTGGTGTTGATTTTAAACTTAAATGTCAAGGGTGTGAACATGTTGTTGTATTACCTAGAGAAAAAGCTCTAAAGATTATAACTAAAAAGATAATAAAGGATATTTAAAATGTAAGTTAAAAAGATTATATAAGGCTCTATATAATATGAGAAGCCCCTGCTAAATTTTAGCAGGGGTTTTTTAGACTTTTAATGTTTTAGCAGTAGTTAGCTATTGGGAGAAATTTTCGTCTTAAAGTTCAACATCGAGATCTTATCCAGGAAACCTACCCGTACATGCAAGATATTTCCTTCACGATGAAGTGAGGAAAGCTCGCCGCCACAGTTTATTGCAGTTTTAAGTGTTGTTACAGCATTTTTACATGCAAGTACCATAGCATTGTTTCCATGAAATTCTGCATTTTTCTGCCAAGCATTAAAGAAATTAATCATGTGCCAAAGACGGCTGCCATAGTTTTTTGCAGGAATATCAGGAAAAGAAATAGAAATGTTCAGCTGATATCTATGCTTAGCAGTTCTTTTTGCAGTATCACATTTCTTATCTGCAATGGAGGATAAGTCATTAGTAGAACGTTTTGCGGGGATTTTCTTAGCCTTTGATTTAACAATCGGCAGAACTTCTACAGCTCTTTTTCTAGCTTTAGCTCTATTGATGCGCCGACGTACAGCTATACTCCTGTCCTTAGAATCAGTAAAATCAGGTTCACCATAAGAAATGTACTGATCCCAATGATCCCATGAAGCTACCATATCTGTAGAGGTGGATTTTTCAGCCTGAACCTCAATTTCAGCAGCTTCCATACAGTTACAATTAGGCTTATAGCCGTTAACTACGCCTGCATAGAAACATCCCTCACAGCAATTAGCATTCTGCATATTCATCATATTAAGTCCTCCTAAGGTTTGTGCTACTAAGAATAAATCTCAGTAGGCTTATTGGTTTACGTAACTTATTATATTATATAATAGAAAGGCGATAAAGTCAATATGTTTTTTGAATATTATGTAAAATAAAAAGTAACTAAATATAAAGAATTTCATATTATGTAATATAACATTATGAAAATGTTATACTGGAGGTGACATTATATGGAACCACAAGATACAATATTTTGTTATGACAAAAAAGAAGATAAGTGTAATAAAAAAGGATGTTTAGGAATAGTAGCAATTATATTAGCATTAGCCTTTACTTTTGTTTTAGGTTTATTAATTGGAGCAGCTTTATCAGTAGTTATACTATTATCATTACCAGCTGTTATAGTATTAGCAGTAATTCTTGGATTACTTTTAATATTAACTATAATCTTACTTTTATGTAATAGAAAAAAATATAAAAAATGTAAATGTTGTTAAGATAATAACAAAGACTGTCAAAATTAAAGATTTTGACAGTTTTTTTATATTATAGGAAATTCCTATAATATAAATACCTTGCACACAAATAATTTTAATCATGCCTTTTTTGTTCTATATATTGATATTTGTATAAGAACGTGATATATTATATATAATAAGTTTTCTGTTTGGTAAGAGAATTTATCTTATTTATAAATTAACAAAATAGTTTATTAACAGGAGGAGAATTGTATGGAAAAAGGAAATGTACGGATTATAGTAAGAGTTGAAGGTGGAGAGAGAGATTTAGAAATTTCAAGAGAAATGATGGAAAATGAAGCTATGGAATATTTCGAAAAGATATCTTCAGAATTGAAAGTGCAAGAAAATCGGAATAGTAGTGAAAGTAGTATATCGGATAAAAGTAGTATGAGAAAAATAGAAAGAAGATTAGCTGCTTCTCGATATATAAAACCTGATACAGACAATCCAAAAAGACTTCCAACAACATCGTATCATATTAATCATCATGAAAATGAATTTAAGATTTTAGCTGAACTTGAAAAACGTAGGAAGTTCGAAGAATAAATAATTATTTTAAAGTAAATTCTTAATAATTAAAGGAGAAGTTCAAAATTACTTCTCCTTTAATTATATATTATATCTTACAATTTACAGATAAGAAATAGTTTAAAATGTTGATATGTTGATATTTTTTGATATAAATATTGAAATTTACATAAAGTTGTGATATAATATTAAAAGTTTAATTATTTAAGTAAGAGAATATATCTTACTGACAAGTTACAATATGTATATTAACAGGAGGAAAAAACATGGAAGAAATGCGGATTACTTTAAAAATTGAAGGGAAAGGTAAAAAATTTAAGATTTCAGGAAGAATGTCCGAAATCAGGGCTATTGAATGTTTTGAAAAGTTATATTCAGAAATAAGGGGATTAAATGAATTACATAAAGATGTTGAAAATAGTCTATTTAATTTACCATATGGTAAACAGTGCACAGCAGAAATAGAAGATGATGACAAAGAGGAAGGATACATAAAATCATTATATGCTAACAAAGAGGAAGGACATATAAAATCACTATATGCTAAAGTTTTTGATTTTATAGATAAAAAAGGTCCAGTCTCTACTAAAGAAATAGCAGAAGCGCTTGAAAAAGATACAATTCTTATTAGTGCATATGTTAGTAAATTAAAAAAGGAAGGAAAAATTGTAAATACACAAGGGAGTAAAAGACTGTATGTTTCTTCTAATTTAAAAGTAAGAGAGACTAAAGAATATGGGGCACTTGAAAAATTAATTAGAAGTGATAGAACAGCATATATCATTGATTATATACTAAGAAAAAGCGAAGTTAAAGTCGATGATATTAGATTATATGCTGAAAGGAGAAGTACATATGATTTAGAGCTTGTGACAGATATAATAAAGATATTAGATGAATATGAGTTAATATACTGGGATAATGAAAAAGAAGAATATACTATTCCAGATACCACAAAAATTTGGTACTATTCAATTAAAGAAGGAGAAATAACATATATAGATTTATCTCATAGACTTGGTAAAATGATAAATTCTGATGATTTTGAAAATCCACTTAGAGAAGCTACGGAAAAAGGACTTGTACAGATAAATAATGATTACAAAGTTTATGCAATATTAAAGTAAATCCACAACTGAAAGGAGAAGTTTTTTACTTCTCCTTTCAACTTTATAAATATTTTTCAATTTCATTCCAAACATCATCCATATAAATCTTTTTTTCAGAAGAGAATGGTAATGTAGGAATATCTCCAATAGGATTTAATAATTTTTGCAAATTATTAGCAGAGTCTAGAACTTTAGTTGGAGCAAGTTTATCAGCTTTATTAGCTAAAATTATAAAAGGAAGACTAGAACGTATAACATAATCATACATAAGTCTATCATTTTCAGTAGGAGAATGACGAATATCAACTAAAAATATAATTAAAGCGATTTGTTCACGATTAAAAAGATATTCTTCTATAAAATGCCCTACTTGTTCTTGTTCCTTTTTAGACATTTTGCTATAACCATAACCAGGCAAATCAACAAAATAAAATTTTTCATCAATATTATAAAAGTTGATTTGGCGTGTTTTACCAGGTTCACTACTAGTTCTAGCTAGTTTTTTTCTATTAATCATAGTATTTATAAAACTTGATTTTCCAACATTAGATTTACCAACCAAAACGATTTCAGGCAAGTTGTTTTTTGGATATTGAGCTGGTTTAACAGCTGAAACTTCAAATTTTGGATTATTAATTATCATATAAAAATATACTCCTTTTTATTCATAAGATGTGTCCCCAATGGGACAAAATGTCCCAAAAAGAAACGTCCCTAATGGGACATTATTTTTTCTAATCCTCCCATATAAGGTCTTAAAACCTCAGGAATAGTAACACTTCCATCAGGTTGATAGTTATTTTCTATAATAGAAATAAGCATACGAGGTGGGGCAACAACAGTATTATTTAATGTATGAGCAAAATAATTTCCATTTTCACCTTTAATTCTAATTCCTAAACGTCTAGCTTGAGCATCTGTTAAATTTGAACAACTTCCAACTTCGAAATATTTTTTTTGTCTAGGTGACCATGCTTCAACATCACAAGATTTTGCTTTTAAATCTGCTAAATCACCAGAACAACATTCCAAAGTTCTAACAGGAATATTCATACTTCTAAAGAATTCAACTGTATAAGACCACATTTTCTCATACCATTCCCATGAATTTTCAGGTTCACAAACAACTATCATTTCTTGCTTTTCAAATTGATGTATTCTATAAACTCCACGTTCTTCTATACCATGGGCACCTTTTTCTTTTCTAAAACAAGGAGAATAAGATGTCATTGTATAAGGCATATTTTCTTTGTTTAAAATTTGATCTTTAAATCTACCAATCATAGAGTGTTCACTAGTACCAATTAAGTATAAATCTTCACCTTCAATTTTGTACATCATAGCATCCATTTCTTCGAAGCTCATAACACCAGTTACAACATCAGAACGTATCATAAAAGGTGGAATACAATAAGTAAATCCTTTATTAATCATAAAATCTCTAGCATAAGTTAAAACAGCAGAGTGAAGTCTTGCAATGTCACCCATTAAGTAATAGAAACCATTACCAGCAACACGTCTGGCACTATCTAAATCAAGACCACCTAAAGCTTCCATAATTTCTCCATGATATGGGATTTCATAATCTGGAACGATTGGTTCACCATATTTTTGAATCTCAACATTTTCACTATCATCTTTTCCAATAGGAACAGATTCATGCATAATGTTAGGAATTTTCATCATTCTTGTTTTTATAGCTTCAGAGTATTCTTCTTCTAATTTTTCGTTATCTTCAAGTTTTATGTTTATTTTTTGAACTTTAGATTTAATGTTTTCAGCTTCCTCTTTTTTTCCTTGTCTCATAAGGTTGCCAATTTCAGCACTTAAAGATTTTCTTTCAGCTCTTAAATTATCACCATTTAGTTTTGCTTCTCTATTTTTTATATCTAATTCAATAACTTCATCAACTAATACTAATTTATTGTCTTGAAATTTTCTTTTTATATTTTCTTTAACCACATTTGGGTTTTCTCTTAAAAATTTTATATCTATCATTTTTCTACCTTTCCTCTCCATTTGTCCAAAATGAACAGTTTTATTTTGTAAAATCTTTTTCTAATTCTTTGACTAATTCAAATCTATGTTTTTGACCAGTGATATTATCAGGTCTTTCTGGAATTTCTGATAAAAACATTTTTTCTGGTCTAACCCATGTAGAATGACCATCTTCTTTTTCATATATACGTCTATAAATAACTATTCTTTCTTTAGTTTCTGAATCATATGCAACATCTAATACAAAATAGTAGTTCCCTTTAAAGTGTCTATAGACTTTTCCAATTTTTACTTCTTCCATTAAAAAATCACTCCTTAAATATGTGTTATTATATAATAAAATTGAAGAAATATCAATAAATTTTGCTAAAATAATTGTAATGGACTGGCCAAATTTTTTTGATATTTAACAGAGTAAAAATCCAACTCAAAAAGAGTTGGATTTTTTAAGAACATTCCCATTGGTTTACATTGATTTATTCAGATTTATAGACTATTATAGGCATATCAGAATTTATTATGCCATAAAGTTTTTTTGCAGCATCAAATGGAAGATTTATACAGCCATGTGAACCATCACTTATATAAATATTTTCTCCAAATGAACTTCTCCAAGTAGCATCATGAAGACCAATGTCACCATTAAAAGGCATCCAATAGTTAACAAAGGATTCATATTCACGTGTACCATCTTTTCTCATAGCACCTTTTAAAACTTGATTTTCTTGCTTATATGTTAAAGTGAAAATTCCAGTAGGTGTTTCATGACCTTTGTTTATACAACCAGTGACACAATCTGTTTCTATTTCAAGATTTCCATCTACATAAACCCAAACTTTTTGCCGACTTAAATCAATTTCAACATAAGTTTTTCCCAAGCCATAGTTTTCATCAGATATAGGTGAAATCTGATAACAAGGTTTTCTACTTATGATACTTTTGTTTTCCAAATCTTCTTTTAGTTTTTGGATTTCAGCATCTACATCTAATAGATAACCATAACTACCACCTTCAACTAATACTGTATCGTTTTTTCCAGTAGGCAAAAATTCATTAGAATTGCCAAATGTATTAGTTAATGAAGCTAATTGGTTTGTAACAAAATCTTCGATATGTGTATTCCAAGTTTTTGTGTCCTTGATATAGATACCATTATTGTCTTGTACAAGCCATGTAGATAAAATATCAGCATCTAATACAAAGAATCTATTGTTTGGAAGCTGGTAAGTTATTTCAGCATTTATAAAAGAATTTATTCCTTTTAGTGTATTGCTGTTGTCAAAATTTGAGTAGATATCTTCTAGAGAAACTGACAAAGATTGTTCATCAATTGCTTTTGAAACTAAATCAAATACTGTATCAAAATCTAAATAATAAGCATTTTGTTGAGATTCGAAAAGCTTTGTAGATGGGTTATATATATACTTTATTTCGCATTTTTCTTTCATATAATCGTTTTGTAATTCCTTTTTACTTAAAAGAATTTCTTTAAGTTTTTCCTTATCATAAGTAAAATATTTCAGATTATATGTTTTACCTTTAAAATATATACTTTTTCTCTGTTGAGCTTTAATTCCTTCTAATGAACTTTCAAGATTATTGATTGTATATGCAATTTCTGAGCCTGCAATTATTTCATTTTCATTATCTTTGAAACGAAGTTCAATAGAATATTGTTGTTCCTTTTTCTGAATTAAAGTTTTTGCTTCTTCAACAGTTAGCTGAGAACAATCTACATTATTAATTATGGTTCCATCAAAAAAGATGTTTGAATAGTTATTTTTTTCTACCATATAAAGAATAGAAAAAAATATAAGTATGGCAAGTACTACAATGATAAGTGTACATGTTGCTGATTTTTTTCTCCGCATTGTCATATAAATCCTCCTCTTGAAACATGAAAAAATTTTTTTCCATTTATTTACTAGTATCAATATATATTATACAACTGATTTTACATAAAGTCAAATGTGGTTTTATAAAAGTTATGAAAAAATTTTAATGATAAAGTTGAATACTATAAATATCTAAGATATAATAAAGTTATAAAATAAGAAAGAAATGGGTAAATTATTAATATAAAATAAATAGATAGGAGAATGAAATGATATTAGAAATTGTTAAATTTATTATTTATTCTGGTTTAATTGTAATTATATCAAAATACATATTAGTAAAAACGTTAAGAAAATTGGCAGAAAGTTTAAATTTAAAAGCAAAAACGGTAGGAGATATAGCAGGATATGCAACATCTGTACCAGAATTTTTAACAATTACAACATCAAGTTTAAGAGGATTATCAGGTGCAAGTATATACAATATATTAAGCTCAAATATTATAAATTTAGTACAATATTTAGGTGCTATATTATTAAATAAAAATATTAAGAGATTGAGAAATAAAGCAATAAAAGTTAATTTAGTTTTAGTTCTTATAACAATAATAATACCAATATTATTATTAAAATTTGATATAGAATTAAATTTATTTATAGTTCCTGCTTTTATAATTTTATATTTACTTTTTAGATTTTTAAATAATAATGTTCACAAATTATATTTGCAAAAAGAGGATATGGAAATAGAAAAGAAAATTGAAAAAGAGAGTAGATGGGAAAAGGGAAATAAAAGAAAAACTTTAAAATATTGTATGATTTTAATAGTGACAGGAATATTATTATTTATAATAGGAGAGTTACTTGGTGATACTCTTGAACAATTATGTAATATGTTTAATGTTTCAGAAATGGTTATAGGAATTTTATTAGGATTTATAACAAGTTTGCCAGAACTTATAACTTTCATAGAATCTCAAAGACATCATAGAAATATTAATGATGATATGCTAGGAGTTGTGGAAGCTACAAATAATTTGTTGACTTCGAATATTTTGAATTTGTTTGCTATTCAGACAATTGGAATTTTGATTGTGAATTTGTTTAGATAATGAATTGCAATATTATGTCTTGATACCCGATACTTTTTTATTGATGGTTGGATACCCTCCTATAGAGCTATATTTTAGTATGTATCTTGTTCATTATGTTCAAAAAGAATTGTTAAAATAAGAAAATGAGCCGCTTTCACTCAGGCCAAAATAGATACTTATATTTATTTTG
>JAAWDR010000044.1 GCA_022793875.1 Clostridia bacterium
AAATGTGCACACAAGAAGATTCTAAAATAAAAGTTACAATAGATGGAAAAGAAAATGTAATACAAACAGATATAATATATGTACAAAGACCAGATGTAATACAAGCAATAAAAGGATATGGAACAGAAAAAGAAAATCCAAATCCAGGATATTTTATAAAAATAAAAGCATCAGAATTAGCACAAGGAAAACATACAATAAAAGCAACATTAGTTACAAAAGATAACAAAGAAATAGAAAGTTATCAAGAAACAGTAACTATAGATAAAAATAATGTACATATAGAGTATAGTACATATTTAGAAGGTATTGGATGGCAAGATTATAAAAAAGATGGTCAAACAGCTGGTACACAAGATAGAAATTTGAAGATAGAAGCAATAAAAATATCAGGAAAAAATCTACCAGAAAATGTAGCAATAGTTTACCAAGCTTATATACAGGGAAAAGGTTGGCAAGAAATAAAAAATGATAACGAAATAGCAGGAACAGAAGGAAAAGACTTAAGAGTAGAAGGTATAAAAATAGAAATTAATAATACAGAAGAATATTCTATAATGTATAGAACAAAAGTACAAAATATAGGATGGCAAGAATGGTGTTATGATGGAGAAACATCAGGAACCATTGGAAATAATGCACAAATTGAAGCTATAGAAATAAAAATTGATGATAAATATACAGAAATAAAAAATTCAATATGTATAGATTGGCCAAAAAATGTTATCGAAAATAAAAAACAAAGAATACATGGATGGGTAATGACAAATGTAAAAAATTCTAGAACAAAAGTATTTATAGATAATATTGAAATTGAAAATATAAAAAGAATAGATAGACAAGATGTATTAAATGTAATAAAAGGATATGGAAATGAAATAATACTTAATGCTAAACCAGGATTTGAGACAGAAATTGATTTTTCTAAATATAGTTTAGGATATCATACAATAAAAGTACAAATTGTATCAGAAGATGGAAAAATCTTATTAGAACAATCAAATAATTTTAAAGTTGAAAAACCAATAACAATACAAACAGGTACATATGGAATTAGTGGTCTAAAAGCCAAAGGAGACTCAAGAGGAAGCGATTTGAAATACTACAGATTTGGAGATGGACCAAATGTATTTTTTGCAACATATGCAATACATGGTTATGAAGATTTATGGGATAGAGATGGATATGAATTAGTAGATATGGCAGAACAATTATATGCACATTTAGTAAATAGCCATGACAATCAAATAGCAGATAAATGGACAATATACATATTCCCAGGAGTAAACCAAGATGGATTAAAATATGGTTCTACAAATAATGGACCAGGAAGAACAACATTATTTAGCCAAGCACCAGGAAATAAAGGAATAGACTTAAATAGATGTTGGCAAGTTGGAAATAATTATACTATATTCAAAGATAATAGAAATTATAATGGAACATCTGGATTTCAAGCATATGAAGCACAATATTTAAGAGATTTCTTATTAAGTCATAAATCAAAAAATGGACAAACAATGTTAGTAGATTTACATGGATGGACACAACAATTGATAGGAGATCCAGATATATGCTCATATTACGAAAAACAATTCTCAGAAAATGATAAATCTGCAGTTGGAAGATATGGAGATGGATATTTAATAAATTGGGCTAGAAATTCATTAGGTTCAAATTCAAAACCTGCAAAAACAGCACTAATTGAATTACCACATCAAGGAATAAATGGACATCAATCTGTAATTGCAAATAATTTACCAACAAGATATTTGAATGCAACATTAGATTTGTTAAAAAACATTAATATCTGAAAGGAAGTAAAATGAAGAGAACAATATTTATTATTATCTGTATATTGATTATAATTGTAGTAATAGGCTTTATAATAAGATATAAAAGCGATACAATAAAACAAAATGATATAGATAATAAAGAATTGATTGAAGAAATTAAAAAAGAAACAGGAGCAAATGGAAAATCTGAAATTTATGAAATTCAAACTGAATATGATGGAAGAAAAGTATTAGGAATAAAGGCAAATATAAAATATAAAGTTGCATTAGCAGGAATGTTAAAAGGCTCAAATCCTGAATATAGTGAACTAGATGAAATTATAACTGCTAATGCTCCAAAAGATAATGGAATATGGATTCAAAATAATAGTAGAGAGAAAATAACAAAATTTTTAGAACAAAATTCTTATTTGAATTCTAAATACTATATTGATGAGAGTGGATATATTAAAATTAAGGATAAGAATAGTCAAAATGATATAGATAAAAAAATGGAAAATCTTATAAATGGAGATAAACAATATATTATAGATATCTCAAGTGTTTGCTATATTGTGGATAGTATAACAGGTGAAATTTTGGATTATAATTTTGAAAAAATGGATAGATATCAAACATATCAATATTTTCAAGATGATAAGTTAATGCTTATATTTATTAATGAAAATTCAGATGAACAGTTAAACAAAGATGAAATTTTTACTAGTTTGGTAGAGCTTACCACACCAAAAAAGAGTCTAAAGCAATTAGAAAAAGAAAATAGAAAAAGTTTGACAAAGAAGCATTGAAAATATGCTTCTTTTTTGATTGACAAATAAAGCAAAAATATATATAATAGGCAAAGAAAAAGAAATCTATTTTGGAGGAAAAATGGAAAAACAAATAGATGTATTATTAGCAACATATAATGGTGAAAAATATGTAAAAGAACAAATTGAAAGTATATTAAATCAAACATATAGAAACATAAGAATAATAATATCTGATGATTGCTCAACAGACAATACAGTAAAAATTTTAGAAGAATATAAAGAAAAAGATAAAAGAATAGAATTATATACACAAAAAGAAAACTTAGGAGTAGTAAAAAATATAGAATTTTTATTAAAAAAAGTAGAAAATGAACTATATATGTTATCTGACCAAGATGATGTATGGTTACCAAAAAAAATAGAAAAGTCTGTTGAAACACTAAAAGAAAAGAAGGCAGATTTAGTGTTTGGAGACTTAGAAGTAGTAGACAAAGAGCTAAACACTATTTATCCATCTTTTGGAGACTTCATGTTATTAAATGACAAAATAAAAAAATACATAGGAACAAACAGAATTAACTATTTGTATAATTGTGTCACAGGATGTACAGTATTATGCAAAAAAAGTTTAATAGAAAAAATTTTACCATTCCCAACAACATCAAAATATGTAATACATGACTTTTGGATAGGTTTAATTGCATCATTAAATGGAAAAATGGTTTATATGCCAGAAAAATATATAAAATATAGACAACATGGTAACAATGAAGTTGGAACAAAAAAAGTATCACACGAAATGGATAATTTAGTAGAAATAAGGCAATTATTCATAAATGTAAAATTAGGAGTTTTCAAAACATACGTAGAAAATAATGAAAAGTTCACAAAAGACTTACAAGAATTAAATGTACAAGCATTAGAATATTTTACAATGCTTGAAAAAAAGAAAAATATAAACTTTAGAAGATGGAATATTTTTCATAAGTTATATAAAACTGAAAAATTCATGTATTATATAGAAAACTTTATCATAATGAATTTCCCAATAATAGGAAAATATTTATTTAAAGTAAGATACATAATATTAAAAAAAATAAAGAAAAGATAAACACTTTAGAAGGAAACAAAATAAAAAATGAAGAAAATAGAAAATAAAAGACGCATTATAAATATATCAATAGTATTAATAGCAATAATTATAATAATTTTAAATTTTAATTATATATCATATGTAAATGGACTAACATTAATACAATTACATGATAATAGTCCAAGACAGATGATGGGATATGTATTAGTAACAAAAAATCAAACAATTGTAATAGATGGAGGACTAAAAGAAGATGCCCAAAATCTAATTGATAATATAAACAGAGTTGGCGGTGGGAAAATAGATGTATGGTTTATAACACATCCACACATGGACCACGCACAAGCTTTTATGGAAATTGTAGAAAATACAGATATGAAAATAGGAAAAGTATATGTTACATTAAATGATTTAGAATGGTATAAACAATATGAAACATCTCGAATAGAAGAAATAGAAAAATTTTTAAATATAATAAAAAGTGAAAAACTAAAAAATAAAGTAGAAGAAGTATCTTTGAATCAAATAATAGAAATAGATAATTTGAAATGTGAAATATTAGGAATAAAAAATCCAGAAATAACAACAAATCCAATCAATAACTCTAGTATGGTAATAAAAATAGATATAAACAATAGATCAATATTATTTTTAGGAGATGCTGGAAAAGAAAGTGGACAAAAATTAATACAAAATCAAAAAGAAAAGCTAAAATCTGATATAGTTCAGATGTCACATCATGGACAAAGTGGAGTAGATAAAGATGTGTATGAAACAATACAACCTGAAATTTGTTTATGGCCAACTCCAGAATGGTTATGGAACAACAATCCAGGAACTGGATATAATACTGGAAATTGGACAACTTTAGAAACAAGAAAATGGGTAGAAGATTTAAAAGTGAAGACAAACTATGTTGAAAAAGATGGAGATATCAGTTTTAGAGTTTGGTAAAAGGTTTATAGGTAAAACCCAATTTTAAAAAACCTAAATATACTATAAGGACTGTAATAAAACATGGAATTTATAAAAGATGTTATTAAAAATAGAAAAGTAATATGGGGAATTGGAAAAAATGATTTTAAAAATAGGTTTGCAAATACAAGTTTAGGTGCAATATGGGGATTTTTACAACCATTTATATTTATGCTTACATATGTAATTGTATTTCAATACATATTAAAAGTAGGTAGTGTTGGAAATTATCCATATGTTTCGTGGTATTTACCAGCGATGGCTATGTGGATGACAATGAATGATTCAATTATTAATGCAAGTAATTCAATAAGAGCATATAGTTATTTAGTTAAAAAAGTAGTTTTTCCAGTAGATACTATACCAATAATTGCTATAATTTCATCATCATTTGTATCATTATTTTTATTTGTAATAGCAATAGTAGTAAGTTCTATTTTTGGATATGTACCTAACTTTTTAATATTATTGTATGCAATAATAGCAGCATATTGCTTTATTATAGCATTTACAAGATTTACATCAGCAATTGTAACAGTATTACCAGATTTCTCACAATTATTAAATATTGTAATGCAACTATTTTTCTGGTTTACACCAATAGTTTGGGATTTACAAAGATTAGCAGGACATCCATTTGTTGCTAAAATATTACATTGTATACCATTTACTTATTTAGTCTCAGCAGCAAGACAAGCTTTTATTGGTGAAAATATAATAACTAAAGGATATGGTTTTTATACTCTAGTATTTTGGACTATAACTTTAATATTATTTGTTTGGGGAAATCATATTTTCAAAAAAACTAAAAAAGATTTTTCTGATGTATTATAGGGGGAAAAAATGGAAGAACAAAATAATGAGAATGTAATAGAAATAAAAAATTTGTGCAAACAATATAAAATGTATCATAGAAAAAAAGATAGATTATTAGAAATATTACTTCCAAAATATGAGAAACATACTACTTTCACAGCAATGGAAGGATTTGATTTAGAACTAAAAAAAGGAGAAATTTTAGGAATTTTAGGAAGAAATGGAGCAGGAAAATCTACTTTATTAAAAATGATAACAGGGGTTGTAGTTCCTACATCTGGAGAAATTAAAATAAATGGAAAAATCAGTTCTTTATTAGAACTTGGAACAGCTTTTAATCCAGAATTAACAGGATATGAAAATATTTATCAACATGGTCAAATAATGGGATTAACACATGAACAAGTAAAAGAAAAAGAACAAGAAATTATTGACTTTGCAGATATAGGAGAACATTTAAATCAACCAGTAAAGACATATTCTTCAGGTATGTTTGCAAGACTAGCTTTTGCATGTGCAATAAATGTAGACCCAGATATATTAATAGTTGATGAAGTTTTATCAGTGGGAGATATGGCTTTCCAATTAAAATGTTTTAAAAAGTTTGAACAATTTAAGAAAAAAGGTAAAACAATACTATTTGTAACACATAGTATTTCAGATGTATTAAATAACTGCAATAGAACAATCATTTTACAACATGGAAAGAAGATTTTCGATGGTGGTGTAAAAGAAGGTGTTGAAGAATATAAAAAATTAATTACTAAAATGAAAGATGCTGAGGGAAATCAAGGAAAAAACAAAATAACAAAAGAAGTAATTAATTCTTTATCAGAAAAAGCAGAATGGAAAAAGCATTTTACTATAAACCCAGATATGGTAGTATATGGAAATAATGAAGCAGCTATTTTTGATTATGGTATGTTTGACCAAGATAATCAGCCATTACCAATTATTGATAATAGTGAGTATATGCATATAAAATTGAAAGTACAATTTAATGAAGATATTGAAAATCCATTTGTTTCTATAACAATAAAAGATTTTCAAGGTAAAGAAATGTGTGGAAATAATACAAATTTCATGGGAATTGATACAGGAATATGTAAAAAAGGTGAAGAATATATTTTTGATTTTGAACAAAAATTGAGATTAGCACCAGGAAAATATACATTATCAATAAGTTGCAATAGATTTGACGAAAATGGAGAATTAATAATTATGAATAGAAATTATGATGCACTTATATTTGAAGTTACTTCTCAAAAGAAAATGGTTGGATGTTTTGATATGGAACCAAAAGTTAAATTTAAAAAATTAGAAAATTAAAAAATAAAAGAGTACAAATAATTATAAAATAATTATTTGTATACTGGCACTGTAACGAACAAGTTCTAACAGTACCAGCAAAAAAGGGGGGATAATAATTTGGAAAATAATCAGGATTTTAAATTATTAGAAAAACAGATAGAAAATAATATAACAGATTGGTATCCATTTAAAGATGATACAGATTATATTATATTAAAAGACTTATCAAAAGAAAACATAAAAGAATTAGAATTATCAGCTAATAATTTAAAGGAAAACGGCAAAATTCTAATTTTAATGGATAATAATTTATCTGTGAATAGTATTTGCACAAATAATATTGATAAAGATAAATTGTTTAATAGAAAAGAAATAGAAAATATATTAGATAAAAATGGATTAATATATAGAAAATTTTATTATCCTTTACCAGACTGTAAAATGACAAATGTAATTTTTACAGACAAACATTTACCAGACAGAGAAACAATAACAAGAAATATCAAATTTTATAAAGAAAATGAGATAGAAAAAAATGCACAAAATAATGAATTTAAAAAAATATTAGGCCAAGACCCAAATTTATTTAAAATATTTGCAAATTCATTTTTTATAGAATGTAGTAAAAATCAATTTGAAGATAATGAAATTGAATTTGTTTCATTTTCAAATATGAGAAAAGAAGAATATAGAATAAAAACTATAATAAAAGGTGACAAAGTATATAAACAAGCAGGAAACGATTTATCAAAAGGGCATATTGAACAAATTAAAAAGAATATTGATATATTAAATGAAGTAAATCTAAATACTCTTGATAGATATGAAGATACAACAATAATTAGTAGTTATCAAGAAAATAGAGATACTTTAGATAAAAATATAATTGATAAATTAAAAAATGGACAAGCTGATGATGTTAAAATATTAATAAATGATTTATTTAAAGAATTGAAAGAAAAGTTAATAATAGTAAATCCTGAGATAAATGTTTTCGATAAATATGAAATTAAATATGAACAAAAAAATATTGAAAATTTAACTTTTATAAAATATGGTTTATGGGATACAATTTTTCAAAATATATTCTTTATTGATGACCAGTACTTCTTTTATGATCAAGAATGGGTAGAAGAAAATATGCCTATTGAATTTATAATATATAGGGCATTCAAATATAACCAAGAATTACAAAACTTTTTAGATGTACAAGAAATATATAAAGACTTTAATATTAATGAAGAAAATTTAAAATTATTTGCAGATTTAGATAATAAGCTACAAGAAAAAACTAGAAGTGAATTAAATTGGAAATTGCATAGGAATTCAATTAATATGCAGACAATTGATAATATTATACAAAATCTAAAAGAAGAAAGCAATCAAAAGGAACAAGAAAGAAAAAATATAGAAGATGATTGCAAAAAACTATTAAATGAAAAAGATAGTAGAATTAAATTTTTGGAAGATAATATGGAACAAACATGTAATTTATTAAGACAAAAAGAAGAAGAAATTGAGAGGATGAAAAATTCAACTTCATGGAAGATTACAGAGCCATTAAGAAAAATAAGAAGATTATGACTTATCATTAGGTCTTGAACTTCAAAATATTAATATATTAAATCTAAAAATAAACATTAAATGTTATAATAACGGAGGAATAAGAAAAATGAGATTAAGAGATAGAATATTTCCAGAAGGAACAATACCAAGAAAAATATTAAGAGCATCAGCTCATACAATCAAAGGATTTAAACCACATAATATGAAAACAGTAATAAATATGGTTAAAGAAGAAGGTATTACAAAAACAATAAAAGAGTTAAAAGGAATAGTATTAGGAAGTGTTTATGTTGAAGACCTTAATAAAACTTATCAACAATGGATTAAAAATAATGAGCCTACAGAAAAAGACATAGAAGAACAAAGAAAGACAACATTCAAAAACAATCCTAAAATAAGTATATTAGTACCAATGTACAATACACCATATAACTTTTTTAAAGAATTAGTAGAATGTTTGATTAACCAAACATATTCAAATTGGGAATTATGCTTAGCAGATGGAAGTCCTGAACAAGATAAATCATTAGAAGAAATCTATAAAAAAGATAAAAGAATTAAATATAAATTTATTGGAGAAAACAAGGGAATTGCTGGAAATACAAATGAATGTATAAAAATGGCAACAGGTGATTTTATAGCACTATTTGACCATGATGATTTATTACCAGTATTCTCATTATATGAAGTAGTAAAATGTATAAATGAAAATCCAGAAGTAGAATTTATATATACTGATGAAGACAAAATAACAACTTTAGATAAACCTAGATTTAATCCTCATTTTAAACCAGATTTCTCATTAGATTTCTTAAGAGCTAATAATTATATTTGTCATTTTAGTGTATTCAAAAAAGAATTGATGGACAAGCTAGAAGGAGAAAGAAGCAAATATGATGGTGCACAAGACTTTGATATAATACTAAGAGTAGCAGAAAATGTAAAAGATTTTAAAAACATAATACATATTCCAAAAGTATTATATCATTGGAGAGTACACCCAAATTCAACAGCACAAGCAGAAGTACAATCAAAACCATATGCTTTTGAAGCGGGAATACCAGCAATACAAGATCATTTAGAAAGAATGGGAATAAAAGGAACAGTAGAACATGGAGCAAGTTTAGGAACATATAGAATAAAATATGCTTTTGAAGGAAATCCAAAAGTTTCTATTATAATACCAAATAAAGATGAAAAAGAAACATTAAAAACATGTATAGATTCAATATTAGAAAAAACAACATATTCTAATTATAAAATTATTATAGTAGAAAACAACAGTGAAACAGAAGAAATTTTTGAATATTATAAAGAATTAGAAAAAAATGAAAAAATAAAAGTTGTAAAATATGAAGAAAAAGGGTTTAATTATTCAAAAATAATTAATTTAGGTGTTAAAAGTTCTGATGGAGAGTTTATAGTACAATTAAATAATGATACAGAAATTGAAACACCAGACTGGTTAGAAGATATGTTAGGATTTGCTTCAAGAGAAGATGTTGGAGCAGTAGGATGTAAATTATATTATCCAGATAACACAATTCAACATGCAGGAATAGTATTTGGAGTAGATAGAGTTGCAACACACTTGTTTAGAGGGTTACCAAGACATTTACATGGATATTTTGCAAGAGAAAGTACAATACAAGACTTTAGTGCAGTTACAGCAGCATGTATGATGGCAAAAAGAAGCATATATGAAGAAGTAGGATATATGGATGAAGATATGCCAGTAGCATTTAATGATTTAGATTTCTGCTTAAAAATAAGAAAAACAGGAAAGTTAATTGTATATGATCCATTTGTAAATATAATTCATTATGAATCAAAAACTAGAGGATATGAAGATACTCCAGAAAAAGTAGCAAGATTCGAAGCAGAAATAGAAAAATTTCAAAATAAATGGAAAGAGATTTATGAAAATGGAGACCAATACTACAATAAGAATTTTAGCTTAAATTCATGTCATTATGATATAAGAGGAACAAAGCAATAAATTGGGAGGATATTATGCCAACAAATATAAAAGAAAGTAAAAAAATAAATAAACAAGTAATATATATTGCAACTTTTATGATATATATTTTAGCATTTTTGGTATTTGAATTAGGTTATTGTAATGCAACAAATGTAGCTAAGTTAGTATCAGCAGACTTTTCAAATATTAAATACAATTTTTCCTTATGTAGAATAGTAATGTACATTATATTTATTATTACATTATTCATTGTAAAAGGAAAATTTATAAATGAAGCAATAGAAGCATCAACAAAAAAATATAAAAGAATTTTAATTTATACTTATTTTACTATAGCTATAATAACAATAATTGGAGCAATATTTATAATAGTTAAAAATCCATTATTAGCAAGAGGAATGTCAATAGGCATTATAGGAGCTTTAATGGGAGCAATAGCAATTATATATATATCTAACAATACTCTAAAGAACTTTATTATAATAACATTTTCAATAGGTGCTGTTTACACAATGGCAACAGACTTTAACCATGCATTAGATGAAAAAAAGCATTTTATGTCTGCTTTTAATATAGCGTTCGGAAATTTTGACTATAGTAAAAGTCCAATTACAGATGAAAAATTAAACACAATACCACATTTTTCAAAATTTGTATTTATAGATGAATATTTAAGCGAAAAGTATACTCCTAATATTACACATGATGTAAATAAAGAAGATGTTCCATCTACACCAGCGGATTATAACTTTATAACATATATATTCCCAGCATTTGGAATATTTATTGCAAAAACATTAGGTGGAAGTATTATAGATTTATACATAATGGGAAGATTATGCAATTTGATATTATATTGTATTTTAGTAAGTATAGCTATAAAATTAATACCACATAAAAAAAATATTCTTATGACAATAGCACTTATGCCAATGGCACTATTATTGGCATCAACATTTTCAATTGATGGATTTTGTATAGGTGTATTGTTTGTATTTATTGCATATTGCTTAAAATTGAAAAAAGAAAAAGAAACAATAACTATAAAAGATTTTGCAATTTTAGTAGCACTATTTGGAATTACATTATTAGCCAAAACAATGGCATATATATTAATTGCATTAATATTCTTTATGCTACCAATAAAAAATACTTTAAAGAAAAACAAAAAATATGTGCCAATAATAATTGCTACTGCTATAATATGTGTAATAGTATTAACTACTCTTGTTATTTATATTAAGAATAATAGACTTGGTGAAGATACAAGAGCAGTTGGAGATGTAAGTATTTCTGAACAATTAAACAATTTAATACATAATCCAGTATTTGATGTGAAGTTAGTACTAGAACATACAAAAAATACATTTTTCGATTTTAATTGGTGGATGCAATTGCATAGTACAGCATTCTTTACAGTAAATGCTCAAGCTTTATTAATACCAATATTTTTATTTATATTATATGTAGCATTAACAGAAGATGATTATAACTTTAATATAAAAGACAGAACAATACTAATACTTTCTTTTTTAGGAATATTTTTTATGACAAGTATGGTATTATATATAACTTTCACTAAAGTTGGAGCTTTATATATAGATGGATATCAAACAAGATATATATTGCCAATTTTGCCACTTGTACTATTTTGTATATCAAATAATAAAGTTATAAATAAAAATAAAGAAAACAGAAATATAAATATAGCAATTATAACAGGAATTTTTATATTGCTTGGATTAATACAAAATATTTTAGGATAATAAAAGGAGTCACAATTTAATATGAAAGTTTTAATAATAATACCAGCTTACAATGAAGCACAAAACATAGAAAAAACTGTAAAAGATGTAAAAGAAAATACAAACTATGATTATATAGTTATAAATGACTGTTCAAAAGATAATACAAAAGAAGTATGTGAAAAAAATAATTTTAATATGTTATCATTACCAATAAATTATGGATTAACAAGTGGAATTCAATTAGGAATGAAATATGCATATCAAAATGGATATGATATTGCAATTCAATTTGATGGAGATGGACAACATCAAGCAAAATATTTGAAAGATTTAGTATCAAAAATAGAAAATGATAATATAGATATAGCAATTGGTTCTAGATATGTAACTGAAAAGAAACCAGTTACTAGTAGGATGTTAGGAAGTAGATTGATTACAGCTATTATTAAATTAACTACATTTAGAACTATAAAAGATCCGACTTCTGGAATGAGAGCTTATAATAAAAAAGCAATATTGGAGTTTAATTGCAATGCAAGTTTAACACCAGAACCTGACACAATTGTATATATGATAAAAAAAGGATTAAAGGTTGAAGAAGTACAGGTAGAAATGAAAGATAGAGAATTTGGAGAAAGTTATTTAAATCCAATTAAATCTATTAAATATATGGTAAATATGCTTTTATCAATTATATTTATAAGAGCAATAACTAGAAAAAATAAATAAGTAGAGGTGTAAAAAATGTCAGTAACTTTAAGAATAATATTAATTATCGGTTCTTTTATTGCATTTGTGTTATGTATAAAAAAAATAAAACAATCTAAATTAAAAGTAGAAAGTTCTGTAACTTGGTTTTTAGGAAGTATCTTATTAGTTTTAATGAGTATATTTTCTAATGCTGTTGCTTGGATTTCAGAAAAATTAGGATTTATATCTCCTGTTAATTTTGTGTTTTTAATTATAATTGCTTTCTTATTAATACAAACTTTTATTGATAATATTCGTATTACAGAATTGAATGAAAAAATTAAAAATTTAAATCATTATATTGCATTAAGTGAAAATAAAAATACTAAAAAATAGAAATTAGTTAGGAGAAATTATGGTTACAAAAAAAGAAGTAATATGGAACACATTGGGAAGCTTTTTTGACGCATTAGTAAGTGCACTATTATTAATGTTTTGTACTAGATTAAATGGAACTGAAATAGCAGGAATGTTTTCTATAAGTTTTACTACAGCTGTATTATTAAATGCACTAGGAGATTTTGGAATAAGAATATATCAGGTTACAGATACAAATAGAAAATATAAATTTGGAGAATATTTAGTAACTAGATTAATTGTAGTCACATTAATGCTTTTTGTAGGATTATCATTTATAATTGTAACTGGATATACAGCAGAAAAATTAGGTATATGTGTAGCGCTTATAATGTATAAGATAATAGATAATTTAAGTGAAACATATCAAGGTGAATTTCAATTAAGAAATAAACTAGATTTAAGCGGAAAATCTATGGTTATAAGAATAGTATCATCTTTATCTGTTTTCTTATTAATAGATATAATATCAAAAAACGTAGTATTAGCAAGTTTTTCTATGGTACTAACAAATTTAATAATATTTCTTTTATGGGATGTAAGAATATTATCTAAAATGGAAAAAATCAAAATAGAGATAGATAAAACACATATAAAAGAGATAATACAAGGATGTTTGCCATTGGCAATATCAACTGGTCTAAGCTTATATATAATAAATGCAAATAAATATGCAATTGACAATTTTGGAGATTATACAATGCAAACATTTTTTAATGTAGTATATATGCCAACATATGTAATAAATTTAGTAAGTACTTTTGTTATAAAACCATTCTTAAAACCTTTTGGAGAATATTGGTTAGGAAAAGAATATGGTAAATTTATAAAAACAATTTCGATTATAGTATTAATTTTGGCAGCATGTACTATACTAATAGATTTAGCATGTTTTATATTAGGAGTACCAATACTTTCACTTATATATGGACTTGATTTACAATCATACAAATTAGAAATGTTATTATTAATAATTTCAGGATTTTTCTATGCAGCATCTACTGTTATAATGTATGCATTAAGCACAATGAGAAAGCAAAAGTTAACAACAGTTTCATATATTATAACAGCTGTTTTAGCATTAATTGTATCAAACTTGTTTGTAAACAAATTTGGAATAATGGGAGCTGTATGGGCTAATATGATTACAACAATTACATTATTTACTACATTAGTGACATTTTTAACAATATCACTAAGAAAAACTAAAAATAGTAATTGATAAGGGGGAAATATGAAAACAGCAGTACTAATCCCATGTTATAATGAAGAATTAACAATAGAAAAAGTAATAAAAGATTTTAAAAGAGAATTACCAGATGCAGATATTTATGTATATGATAATAATTCGAAAGATAAAACTGCACAAATTGCTAAAGATTCTGGTGCGATAGTTATACATGAATATAAACAAGGAAAAGGTAATGTAATAAGAAGCATGTTTAGAGATGTAGATGCAGATATTTATATAATGGTTGATGGAGATGATACATACCCAGCAGAAGAAGTTCATAAATTAATAGAACCAATAGCTAATGGACAAGCAGATATGGCAATAGGAGATAGAATAACAAATGGGACATACAAAAAAGAAAATAAAAGATATTTTCATGAATTCGGAAACAATTTAGTAAAAAAATCGATTAATCTAGCATTTAAAAGTGATTTAAAAGATATTATGACAGGCTATAGAGTATTTAATAAACTATTTGTTAAAACAATGCCTGTATTAAGTCCAAAATTTGAAATAGAAACAGAAATGTCTCTACATGCACTAGATAAAAGATTTATTATAAAAGAAATACCAATTGTGTATAGAGATAGACCAGAAGGAAGTATATCAAAATTAAATACATTTAGTGATGGTATAAATGTATTAAAAACAATAATAAAAATGTTTAAAGATTTCAAACCACGTCAATTTTTTTGGATAATATCATTAATATTTATAATAGTAGGATTAATTATAGGAATTCCAGTATTATTAGAGTATGCAAAAACAAGATATATAACAAAAGTGCCATCAGCAATACTCGCAACAGGAATTATGATATTTGCCTTAATAATAGCACAATGTGGTGTTATTTTAGATACAGTTGTTAAACAACATAAAGAAAATTATCAATTAGATGTATTAAGATATATACAAATTGAGAATTTAAAGAAACAAATTAACGAAGATAAATAAATACTATATTTTAAAAAAATTCATATAAATTATTATAAAGGAAGAGGATAAAATGGAGCAAATAAAAGCACTTTATATAAAATATAAAGAAATAATAAATTATTTAATAGTTGGAGTATTAACAACAATTGTATCATTAGCAGTATATTATGTATCAGTATATACATTTTTAAATCCAGAAAATGCTATACAATTGCAAATAGCAAATATTCTATCATGGGTAGCAGGTGTTACATTTGCTTATTTTACTAATAGAAAATTTGTATTTGAAAGTAAAGAAAAAAACAAACTAGCAGAGGCAAGTAAGTTTGTTTTATCAAGGGTGATAACTCTTATTATGGATATGATAGTTATGTGGCTAGGGGTAACAATTTTATGTTTAAATGATAAAATAATGAAATTGATATCTCAAGTAATAATAACTGTTTCTAACTATATATTTAGTAAAATATTTGTATTTAAAAAATAATTGATAAATAAACTGCCAGGATATATAAAATATATTTATAAAGAAGGGAAATAAAATGGAAAAGAAAAAAGTAACTTTAGTAATACCAATGTATTATGAAGAAAAAGTCGCAGATGAATGTTACAAAAGAGTAAAAGAAAATTTAGTAAAGTTAGAAAATTATGAACATGAAATAATATTTGTTAATGATGGAAGTAAAGACAAAACATTAGAAATATTAGAAGATATTGCAAAAGAAGATGAAAATGTAAAAATAATATCATTCTCTAGAAATTTCGGACATCAAGCAGCAGTAACAGCAGGACTTCAATATGTATCAGGAGATGCCATAATTATTATGGATGCAGATTTACAAGATCCACCTGAATTAATACCAGATATGCTTAAATTATGGGAAGAAGGAAATGAAGTAATATATGGAAAAAGAAAATCAAGAGAAGGAGAAAGTGCTTTCAAATTATTTACAGCAAAAATGTTCTATAAAACATTAAATGCATTATCCGATGTAGAAATACCAAAGGATACAGGAGATTTTAGACTAGTAGATAGAAAAGTAGTTGAAACTATAAATTCTTTACCAGAGCATAATAAATTTTTAAGAGGTTTATTTAGCTGGGTTGGATATAAACAATATCCTTTTGAGTATGAAAGAAAAGAAAGATTTGCAGGTGAAACTAAATATCCTTTAAAGAAAATGCTAAAATTAGCATCAGATGGTATTATAAGTTTTTCAACAAAACCTTTAAAATTAGTAGGTGCATTAGGAATATTTTCAATTGTAATTTCTGTAATTATTTTAATTTATGCTTTATTATCTTATGCATTTAGTTGGAATAATTTATCTGCTGGTTGGACTTCTATTATGGTTGCTATTACTTTTTTCTCTGGTATTCAATTAATGTCTATTTGGATTATTGCTGAATATGTAGGAAGAATTTATGATGAGACAAAGAGAAGACCTCAGTATATTGTAGATAAAAAAATTAATTTGTAATTTATTAATAAATTGCAATATTATGTTTTAATACACAACACTTTTTATTGATGGTTGGATACCCTACTATAGAGATATATTTTAGTATGTATCGCTTGATTGAAGTGAAAAATAGAAATGTTTAAATAAGAAAATGAGGAATGTTCACGGAAAAATAGATACTTATATTTATTTTGGCCTGAGTGAAAGCGGCTCATTTTCTTAT
>JAAWDR010000045.1 GCA_022793875.1 Clostridia bacterium
AAGCGATTTTGTTAATATGAAAGAAATAACAAGAACAATGCTTGTATCTTTAGTAGATAAGATAGAAATATCAGAAAGTAAAGAAATAACTATATATTATAAATTCAATATTTTAAATATAGGAAATGAAGATAATAAATTACAAAATGTTGGCTAAATTAAAAAAAATAGTCATAACGGAATATTAGGACAATAATAATTTTCTTAACATTAGCAGGAATATCAATATTAAGTTTAACAGGTTCATTTGAAGTAGAAGAGGGAATAGAATGGGAACAATTTCTAAAATTAAATAATCCAGATTATTATAATATTTACGATGAAAACATGAATATTGAGAGTCTTTAAAATAAAAAATAGAATAATATATAATGTAACAATAACATTCAAAAAGTATTGAAAATATAAAAATTTTATGTTATTATATTAACATAACTTGACAATAAAAAGGAGGACATTATTATGACTTACAAAGAAAAAATGCAGTGGAATGAACTTGAACGGATTTTACCAATGTTAAAAGAAAGTCTTAGAAAGGAAAGGATTGCTCAGAAACTTGATGTATCTATATCAAATTTAAAAGAAACTATTAAGGAATTGTATAAAGTAATATATGAAATTGAAGATTTAAAAGAAGATTTAGGCGAAGTACTTACAGAATATCCTTTGAAGGAAGAAGAAAACATTCAATTGGAAATTGGAGGGATAGAAATCGAAGTAGAAAATTATTGCAAAAGATATGATACAATAGTAAAAGAGCTTGAAACTGAAGAAACATATTATAGAACTGTATGTACATTCTTAAAAGGAATGAAGATAAAAAAAGGACAATTAAGTATAGATGAGTTCGAAGCACTACTATATTTTATGTGGATAACTAGAATGAATCCTAATGATTTATTCGATAATTTCTGCCAAATGTATCCATGGATACGTAATAAATGGAAATAGGAAATATTCATGAATTAAAAATATTATCAAACCAAAGGACCTTCTATATAGGAGGTCCTAAAATATTATTTAACTTTTAATAATTTATACAAAAGTTATAAAATAAATCGCCAAGCTATATTTGTAAATACTTTTTATTTTATTTTGCTATCCCCATTCTAAATTTTCTAATGAAAGCAAAAGCTTCAAGAAAATTTGAACGGTCCCCACAATTGGCTACATAAAATAAAAAGTATTTACAAACGCATGGCTACTCTATTTGTTTGAAATTTAGATTAAACTGAAAAATAAGAAATATAAAGATTTAAATAAAATATTAATATTGAAAAATAAATAAAAAAGTAATAGAATAAAAGTACAAAAATTAATAATAATAAAGAAAAAAGTAAAAATTAGATGAGACACTTAGGACTGTCCCAACTGTCTCAAAAGGAGAAATTTTATGCAAGTAATTTCAAGTAAAGATAATGAATTTATTAAACACATAAAAAAACTAAAAGACAAAAAATATAGAGACATAAACAAAGAATTCATTGTTGAAGGAATAAAATTAATAAAAGAAGCAATAGAAGAAAAAGCAGAAATCAAGCAAATAGTAATATGCGATAATTGTCAAAATACAGATATAATACCAAAAGAATTAATGTATGAAATAGCAAAATATGAATGTATATATGTAACAGAAAAGATATTTAGTAGTATAACAGATGTAAATACACCACAAGGAATATTAGCAATAATTGGAAGAAATAATGAAGAAACACAAATAGATTATACACAAGATATAATAGTAGCATTAGATGATATTCAAGACCCAGGGAATTTAGGAACAATATTAAGAACAGCTGATAGTATAGGATTGAATCAAATATTAGTCTCTAAAGGAACAGCAGATAGTTATAATCCAAAAGTAGTACGTTCTACTATGGGAGCAATATTTAGAGTAAAGATAATAGAATGTGAAGATTTAGAAAAAACATTAAAAGAAGTAAAAAAACAGAAATATGAATTAGTAATTACATCATTACAAACAAAAAATAGTATATATGATATAAAATATAACAAAAAGGTTATAGTTATTGGAAATGAAGGAAATGGTGTAAGTAAAAGAATTCAGGATATGGCAGATGTAAAAGTAAAAATACCTATGATAGGAAAAACAGAAAGTTTAAACGTATCAGTTGCAACAGGTATTGTTTTGTATGAATATATAAGACAAAAGTTATTATAAAATAGAGATTAGGAGAGAAAAATGAAATTAAATATTGTAATGGTTGAACCAGAAATACCACAAAATACACGGAAATATAGCAAGAACATGTGCAATAACAGGAGCAAAACTACACTTAGTACATCCACTAGGATTTAAAATAGATGAAAAATCAATAAAAAGAGCAGGCTTAGACTATTGGGATAAACTAGACATAGAAGAACATGATTCATTAGAAAAATTTTTAAATAAATATAGTCCAGAAGAAAATAATATGTTTTTTGCCACAACAAAAGGAAAAACAAAATATACAGATGTAGATTATTCAAATATGGATGAAGTTTTTGTATTATATGGAAAAGAAACTAAGGGGTTACCAGAAGAACTTTTAGAAAAATATTTGGATACAAAAACTATAAGAATTCCTATGCTTCCTACATTAAGGTCTCTAAATTTGTCAAATTCTGTTGCTATAATTACATATGAAATATTAAGACAACATGAGTTTGAAGATTTACAAGAGGTTAGTGGATATTTTGATAAATAAAAATCGACAAAATATTTTATAATGCAAAAAAAACAGACAAAATATTTTTAAAATAATGGTAAGAATTGCGGAAATAATTGCAATTCTTACCACTTTATGTTAAGATAAAAACATGGATATAACATTTTTTCGGTTATGATAATATTAATTTTTAAATCAAAAATAAAACTTTAAATCTAAAAAAAATTCCAAAAAATAAAAAAATAATTAACCATTAAAATAGTAAGGAGGCGTTTAATGCTTTATTTCTCATATAATGATTTTATGGATTGTACAGAGAATGGAGAAATAGATAAAGTAAAAAGAGTAGAAGAAAATATAGAAATATATAAATTAAAAAATAAAAAGGAAGGTACAAATAAAATTACCAAAATTTTAAAACAAAAGATAGAATTAAGAGAGTTTTTGAAAGAGTTCTTTTGTAATCTTGAAGAGGAAGATATTGAAAATATTAGTTATTGTGAAAATATTAAAATTGAAAAAAATAAAAATTCAAAGAATAATATAATTTGTAAAATAGATAATAAAGAAATATATATATTTATAAAAGTAATTAAAGAAGTTGATAATAACATATCATATAAGATGCTTGAGAGTTCATTAGAAATTATAAAAAAATGGAAAACAGAAGAAACAAAAAGCAGACGATATCCAATTGTAATTCCAATTGTTATCTATATAGGAGAAGAAGACTGGAAAAAAAATAATGTAAATGGAATAGGTAAAAAAATAAACTACATAACTTTTGAACAATATAAAATTAATTTTTCATACAATATGATAAATATAAATGATTTGAAAATTCAAGAATTAAAAAAAATGAAGTCAGAGGTTGCAAAAGAATTATCATGTATAAAAAATAAATATTTACAAATAAATCAATAAAATATTGACAAATAAACTAATAAGTGATATTTTATATAACAGGAAAGTATTACTTTCCTATTATATAAAAGTAAATTTAAAAGATTTTTTTACATATGAACAAAAAGAAAAGGAGGGACAAATAATGGCAATGGATTATAGTGTAATAGGAAGAAGAATAAGGACTTTAAGGCAAGAAAGAAAAATGAAACAAGAACAATTAGCAGATAGTATTGATGTCTCAGTAGCTTTTATGAGTAGAATAGAAAGAGGTTCTACACAGATAAATTTGAAAAGATTAATTCAAATTGCAGAAATTTTAAATGTATCTCCAGGATATTTACTTACAGGTAGTAATGTTGAGTCAAAAGATTATTTGAAAGAAGAATTTAGGCAAGTTTTGGAAAATTGTACTCCAGAACAACAAAGATTAATATATCAAATATCAGAGCTTGTGAGTAAAACAGATTTTGGACAAGGACAACCAGTATATATAAAAAGAACAAGAGGATATAATGTAAGGTAAATGGATAAAAGGGACATTTATGTTTTAAGATAGCTGTTCGATCAAAACGAGTTACAGATATCTTATGCAGAGCTGGACACTTTGTCATAGTAGGAACACAGCTTAAAATAAATAATAAATAATTCGAAAACAATATTAAGAATATTATGTAAAAAAGTACATAGCAAATTATGTACTTTTTATTGCGAGAGAAAATAATTAAATATATAATAAATTTATGAAAAATTAAATTATATAAAAATTGTCTTATTTATGTAATAAGAATAAAAGAAAGATATGCAAAAAGCATATAAACTTAAAAAAGTATTGGGAAAGTAAAAAGTTATGATACAATTTAAAAGTAAAATTATTGTATTTTTATAGATAAAGAATTTTGAAAAAGAATAATCCATGAAATTATAAAAAAGAAGTATATTACTTGTAAAAATATAAATGAAAAAACAAAGGAGGAAAAATAAGAAATGAGAAAACAAAATAAAGGAATTACATTAATAGCTCTAGTTATTACAATAATTATATTATTAATATTGGCAGGAATAACAATTAATTCATTAACAAGCAGTGGATTGTTAACAAAAGCAGGAGAAGCTACAAGAATATCGAAATTAAAAGAAATAGAAGAATTTGCTAGATTATCGTATATGGAAAGACAATTAGAGGAAATAACAGAAGGGAAAGCAACAACAATAGCACGAGTAATAAATGATTTAAAAGAAAAAGCTTATAAAATAAAAGAAATAACTGAAGGAGCAAATAGTATAACAGGAATAACATTAAAAGAAGATAATGTAATAATGGAAAAGAGCCAACAGAAAGAAATAACTTATACATTTGTTTATTTAGATGAAACAACAGTAAGATATTTTACAGAGATAGATGGAAAAAATTATGAAATAATTTTTAATAATGGGAAAATTACAGTAAATACAGAAGAAACAAATATAGGAAAAATAAATAAAAAACCAGAGGTAACAGTAACATCTAATGATAGTAGTATAATTGAAGCAAATAAAACAGAAGATGGAAAAATAATATTAAGAGCAAAAGAAAAAATAGGAGATGTTGAAATAGAAGTAAAAGAAATAAACAGCAATGTAACAAAAACATTAACAGCAATAGTAAAAGTAATGCCAGAAAAATTAACACTATCAAGTACTGAAGAAACGATTAAAAGAATGGGCAAAATAAAGTTAAATGCAACGGTTGAACCAAATGATGTAACAGATGAGATAGGTTGGTTTTCTTCAGATGAAAATATAGTAAAAGTATCAGATGATGGGACTATAATAGGGATGGGAGTAGGTAATGCTACTATTTGGGCTCAGTGTGGAGAAGTGAAAGCGAGTTGTACAATCGAGGTTACAAATGAGAGTACATCTTTTAAAGAATTGGAGAGCGTAGGATACACATTAGAGGATTTCTTTATTACTACGACTGAAACAACTTCGGTCTGTTGGATGGACCCATTAAATAAAAAATTGAGTTCTTTGGGTTTCCGTTTGTGGACGAATGGTAATAATTATCATACTGGAGAGATGAAGATAGTGTGGGACTTGAAAAATTTTAGAAAAGAATTTGGAAAATTTAAAGCGCTAAAAGGTAAGGCTATTTATTCTGATCGTGGGTATGGTGCTGAAGAAAGAATAGTCTATAATTGTTATGGAGCCGATTATCATCTTGAGGGAGTTCCTATAAAATCGACAGTAGTAGTGAATTATAAGGGGCAGGAGGGAGTAAATGGCTATGGTATTCCGAGAGAGGTAGGTATTGATATAGATATTTCAAATGAGAATGTAGAGTTTTTAGTATTTGAAATGAGTGCAGGATATACTTCACAAACCTATGGTACAACTTCTGATTCATATATTTATTTATATTTAGAGAATATGTCTGTTGAATAATTGAAAGTAAAGAAATATACATTCAATAAGGAATTTTAACAAGCATAGCAAAAAGAGGTTTTTAACTTCATTTTGTTATGCTATAATTTTTTGCTTTAAAGATTTTAATTAAATCTCTATAAAAATAAAAGAGTAACATAAAATTATATTGTACATAAAATACTATTAGGATAAATATTAAACAAAATAAAAACAAAGTATTTATCCAAAGTTTGGCAGACAAAATTTTGAAAAAATTTTGGATGACGATGAACAAAGAAAGGCGTAGTGAAAGGATGAAGTTATATATGAACGAAATTCTTGAAGTAAAAAATGTAGAAAAAAAATACCAGACTAAGGAAGGCGAAGTGCAAGCATTAAAAAATCTAAATTTTAGGGTAAAATCAGGAGAATTTGTAAGTATAATAGGACCAAGTGGATGTGGAAAATCAACATTATTATCAATAATCGCGGGATTAGAAAGTAAAACAGAAGGAAAAATATACATAGAAGGAGAAGAAGTAGAAGGAATATCATCAAAAATAGGATATATGTTACAAAAAGACTGCTTATTAGAATGGAAAAATATACTAAGTAATACATTGTTTGGTTTAGAAGTAAAAGGAATAAAGACAAAAGAAAATATTGAATATGTAAAAGAACTATTAAAAAAATACAATTTATATGATTTTATTAATAAGTATCCATCGGAACTGTCAGGTGGTATGAGACAAAGAGTTGCACTAATTAGAACATTAGCGGTAAAACCAAAAATCTTATTACTAGATGAGGCATTTTCAGCATTAGACTATCAAACAAGAATAATGGTTACAGATGATATATATTCAATATTAAGAAAAGAAAAAATAACAACAATAATGGTAACACATGATATATCAGAAGCAATAAGTATGGCAGATAGAGTATTAGTATTAAGCAAACGACCTGGAACAATAAAAGACATACACAAAATAGATTTCGAAATGGAAAACAGAACACCAATAAACTGTAGACAAAGTCCTAAATTCAGCAAATATTTTGATTGTTTATGGAAGGAGCTTGGTGTAGATGAAAATTAAAGAAGTATCAAAAGAAAGAAAAAAATATTTAAATAAAATCAAACTAAATAGATTTTTAGTAATACTAACACAAATATTAATTTTAGTAGGATTTTTAGTAATATGGGAAGCTTTAGCAAATGCAAAAATAATAGACAGTTTTATAACAAGTCAACCTAGTAGAATATTTAAAACATTTTTAAATTTAGCATCAAATGACTTATTGAAACATATGCAAGTAACTGTATATGAAACTTTAATAGGATTTGGATTAGGAACAATTTTAGGTGTAGGAATAGCAATCATTTTATGGTGGTCAAAATTTTTAGCAAAAGTTTCTGAGCCATTTTTAGTTGTATTAAATAGTTTGCCTAAAGTTGCATTAGGACCAATAATAATAATATGGGTAGGATCTGGAATGCCAGCGATAATTGTAATGGCAATAGCAATTTCCTTAATAGTAACAATATTAGAGATGTTAAATGGATATTTAAAAACTGACAAAGAAATAATAAAGATGGCAAGAACTTTTAATTGTACTAAATTACAATTATTAACTAAGATAGTAATACCAGCAAATGTAGGGACATTTATAAATTTATTAAAAGTAAATATAGGACTTTCACTTGTAGGTGTAATATCAGGAGAATTTTTGGTATCAAAGGCTGGACTCGGATATCTTATTGTATATGGGGGTCAAGTATTTAAGCTAGATTTAGTAATGACTAGTGTAATAATATTAGGAATTGTTGCAGGAATTATGTATGGAGCAGTTTTGTTAATAGAAAAACTTATAAAAAAATATAATTAAATTAAAAAACCTATGAAGAAGAACTCTTTATGGGTTTTTATTGTATAATGAAAAATATACTTTTATTTATGATTATGATTTATATACAATTTTAATTGTGTAAAATCATGACACAAACAAAGTACAAATTTAAAATGTTTAAAACAAAAAATGTTATTAATATCTACTTTTGCTTTTGTAGAGCTATACTAAAATTGTAACCTATTTAGTTAATACACATAGTATATATTATGAATAATAAATTAAGGAGGTTTGTAGTGAAGAGAAAAGTATTAATTGGCATAGTGATATTAGTTATAGTAGCCATAATTGTAGGCATTATAGCTATAAGAAACAACAATAGCAAAGAAAACACGAAAGAAGAAAATGTAACAATAAAAGTTAATGAAGTTACACGTTCAGTATTCTATGCACCACAATATGTAGCAATAAGTAATGGATACTTTAGGGATTATGGAATAGACATAGACCTAACAACAGGTCAACGGAGCAGATGCAGTAATGACATCAGTATTATCAGGAGAATGTGAAATAGGATTTGCAGGACCAGAAGCATCTATATATGTATATAATGAAGGGAAAGAAGACCATACACAAGTATTTGCACAATTAACAAAAAGAGATGGTTCATTCTTAGTATCTAAAGAAAAAATAGATAATTTTGATTGGACACAATTAAAAGGAACAACAGTTATACCAGGAAGAAAAGGTGGAGTTCCATATATGACATTAGAATATGTTATAAAACAACATGGACTAAAACCAGGAACAGACTTAACATTAGATGACAGCATTAAATTTGACTTAATGGCAAGTGCATTTACATCAGGAGATGCAGACTTTGTAACTCTATTTGAACCAACAGCATCAAATGTAGAACAAATAGGAAAAGGATATATAGTAGCATCAGTAGGAGAAGAATCAGGAGAAATACCATACACAGCATATTTTGCAAAGAAAAGTTATATTGAAAAAAATGAAAAATTAATTCAAAACTTTACAAATGCAATATATAAAGGCCAAAAATGGGCTAAAGAACATACAGCAAAAGAAATTGCTGAAGTTATAAAAGAGTTTTTCCCAGATACAGATGTAAACTTATTAGCAACAGCTATTCAAAGTTATAAAGATATTGACGCTTGGAATGAAACACCAATATTAAAAGAAGAAAGTTTTAACAAATTACAGGAAGTTATGACTGAAGCTGGAGAACTAACTCAAAAAGCACCTTATAGTAAAATTATAAATAATAAATATGCTGAAGAAGCTATGAAATAAAAAATGTGCCAAAAGGGACGTCCCTTTTTGGCACATTTTTCAATCAAAAGGACACTCTTTGTGAAAAGGAGGCTTTTTTTAAGACATAGTTTTTTATAGGTTTTGATTCAAAAATGGTATTTAATTTTTTGCAAAAGATTCAGTTCTAAAAATAAATTAAAAATTATTGTAATATAAAAAGAAATATGATATAGTAAAAGCAGTTAAAAATATATAAATCTAACTAAATAAAAATAGAAATGGAGTGATACAAATGATAGCAATAGGAGCAGATCATGGAGGATATAAATTAAAAGAAGAAATAAAAAAATATTTTGAAGAAAAAGGCATAGAATACAAAGACTTTGGAACATATGATGAAGAAAGAACCGATTATCCAATATACGCAAAAAAAGTAGCGGAAGCAATTCAAAGTAAAGAATGTGATTTAGGAATACTAGCATGTAGAAGTGGAGCTGGAATGACAATTGTTGCAAACAAATTTAAAGGGATAAGAGCAGCAAACTTCACTAATGAAGAAGAAACAAGACAATCTACAGCAGATGATAAAATAAATATAGCTATTTTAGGAGGAGATTACATTACAACAAACCAAGCAATATGCATAATAAGAAATTGGTTAGGAACAGAATTTAAAGGTGGAAGATATGAAGAAAGACTAAAAATGATAGAAGAAATAGAAAAAAACAACATGAAATGAAAATTTTTAGTTTGAGAAAGGACGAAAAAAATTTATGTGGGGAAATATAGCAATAGCATTTATATTAGCATTTGTAGTAACATTTGTAACTACACCATATACAATAAAAATAGCAAAAAAAGTAGGAGCAGTAAGTGAAGAAAAAGATGGCAGAAGAGCACATAGAAAATCAATGCCAAAATTTGGAGGGCCAGCTGTAATATTAGGATTTTTAGTATCAACTATATATTTATTAATTGTAATGAGTATGGAAAATTCAATTAATCTATTTGGTATTCAAGAATACTGGAAAAAATTATTAGGATTTTTCGTAGGAATACTAGTAATATCAACATTCTGTGTAGTTGATGATATAAAAACTATAAGACCTATAACAAAATTGATGGGACAAATATTAGGATCAGTATGTATAGTAATTGCTGGAATTAGAATAGATGGAATTACATTACCGTTTTTAAACTTTCCAGAAATGCATGAAGTTACATCAGTATTATTTACAATACTATGGATAATTGTAGTAACAAATGCTATAAATTTAATAGATGGTTTAGATGGATTATCATCAGGAATATCAATAATATCAGCAATATCTTTATTAGTGATATTTGTATTAAATGGTTCATCATTAATATCAATAGTATTGATAACAGCACTAGCAGGTGCATTAGTAGGATTTTTGCCATTTAACTATACACCAGCCAAAACATTTATAGGTGATACAGGTTCAAACTTCTTAGGCTTTTCTTTAGCTACCATATCAATATTAGGAGTAGCAAAAACATATACAGCAGCTGTAATTGTTTTACCACTAATAGTTTTAGGACTACCTATATTTGATACAGTTTGGGCAATAATAAGAAGGCTAATAAAAGGAAAATCACTAAAAGCAGTATTCAAAGCAGATAAAGGACATTTACATCATAAATTAGTAGCGAAAGGATTTAGCCAAAAACAAGCAGTGCTAATTTTATATGGAATAAGTGCAATATTTGGAATGTTTGCAGTAATACTATTTGACAGTGGAATATGGAAAGCATTGTCTTTCTTGTTAATTGTAATAGTTGCAATAGTTTCAGGATATAAAAACTTTTCAGTTGAAAAAACAGGAAATGAACAATATGAATGTACACAATGTAAGTATATATATAATCCTAAATTTGGAAATGAGAAAAATGGAATAGCAAAAGGAACAAAATTTGATGACCTTCCAGAAGAGTGGAACTGTCCAGTTTGTGGAGAAGGAAAAGAGATGTTTCAAGTAAGAGAATAAAGGGATATGGAGGCAGACCTTCAATCCCTTATTTTTTAGGCAAAAGTTATTTTGTACCAAAAATTCTATCTCCAGCATCACCTAGCCCAGGTATAATATAACCATTTTCATTAAGATATTCATCTACTTTAGCAGCAAAAATATCAACATCAGGATGTTCTTTTTGCAATCTTTCAATTCCAGGTTTTGCAGCAATTATACACAGAAATTTTATTTTTTTGACACCATCATTTTTTAAACATTTTATTGTATCACATGCAGAGCCTCCTGTTGCAAGCATTGGATCTAAAACAATGGCTTCTCTTTCATTTATATCTTTAGGCATTTTATAATAATACTTTACAGGAGTTAAAGTTTCTTCATTACGATACAAACCAATATGACCTATTTTTGCATTAGGAATTACATTAAGTAATCCATCAAGCATTCCTGTTCCAGCTCTTAAGATTGGAACAAAAGCATAATTATCTTCTTTTAATATTTTTGCAGTAGTTTTACATATAGGTGTTTCTATTTCAACTTCTTCTAATTTTGCATCTTTCATTGCTTCATAGCACAAAAGTGTAGAAATCTCTGATATAATTTCTCTAAATTCTTTTGTTCCAGTTTCCTTATTTCTAATTAGTGATACTTTGTGTTCTATTAGTGAATTATTTAATACTGTTAAATTCATTTTTACCTCCTAACATAAAAAAATACTAATTCAGAAAAGAATTAGTAAATCAAAAAAATATATAATTTGGGGAACTTGAAAAAGAAATTGCTATTGCAACTTTTTTAAAAAATACATTTAAATTATAAATATAATTATTTAAAAATTTTTTCATATCTACACCCTATTAAAATATATATCATTATCAAAAAAATATCAAGAGTTTTTTAAAAGATTTACCAATTTTAATATACTTTTTTCAAAACAAATGATATAATAACATAAGTAATAATTTATAGGAGAAATATATATGAAGAATAAAACAGCAATAATTATAGGAATTATAATTGCAGTAATTTTATTAGTTCCTATACCATTACATTTAAAAGATGGAGGAACAGTAGAATATAAATCATTGATATATAAAATATCAAAAGTACATAAATTAGAATTAGACTCAGAAAGTGGATATAAAGAGGGAATTACAATAGAAATATTAGGATTTGAGATTTATAACAATGTTAAATAAATTAATATAGATAATGGAGGAAAATTTACAGTGAATGAGTATATGAAACTAGCAAAAGAATTAGCAAAAGAAAATCTGAAAACAAATGCAGGAGGACCTTTTGGAGCTTGTATTGTAAAGAATGGAAAAATTATAGGAAAAGGTTCAAATAATGTTTTATTAAATAATGACCCAACAGCACATGCAGAAATAATGGCCATAAGAGATGCCTGCAAAAATATAAATTCTTATGATTTAAGTAATTGTGAATTGTATACATCTTGCTATCCATGTCCAATGTGTTTGTCAGCTATTATTTGGTCAAATATAAAAGTTGTATATTATGGGAATACAAAAGAAGACGCAGCAAATATTGGATTTAGAGATGACTTAATTTACAGTTATATCGAGAATTTATCTAAAAATAAACAAGATATGAATGTATTAGAATTAAAATCTATGGATAGAGAAGAAACAATAAAAGAATTTGAAAATTTTGCGAAAAGGGAAAATAAAATAATATATTAAATAACAGAAAATAAAATATTAATGGAGGTAAATTATGAAACAAAAATTTTTAATGTGTGAAAAATGTAAAAATATTTTAGAAGTTGTAAAAGAAAGTGGAGAAACAGTGATATGTTGTGATGAGAAGATGAAAGAAATTATACCAGGAACAGTAGAGGCATCAAAAGAAAAACATATTCCAGTTTATAATATTACTGGGAATAAAGTTAATGTAACTGTTGGAGAAATAGAGCATCCAATGCAACAAGAACACTATATAGAATGGATTTCTGTACAAACAAAAAATGGAAATCAAAGAAGAACATTAAAACCAGGAGAAAAACCAGAAGCTTGTTTTACAATATGTGATGGAGACGAAGTAGAAGCAGTTTATGCATATTGCAATTTACATGGATTATGGAAAGCATAATAAAATTAAATTCTTGAAAAATTATAAAAGAAGTGCTATAATCTAAGCTGTTAAGAAGGAGAGAAAGAAATGTCAGACAAAATATTAAAATTTTTAGCATATGAAAGAAAGATATCAATAACATGTGCAAATACAACAGAACTTGTAGAAAAAGCTAGAAAAACACATGACCTAAGTCCAGTAGCAACAGCGGCATTTGGAAGATTACTAACAATAGCTACAATAATGGGAAATGAAATGAAAGGCGAAAAAAATAAATTAACAATTCAAATGAAAGGAAATGGACCATTAGGAACAATGTTAGCAACAGCAAATAATTATCCAATAGTAAAAGGATATGTTGCAAATCCAATAGTAGACCTACCATTAAATGATATGGGAAAATTAGATGTTGGTGGAGCAGTTGGAAATGCAGGATTTATAAATGTTATAAAAGACATTGGACTAAAAGAGCCATATATAGGGATATGCCCAATAATTTCAGGAGAAATAGCAGAAGATTTTGCAGAATACTTTGCAAAATCAGAACAAAAAAATACAGCTGTAGCATTAGGGGTACTAGTAGACAAAAATGGAGTTAAATCAGCAGGAGGATATATTATAACACCAATGCCAGATGCAACAAATGAAGAAATATCACAAGTAGAACAAGCAATATTTAAAGCAGGAGCAATTTCAAAAATGTTAGATAAAAATTTAAGTTTAATAGATATAGCAAAAGCAGTTACTGGTGATGAGAATGTAGAAATAATCGAAGAGAATATTACACCTTTATATGAATGTGATTGTTCAAAGGAAAATATGGAAAATGGATTAGCAACATTGGATAAAGGCGTTTTAAAAGAGATGATAGAGGAAGATGGAAAAGCTGAGCTTACTTGTCATTTTTGTAATAAAAAATATAATTTTTCAAAAGAAGAATTAGAAAAAATTTTAGAAGAAAAAAATTAAAATGTTCGCTTGTTTTTAAAAGTAAAATGTTATATAGTAGTGGACATAGGAAATGAGAATAAGCAGATGTGGTTTGCCTCCTTAAAGGAGGTGAGGCGTATGATAGAAACATTAATAAATAGTATATACATATTATTTTGTTCCTTAATTGGAATTACTATCATTACGTTTGCCTTAATTATAGTAATAGCTGTAATTTTGAGTAAACAAAAATAACCAATAAAAAAACACATCTGTAAAACTTTGCCAAACTACAAGATGTGTTTTCTAAATATATTATAGGCAAACCACTTTTGTGGCCTCTCTATTTCCTATAATTATTATATCATATTATAGAAAAAAGTCAAATATTTGATACAAAAAATTAAAAGAAAGAAGGAATAAAAAATGGAAGAAAATATTTTAATATTTGGACACAAAAATCCAGACACAGACTCAATATGTTCAAGTATAGTAAAAGAAATATTAAACAAAAAAAATGGATGTGAGAAATCAAAAGCAGTAAGATTAGGAGCAGTAAACAAAGAAACACAATATGTATTAAACTATTTAGGAATAGAAGCACCTGAATTAATAGAAAAAGTAGAAGAAGGACAAAAAGTAATATTAGTAGACCATAACGAATTTAATCAAAGTGTAGAAGGAATACAAAATGCTAAAATATTAGGAGTAATAGACCATCATAGAATTGCTAATTTTGAAACATCAGACCCACTATATTATACTGCAAGACCATATGGATGTACATCAACAATTTTATACAAAGAATTTGTACAAAAAGGAATAGAAATAGAAAAAACAGAAGCGACATTAATGGCAAGTGCAATAATATCAGATACTTTATTATTTAAATCACCAACAACAACTGAACATGATAAAAAAGCATTAGAAGAATTAGGAAAAATAGCTAATATAAATGTAGAAGAATATGGATTAGAAATGTTAAAAGCAGGAACAGATTTAGACGATTTTTCAGAGGAACAATTAATAAATATAGATGCAAAAAGCTTGGAAAAAGATGGAACAAAATTTGTGATAGCACAAGTAAACACAGTAAGTATAGAAGATGTTTTAAAAAGACAAGAAAAAATAAAAGCTGTTATTAATAAGACAATAGAAGAAAAAGGATTAAGTCTATTTGTTTTTGTTGTAACAGATATATTAAATAGCAATTCAGAAGTAATTGCATTAGGTTCAAGAACAGATGCTGTTGAAAACGCTTTTGATAAAAAATTAGTAGATAATAGAATGTTTTTAGAGGGTGTTGTTTCTAGAAAGAAACAAGTATTACCAGTAATTGATAAAAATATATAAAAAATAGATGAGATTTTTCATCTATTTTTTAACTTACTATTGAAAATTATGTAAAATTAATGTATAATGAAACTCATATAAATAATAATTAATTTCCTTAATTCACTAATTGAGTAAGGAATACTTACTCCTTAGTTTTAACATATATAACCAGTAAACATCTAATAAAAAGGAGGACAAAAGTATGGGAACTTTTGAAAAAGAACATAAGTATGTTGTTAAAGGATGGAGAGGAACAGAATATTCGATGACTGTGGAAGAACTCTATCATCGGGTATTAGCTGATAGTCAATCTGATTATAACTGGATAGCTTCAGCTACAGAACTTGTTAGAGTATGTAATGAAAAATACTTTCCAGAAATTTATGCAAATGGTATTAAACTTATCATTTTGAATTGTTTTGCAAATCTGGAGTTAAAAAAAGAGTATCCATTTAATAGAGAGAAAACAGATAATGATGTAGTACATTCATGTTATCATTCTTTGCCTAGTACAGATGAAACCGTAATTAAAGTTAAAGAGAAATACTTAACTGCAATTTTAGAAGGTGTTATTAGATATACCAAAAGTGAAGTTAGGCTTCCTATTCATATAGGACCTGCTTATCGTAAGGTATGTGAAGATTGGAAAAAGACAAAGTTGGAAGAGTATTCATCTAAAGTGAAAATTGACTTTAAAAAGTTAAGAGAAGATTTGTATGAAGATTTTGAAATGACAATTAGAAAGGCAGAAAGAGATGGAGTTTTCGATGAAGAGGATAAGGAAAACAAGATGGAAGTGTCAAAGTTTTTATCTTCAATCAAATTAAAAGGTGTTGATTATTTTACATAAATAGCTAAGAAGCACAAGGAGTGTTTTGGATTTCCAAGCACTCCTTAAAAATTTCGGCAAAACTTGACAAATGCATAAAATAATTATATACTATAAAACACAATCAAATAGTATTTAATATAATAATTAAGAGGGGGAAAAGTTGAAAAAATAATTGGCATTTGATGTCATTAAATTTCGTTTGACTAGCCAAATATCCAATTCTTTTCCAACTTGATTTGAGCCAAAGGAAGGAAATATAAATGGAAGCAAGAATGAATATAAGAAGCATAATAATAACAATGTTAATAATTTGTTTAATAAGTATGTTTTTTATAAATATAAGTTTTGCAGCAAATACTGGAAAAATAATGGTAGAAACAGCAAGACTTAGAGAAAAACCAGATACTGATTCTAAAATATTAGAACTTACATCACAAGGAGACGAAGTAGAAATTTTAGAAGAAGATGGAGAATGGTATAAAGTTAAGTATAATAAAATAATAGGATATATAAGAAAAGATTTAATTGAAGTAGAAAATAAAACACAGAATGAAGTAAAAAATGAAAATATAACAGAAAATTTAACACAAAACGAAACAGAAAATAAAATTGAAGAAAATATAATTACTGACAATACAGGGCCAAAAGTAGAAGAAACAATTACACCACCAGTAGAAGAGAAAAAAATAGAATTAGGAAATTATAAAGTATCTACAAAAACAAAATTGAGAATAATACCATTAATAAGTGCAATAGAATTACATGAAGTAGTAGAAAATGCAGAAGTGAAAGTTATAGAAATTTTAAATAATTGGGCAAAAGTAAAAACAACAGAAGGAAAAGAAGGATGGTTAAGAACAGATAAATTAGTTCAAATACAAGAGAATACAACACCAGAAAAACAAGAACCAGAACAACCGACTGAAACTAAAACAGAAGAAAAAGTTGAAACAAAAATAATGTATGTAAATTCAGATCTTATAAATGTAAGAAAAAGTGCTAGTACATCATCAGAGATTGTTAAGAAAATATCACTAAATACACAAGTTACAGTATTTTCAAAAGAAAATGGTTGGTATTCAGTAGAAATACAAGGAACAAAAGGATATATATCAGAAAGCTTATTATCAGCAACAAAAAAGGAAACATCAAGAAGTTCAACAACTACAAGAAATAATCAAAATACAACAACACAAAATACAACAAAAACAGAAGTTACAAATAATGAACAACAAAAAAATGAAACACCTAATAAAATAATATCATCTACAGGAGTAACAGGAAGTCAAATAGTTGAATATGCAAAACAATTTTTAGGATGTAAATATGTGTATGGAGGAACAACAACAAAAGGATTTGATTGTTCAGGATTCACACAATTTGTATATAAACATTTTGGAATATCATTAAACAGAACAGCAGCAGCACAATATAGTAATGGAAAATCAGTTACAGATTTACAAGCAGGAGATTTAGTAATGTTTGGGAAATCTGGTATAAATCATGTAGGTATATATATGGGGGGAAATACATTTATACATGCAGCAAATAAAAGTAGAGGTGTAACAACAGATACACTTGCTAGTGGATATTATAAAACAAATTATGTTGGAGCAAGAAGAATTATTTAAAAATAATTAAATTGCAATTAATAAGGAGGAAAATTTGAAAAGACCAATTTTAATTGCAACTATAGGATATATAATAGGTATAATAGTGGGGCTATACTTTAATAAAAGTATAGTCTTGTTTTATATTCCAATAATTGCAATTTACTTATTAAGAAGTAAAAAGATTAAAGATGTAAAAAAATTAAAATTATTTTCAATAAAAAGATATATAAGATATCTTAAAATATATTTAAATTCAAAAGTAATTATATTATTAATACTTAGTTCAATAATTTCAAATTCTATAGTAATTTCTCGAAATAAAGAATATGAAAAAATATATAATAACCTTTCTAAAGAAGAAAATATAGATTTAAAAGCAATTATTACAAGTAATGTAGAAGAAAAAGAATATTATAATAAATACAAAATAGAAACAAAATATAATAACAAAAAAATATCATTATATATAATGGTAAATAAAAATATAAAATTAAAATATGGACAAGAAATTAAAATTTCAGGGACATATATAAGACCAGAAGTACAAAGAAATTATAAAGGATTTGACTATTCACAATATCTAAAGCAATTAAAAATTTATGGAACAATAAAATGTAGTAAAATAGAAAAAATTAATCAAGATAAATCAAATAAACTTTTAAAAATATCAAATGAAATTGTAAAGAAAATAGAAACAAATATAAAAAAGGTACTGAAAAGCGAAATAGCCTCAGTTTTATTAGGACTAATGCTAGGTAACAAAAAAGACATAACACAAGAGCTACAAGAAAACTTTACAAATGCAAGTATGTCACACATTTTAGCTGTATCAGGAATGCATGTTGCATTTATAATTTTAGGAACAAATATCATTTTTAATAAAATAATAGGAAAAAGAAAGACAAATTTATTAAATATATTTATTTTAATAATATATATGTTTATAACAAATTTTTCGCCATCAATTACAAGAGCAGGAATAATGGGAATTATAATGATTTTTTCAAAAATAATTTATAGGAGAAATGACATTTACACATCATTTTCAATATCTTTACTAACGATTTTAATATATAATCCATTTTTAATTCAAAACTTAGGATTAATTCTATCATTTTCAGGAGTTTTAGGAATAGTTACATTCAACAAAAATATTTTGAAAATATTAAAAAATATAAAGGTAAAAAATAAGCTCTATGAATATAAAATAAGACCCAAAATACAAAAAAATATAGATAAAATAAAAGAAATTATATCAGTTTCGATTTCAGTTCAGATATTTATATTTCCAATAGTAATATACAATTTAAATACATTTAATCCATATTTTTTAATATCTAATTTAATTCTAAGTATAATTATTGGACCAGTTGTAATTTTAGGACTTATATTTATTATAGCTGTTTTAATAAATAGGAATTTAGCAAGAATGATTTCTTTACCAATAGAAATAGGAATCAAAATTTTAATATTTATATCTAAAATAGGAGAAATGCCATTTTCAAAAATTTATGTAGCAACTCCAAAATTATTTTCAATTTTAAGCTACTATTTAGTCATATTTATATTATTTCACATATACGAAATTTATTCGTCTAGAAAGCCAAATAAAACACAAATAAGAGAAAGAAATTTAATTGCTATACTGAAAATAAAATCAAGAAAAAATAAAAATAAAATTAAAAAGATAATTTTAGTGATAGTTTTAACTTTTGTAATTGCAAACTTAATACCTCAAAAATTAAAAATACATTTTATAGATGTTGGACAAGGAGATTCTACATTGATTGTTACTCCACATAATAAGAAGATTCTAATCGATGGAGGAGGAAGTGCATCTTCAAGTTTTGATGTTGGAAAAAACACCTTAATTCCTTATATTTTAGATAGAGGATTTACTCAAATAGATATTGCAATTATTAGCCATTTTGATGTTGAACATGTTGATGGAGTACTTAGAGTATTAGAGGAATTAAAAGTAAAAAAAGTATATATATCAAAACAAATAAAAGACTCTAAAAAGTATGATGAATTTTTAAATATAACAAATCGAAAAAATATAAAAGTGCATGAAGTAATTGCTGGAAATAGAATTCAGATAGAAAAAAATTTGTATTTTGATGTTTTATGGCCACAAAATAGGCAAATTTCAGAAAATGTTTTAAACAACAATTCAATAGTTTGCAATTTGCATTACAATAATTTTTCAATGCTATTTACAGGAGATATAGAAGAAATTGCTGAAAATGAAATATTAAAATTATATTCATCAAATCAAAAATTATTGAAATCAGATATTTTAAAAGTTGGACATCATGGCTCTAGAACCTCAAGTACAGAAGAGTTTTTAAATATTATAAGTCCTAAAGTGGCTGTTATTGGAGTGGGCAAAAATAATAATTTTGGACATCCAAATGGGAATGTATTAACAAGATTACAGGTTTTAAATTCTGTTGTTTATAGGACTGATTTAAATGGAGAGATAATCATTGAAGTAAATAGTAAGAGCAAATATAAAATAAAAACAAAATGCGACTAAAATTAGTTGCAAATTTTAAAGCAAAGGAGTATAATAAAATGAGTAAGATAGAAAAAATAATAGAAAGATTAAAAACAGCACCAAGAGATTTTACATATGAAGAATTAAAAAAGGTTTTAAATAATTATGGATATATTGAGTATAATAAAGGAAAGACGTCGGGGTCAAAAGTAGCGTTTATAAAAGAGGAAAATAAAAAGATATCAATACATAAACCGCATCCAAGTAATATATTAAAACCATATCAAATCAATGAGATAATTAAGAAATTAAAAGAAATGGAGGATTTTTAAATGAGTAATATTATGAAATATAAGGGATATTGGGCTGAAATAAAATATAGTGATGAAGATGAATGCTTTTGTGGAGCTATAGATGGATTAAAAAATACTTCAATATCTTTTGAAGGAAATACTGTAAAAGAACTAAAAAAAGATTTTAAAGATGCAATAGATTATTATTTAAGTATATGCAAAGAAAGAGGAGAAGAACCAGAAAAACAAGTTAAAGGTTCTTTGAATGTAAGATTAGGTGTTGAGCTTCATAACAAAGCCAAAATGAAATCAATTGAAAAACATATTTCTATAAATGAATTAATAAAAGAAGCAGTAACTATGTATTTAAAAACTAATTAATTTTAGACCCCATTCTATAAGTTTGGGGTTTATTTATGTATAAATTGGAAAAAAACGTAAATAATAACATAAAGAACAACAGTGGCATGATTGAGATATTTTAACTTTTTAAAGTATTTTTATGCCATGTATGTTGTTCGTCCGCGAAAATTTCTTAGAAATTTTCTGTGGAATATCTATATTATAGAAAACTCAAAGAGATTTTCTATAATAGATTTACGGAGGAATACTATGAAAAAAAGTTGGATAATTATTCTAGCGATAGCAGTTATAATAATAGGAATTATATCAGGAATAGCCATAAGCCAGAAAAACAAAAAAGAAATAGAAGAAAAAAATATTATAAAAAATGAAATAAATGAAGTATCAGAGATAGTAACAGATGAGTGTACAGAAGAATGGGAATACTTACAAGAACAAGCAAGACTAGAATTAGAAGCAAATTCATCAGAAGAAAAAATATCACCAAACTGTTTATTAATTTTAAAAAGATATTATTCAGAATGTGAACATACAATAAATGAATATATTAGCATACCATTAAGTTTAGTAAATAAAGGTCAAAAAGATTTAGAAGAAGAATATAAAAATTGGAATATAGAAAAATATTCAAGTACAGAAATAGTTCTATATAGAGAATTTGAAAGTACATGTGGGCAACATTTTGTATTAAGAAATGATGAAGGTAAAATTACAGTGTTTTTAATAAATGAAAATCAAGAAGAGACAGTCTATTTAAAAACTGAGATAGCAGTAGACTATTTGACTGAAACTGATAAGATTGAAATTGAAAAAGGTATTAGAGTTAATGGAACAGAAGAATTAAATCAAATAATTGAGGATTTTGAATAAAGGAAAGTAGACACTGTATACTTTCCTTTTTCTCTATTATTGACAATCTTTTTCACTTTTTATAGCGACATTTTTATTCTCAGCATTCAAATCATTTTTATCAATGAAACCATTTTGATATAAACATTTAACATACATAACAAGAGAAGAAACAGTAGCAACTATAGCGATGCAATAAATAATCAAAGTAAAACCTTCCCAAAAAACTGTAATATTAAATTGGCTAGTAATTAATGAAATAACAATAGCTAAGTAAAACAAAACAGTAGCTAATTTGCCATACCATTTACTATAAACTACAACATCTTTACCATAAAGGAAAGAAGCACCCAGAACCATTATCAGTTCTTTAAAAATAACAATAACTAAAATCCAAACAGGAATAAGATTAAAAGTAACTAAAGCGGCAAGTACAGAAATTTGTGTAAGTTTATCAGCTAAAGGATCCATTAATTTTCCAAAATTAGAAATTAAATTAAACTTTCTTGCAATAAAACCATCTAAAACATCAGTAATTCCGGATAAAGTAAAAAATACAAAAGCTAAAAGATAATTTCCAGCAAAAATGGATTTTAAAATTATTGGTATTAATAAAAATCTTAATACAGTTAAGATATTTGGTATATTTTTAAACATATGTTACTCCTTTTTGGAAAGTCTTATATATAGAGAATTATTCCATAAATTTTATATAAGATAGCTATAAGAGATTCTATAAAACAGCTATCTTAAAAGGGTGTCCCTTTTGGTAATATTTTGTGTCAAAAAAGGACGTCCCTATTGACACACTTTAAAAATAAGTTCATTGTCGTTTAAATCAATTTTTATGGTTTGACCATCAATAATCTCACCTTTTAATATTTTTTCAGATATTTCATCTTCTATATATCTTTGAATTGCTCTTCTTAAAGGTCTAGCTCCAAATTTTATATTAGTTCCTTTATCTAAAACAAATTTCTTTGCATCTATTGATATTTCAAATAAAATATCTTTTTGTTTTAATGCTTTTATTGTATCATTTAACATTAGGTCAACAATTTGTAATAATTGTTCTGTGTTAAGAGAGTCAAATACTATTATTTCATCGATTCTGTTTAAAAATTCAGGTCTAAATACATCTTTTAAGCTATCTTCAATTTTTGATTTATCAACAGTTTGTTTTCCAAATCCTATTGAATTATTATTCAAATTTGAACCTGCATTTGATGTCATAATTATTATTGTATTTGCAAAACTAACAGTATTTCCTTGAGAGTCTGTAAGTTTTCCATCATCTAATACTTGTAATAAAATATTGAATACATCAGGATGAGCTTTTTCAATTTCATCTAAAAGAATAATTGAATAAGGTTTTCTTTTTACTTTTTCAGTTAATTGCCCAGCATCATCATACCCTACATATCCTGGAGGTGCACCAATTAGTTTTGATGTAGAATGACTTTCCATGTATTCAGACATATCTACTCTTATTATTGAGTCTTCTGAACCAAACATTTCATAAGCAAGAGACTTTGCAAGCTCTGTTTTTCCTACACCAGTTGGTCCTACAAATATGAATGATGGTGGTCTTTTTTCATTTTGAAGTCCAGCTCTATTTCTTCTAATAGCTCTAGATACACTACTAACAGCTTGTTCTTGTCCTATTATCCTTTTATGAAGATTTGTTTCTAAGTTTAAAAGTTTTTGAGTTTCTGCTTCAGTAATTTTTTTAACAGGTATTTTTGTCCAACTTTCAATAACTGTTGCAATATCTTGAACAGTAAGATTTCTTGGTTTCGTTTTTTGATTTAATTTATCAATATCTTCCATGATTTGGCACTCGCGTGTCTTTAAATCAGCAGCTTTTTGATAGTCTTCTGTTGTATCTGCTTGGGCAACTTCTTCTTTTTGAGATTGTACAATTGCTAATTCTCTTTTTAAAACTTCTAATTTATATAAATCTTTATTTTCTAAGTTTATTCTTGAACAAGCTTCATCTAAAATATCAATTGCTTTATCTGGTAAAAATCTATCATGGATATATTTTTCAGACATTTCAACTGCTTGTTGTATAACATCAACAGATATTTTAACTTTATGATATTCTTCATAATATTTTTTAATTCCTTCAAGAATTCCAATAGAATCCTCAATATTAGGCTCTTCAACTAAAACTTGTTGAAATCTTCTTTCTAAAGCAGAATCTTTTTCAATGTATTTTCTATATTCTTTTAATGTAGTAGTTCCAATTAATTGAAGTTCTCCATTTGATAAAGCAGGTTTTAGAATATTTGCTGCATTCATAGAATGTTCACCATCGCCAGCACCAATAATATTATGGATTTCATCAATAACTAAAATAATATTACCATATTCTTTACACTCATCAATAATACCTTTCATTCTAGCTTCAAATTGACCCCTAAATTGAGTACCTGCAATTACAGCAGTCATATCTAAAAGATAAACTTCCTTATTTAACAATTTTGCAGGAACATTTTGATTTGCAATTTTTATTGCTAGACCTTGAGCAATAGCTGTTTTACCAACACCAGGTTCACCAATTAAACAAGGATTATTTTTAGAACGTCTATTTAAAATTTGAACAATTCTCTGGATTTCTTTTTCTCTACCAATTACCATATCTAATTGATTATTTTTAGCTTTATTTGTAAGGTTTGTTCCATAAGTATCTAAATATTTTTTCTTTTTACTTTGTTTTGAATCATTTTTCTTTTCAGTTTTAACATTTGCTTTTTTGTTGTTGGAATTGCTTTGATTATCTGATTTTTTAGAGTCATCTGGTTTAATTTGTGAAAACATATTTGAGAATATTGAGCCTAATGGAATTGCAGCACCTGCAATTTTAGGACCATTTTCTTCATCAATTTCATCTTCATCATCTAAATCACCAAATGTAATTGCTCCATCAATATTTTTAATATCTTCCATATTCAAATTTTCTGCAAAGTCTTTAAATATTGATTCTAATTGTTTATTCATATCAGCTAAATTTATTTTATCTTTTGCTAAAATGTCTTGTTGTCTAGCTAATACTTCTGTTGCATCTATTCCTCTTTTTTTTGCACAATCAAAACATAATCCTTCCATTGTACGATTTCCATTATCTATTTTTTCATAAAAAAGTATTGCTGGATTTTTCTTACATTCTGAACATATCATAACTTTCTATTCCTCATTTCTATTTTTAATATTATATATAATACCTCAAAGTTGGCAAATAGTCAAATTTTTTAAGAAAAAATTTAACAAATTACAATAATAATTAACATAAGACGAAAAAACAAAAAGTGTCTTGATATTTCTTTATTTTTAGGATAAAATATAATAGAAAATAACATATAAAATAGGAGTAAAAATGAATTTAGAAATACAAGAAAAAGAAAAAATAAGCAAAAAAACAATAGCTATTTACATGATTTGTATATCAATATGTATACTAGCAATTATTGTAGTAATTGGAATTCAAATATTAGGAAATGATGTAATAGACAATATATTTGGAATAAATAAGATAACCAAAAGAACAGAACAAGAAGAAGCAACACTAAAAGCTAATTTTGAAGATATATTAAAAAATGAAATAGAAAAAAAACAAGATTATGACATACAAAAAATAAACAATACACAAGAAATAATATACACAAGTTATGAGAAAAAAGAAAAAAATGATAAATATGATATAAATATAAATTTACCATATATAAATATAAACAATAAAGAAGCACAAGATTTCAATAATGAAATGAAAGAGACATTTGAAACAAAAGCAGAAAATATAATTAAAGATAAAAGTGAGAATGTGATTTATACTGTAAAATATCAAGCAAATATTGAAAATAATATATTATCATTAATAGTTTATTGTGATTTAAAAGAAGAAACATCAGCACAAAGAGTAATAATTAGAACATTTAACTTTAATTTAAAAGATAAAAAAGAGATAAATTTAGAAAAAACTATAGAGGGATTTAATTTAAAACAAAAAAATGTGCAAAATAAAATAAAAAAAGATATAAAAGAAGCACAAAGAAAATCAGATGACTTAAAAGCATTAGGATACAATATATTTTCAAGAGATTTAGATAGTGAAATTTATAATGTAAAAAATATAGAAGAATTTTTTATTTATAACAATAATATATATATAATTTTTGCTTATGGAAATAACAAACTAACAAGTGAAAAAGATATAGTTATAATATAAATTTTAATAATTAATTTTAAAGCTAAAAACTTTATTATGGAGAATCTATATTTAGAGGAAATGATAAAATTAAAGAATTTGAATTTCCAGAACAAATAGATTATATACAGAGATATACTTTTTATGAAACAGAAGGAATATCAGATTTAGTAATACCAAAGCAATTTAAATATATAGGAGATGGAGCATTTAATAGCACAAATATTACAAGCCTAACAATTGAAGACGGAGTGCAAATAATTGGAAATTCAGCATTTTCAATGTCATCTAAATTAACAAAAGCAAATATACCTAACTCTGTTGAAGCAATTGGAACATATGCTTTTCGTTTATGTAAAGAATTAGAAGAATTCAAATATAATGGAAAATTAAAATATATAGGAAAAGAAGCTTTTGGATTTACTAAGGTAGGAAATTGTATAAAAAATAGTCAATTACCAAAATAAAAATATAATAAAAGGAACTAGCGACAACTAGTTCCTTTTTGAAAATAAAAGGGGATGTTTTCTATTTAAATCAGGTATTACTAACTGATTATGTTTGTATTATAATAATAGTTTTTGTCCATTTTGTGAATTAAAAGTGAATATTTCTAAAAAATTAAGGTTGTTCGCCTAACTTAATAGTAAGTTCTTTTTCATTTCCATCTCTATTAATTTTTATTTTTAACTCATCACCAATTTGATGAGAATTTTTAATCTCATTTAATTCATCCATTTTAGTAATAGATTTTCCTTCAGCTTCAATAATTACATCACCAATTTTTAGCCCAGCTTTTTCAGCAGCAGAAAACTCCTCAACAGTTCTAACATAAATACCAATAACTAAATTATATTTTTTAGAAGTAGTTTCATCTAAATCAATACCAGAAATTCCTATATAAGGTCTTTTAACTTTACTATATTGAATTAATTGTGATGTAATATCAGTAGTTGAATTAATAGGAATAGCAAATCCAATACCTTCAATACCTGTACCAGATAATTTTAAAGTATTTATTCCAATAACTTTACCTTCACTATTAACTAATGCACCACCACTATTGCCAGAGTTTATAGCAGCATTAGTTTGTATACAAGTAAAAGTTTTACCATCAGAATCTGTAATTTTTCTATTGACAGCACTAATGATACCATCAGTTACAGTACTTGTCATATTAACAGGGTTACCTACAGCCATCACAAATTCACCGACTTTAACACTATCAGAATCAGCAAATTCAGCAGCTGTTAGCCCATTCTTTTCAATTTTTATAACAGCTAAATCAGTTTGTTCGTCTTTACCAATAATTTTAGCTTCATATGCTGTTTCGTCATTAAATAAAGTAACAGTAACTTTTTTTGCTTCAGAAATTTGGTAATATGAATTTGATTCAGAAGATGAAGAAACAACATGATTATTTGTTAAAATATATCCATCTTCACTAATGATAATTCCAGAGCCAGAAGCATTTGCAGTTGAAGTAGATTTTCCAAAAAATGAATTAGTATTTATTGTATATTCTATATTTATTCCAACAATAGATGGTAATATTTTGTTTGCAGCATATACTGCTGTATCTGAATAATTACTTAAAGATATTTCTTTTACATATCCATTAGATTGAGTAGAATTATTACCAGACATACTAATATTAGATGTCGTATTTCCAACTAATTTAGATTTTATTGATGGGATACCAAAGCAAGTTCCTATTACAACAGAACATCCAACGACCCCACTAATAAATGGAATTAATACACTTTTGCCAAATCCAGTTGATTTTTTTGCAGATTTAGTAGAAGAACAGCCTGTTACTGGAATTGCTTTAAATTTTGTTTCATTATTTTGATTTTGTTCATTTTGATTTTCTTCCATATGAAAGACCTCCTATAATTTATAATCATATATTTTTATAATATATCAAATTACAAAAATAATACAATAGAATTGTGAAAATTTTGTGAAAAATTAAAGTAAATATTGCAAAAATATCTAAAAAGAACAGTATGTCTTAATACCCAGCACTTTTTTATTGATGGTTGGATACCCTCCTATAGAGGTATATTTTAGTATGTATCGCTTGATTGAAGTGAATAATAGAACTGTTTAAATAAGAACATGAGGAATGTTCACGGATAAATAGATACTTATATTTATTTTTCATTGCATTCCT
>JAAWDR010000046.1 GCA_022793875.1 Clostridia bacterium
AGCTTGTCTCCAAACTGTTTCTGTTTGTGGTTGAACTCCACCTTTTGCAGCTAAAACTGTTACAGCTCCATCAAGAACTTTTAAAGATCTTTGAACTTCAACTGTAAAGTCAACGTGACCTGGTGTATCGATAATATTAATTCTATTATCGTCCCAGAAACAAGTTGTACATGCAGAAGTAATTGTTATACCTCTTTCTTGTTCTTGAGCCATCCAGTCCATTGTAGCAGCACCTTCGTGAACTTCTCCTATTTTATGTGTTTTACCTGTATAGAATAATATTCTCTCTGTTGTTGTTGTTTTACCAGCATCAATATGAGCCATTATTCCTATATTTCTTGTTCTTTCTAGTGGGTATGCTCTTCCTGCCATTTTGTTTATTTCCCCCTTTCGGATTTCTATTTCTAATCATTTTTCTACAATTTAATATCAAATTTGAAATTCAGAATGGTAAGATGTACATTTTGGATTATTCAGCACAGGTTGAAGGCGTACGATGGTACGTCAAAATCTGTAATGGATAAACAAAATGTGCAGATTGCCATTATCAATTTCAAATTTTACCATTTGTAATGAGCAAAAGCCTTATTAGCTTCAGCCATTCTATGAGTATCTTCTTTCTTCTTGAATGCTCCACCATTTCCAGCTACTGCATCCATAATTTCACCAGCTAATTTTTCAGCCATAGTTTTTTCATGTCTATTTCTAGCATATGAAACTAACCATCTTAAGCCTAAAGTTTGTCTTCTTTCTGGTCTAATCTCTAATGGAACTTGGTATGTAGCTCCACCAACTCTTCTTGCTTTAACTTCAAGAACTGGCATAATATTCTCTAAAGCTGCTTCAAAAACTTCTAAAGGATTTTTTCCTTCTTTTTCTTTTATGATATCAAATGCATCATATACTATTTTTTGAGCAACTGATTTTTTACCATCTAACATTATGTTGTTTACTAATTTTGTAACAACTTTACTATTATATATTGGATCTGGTAAAACATCTCTTTTTGCTATAAATCCTCTTCTTGGCACTATTCTTCCCTCCTTATTATTTGTATGAGGATACACTTTATTGTTCCTCCTTATTTTTAGATATCTATATAAAATATCTTAGGTACTCTGATAGGTATTCCTATCCGCACAGTGCATTATAATATATTCTAAATTTAAGTACCAATTTAGTAAGTATTACAAGCACTATTTAAAATTTAATATTTTGCTAAAAAACAATTATAGTTTTAGAACAACGCAAAACGCCCTTTTTCATTTGTTCTTCCTATTTTTTAGGTCTCTTAGCTCCATACTTAGAACGCGCTTGCATTCTGTCTTTAACACCTGCTGTATCTAATGTTCCTCTTATGATATGGTATCTAACACCTGGAAGGTCTTTTACCCTACCACCTCTTATTAATACAACACTGTGTTCTTGTAAGTTATGTCCTATACCAGGGATATAAGATGTAACTTCATAACCATTTGAAAGTCTTACTCTGGCTACTTTTCTTAAAGCAGAGTTAGGTTTCTTAGGTGTAACTGTTTTAACTACTGTACATACACCTCTTTTTTGTGGAGCTCTATTATTTGTTAATCTTTTATTTTTAGAGTTATACCCATGTTGAAGAGCTGGTGCAGTTGATTTTGTTACTCCTGTTTTTCTTCCTTTTCTTACTAATTGATTAATTGTTGGCACTTAAATTTCACCTCCTAAAAAATTATAAACTATTACGGAACTACACACTACACGTAGTTTATCGTAACAGCTTATATTTTATCATTTTTATAGCTATAAGTCAAGAAAAACTTGGAATTTTTCCAAGTTTTTTCAAGTTTTATTTTTTATTCTCTTTCACTATCAGATTCTATAACTTCATATTCATCTGGTGTTAATCTATGTGGTTCTTCTGATTTTGTTTCTTCTTCTTTGTGTTGTTCTACAACTTCATCTAGTTTTTCCTTTGTTTCATCATCTACTTGTACCCTATTCTTCAAATTTCTTTGTTCTTCTCTTCTCTTTCTTACCTCTTCTGGATATGGATCATTTATTTCTTCTAACATATCTAAAACATCTTGTTGTAATCCGTAAGATTCATGAACTACTTCTTTAGTTTTTATTTTTATCAATCTTTTTAGTTTTTTCTTATCTTCATCACTAAGTTCCTCTTTACTGTCACTAATTTCCTCTTTATCATTACTGTAATCTTTTATTTTTCCCATATCTAACAATTTTTTTCTTGCAAATTTCATTCTAAATTGATCTATTTTTTCAAATATTTTTACCTTTAATCCTTTTTTTACTTTTGCACATCCCATTTCATTAGATTTATTTGCATTATCTAATAAAAATCTTCTTTCTTCTAATGAAAATTCATCAACAGATTTACTATCTAATTCATCTCCTGGATGTTTTCCATATAATCCTCTTAAATCATAATTAATTTCTAATCCAATTGATTTCATGTCTTTTAATCTATTTTCTTTAGATTTTCCCATTGTTGTAACTTCTTTAAAATATTTTCTTGCTATATCTTTATTATAGTTCATTAATACTTTTAATATATTAGTATCAACATATTCTAAATCTTCTAAATTTTTACCTGCTTTTTGTGCTAAAATTTCTTTATCTGTTTCTTTTATATCTTTTCTATTAATCCAAATTTTTTCTCTAGTTTCAAGATTCTCTACTACATATGCATCTTTTTTTGCAACAAATTGAATTTTAATATTTTTAGCATCTGGTTCTATTTGTTTTCTTGGTGGTGTTTCTAGCTGTGGTTCTGGTTGTGTTTCTGGTTGTGTTTCTAGCTGTGGTTCTGGTTGTGTTTCTGGTTGTGTTTCTGGCTGTGGTTCTGGTTGTATTTCTGGCTGTGGTTCTGGTTGTGTTTCTGGCTGTGGTTCTGGTTGTGGTTCTGGTTGTGTTTCTGGCTGTGGTTCTGGTTGTGTTTCTGGCTGTGGTTCTGGTTGTGTTTCTGGCTGTGGTTCTGGTTGTGTTTCTGGCTGTAGCTCTGGTTGTATATGTACTGTTTTTGTAATATTTTCTAATCTAGCTTCTAATTTTTCTATATTTTTCTCGTATTCACTAATTCTGTTTTTGCATTCTTTTAATTTATCTTTATTTTCTTTTAACATTTGCATTACTTCATTAGGAATTCCATATACATATCTATTTTTTTCTTCTTCAATTTCTGCCTTTTCTATATTTAACTTTTCAATAATAGATTTTTGAAGATTAATTTTTTGTTCTTCTGTTTCTATATCTGCTAATACTTTTAGTACTGGATTTAAACTTAACAATTTATTTTTAATATCCGCTCTCTTTCTTTCAAGTTCTTGCATTTCTTCTGTAACCTGATAAGAACCTTCCGCATATACATCCTTTAATTCTTCATTAACTTTTAATAATTCTTCATTTAATTTATTTTTTTGTAATTCAATGCTTTCTTTTGTAGGCATTTCTTTTTGTCTTTTATTTAATTGTTTATAGCTCTCTTTTTCTGAATTTAAAGAATTTTGTAATTGTTCAAATTTTTTGTTCATTCCTTCAAGTTGTTTCTGTAATTTTTCCACTTTTTCTACATCATATGAATAAGATCCTGGAATAATCTCTTGATTAATTTCTTCTTTTAAAGCTTCAATTTTTCCTTTTACTTCTGCCATTTCTTTTTTAATTTTTCTCATATTCTCCATTTTCTGATTCATTTCTTTATTAATAGTTTCTTTTACTCTCATTCCCTTTTCCCCTTTCAAATATCACAAATAATAATATCACTAATACTATTATAACAAAATTTGACATAAACTTCAACAGTTTTATGTCAAATAATTACATTTTTAATATAAATTTAATCTATTTGTAACATTTTCGTAACAAAATTATTAAAAATATGCCAAACTCCTTTCGGCTAGTTTCATATAACGTTCTTTCTTATCTTTAATCTTTTTGCCATTCAATTCTGATAAAATCCCAAAATTTGCATTCATTGGTTGAAATTTATCATTTTCAGTAGAAATATATTTAGCCAAAGCACCTATTATTGTATTTTCTGAAAAAACAATTTTCTCCTTAAATTGTTTTTCTTCTTCTCCAAAAATATTATTAAAATCATTTATTGCATTTAAAGCTACAACCATTCCTGAAGAAATTGATTCTACATATCCTTCTACTCCAGTAATTTGACCAGCAAAATAAATGTTACTATTACTTTTTAAATTATATGTATTATCCAATAATTTTGTAGAATTTATATATGTATTTCTATGCATAACACCATATTTTACAAAATCAGCATTTTCTAGCCCAGGAATCATACTAAAAACTCTTTTTTGTTCCCCAAATTTTAAGTTTGTTTGAAATCCAACAATATTATAAATAGTACCTTCAGTATTATCTTGTCTCAATTGAACAATAGCATAAGGCCTTCTACCAGTCCTTAAATCATCAAAACCAACTGGTTTTAATGGTCCAAATCTTAATGTGTCAACTCCTCTTTTAGCCATAACCTCAACAGGCATACAACCTTCAAAAATTTCTCTTTTTTCAAAATCATGTAAAGTAACAACTTCTGCATTAACTAAAGCATTCCAAAAGTTCTCATATTCTTCTTGATTCATTGGAAGATTAATATAACTCTCTTCTTGATTATTTTGTCTCTCTTTCCATTCGTCAATAGTTTCATCTTTCTTCTTTTCTTGTTCATATCTATTACCATAAAAAGCAATATCAAAATTTATACTATCCTTACTAATTATTGGAGCAGCAGCATCATAAAAATACAATTTATCCTCTCCTGTTATTTTTCCAATAAATTTAGTCAAACTTTCAGAAGTCAAAGGTCCTGTTGCCACTATAACAATTCCATTTTTAACATCAATTTCCTTATCAAAATCCACATCTTTTACTTCTTTGTGGATAACTTCTATTAAAGAATTTTTCTCTATTTCTTCTGTTACTCTTTTAGAAAACTTTTCTCTATCTACTGCCAAAGCTTGTCCAGCAGGAACTTGAGTCTCATCAGCAATTCTAACTAATAGAGAATCTAATCTTCTTAATTCCTCTTTCAATAATCCACAAGCATTTGTTAGTAAATTAGACTTAAAAGAATTACTACATACTACCTCAGCTAAATTTTCATTCGAATGAGCCTCTGAAAATTTAACTGGTTTCATCTCATATAATTTTACCTTAATACCTGCCTTTGCAATTTGATAGGCTGCTTCACATCCAGCCAAACCACCACCAATTACTGTTATATAATCTTTCATTTTCCCTCCAATGTCAAAAGGGACGCCCTTTTTTGACACAAAAATCAGCCAAAAGGGACACCCCTATAACTATTTTTCAATCTCTTCTTGATTCTCAACTTTTTTATTTCTTCTATTTCTTTCAATACATTTTTGTTCTATTTCTAATTTTTCAAGTATACTTGTATATTTTCCTTTTGTTTCTTTATCAATGTCTTTACATGTTTCTAATACATCTTTAATAAGCCTTTTTTCTCTAAGAATATGTTCATATCTTTCTATCTCATATCTAGTAATACTATTACTAACTGCCTTTTTACGTAATTCATAAAACTCGTCATCTTTTGTTCCTTCAAACTTTAAACTTTTTCTTAAATCATCTTTTTCCATTACAAAACTCCTTTTCATTTAAATTAATACACACTAAAATATATTTTTTGTGCCAAAGAGTGTCCCTTTTGTCCGATTTTTGTGTCAAAAAAGGACGTCCCCTCTGACACTTTTAACTAAACAAGTTCATAATATCTTCTCTTGAAAACTTATTAATAAAAGTAGTTTGAGTACTAAGCATATTATCAGTAAGTTCTGCTTTTTTCTGTTGAAGTTCATAAATCTTTTCTTCTATTGAATCTTTTGTTATTAATTTATAAACTTGAACATTATTTTTTTGTCCGATTCTATAAGCTCTATCTGTTGCTTGATTTTCTGCTGAAATATTCCACCATGGATCATAGTGTATAACCATATCTGCACCAATTAAATTAAGTCCTGTTCCCCCTGCTTTTAGCGAAATTAGAAATACTCCAATTTCTGGGTCTCTATTAAATTCATCAACAAGTTCTATTCTTTCATCTACCTTTGTTGCTCCTGTCAATTTAAAATATTTTATATTTTTTTCTTTTAATTGTTTTTCAATAATTTCAAACATTGATGTATAACTAGAAAATAGCAATATTTTATGTCCTGCATTTACACCATCTTCAATTATTTCCATGCATTGTTCTAATTTGCTACTATTTTCTTTATAGTCTTCGATAAATAATCCTGGATGGCAACATATTTGCCTTAATCTTGTAAGTGCTGCTAATATTTTTATTTGACTTCTTTCATATCCATTAATATCTATTTCGTTTTGTAATTCTTGTTTTGCTTGTACTAAATATGATAAATAAATATTTCTTTGTTCCTCTTCCATCTCATTATTTAATACCGTTATTGTTTTTTCTGGCAATTCTGTTAAAACTTCTTTTTTTGTTCTTCTTAATACAAATGGTTCAATTAGCATTTTCAGTTTGTTCATTGCTTCTCTATCTTCATCTCTTACTATTGCCATTTCATATGTTGATTTAAATTCTTTATAGCTAAATAAATATCCTGGCATAACAAAGTCAAATATTGACCACAATTCTGCTAATGAATTTTCTATTGGTGTTCCTGTTAATGCAAATCTTGTATCAGCAATTAGAGTTTTTATTGCTTTTGCATTTTTAGTATTATTATTTTTTAAGTATTGTGCTTCATCTGCTATTATAAATTTAAAATTATAATTTTTCTTTTCATACAATTCAACATCTCTTTTTAATAAATCATATGATGTTATTATTAAATCATATTTCTCTATATTTTGTATTAATTCTTTTCTTTCTTCTGCAGTACCTCGAATCACTTTAATATTTAATTCTGGTGCAAATTTCTCTATTTCATTTTTCCAGTTTAAAGATAATGAACTTGGCGATACAACTATACTTGCTTTACTTTCATCTGTATTTTTCTTATAATCTAAAAGAATTGATATTATTTGAATTGTTTTTCCAAGTCCCATATCATCAGCCAAAATCCCTCCAAATCTATATTTATCTAAAGTTTTTAGCCATTTAAATCCTGTCTTTTGATATGGTCTTAAAGTTTTCTCTAATTCTTCTGGAATTTGCTCATCTTCATCTAATAAATCTTTATCTAAACCATTTACAACATTTTTGTATTCTCTATTTTTTACTATTTCAGTCCCTTTTATTTCTTTTAATAATTGATTTAAATATAATGTTCTACTAACTGGTAATTTTATATTTCCATCTTCTAATTCTTTATAACTAATTGATGTTCCTGAAATTAATTTGTCAATAAATTCAATTTCATTATTTTCTTGTAAGTCTAAGAAATCTCCATTTTTTAATTTATGATACTTTTTCTTTAGTTTGTATTTTTTTATTATCTCTTCAAGTTCATCTAAATCTATATTAATTTCACTTAAATCAACTGACAATAAATTATTTTCTATCTTTACTCCCAAAGAACTAATCTTAGGCGTTACAATTTCTTTTGATTTAAATCTATCTGTTGCCAATACTTCAAAACTTTTCATATAATAATTTATATCATTTGTTAAAAAATCATATATTTTGTCTTGGTCTGGTAATATAAATCTCAATTTTTTTACATCATACATAAATCCTGTTTTTCTAAAAACATTCATTGCTTTTGTTTCTTCAATTACATTTCTTGGATATTTAAAATTTTTCTCTTCTTCCTGATTTAATGGATTGAACTCATTTTCTCCATAACACAGTTTTACATCTGCGATAGCATATTCATTCTCATCAAAATCTAAAAATACCTTAACTCCTAATTTCTCTGGTTGATATTCCTTTATTTCTTCTTGTATATCTTCATCTATTTTTATTGCATCTTTTACTCTAGGTAATACCACTGAAAACAGTTCTCCTAATTGTTTTTTTCCAAGTTGAATTTGTGTATAATAATTTTCTCTAAATAATTTTAACAATTTCAAATTTGTATTTTCAAACTCTTTACTACATCTATATAATGCATCTTCTGTCAATATATATTTATGTGTTTTCCCTTTTAAGATTACTATTTTATATATATCAAAATCAGCTAAAATTCTATATTCTTCTTCATCAATTTTTTCTAGCCTAAATTCTAGTTTTGGATTATTATCTAAAAATTTTATATCTTGTTTATAATAATCTCTTTCTATTAATACTTTTTTATCTTTTAATATATCAAATAATTCATCAATTCCTGAATTTCCTATAATTATATTAGTATCATTTAATGCATTTCCATAATATTTATAATTTGAATTTGCATTAGAATTTGTAAAAGCTATAATTTCTGAATATTTCATCAAAAATTCTAATAATCCTTGTGAATTTTCTTCAAACATTTCTTTTTTGTGAATAAATTCTAGTTTATCACCATATCTATAAAATTCATTATTAATCATTCTTGTATAAAATTCTGATAGGCTTTTTAATTTATACATTCTTTTATTACCTATTTTAAATTCTATCTTCATTTCTCTTGAATATTTGTCATATATTATCTTAGGTTCTATTTTAATAGTTCCTTTATTTTTTAACTCAATATCTAAATCAGAATCTATTTCATCTAATTCTTCATTATATAACGTTTTTACTATTTCCTTAAAATTATTATATTTATTTTTACTTTTTGAACTTATAGTATTAGTTAGTATTTTATTTTCTGCTTCTTCGTTTTGTTGAAATTGAAATGATAATATTGTTGCAAGACTATGTTTACATACTCCATATGTGTTATAATAGTCTGGGCATGTACATTCTATTGTTTCTATTTCTCCATTTTTCACTTCTATATATGTGTCATATTCATCTGTTCCATATGCTTTTCCATGTATTTCAAAGTTGTTTTCATTTTCATATATTGTTTTTGTTATTTCTATTTTTCCCTGTCTTACATACTTTATTGATTTTAAATATCTTGTATCTCCTGCATCACTGCATAACCCTGCTATAATATCTTCATTTACTAACATGTTATCTCTCCTTTATTCGATATATTATTATATAATATTTTAATAATTTTATCAAGCAAAAATATCTTTTAGTGTAATTAATTTATCTTTTAACTCTAATATTTTTATTTACATTTTAAAATTACAATATACAAAAAACCGTTCCTTAATTATAAAGAACGGTTTTTTTTACAATCATAATGTCCATTTACACTTATTCAACATTTTAACACTATATCTATTGGTAATAATAAAACTATCAATATAATAGATATAAATGCTGCACCTACTAAAATAAATACATTCAGAATATTCCGCCAAAACTTTAAAATTAGAGCCGCTGTAAGTATTGCTAGTACTACAATCAAAAAATCTTCCAAAGTGCCATCTTCTTGTCTCCTTTCATTCTGCATAAAATTGTATTTTACATTATATGTTATTTTACATAAAGTGTAAAATATCATTTCTTATTTAATTCTTTTTCCCTCTTTTTTGATTTATTATAATATTTAGCAATTAATTCGTCTAACTCAATACTCAATCTATAAGTTATGCTGTAATCATCATTTTTCTCTATACTTTTATTTAATTTATCTCTTAACTTACAAATTTCTTCATTTAACATATTAATCTCTCCTTTTTTGATTTTTCTCTTATGTATAACTATAAATTAGCATATAATCTCTGTCTAGTCAAGTACTTTCAGCTCCTTTTAAGAATTTTCGTGTGACATTTTTTATCATTTTTCGACATATAAAATTATAAAAAAACAGCATAAATTTTTTTTCATTTTTTATGTTGTTTTTTTAACAATATTTTTAATTACTAAAAATTACATTTTTTAATATTAAAATAGCATTATTTAATTTTTTACAACAGATAATATCATTTTTTTATCATTAAAAACATTTTTTAACACTTGATTTAAATATTCTATATTTATAGTATTAATTTCTTCTAAATATTCAAAACTATTTATTCCTTTAAAATAATCTGCTAAAAACATTTTAGCTATATCTGTTACATCATTATATTCTTTTATATACTCACCATAAATCATCTTCTTTGTTCTTTTAAAATCAGTCTCATTAATACCATTTTGAACAAATTTATCAATTTGTTTCTTAAACATTTCATACAATTCTTCTGGATTATTAGATTGACCACTAATTAAAACATGTGCATAATTTTTTTCAAATTCATATTCAAAACCAGGAGCCGAATAACAATTTCCAATATCATATAAATTTTTATACAACTCTGAACTACTTCCTATTATAATATTTAGTAAAATTTCTATTGCTATATGTTTTTTTACTCTTTCTTTTTCTTCTGCTGGAAAGTCTTTTATCCCAATAGTATATAAAGGACGACTAACTTCCATATTTTGTTCTACTTTCGCCTTTACAATTTCTCTAGGCTCATCATCATAAATTCTTTTTATCTCACCTTTTGATTTATTTTCGACTAATCGTTTCTTTATTTCTTCTAATAACTCTTTTGGCTCAAAATCACCACAAACAACCATAGCCATATTTGATGGATTATAAAAAGTGTTATAGCACTTATATAATATATCTTTATCTATATGAGAAATAGTCTCAATTGTCCCAGTAATATCAAGCTTTACTGGATTTTTATGATACATACATTCTAATGCATTTAAATATACTTTCCAATCAGGATAATCATCATACATCATTATTTCTTGTCCAATTATTCCCTTTTCTTTTTCAACATTTTCATCTGTAAAATAAGGATTCTGGACATAATCCATAAATTCATTCAATGCTTCATAAAAATTATCTGTACATTCATATAAATATGCAGTATGGTTATTAGTAGTATACGCATTTGCATTAACTCCCAAAGCAGTTAATACATCTAAGCTATTTCTTCCATTTTCTTGTTCAAACATTTTATGTTCAAGAAAATGAGCCACTCCTTTTGGCACTTCTGTTACATCATTCTCACCAGGAACTATAAATGTACTATCATTTGAACCATAATTTGTTCCCCAAATAATATACTTTTTCTGTATCTTCTTCTTAGGAATTATCATAATAGTTAAACCATTTTCCAATTTTTCAATATATAATTTTTCTTTAACTCTTGAATTTTCAATTACTTGCATCCTTTACCTCCATTATGTCCAATTGGGACGTTTCTTTTTGGACACATCTTTAACTCACTTTGCTCGAGTAGCTCTCTTAGTTTTTAAGAAAATATATAGTATTTATACTAACCTTATTTGCGATATCTATAACATTTTGTTTATTAATTTGACTTATTCTATCCATATATTCTTCTATTCCCAATTTATTTGTTGAAAGCTCTTGACTAAAAAAATAAGTAATTTCAGTGTCTTGTTCATCATCTATTGATTTAATTGCTGCAATTATTCCTTGTTTTGCATTTTCAACTTCTTCATCTGTAAAGTCTCCATTTTTCATATCTTCTACTTGTTGTTTTATAATTTCTAACGCTTTATCAAAATTTTCTATTTCTATTCCACAATTTATAAATATATTGTTTTTAAATCTATAATAACTAGAACTTGCGGTATATGCTAAACTCTCTTTTTCACGAACATTTTGGAATAATTTTGAGTTAGCACTTCCACCTAATATACTATTATAAATCATTGCATCATATTTTAAATCTTCATTTTCTAAATCTAAGTCTAATCCTATTATAAGTTTTCCTTGATTTACATCCATAGATTCCTGAATAACATTTTCTTGTTCTGCTATTTTTGCATTTATTTCTGGCATAATGTATTCTGGATTTCTTTCTTTAAGTTTTTGTATATTTTCATTTTCTTTTATTATATCTTCTATTTTGTCTCCTAATATTCCTGAAACAAATATATCTATTTTACATTGATTTACTAGTTTTATATAATGTTCATATAAATTTTTTTCATTAATATTATTTAAGTCTTCTATATATCCATATTTATATAATCCATATGGTTTATTCTTATACATCTCTTCTATACATCTATCTAATGAATACCTTGCTTTATTGTCTATTTTTCCTTCAATTATTTGCTTTAAATTTTCTTTCTCTTGTTCTACATATTCCTTTTTAAAACAATTACTTTCTAGATATGGATTTAATACTATGTCAAAAATATTTTCTAAAGATGTTTTCAACATATTTTCAGCATCTTGTGGTAAAAACTCATCATTCACAGTTTCTATATAAAATTTTAAAACTTGATTATCTCCTGTTTTATCCAATCCACAGTCAAAACTTGCTCCATACATTTCTTCTAACTTTTTATTTATTTCTTCTTGTGTATTTAATTTAGCAGTTCCTCTTCTTAATATGGCTGGAATCAATGCATTTTTAGTAACACTTTCTCTTTCTAATTTAGTAGTTAACATTACTGCAATTAGATTTGTTTTGAATTTGTCTGTTTGTATCTTATGAAGCTTTATACCATTTTTTATATCTATTTCATTATGTTCCATAAAAATCACTCTCCACTTAATTTATTATTTTTTAAGCAATTATATTTATATTCTATCCTAAACTTTCAGTATCATACCATAAACTTATACTTTATATCAAGTAATTTTTTATATCTATTATACTTAAACCTTTTTTATTTCAAACTTCTCTATAAATTTTTATTTAAAAGTTAAATTAAAACTATACTATAAAGGTATGAACAAAATTTTTTATTTTGAATTTCATACCCTTATTATATCTAGTCAATTTGTTTCTTTATTTCAATTATTTCTTCTTTTGTTAACTGTGTTATTTCTGATATTAACTTTATTGGTAAATGTTTCTTTAACATCTCTATTGTTACTTCTTTTCTATTCTCTGCCTTCCCTTCTTTTTTCCCTTCTTTTTTCCCTTCTGCAATTCCTTCTTCTCTTCCCTCTGCTCTTCCTTCTACTTGCCCTTTTGCATGCCCCTCTGCATAGCCTTCTTCTTGTGCTTCCTCTTTCGCATATTGAATTTCTGCTCTACGATCTCTTTCATATCTCTCTTCTCTATCTAACATTTCTCTTAATTGTTTATTTGCACTTAACTTTCTCAATTGTTCTAAAGCTTCATTAATATCTTGGTTTTTTTCACTCATATTTTTTACCTCCATACTATTTGGATTGTCGAAGAAAGTCATCCACTGTGCCACTTTATCACTCTTATCGTTTCCTAATCTCCCTCTTGCTTTCTTCATTTCAATTATATGTAATTCGAAGTTATTTGTCAATATTAACTTTGTATTTTTATCTTCACGTATTCTCCAAATTGTATGATAACCTTCATCTATAAATTCTTTTATATTAAAATCCACTATTGCAATTAATATTGTTCTTTTTAGTTCTATATAATCTTCGCCTTTATCTAATTGATTAGAATATAACTTTGCCCAATATTCTAACATTCTTTCTTTAAAATTTTTCTTGTTTATAAGTTGAATTTCTATATTACATATTTCTCCATTATCTAACTCTACTTTTAAATCTAATATTTCATTTTTCTTTTTGATATTATCATTTACTATAATTACATTCTTATCCATATCTATAATTTTGTATTCTCTTTGTGTAATATCTTGAATTAATGCTTTTGTTATATTTTCATTACCTTTTCTAAATAATGCATGAAAAACAACATCATATTTAGGAGATAACAATTTTTCTCCATTCACCTCCTCTTTTTTTAAAATTTCTTTCAAACATTTTTTTACCATAAAACTCCTCCTTTTGTAAAATTTCAAACTGCTAAGTAGACAATTTTTTATAACAAAAAATCACACACATATAATGTTTGTTAATAATTTACTTTTTTGAATTTATTGGAATGAAAATCTAGAAAATAAATCTTTTGATTTTAGCTCATACGAATAAATAATCTGTCTCTGAAAAAATTTTTAAACTTGTATCTACTAAGCTGTTCATATCAATATATTTAACATAATTCGGGTAATATGTCAATAGCATTTGATTTATATTTTTAAAACATTATAATATTTTCTATATAACAAAAAATAGAAGTATAAGAACAAGATACTTCTTCTCCCAAACTTCCACCTTTTACTATGTAATTAAAATTTTCTTTTTCTTGCTGCCTCTGATTTTTTCTTTCTTTTTACACTTGGTTTTTCATAGTGTTCTCTTTTACGAACTTCTTGTAAAACTCCATTACGTGCACATTGTCTTTTAAACCTTTTTAAGGCATCTTCTATATTTCCATTATTAACTTTGATTTCTGACATTTATATTCCCCTCCTTCCGGTCATACGAAAATGTATGTGGGATTACCCGATACGTTACACATTATACATTATTATGTGGTATATTGTCAATAGCTAAAATTTAATTTATTCACTTATACATAATAGTTTTTTACAAATTTAAAACCATTCAAAAATATAATCTTCAAAATAACATGTGTTATCAAATATTAGCTTAAATCTATTAAAAGAATATTCTATTTGTTCTATATCTTTACCATATTGTTTGAGTCTAAGCAAAAATTCATATATCATAGTAAATGCCAACTCCTTATGAAATTCTATTGGTATTTGTCCATCAAACAATCCTTTATAAATCCCTCTATATACTGCTCTATCTTTTTCAAGATTATCTCCTGTCCATCCATACCAACAATTTCCTCTAAAGTCTAAAGCTCTTGACTTTATCTTTCCCCCATCTATATCTATAAAATATGGTATTTCATCTTTAACAATAACATTTTTAAAATTTATGTCATTATGAATAAAAGTTGGATTTTGTATATATATAAATTCTTTTAATTTAGAAAAACTTTCAAATAATCTATTCATATCTATATATGGTAATTTATTATTATTATTATTATCTTCATAAAATTTTTTAAGTTCAATTGAGTTACAAATTAAATCATTTATTTCCTTCTCAAATTCTTCTTCAAATTTTTCTTTATCACCTATAATTCTTTGAAATTTTTTTAACTCTCTTCCTATTTTGATTCCAATTTGTTCTAAATCTTCCACATATAAAATCCTTACTAATTCATATAATGTATTTCCTTCTATATATTCACATACAACATAAGTTTTATTAAGACTTTCTATATACCCAATTTCAATCATTTCTGCTGTAGAAATTTGCAACTCAGAATAAATATTAATGATATTATTAATATCATTTGTTCTATTATTTTCATATATTTTTACAAAGTATTTATTATTTCCCTTTGTACAAACATATCTTAATGCCCTAGAATGTCCTCTAAAGTCTTGTTTAATATTATCCATATAATCAAAAAATGTTATTTTCTTTATTGGTTCTATATCTTTTACCTCAATCATTCTTATATACTCCTCCATTTAATTATAAATCTTAAATATATTATATTGTATCATAAAAATAATAAAATACCACTTCTTTTTTTATCTCTAATATGATAAAATTATACTAAATTAAAATTAGAAGAGGGAAATATGAACATATTATTTAAAAACGCAACAAAATACACTAAACAAGCATATGAAAAATATTTACAATTTCATCAAAATAAATATGGATACAATTATCAATTCATTACAATAGTAACTATACTACTATTATGTTTTTGTATAATTATGAATTTAAAATATACAAATTATATTACAACAGTTGTATTATCAATAATTTTAGGAACTTTTTGTTACTATAGATTTTTTAATCCTGTGAAAAAAGTAGAAAAGGAATTAAAAACTGAAAAGTTTAAAAACGAAAAAGAATTTACTTTTATTTTTTATGAAAAATATTTTATAGTTTCTGATAATAAAGATTCTTATAAATTAAGATATTGGCATCTACATAAGGTTTTTGAAACAGATGATTTCTTTTATCTTTATATAAATAAAGATCATGCTTTTCTAATAGAGAAATCTACATTTAGTAAAGGAAATATTTCAGAATTTCTTGATTTTTTAAAGAAAAAAATTTGGTACAGATTCTAAAAAAAAATTTTAGGCAAGAAGCACAAGCTCCTTGCCTATTTTATAAAACTATATTAATGAACTTTAAGAATTGTCTACAAATTGATAAAAATCACAAAACTCCTCCTTTGTGACAACATCAACAAGGTCACGTTCTTCATCATCTTTAAGTACAGCATAAATTCCAATCGTATTATGATTTTTTTCTAAAACTGCATAAAATTCAACTTTCTCATTTTTTTGCAATTTTAAAACAAAATCTCCAAAATCTCCCTTAGATTTAGTAAGTATAACCCTTGTAGGTTCTCCTGGAGTCATCACTTTCTCCACCAAAGACTTACTCATATCTTCAAGCATTTTATCATATGCTCTTTTTCTGAAGTCTTTTTTTGACATAAACCACATAAATGGAATTAATGCAATATAAAGTACTATTATTTCTATGCTTAATGGCACTTGAGATGTCCAAAATCCTATAATTCCAAGTTCAGATATAGAACCTGCCATTGCACAAAAAATAAAAAAAATTAAAAAAATCATAACAGCTCTGGGTACAACATACTTAATTAACCGTTTCCGTGTCTCCTTTTCCCATTTGATTTCAAATGCACTTTTCTTTTCTCTTTTCATATAATGTGTCCTCCTATAAGTTTTACAATGAAATAATAATTTCCAATGTCTCTACTAGTTACATGCGCTAATTATATCATAATTTTACATAAAGTTCAATACATTTTCAGAAAATCCTTGTCACAAATACAAACAAATATTTGACATTATGAAATAAAAATGATATAATCAAACAAACATTTGGAGGAATAAGATGGATACATTAGAAAAATTAAAAATATTATCAGATGCTGCAAAATATGATGCATCATGCAGTTCAAGTGGAAGTAGTAGAGAAAATACAAATAATGGAATTGGAAATGGAAGCATGGCAGGAATTTGCCATACTTGGGGAGCAGATGGAAGATGTATTTCACTATTAAAAATTCTACTTTCTAATTGTTGTATATATGATTGCAAATACTGTATAAACAGATGTACAAATACTGTTAAAAGAGCCACTTTTACACCAAAAGAAGTAGCAGATTTAACAATTAATTTTTATAAAAGAAATTATATTGAAGGTTTATTTTTAAGTTCAGCTGTTATAAAATCTCCTGACCATACAATGGAAATGTTAATTCAATCAGTAACTATATTAAGGAAAGAATATAATTTTAATGGATATATTCATTGTAAGACAATACCTGGTTGTAGCAAAGAATTGATTGATAAACTAGGAAATCTTGTTGACCGTATGAGTGTCAATATTGAATTACCTTCTAGTGATAGTTTAAAATTACTAGCACCTCAAAAAGAAAAAACAGGAATATTAGAGCCAATGAGTTATATTTCTAATAATATACAATCTAAAAAAATGGACAAATCAAAATTTAAAACAGACTTTGTTCCAGCAGGTCAAACAACTCAACTCATTGTCGGAGCAACTCCAGAAAGTGACCTAAAAATATTAAATTTATCTGAAAACTTATACAAAAAATTAAGTCTAAAAAGAGTATATTACTCTGCATATGTTTCAGTTAATCAAGATACTAATCTACCAACACTAGAAAAACCGCCTCTTCTAAGAGAAAATAGATTATATCAAGCTGATTGGTTACTTAGATTTTATGGATTTGAAGCAAATGAATTACTTAACGAAACACATCCAAATTTTAACACACTACTAGACCCAAAATGTGATTGGGCACTAAGAAACTTAGACAAGTTCCCTATCGAAATAAACACCGCTTCTTATTTTACTTTACTTAGAATACCTGGCATAGGTGTAATTTCTGCAAAAAAAATTATTACTGCTAGACGTAATTTTAATTTGGATTTCAGTATGTTAAAAAAATTAGGTGTAGTTTTAAAAAGAGCTCAATTTTTTATCACTTGTAAAGGAAAATATTATGATAAAGTCTATAAAATGAATCCCTCATTCATTGAAACAAATCTATTATCACAAGAAAGATTGAGCTTACCAAAACCACAATTTAAACAATTATCACTATTTGATAATTTACTACCTACAAAGGAGGATAAAATAAAATGTCTAACTGGAAACTTATAAATAAAACATTTCTTTATGATGGAACATTTGATGGATTATTGACTATCGTTTTTGACTGCTATTCTACAAAAACTTTACCACAAAATATTAAAAATGAGCAAAACTATAATACTAATTTTTTAGATGACAATATCTTTATAACATCAAATTATGAAAAATCTGAAAGAGTTTTTAAAGGAATTGAAAAAAATATTTGCTATGATGCATTATATAATAGCTATTATGCATTTTTAAGTAATGTAAAAAATATAGAATTAGATATTTTGAAATATTTGTGTGATGGTTTTGATATTGGTCCCAAAATAAATACTATGCTAACAACTTCATATGTATATAATGTAATTTCCACTAAAAAAAGAGTTTATGGTGAATGTCATAGATTTAAAGGGTTATTGCGTTTTATTGATATTGGAAATAATCTCTTTTACAGTTCAATACATCCAGATAATAATATTATTGAACTTTTAGGACATCATTTTATTAATAGATTGCCTTCTCAAAATTTTATAATTCATGATAAAAATAGAAATATTGGTTTTTTATATAATGGAAAAAATTATAAAATTGAAAAACTGCCAAAATTTGTTTTACCTGAGCTCTCAGATGATGAAAAATTATATCAAGAGCTTTGGAGATCCTTTTTTAAGTCTGTTACTATTAATGAAAGGACTAATAGAAGGTGCCAAATGCAATTTATGCCTAAAAAATATTGGGATGATTTAATAGAAAATCCTTAAAAATACTATATCAAGTGCAAAAAAGAGATAATCATAGATACTTACCTATAATTATCTCTTTTTCCTATCTATCGTTTAAAAATTTCATCAACAATAGCATGAATTTTTTCCTTTAATAAGACTTTATCTTCCAATCCTTTTAATGCTGCAATTGCCAATTCAATATTACTATCTTCTGGTTCACATGTTGTCCAAAATTGTGCTATATTTCCAATAATATTAAATGGGAAAATAGTTGCAAATATTGGTGCTATGGTAAGCATTAACATTTCAGAAATTATATACCCTGTACACAAATATACAAAAATTGCAATTATTTGTGCTACTATAATAGATGACCATTTATTAATTCCACAATGAAAATTTATCCGTGAAAACTCTTTAGCTTCTGAAACTGTTGGTATTCTTTTTAGTTTATGATATGCCTTAAAAACCTTATGTTCTGCTCCATGGTTCTTAATTAAATTCACATTTTTTACTTTGCTTAATTCATTTATAGAAATAAAAATAAGCAATCCATATATTGTAGCAATAATTGAATAAAAAATATATACCCTTGCTGAACTATTCTTAAGAAATGGTATCATTAATTTTATATCAATGATCCAAAGAATTATAGTAACAACTAATGCTGTAATCGCTACTGGAAAAGTTATTTCCTTTTTCTTTTCACATACAGTTTCAATATCTCCATTAGTCATCCGAGTTGCAGTTGCTTCAAACTCTGAATCAGAAAACATTATCTTATCATTGTAGGACCGCCCATTACTTATTTTTACCATAGAAAAAATCCTCCTTATATTTATACATTTTTAAATTACAATCATTATTGTATCATATATTTACATAAAAGTACATAAGTTTTTTAAAATTATGTAAATTTATTTATAATTATTGAATTTTCCTCAACATTATGCTATACTATAACACAAGTAACTTATGGAAACAATGAAATAATATATTTCATTGTCATATCAAATTTATAGGAGGACATCATTATGTTTGACAAACGGGACAAAAAAGGTTTTATAAAATTTGGAATTTTTACAGCAATTATATGTACTATAACAGTATTTTTATTGTGTATTAATCCAACAGTCTACATTAATAATATAGCTTTAAACCGTGCCATAGGTGTATTAATAATAATTCTATCTTTAGTAAGTCTTATATCCTTTGTTATCTTTATAGAATTGTTTATTTTTATTTTAATAGGTAATCATATTACTAAGAAAAACATAAAAAAAATACACAGTCTTACAAATGAATTTAGACCTGTATTTTTAAAACCTAATGGAAATGAATTATCAATGTACATTCCAAACAATGAAATCAAATGTATGGCAAAACTTGATGACAATGGTAAAATCATTTTCAAAATTCAGGTTAATATTGAAAATAGTACTGAAAACTATAATGCGTTCTTAAGTGAATTTGAATTTTAAAACGTGAAAGAGGAAGAACTTTACTTTAGCTCTTCCTCTTTCATATTTTTAATTATAGTAAAATCCTATTCAAAAAAATTAACTCTAACTTCGCCTACTCCTGCTTCAACCTTAATATAAGAATTACCATCACCAATAACTTGATTATCAGATACCTTTTTACCATCAACTAACAAACTTCCTAAGCCCGTTTCTGTCTTTACTTTATAGTTATTTTTATTACCTTGTAAATTAAGAATTAATTGTCCAACACCAGCCTCAATCTTAGCTTCTTCTGATACTTTAGAATTTATAGCAAACTTTCCTATTCCAGCATCTAATTTAAGCACATCTATACTAGATTTATTTATATTAGCCTCTCCTGCTCCTCCACTAATTTTTGCTTTTTTTGTAACAATATTATTAATTACAAACTTTCCTACTCCTATTTCAATATCAACTTCATTTGCAACTAATTGTTCAATATAAGTCTCACTAACACCTGTATCTATTTCTATTTCATTCAACTTAACAGCATTAGGAATATAAATAACTATTTCTGGAATAACATCATTAGAAAAGTTAAACCATTTCACATTTTTTCTTTCATCTCTAATTTTTAATGTATCTCCATCCATCTTACAATAAAATTTATTAGTTGGATTAGTCACTTCTACTTTAAACTCACTACCATTTTTTATATTTAATTTACTAACATCTAGTTTTATATCTAAGTTATTAACATTTTCATAACTTTCCTCAAAAAAAGTTATTTCTTGATTTGATTCAACAGAATTATTACTATTTAATCCTGTTGAAATTCCAAATACAGCAGTTATGCTAAATATTATAGCACTCAAAATAACAAATACTAAATAAAAACCAAATGCAATAGCTCCATATTTTATTATTTTTTGTAAAGATGTCATTTTACATCAACACCTCCAAATAAACAGAATGCATTTATATAAATTGTAGGTAAGCTTTCATTCATATCATTTTTTGCCTTATTAGATACTCCTCCAAATATTGGTGTAGATTTAATTTTTATATTAACTCCACTAGGAATTCTAATATCAATTCCTCCAAAAATTGCACTAGCATTAATAATTTGGTCATGTGTTACAACTGCTTGTGTTAAATCAATATCTACTCCTCCAAAGATTGCATCTATGTTAGCGCCTTTGAATTCTTGACCATTAAAATCACTCTTTATTCCTGAAAAAGTTGCACAAAAATCTTCTCCATCAACTCTTTCTGAATTTAATTTTCTTATTTTTTCATTTACTTTTGTTCTAAATGCATCCTTAAAAATAAAGCTTAATCCTATCATTACTAATATGAATGGAAAAATTAATTTTCCTATAATATTAAATGATAAAATATCTCTAGTACATAAAAATAGCACTATTCCTATTACTAACAATATAATGTCCCATGTTTTACTTTCATCTTTAAATAGTCCTATAAAACTTGGTACTATTATAAATAGTGTCCACCATCCTGTAAAGAATATGTTGATATCTGTTATTCCCATTGCATTACATCCTATTATTAGCCCAACTACAATAAATACTAGTCCCCATAAAATGTTTCCAAATTTTTTCATAATTTTTCTCCTTTTCTTTTTTTACATTATACTATATTCAATAAAATTATACAATAGTATTAGAAATTGTTATCATATTTTAGTTACATAATGAACAAAAAAATGAGACAGTTTTGCACTGTCCCAAATGCTTATTTTATTCTGAAAAAATTGTTTCAAATTCATCAGCTTCAATTTTCTCTTTTTCAAGTAAAATTCCAGCAACAGCATGTAATTTTTCAATATGATCTGCAAGAATCTGTTTAGCCCTATTATATCCTTTATCAACAATAGCTTTTGTCTCTTCATCTATAATAGCAGCTGTCTCCTCTGAATACTCTTTAGATTGAGCAAAATCTCTACCTAAAAATACTTCTTCTTGATTTTGTCCTAACATTAAAGTTCCAATTCTTTCGCTCATACCATATTTTGTAACCATACTTCTAGCAATTTTTGTAGCTCTTTCTATATCATTACTTGCACCTGTTGAAATATCATTTAATATTAAAGCTTCTGCAACTCTACCACCTAAAAGTGATACTATATTTTCTTCCATTTCTGTTTTAGACATAAATGACTTATCTTCAGTTGGTCTATACATTGTATAACCACCTGCCATACCTCTTGGTACAATTGATATTTGATGTACTGGGTCTTGAGTATCTAAATAGTGACTTACAACTGCATGACCTGCTTCATGATATGCAACTAATCTATTTTCTTTTTCACTTCTAACTCTTGTTTTCTTTTCAGGTCCCATAGTTACTTTAACCATAGCATCTTCAATTTCTTTCATTCCAATTTCATTTAAGTTTCTTCTTGCTGCTAAAAGTGCTGCTTCATTTAATACATTCTCTAAGTCTGCTCCTGCAAATCCTGATGTATTTTTAGCAATAACTTTTAAGTCAACATCATCTGCTAATCTTTTCTTTTTAGAATGAACTTCTAATATTTGTTCTCTAGCTTTAACATCAGGAGCTCCAACAACTATTTGTCTATCAAATCTACCTGCTCTTAATAATGCTTTATCTAAGACATCTGGTCTGTTAGTTGCTGCAAGCACAATAACACCTTCATTATCAGAGAAACCATCCATTTCAACTAATAATTGATTTAAAGTTTGCTCTCTTTCATCATGTCCTCCACCAAGTCCAGCACCTCTTTGACGACCAACAGCATCTATTTCATCTATAAATATAATACATGGAGCATTCTTTTTAGCTTGTTCAAATAAATCTCTAACTCTTGAAGCACCAACACCAACAAACATTTCAACAAAGTCAGAACCACTTATAATAAAAAATGGAACTCCAGCCTCTCCTGCAACAGCTTTTGCTAATAATGTTTTACCAGTTCCTGGTTGCCCTACTAATAAAACTCCCTTAGGAATTCTAGCTCCCATATCTGTAAACTTCTTTGGATTTTTCAAAAATTCTACTATCTCTTGTAATTCTTCTTTTTCTTCATCAACACCTGCGACATCTTCAAAAGTAATTTTATTTCTATCAGCTGGTGTCATCATTCTAGCCTTACTCTTTCCAAAAGACATTGACTTTGTACCACTTTGGTTATTTCCTACTCCACCCATCATAAAAAACCAGAAAATAAAGAAAATTATTAAAATTCCAAATGGTGTTAATAATCCTATTATTATAGAAAATACAGATTCTGAGTTCTCTTCTAATGTAAATGCACCATTTTTTATAAATTCTTCAGAATAGTTCATAAAATTTTCCATATTAGGAATGTTTACTTGTTTTTTTACCTTATCATCAGATAATTCTACTGTTGCAGAACTACCATCAGAATCTATCACTACTGATTCTACTTTTCCTTCATTTATTTTTGTAATTAATTCTGAATACTTTAATTTAGTATTAGTATTTGTCATTATAGAAGATAATAATACTATAAATATTACTCCTATAATCAACCACATTGCTAATGTTTTAATTCCGTTTTTCAAAATAATTCCTCCCTTTCGCTCACTTCATTCACTTATCACCATTCAAAATTTCCCTCAAAATTCTGGCTGGCAAATCTTTGCACTTTGATTTACTCATTGTCTGTACTAAGCTTATAACATAGTTAAAAATTTTTTTCAATAGCTTTTTTATTACTTTTTGATTACAAAAAAATATTGATTTTAGAAGCATTACGGATACTTAAGTTTGATCTATAAAATAGATTTTAGAATTTTTTATTAAAATTTTTATATTCTTATTAGGAGTCAAATATTTGTTACCTATATTATTTTCACATAGTTTAATTACATCTTCTATATGTATTTTTTCAATACCTTTTGTAGAACCCAAAATCCTTGATATAGTATATAACAATACTCTCGATTTTATAACTTTTTCTTGTTTATTAAATTCTTTTAAATTCATAACAAATTCTTTTGAACTTTCTTCTACAATTAGTGCATTATATTTTTCTTTAACAATTTTATCTAAATATTCATCTTCCTCTTTTATCAATTGTGATAATCTATCCATTGTTTGAATTATATTGGGATTAAACTCATCCTTTATATATGGAATTACTACATTTCTTATTTTATTTCTAGTATATATATTCTGAAAATTAGTTCTATCAATTCTTGCATCAATTTTATTATCTTTACAATATTGTTCAATCTCAAATCTTTCACATTCAATAAGTGGTCTTATATATTTGTTGTCCTTTATAGTTTCAATTCCTCTCAAACCTGCTATTCCGCTACCTCTTAAGACATTCATAATCATAGTTTCCACTTTATCATTTTTATTATGCGCGATAGCAATTTTGTTTGAATTAGTTTTTTCTAAAATTTCATCAAAAAATTCATATCTAGCATTTCTACCAGCTTCTTCAGTTCCTATTTTATTATTATTAGCAATTTTTTGAATATCTATACTTTTTGAATAAAACTGAACACCAATTTTTTCACAAAAATTTTTTACAAAAATTTCATCATCTTTTGCCTCATCTCTAATCAAATGATTAACATGTGCAACTATTATATCAAACTCCATATGTAATTTTTTGTCATTTCTTATGTCATTTAAAATATTTAACATACAAATAGAGTCAGGTCCTCCTGAAACGCACAAAACTAGCTTATCTCCATTCTTTATTAAATTATATTTTTTTATTATATTTAAAACTTTTTCTAACATTTCTCCTCCTTTGTGTCAAAAGGTCAAAAGGGACGCCCTTTTTTGACACATTTTTAAACCAAAAGGGACACCCCTTTTAAGATAGCTGTTTAAAATATCAAAATAGACACTTTTCTATTTTATACTAATATTCATGTCTTATTATTTTTTTATTTGCTTTGAACTCTTCTAACTTTTTCTCTAGATATTTTTAAATATGTTGCGATTTTTCTTAAAGACACATCATAGTTATTTTTTAGTATTTCAATCAATTCTTTAATATTTTTACTATTATCCTTTAGTTCTTCTAATTGTAAATTATTATTAATCAAATATTTTTCTACTAGTTCTCTAATCTCTCTTTCTGTCTGTTCTTCATCTTCTAAAAATTTAATATTATCTTCCTTCTTCTGATATGCATCAATGACCTTTTTAAAATCAAATTCAAAATCATTATAACTAGAATACTTATATTCGCTTGGATGTTTACAAATTGCTGCCTTTACTGGATTATTATGAACATAATTGATGCATGTATATAATTGCTTTTCTGAGTAAATTGCTTGACTTTTATATCTATCTCTATATACATATCCAACTCTATCATATTTTTTATTGTAATACATAGCATAAAGAGTATTAACTTTATGCATAAATTTGCTTAATTCCTTCATTTCTTTAATCTCTGCCACCAAATGTACATGATTATCCATTACACAATGTGAAATGACTTTTACATCAGATTTATTTTCCATCTCTTTCACAATTTTTAAATATTCTTCTTTATCATTGTCATTATTATAGATATATTGCTTATTTATTCCTTGGACCATAATATGAAAAAAAGAAGATTTTATATAATTTCTTGACACTCTCGCCATACTCCAACCTTTCTGTCCCAAATTATATTTTTTCTTCCCCTTTTACATAATATACCATTATTTAAAACTTGTCAATCGTTTTACAGCAAAACACTAAACTTTCTAACTTTTTTAAGGGCTGTCCCTTTTGGTTGATTTTCGTGTCAAAAAAGGGCGTCCCTTTTGACACTAGTCATCAAATCTTTTTTCCAAATTAACAAACTTAGTATAACTTCCTAGCCATCCTAAATCAACAGTTCCTGTTGATCCTCCTCTGTGTTTTGCAATTATTACTTCTGCTATATTTTTTCTTTCACTATCTTCGTTATAATAGTCATCTCTATACAAAAACATAACTATGTCAGCATCTTGTTCTATTGATCCTGATTCACGTAAGTCTGATAGCATTGGTCTATGGTCTGGTCTTTGTTCTACTGCTCTTGATAATTGTGAAAGTGCTATTACTGGTACATCTAGTTCTTTTGCTAATATTTTTAAAGACCTACTTATTTCCGCTATTTCTTGCTCTCTACTTCCACCTCTAGTTCTATTACTTCCTTGAATTAATTGCAAATAGTCTATTACAACTAGTCCAATATTTTTTTCTAGTTTCAATTTTCTACATTTTGCTCTTATTTCCATAACAGATATACCTGGTGTATCATCTACATATATACCTGTTTCTGAAAGTGGTCCTATTGCTTCTGCAAGCTTTGCCCAGTCCTCATCTTCTAATTTTCCTGTCCTTACTTTATTACTATCTACCATTGCTTCACTACACAAAATTCTATTAACCATTTGCTCTTTTGACATTTCTAGGCTAAAAATTGCTACTGGTGCATTTCCTCTTAACGCTGCATTTGTAGCTATGTTTAATGCAAATGCTGATTTACCCATAGCTGGTCTTGCTGCTATTAATATAAATTCAGAACCATGCAATCCTGCTGTTCTATAATCTAAGTCTGTAAATCCTGTTGGAACACCTGTAATATGTTGTTTTCTATTGTATAACTCTTCTAATTGAGTAAAACTGTCTACTAATATATCCTTTATTGGTGCATATCCTTTTTGATCTTTATTTTGCATTAAGTTAAATATTTTCTTTTCTGCACCTTCCATGATATTCTCGACTTCTTCTGTTGTATCATATCCTAATTCTATTATTTCGTTTGCAGTTTTTATTAAATTTCTCAACACAGATTTTTCTTCTACTATTTTAATATATTTTGCGATATTTGCAGTCGTAGGAACTTTTTCTGGTAATTCCGCTAGATATTCAAATCCTCCAACCTGCTCAAATTTGCCCATCAACTCTAATTCTGATTTTACCGTAATTAAATCTATTGGTTCTGCTCTATTATACAAATTTAACATTGCTGAATATATTAATCTATTATCTTCTCTATAAAAGTCTTCTTCTTTTAAAACTTCTATACTACTTGATACTGCTTCCTTATCTGTAAACATACTTCCAATTACTGCTTGTTCCGCTTCTATATCATGTGGTGGTACTTTTCCTATATCCATTTCTATTCCCCCAAATTCACCTCTACATAGGATGTCAATTATTTTTAAAATTTATTCTGAAATAACATTAACCTTAACACAACCAACAACGCCCTCAAACAACTTAATATCAACATTAAATGTTCCTAAAGTCTTTATTGCATCTTTCAAATCAATCTTCTTCTTATCGATTTTTATTTGATATTGTTTTTCAAGATTTTCCGCAATTTCTTTTGATGAAACACCACCAAATATCTTTCCATTTGTTCCTGATTTAACTCTAATTTTTAATAATATTTTTGATAATCTATCTGCAATTTTTTCTGCTTCTTCTTTCTCTTGAGATTTTTTAAATGCATTTGAGTCTTGCTTTGCTTTTAATTTACTCATATTTTCTGCATTTGCCTCTACTGCTAAATTTTTAGGAAATAAAAAGTTTCTTGCATATCCATCTGATGCGTTTATTACTTCATCTCTTTTTCCTACTCCTTTTATATCTGCTTTTAATATTACTTTCATTAAAATCACTATCCCTTCTTAATATCTTATAGTTTACACTATTTTTAGCAATTTTTCAACCTGTAGTCCTGAAAAATTTAACAAATGCATATATTTTTAAAAGTGAGAATTAAGGCATAACCTATAATTCTCACTTTACTAATTTTCTATTTCAGAAAAATATTCATTAACACAATTTATTAATTGCTTTTTAACATCCTCAATAGTCATGCCCTCAACCTGAGCACCAGCAAGCGTAATATGTCCGCCACCACCAAGTTTTTCTAATATAACTTGAACATTTATATCTCCTAAAGAACGTCCACTAATACAAATTTGTTCACCTGTGTTCCCTAAAACAAATGATGCTGTAACATTACCTATTGTAAGTAATTCATCAGCCGCTTTTGCACATAATAAGCTTACATCCTTTTCTTTTTCCTGGTCATATAAAGCAATTGCAATTGAATCATTAATCATTTCTGCACTTCTAACTATGTCAGCAATTTTATTAAATGACTCTAAATCACTTTGGAACCATTTCTTAACTTTAATAATATCTACTCCACATTTACGTAAATATGCTGCTGCTTCAAAAGTTCTTACACCTGTTTTAAATGTAAAACTTTTTGTATCCATCATTATTCCTGCATACAAACTTTCTGCTTCAATTTTCTTTAATTCAACATTTGTTTCTGCATATTGCAATAGTTCTGTTACAAGCTCTGCTGCTGATGATGCATATACTTCTTGGAATGTTAATGTAGCATTTTCTATATAATCAGCACTTCTTCTATGATGGTCTATTACTACAATTTTACTTGCTTTTTTAAGAACTTCTGGAGCTTCAACATAATTTGTTTTATGGGTATCTACAACTACTAATAAAGTGTCTTCATCTATATTTTCTTCTGCAACTTCTTTACTAATTAATGCATCTTCATATTCTGGTTCTTCTAATAAGCTACTTCTAAAATTTTGTAAAGCTGGTGTATCACTTATAATAATATATGCATTTTTTCCTAAGCTCTTTACAAGTCTATATATTCCTACTGCTGAACCTATTGCATCTATATCTGCATTAGCATGCCCCATAATCATTACTTTACTTGATTCTTGTATAAGGTTTTCTAATGCATGTGCAACAACCCTAGCTTTTACTTTAGTTCTCTTTTCAACTTCTTGAGCTCTTCCACCAAAGAATTTGTATATATCATTTTGTCTTATAACAGCTTGGTCTCCACCTCTACCAAGTACAATATCCATAGCTGTTTGAGCAGATTTATATTTATCTTTATCTACTTCTCCTTCATTTGAAATTGCTATACTTAATGTAAATTGGACTTTTTGTTTTGGGTCTAATTCTTTAATCTTATCTAATATACTGAATTTATCTTCTTTAATCTGCTCCAAATATCTTTGTTCAAATATATAAATATATCTATCTCTATCTGATTTTATTAAAATTCCATTAGTATCATTGGTCCATTCATGTATTTCTTTATCAATATCTGCTATATACTGTGCCTTCTCTTCATTTTCTAGCATTTGCATATTTTCTTCATAATTGTCTATCATAATAATTCCAACACATGATTTTGAATCATTATATTCCTTTTGTAATTTTATATTTTCTGTTTCATCTATAAAATATAAAATTACCATATATTCATCTTTATTAATTCTAGAATATCTTTTAGAATTTACAAATTTTCCTACTAATCTATATGTTTTTTTGTTTATTTGTACATCCTTTAATATTGATTTATCATTTTTATCTTTTTTATTTTGAATTTCATCTTGTAAATCAAACACTAAGTCATTTACAAGTGTATCTATATCCGTCTCTGCAAATTCAGATACAAATTTTGAACTCTTCCATATAACATTTCCATCTGTTTCTAATATTATTAAAGGAAATGGTGAATTAATCAAACTCGTCTTTGCTGCCGAATCTACTGATAATGTTAAGTCTTGCAATGTTTCTGATATTTCACTTTTCCTTTTATTATTGGCAAAATATGTATATCCTATTACTATTGCATAAACTAATATAGATGGCACTATGAATCCTATATTTTGACAACATATTATAATTAGCAATACTAAAATTATCACTAAATATATTTTTGTTCTTGATATTAAATTATCAAAAACTTTTTTATTACTATTTTGCATAAAACTCTCCTTTTTCTCCTATTATATTTTACACCTATAATAGGAGAATTGTCAAGTTTATGCCTTCCTATTTATTCTCTTCAACATCATTTTTATCAAAAATAACACTTTCCTTTATTTGCTCACTCTCTTGTTGTTTCTTAACGCCATCAATTATCATAACAAATTTAACCTCACCATCATTTCCTTCGTTAAGTAATGTAAAATTATTATAATCCTTAGACAATTCAGTTAACTTCTCAATTCTATCAGTTAAGTTCTTCACATTATTTTTCATAAAATTGCAAATCTTATTAATACCATCTCTATTAAAAGTATAGATACCTTCAGCTAAATCAGTAGCCCCATTAGCAATAGTAGTAGCTCCATCTGTTAATTGACCATTTGCAGAAGTCAATTCTTTTGTACTAACATCCAACTTTTTCATACCTGATTTTAAAGAAGTTGAACCACTTTTTAAAGTGCTAGCACCAGTTTGCAAAGTTTTTGAACCGTCAACTAAAGCTTTTGAACCATCAGCTAACTGTGTTAAAGCTGTTGGTAATTGACTTGTAGCAGAATTTAATTGTCCTAATCCTTGTTCTAATTTTTGTGTAGCTTGTGAAATTGATGTAACTCCCTTATCTAAAGCATTTAACTTAGCTTGAGATTGTTCAGATGTTAGTTGTGTTAAAGTTGTAGTATCAATTGTTATCTGCTTTTGTAAATTTATTATTATTTCATCATTTTCTGTATATCCTGCTTCTAATAATTGATTTTTTGTATTAGCTAATGTAGTAATATTAGTACTCAATGTTTTTATAGTAGCATCTAAAGAACCTTTTAAAACACTTATTCCATTTACTAAACCATTTTCTGAATTAACACCTAAATTTAGCTCTGTACTTCCCTCATATAATTGAGAAACACTCTCAGGTAAAGAACTTAATCTTGTTTCTAATTCATTAATTCCAGAATTCAACTGTTGTACGCCATTTACTAATGAAGAGCTCCCCACATTTAAAGAATTTATACCTGAATCTATTTTCGAATAATTTGAGTTTATACTACTTACACCTTCAGAAACTTGATTCATTGCACCATTAAATTCTTTACTCTTTTCACTATAAGTTATAGCACCATCTTTTAAAGTATTTGCCCCCTCTTCAATTTGTTTACTTGAACTTTGTAAAGTATTAACTTGACCATAAATCTCATCTAATTTATCAAAAACACCTAAATCTTCTTCGTCTAAAACTTTTGGAGTAACAAAAGAAATTATACTATTGCTTTCAAAATCTTTTACATCCATCATAATTTCAATATCACTTGATATTTCTATATCTTTCTTAGATACTCCTAAACTTTCTTGTAAACCAGGCATAGCAATACCAACAACAATTGTTTTTGTTCCATCATCAATTACTTTTCCAGATGACACTTGTACATTACTAGCCTCTTCATTTTTAATAATTGTCCCAGCAACCACTACAAATGGAACATACATCTTAACTTTTTTACCATTAATATCAACCATTCTTTCTTCTTTATTAGTGTATTGTAGAGTTATTTTAACATTTCCACTTTTCCCTGCAATATCTTCTGGTGAAATTTCTTCACCATCCAATTCATATTTTATAGCACACTCTATTGGTAAATCCTTTGAGCTCTCACCTTGATAGTATATATCATTTTTGTTAGCCTTCCATGTAAAAGTATTTCCATCTTGAATATATGTTTCATCACCACTTGTATTCTTTATATCTAATAAATCTGACATATCTTTTACTACATCTTCATTTTCTTTGTTTTTTATATGTGTACTAACTATCGTTTTATAACAACTCCCTGAAACATCTAATTTAGAATATACTGTTTCATCTTTCGTATACGCAAATACAGGAACTGTATATCCAATCATAGAACATAGCAATGCTCCTGAAACTACTTTAGAAACTATTTTTTTATTCATATTTAATCTCATTCCTTCCTTTATCTGTGCCAAAAAGGTACGTCCCTATTGGCACACTTTTTTCATTCCAACAGTTGTCTTACAAATAACTTTATCAAACAATATTAAAAATGCTGGCAATACCATAATTACACTAATCATACTAACAATAGCCCCTCTAGACATTAGCGTACATAGAGAACCAATCATCTCTATTTTTGAACAAGTTCCAACTCCAAATGTTGCACCAAAGAAACACAATCCACTAACAATAATTGAACTTATTGAACTTCCTAGAGCTTCATCAACCGCTTCTTTCTTTGTCTTTCCTTCTTTTCTATAGCTTATAAATTTAGTTGTAATTAATATTGCATAATCTATTGTTGCCCCTAATTGTATTGTTCCAATTACTATTGATGCAATAAATGGCAATGTTGTATTTGTATATGTTGAAAATCCCATATTTATAAATATAGCAAATTCAATAACTACCATTAATATTACAGGTAATGAAATTGATTTTAATACACATATCATTATTATAAATATAATTACAATTGATACTCCATTTACGCTATTAAAATCATGATCACTAATTTCTACTAAATCTTTCATAAGTGGCCCTTCTCCTGCTAGTATTGCATTTTTATCATATACCTTTATTATTTTATTTACTTCATTAACTTGTTCATTTAACTCATCTGTTGCCATTTCATACTTAGAATTTATTATGACTAATTGATATTTATCATTTTCAAATATTGATTTTACATCTTCTGATAACATACTATCTGGGAACTCAGTTCCTGCTATTTTTGAATAACTTAAAGCCCATTCAATTCCATCTAACTTCTCAATTTCGTTTAACATTTCATTAACTTTATAATTTGGAACATCTTTACTAATTAAAGCTAATTCTGTTGATACCATATTAAAATCATTTTTTAATGCATTATTTGCTTCAACACTTAATAATGTGTCTGGCAATGATTTATCTAAGTTATAATAAACCTTTATATTGCTATATCCATATATTGCAAATGGTAATATTATTAAGAATACTATTATTATTGCTTTATAATGTTTTATATTGAAATTTTTTAATCTTTCAAATCTTGGTAATATTTCTTTATGTTTTGTTTTTTCAATCCATTTATCAAATACTAAAAGCATTGCTGGTAATATTGTTACAACACTTACAACGCCAAGGAATACTCCTTTAGCCATAACAATTCCGATATCTTTACCTAAGCTTAAATTCATACTGCAAAGTGCTAAAAATCCTGCTATTGTTGTTAGTGAACTTCCCACAACTGATACTAATGTTTTTGATATTGCATGTGCCATTGCTTCATCATTGTTTGTACGTTTTTCTTTCTCTGACTTATAACTGTGATATAAGAATATTGCAAAGTCCATAGTCACTCCTAATTGAAGTACTGCACTTATTGCTTTCGTTATATATGATATTTCTCTTAAAAGTATATTTGAACCCATATTATACAAAATTGCTATTCCTATATTTAATAATAAAAATATTGGTGCTATATATGAATCCAACGCTAATTGTAAAATAATCAAACACAATACTACTGCTATAATTACATATATTGCTATTTCTGAATTAGATAAATCCCTTGTATCTAAAACAGTTGCTGACATTCCACTTATTTTACATTGCTTGTCTGTTAATTTTCTTAATTCCTCAATTGTTGACATCGTGCTATCTGATGAAATACCATCTTTAAATGTTACAAGCATTGGTGTACTTCCATCTTTATGAATCTTATCTGTTATTTCTTTTGGTAACATCTCAACTGGTATGTTTGAACCTAATACGTCTGCAATACTTATAACAAGCTCTACATTATCTAATTTACTTATTTCATTTTCTAATTTCTGAATGTCTTTGGTGTTCATGTCTTCAACTATAACAACTGAAAATGCTCCCATATCAAATTGTTCTGATAAAATCGTTTCACCTTTTATTGTTTCAATATCTTCTGGCAAGTAAACTAAAATATCATAATTAATCCTAGTTGCTTTCATTCCTATAATTGAAGGAATTAATAATAGTAATGCTATTATTAATATCAGCTTTTTGTACTTACATATCTTTTCTGCAAACTTTAACATTTTTATCTACCTCTCCTTTATCGAATTCTACAATGACTATTGGTCATTTTTGTATATAATACTACAATTATGACCAATGGTCAATACTTTTCAAAAAAATTATTGACCTTCAGTCAAATTTATGTAATAATTTATATGTAGGAGAATTAAAAAATATGAAAAATGATAAAGAAGAAAAAGAAAATAGATTATTAAATACAGCTTTCAAACTATTTACAGAAAAAGGAATAAAAGACACATCAATTCAAGATATTGTGGACAATGCAAGTGTCGCCAAAGGAACATTTTATTTATACTTTAAGGATAAATATGAAATAAGAGACATTCTAATAGTAAAAAAATCAGAAAAATTATTTTCTGATGCATTAACATCCTTAAGAAAAAACTATATCGCAAACTTTTCTGACCAAATTATATATATTATAAATTATGTTATAGATGAATTATCAAAAAAACCTCTATTATTAAAATTTATTTCAAAAAATTTATCTTGGGGAGTATATAATAAAACTGTACTAAAATTATATGAATCTGCTGAAAAAAGAGAAAATTCTTTGCATGATTTATTTATTAAGGGTGTAAAAGAAAATAATATAAACTTAAGTAATCCTGATGTAACTCTATTTATGATTATAGAGTTAGTCGGCTCTACTTGTTTTAATTCTATTCTTTATAAAGACCCTTTGCCTATTGAAGAATATAAACCTTTTTTATATAAAACTATTAGAAATTTAATTGAAATTAGCTAAAATTTTGTGCTGATAGGGAAAAAGGGACGTTGCTTAAATCCCTCAAAAACGGGAGAAAGGGACACTCCTTAAAATTAGATATAATAATATGAAATAAATTAGTTTAATTTATACTATCTAATTTTAAGGAGTGTCCCTTTCTCCCGTTTTTGAGGGATTTAAGCAACGTCCCTTTTTCCCTATTGGCACACTTTTATTTTTTCAGCATCTTCTTTTCTAATAGCAATAATAGTCCCTCTAACCTGGAATGCTCTTGGGTCTTTAGAAGGACTTACTAAAACAGGTATAATATTTGTCCCTTTTACTAACCCTAAGTCTAACAATCTTCTTTTTATGTTTCCTTCGCATTTAATTTCATGTATAATTCCATTTTCATTTAATGGTAATTGATTTAGATTTATAAAATTTTCATTCATAATTTATCACCTTTATGTTTTCATTACTATAATAATAGAGATTTATTAATGTTGCTATTAATAAATCTCTACTACTATATTATATTTTGTCGAATTATAAATGTTACTATTTTTAAAGTTACTATACACATTTTAAGAATTTTGATATACATTTTTTAAGAAATTTAATATACACTTTTTAAAATCATCTCTTATGTTCTTTTATAAACATCTCTGCATCTTGATTCATTTCTCTCTTTACATTTTCAACAATCTGCCCATTAGATAATCTACCTTCATTTTTATACATCTCTCTCAATAATTTATCTCTAACTTCATTTTCAGAAAAGACCTCTTTAATTTTTTCTTCTCCTACTACATTTTCATAATTCAAAATCTCTGTAACATAGCTATTCAAAGCTTCATCTGACAAATGGCTATGTGTTTGAGTGTATTCTAATCCATCATAATCTTTAACATCTTTAGGATTGCATCCTTCTTCAGTATGTTCTTCAACTTCATCTTGTATTCTTTCTTTTTGTTCAATTCCCTTATTTCTATTCATTATCTCTCTTGTTTCAATTGGGATAACTGGAGTCTGTGAAGTTTCTATTTGAATTCCTACATTTTCATTTTCTTCAAGTGTTTTTTGATACATAAACATTTGAACACTACCCTGATTATTTTCACATCCGATACTAACTCCATTAGACTTTCTTGTATAAACTGATAAATCTTCATTATCTCTTGTTGCTGTTCCATCTGCTCTTATTTTTGTTTGTTCTCTACTAGCATTATTTCCTACTGTTTTATCCATATCAAATTCATCATTTAAAACTCTTGCTTCTCCGTCTTTTGTCATTCCTACTAATGAATATGTTGTGTTATTTATTTTTGAATCAGCTGTAACTTCTTTTACCTTTTCAGAATAAACAACATATATGCTATCATATTGCTCTAAATCTAGTCTTTTTCCTAGTGTTTCTTTTCCATCCACTTTTTTATTCAAATTAGCTTTTTGAATTCCATTTACTTTAACTTTCTCAGCTTGTTTTTCAGATAAATCATTTTCATCTTTATCTTCACGTTCTTCTTTTTCCTCATTTAGTTCTTCAATTTCTTCTTTATCCATTTCTTCTAAAATTTTTTCAACTTCATCTTCAGAAACTTCTCTTCCTAAATGTGCTGTTAAAACTTCTGCAATTTCTTTTCTTTTTAATGAATTTAATGAATGGGCTTCTATTTCTTTTTCTGATGTTCTTTCTAATAATTCATTAACAGCTTGCATTTTATCTGGTTCAGAATTTTCAAAACTTGAATTATATGCTATTTCATTTTCCCCTATTGTACCACCAATACATTTATCTCCTAAATAATAATTTTTTTGCTCTGTTATTCTCTCTTTTCCTTCTTCATCAATTTCTTTAATTTCTTTCTCTACTATAAATACATTATCTGAAATTGATTTTCCATTAATTTTGTCTTGCCATGTTGCTTGTCCTACAAATTTTATATCTTTTATTGATACTTCTTTGTTTTCTGTTTGATTTTTTATTAACTCATTTTCAATAGTATCTTTTAAATCTTCTTCTAATTCTAATATTTCTTTTTCTCTTTGATTCATATTACTTCCCCTCCTTTATAAAACTTTATTACAAAACTAATATTAAATATTTTCGTACTCTTTAAGTTTTATATTTCATCTATAATATTATTATACCATAAATTGCTATAATTTAAAGTATATTAATTAAATTTATACATACTTAAACATAAAAAACATCATTTATAATATTTTTAATACTATAAATAATGCTTTTATTATATCATTTTTCAATTGCTGTAAAATTTCTTAGATATACGTGCATGTCAGCACTTGTATGCCCAACACGAGTTACAAATACATTTATTCTAAATTCCAAAGAATCATATCCTTCCAACATATCTAAATCCAATCTATGATGTACTGTACGATCTCCAAAATGGCTACCTGAATCTTGTGCTGGATTTTTCCAATCATCTAAGATTATCCAATCAGAATAATTAACAGAACCATCTTCATTAGTTTTCATACAACGATAACTAAATCTCTCACCTTGTCCCCAACTAGTTTTAGAAAAATAATCAAATTCAAGAAAACCGCCAATCACCAAAATTATTTTGAAACTCTTCTGCATTCCATGTTGCATACCAAAAAGTTGAATTGTAATAGCTAGCTTTTGGCTTACAAACACCTGTTAATCCAAAATCATCAAGCTTTTTTGTCCATTTTCCTGAAGTTTTATAGTAATCTCCTGCTTCAGGCTCACCTCTTAAGGAGATTCCCACATCATCCAATCCTAATCCGTTCAGAAGCCAAGTCACCAAATACTAATTTTTTAGGTTCAACTGTAACTGCACATTCTTGAACAAATTCACCACATTTTGCTATTATTGTTGTTGTACCAATTTTTACTCCTGTTACTGTTCCATCTTCTGCTACTGTTGCTATACTTTCATCTGAACTACTCCAAGTTATTTTATCAGTTGCATTACTTGGTTCAACTGTTGTTGTTAGTTTTGTTGTATCTCCTCTCATTATTGTCACTTCTGTTGGTGTTACTGTAAAACTTGTTGCTGGCTCTTTTACTATTACATTAAATGTTTTTGTAACATTACTATTTGTCTCTGTTAATATTACTTCTACTATTCCTCCTGTTGCTCCTGACTCTAATGCAATTTTTTCTTCATTTTCTTTTGGTTTTGCATTCACTATAGTTGTATTTTTTGACTCTACTGTTATTTCATTTTTTACTGTCTCTATTTCTTTTAAGTCACTTTCTTCTGTTTTTACTGTGATTTCCATATTATTATAAAGTATTTCATAATATTTCCCTTGTACTTCTACAAAATATCTTACTCTTGTTCCTTCTTCATATACAAATGTATATGTTACTTCTTTCTGTTGGCTCTTTTCCATTGTTACATTATCTTCTTTTAATGATATTCCTGTTATATTTCCTGCTCCTTCTGTAATCTGTTTAATCTCATAACATTTTTCCCTTAAGTCACTTATTACTCCTGCCATTGTGGCTTGTTCTCCACCTACTATTTGTTCCATTTGTCTTTCCATATATAATATCCTTGCAGCTTCTTCTATCTCTTTTATTTGTGATATTTTTGTTGCATCTTCTGCCTTTTGGAATAACCCACTTCCTGTTAATGCACTTATTGATATTCCTGCTAAGATTAATAATATTATTATTGTTATTACTAGTGCAATCAATGTTATTCCTTTACTTTTTCTTATACTTAATTTCATTTTTCTTACCTCATTTCTTTTGTTTTCTCTTATTTAATAATTATATATTTTGTTATTTTTAAGAACAATAAAAGTACACATTTTTACTGTGTACTTTTTTACATAATCTTGCTTTATTTAATTTATTATATCTAAAATAATAATGTTAGATTTTTAAAATAGCATCCAGAATCTGATGATGAATATGGAGAAGTTGCACCACTATCTGCACAATAATTTGCTGTAAACTTCATTTTGCTTACCTCATTATCATCAAAATTAAATTCATAATCAAACTCTGTCCAACTTGATACAGAATTTCCAGCTGAATATGAAGAAGTATCAAGTATTGTTTCTTCAATTCCATATATATTTATAGATGATCTTACATAACCTCTACCTCTTGATGAGCATAAAACTCTATATGTTAGCTTTATTCCTTTCGCTCCAAGTTCTTTAACACATTTTTGATAATCCCATAAAACTTCATATGAACCTATAAAATATCCACTAGACCTACCATGTGTTATATTTCCTCCAAATTCTTCAAGTGCTAATTTGTGATTTCCACCATCATTATAAGTTATTGAAAATCCTAAATCTTCCATTGACAAATTATTTTCTTTAGCATACTCAGCCAAACTTATTTTATTTGTTGATGTTACTAAACAACTAGCTTCTTTATCTCCACAAGTTATTTTAATTGTTGCTGTTCCATTACCTCTTCCTGTTACAATCCCATTCTGTGATACATCTACTATATTTGTATCTGAAGTACTCCATATTATTGAATCTGTAGTATTATTTGGTTCTGCTATCGCTGTAAGCTTTATTGTATTTCCTATTAATACTGTTGCACTAGATGGTTCTAATGTAATATTAGTAACTGGCTCTCTAACTAACACTTTTAAAGTACTCCTTATTTTGCTATTTTTTTCTTTTACCCCTATTTCTACAATTCCACCTATATTATCTGATTCTAAAATTATATTTCCTTGTTTTTCTCCTGAAATTGTTGATTTAACTATTTCTGAATTTTTATTTTCGACAAGTACTATTGGTTCATTATCTATTTCTTCTAAATTTATTTCCTCTGTTTCTATACTAATATTTCCATTATTATATAATATTTCGTAATCTTTTCCCTGTATTTCTACAAAATATCTAATACTTATTTCTTCTGAATAAATTAATTTATATTCTATTATTTTTGTTGAATTTTTTTCCATCACTACTTTTTCTTCACTAAGTTCAATTCCAGTTATGATATTTCCCTCTCTTGTAATATCTTTTATTTTATATCCTTTTTCTTTTAAATCATTTATCACTCCCGCTATTGTTGCATCTTCTCCATTTGTTATTTCATCTATTTGCCTTTCCATATATGATATTTTTGCAGCTTCTTCTATCTCTTTTATTTCTGATATTATTGTTGACTTTTGTGCTTTTTGAAATAGTCCACTTCCTGTTAAACTTGATATTGATATTCCGTGCTAAAATTAACAAAATTATAATTGTAATTACAAGTGCTATTAGTGTTATTCCATTATTTTTATATCTTTTAATACATTTCTTTAATTTCTTTTGCATTTTTCTTTCATCCCTTCTTTAGTTTATTTTTATTAATTCTTTTTAATAAATTAATTATACATTTTACTATTTTTAAGAACAATAAAAAGCACACTTTTTACTGTGTACTTTTTTACATAATATTGTTTTTTATTTATCACATCTTTTTCATTTCTCTTGCTATTTTTTCTATCTCTTTTTCTTCTATATGTTACTTAATTATATTATAATAAAAATTTTTCTTCTTTTCAATATTTCTTCTTTCTCCAACATACATTCAATTGCAAAGAATAAGCAATTTAGTATATATTAATAAAAAGTAGCTCTGAACGTTGCACGACCATTCCATGTATACGAAATGCCCAGATCATATCCGGTCGAGGAATAAAAGCCATACGAAGAAGCCGGTCCATCATTCCTCCCAAATTGACCACCCCTACATGCACATGGAGCATTTGCCGAATAGAAAGCCTTGTCCAATGTCCACTCAAAATAATTCCCCGCAAAATCATATATATTCATTTTCTTATTTCTTTCCTGTCTCGCATTAGGCGAACCACTATAATTTCCCCAACTTGAACTATTATAATTTATTTGTCCTGTTGTCAACCCCCCTTTTACTTCAAGATATTTACATACTAAATCCCATTGTATTCCAAATAATAAACTACTTGTTTTTGTTTCATCTGGACTCATTTGACTTGCATAACTTTGAGCCGTTGCAACATTTATATTAACTCTTCCATCTTCATATCTTTGTATCCAAAACCCTCCATTTTCATATACACTATTTATCATTTTATTATACATGGTGATATATGTTTCATTATCAACAACTCCACAGCCTCTATACCATGTATCCCTATTTGACCAATTATAATTTTGAATTGTTGAACCTTTTCCATATATTCCTGAATAAGCTATTAAATCTGCCTTTATTGCTGCATTTAATTCTTCTTGTGTTTTTTCTTCTCCTAATGCATTTGCTGTTGTAAATATTGTTTTTGGTACTTCTATCCATACCCATTCTCTATCATTTTTGTCTTTTATTACTATTCCTTTTGAGGCATCATCTTCTATTATTTCTATTTCTCCTTCTGGTAATGCTTCACCTGGATTTGTATTATCTTTATCTAGTGCTGTAAATAATTCTACTGTTACTTTACAAGTTACTGGCTTTCCTGCACATATTACTGTTATTGTTACTTCTCCACCTTTTTCTTTTGATGTTAATGTTATTTTTCCTTCTTCTGATTTTTGTGCTTCTACTATTTCATCATTACTTGATGTTACTGTTATTTCTGGTAATTTATTTATATCTGTTAAATCTGTTTCTATTATACTTACTATTATTTCTCCATTATTAAATAATATTTCATAGTTTTTTCCTTGTACTTCTACGAAATATCTTATTGTTGTTCCTAATACATATTCATATGTTATTTCTTCTGTTGAAATTTTTTCCATTGATATTTCACTTTTATTTAATTTTACTCCTGCTACACTATTTGTTCCACCTGCTATTTCTTTTATTGTGTACCCTTTTTCTTTTAAGTCACTTATTACTCCTGCCATTGTGACTTGTTCTCCACCTGCTATTTCTTCCATTTGTCTTTCCATATATGATATCCTTGCAGCTTCTTCTATTTCCTTTATTTCTGATATTCTTGTTGATTCTTGTGCTTTTTGAAATAGCCCACTTCCTGTTAAGACTGATATTGATAACCCTGCTAATATTAGTAAAATTACAATTGTAATTACAAGTGCTATTAGTGTTATTCCTTTGTTTTTCTTTTTCATTTGTTTTTTCCTCCTATTCCTTATCTTTTCTAATTATAGATTTTACTATTTTTTAGCACAATAAAAAGCACACTTTTTACTGTGTACTTTTTTACATAATATCTTAATACCCGACAGTTTTTGCTAGAATCACTAATGTTTGATGGATCTTTAAATTTTAAATAAATTATGTCTAAAATTTATAAGATTTTATAAACTTTAGACATTTTTTTACCCTTTAGTTCATGTTTAATAAAAATACCTTCGTATTTTTTAAAATTTTCTATTTTTTTCTTTATATTTCATAAAGTATGAAATTACATTTTATTTTTGGGGTTCTATACGAATTAAAACATAAATTGAAATACATTAATCCTGTATTAAATAATGATATTATTCTTTCTCCTGTTTTCTTTAGACATCTTATTTTTATTTTTGTTTCTTGCTTTTCTATATTCTTTGTGTATTCTACTCCTATTACTGTCATCCATAATATTGCTACACACATTAATCCAAATAATGTTTTAAATGATTGCTCATTTTTCATTTTTGTACATTCTAAATAAAATCCATTTGTTTTTCCGTTCTTAAATACGAACTCTATTGATCCAAATCTATAACTATAATTTTTTATTCCTTCTTCTACTTTTCCATTTGTTAGTACATATATTGCTTCTTCATGTCCTTCCTTTTTACTTCCTGCCATTTGCGTGTCATAATCATGCTTACATATATTTACTCTTGTAAAATATTGTTCTTCTTTCTCTTTTGCTTCTATATCCTTTGTATATCCTGCCATTTTTCCATAATTTGCTATATAAAATGTTAAATTCGATTTCATTCTTATACAATATTCTTCTTCTATTTCATCTATATATTTCATTATTTTGTAATTTTGAAACCATCTATCTGCTAAATATATTATCTTACATTCTTTTCCTTTAAATAAATTTTGTACATATTTTATTCCTTCTTTTATTAACTCTGTTTAATATGCTTCTTTATTGTGTTTTCCTTTAAAACTTCTAAACCATAATGGGATTCCGTTGTTTATCTATTTTCATTGAAAAAACAATATTGTAAAATCATCTCTACAATACATATAATCTATACTTACATATATTTTCTTTTGGATTATACTTTTTCATTATTCCTAAAATTATTTTATCGTAGAATTTATATACATCAAATTTCTTATTGTTAAAAAATCTTTCTAATCTTCTTACTGTCGAAAATGGGCTTACTAGTGAAAAATTATCCTTCATTTTCTTCACTATATCTGTTGTCACAACAGACTCTGCTTCAATCATTCCAAGTATTATATATGGTATTACTTTTTTCTGGGGTTTTGTTATATCTGTTACTTTTTCAAAAAAATTTCCTAAATCTCTTGCTAAATTCTTTTGGGTGTTATACAATTTATTCATAAAAATACCTTCTTTTGTTTTTTATATTGATGTTATTTTTTCTTGTTATCAATATTTTACCAAAGAAGGTATTTTTCTTCAATTATTTTTTCTGATTTCTTATTTTTATCAAATATTTTTCTCTATTTTCATCATCAATTAATATTTACTTAAAAACTGTCGGGTATTAAGACATAATCTTTTTATTATAAATTTTTACATAGTTAAATTTAAATCTTCCTTTAGAGTTCAGTTCTACTAATAGAAAGTGGCTCTGAAAGAAAGGAAGGCACTACCATTGGAAGAGTCTGTTGCACGGTAAGAAGCTGGATTAGAAGAGCCTGCACCAGTAGAATTGCCTCCCCTGCAAGCCCACAGATAAGGACTGCCAGCTGCTTTTTCTAATGTCCATTCATATAAATTTCCTGCAAAATCATAGATATTCATTTTCTTTGTTTCATTAGATTTTGCTGTTAACGAATTATTATTATAATTTCCCCAACTTGAACTATCTGAATTTATCATTGCTGTTGTTAGTCCATCTTTTCCATCCAAATATCTACATACTAAATCCCATTGTATTCCAAATAATAAACTACTTGTCTTTTCTTCATCTGGAGCATATCCACTTGCTTTTACTTGGGCATTTCCACATGTTATATTTACTGTTCCATCTTCATATCTTTGTATCCAAAATCCTCCATTTGTATATACACTATTTATCATTTTATTATACATTGTATTATATGTTGTAGCATCTGCTACTCCACAGCCACTATACCATGTATCAGTCCATTCACCATTAAAGATACGTGGACTATTTCTATATCCCCCTGCATATGATATTAAATCTGCCTTTATTGCTGCATTTAATTCTTCTGCTGTTTTTCCTTCTCCTAATGCATCTGCTGTTGTGAATATTGTTTTTGGTACTTCTATCCATACCCATTCTCTATCATTTTTATCTTTTATTACTATTCCTTTTGAGGCATCATCTTC
>JAAWDR010000047.1 GCA_022793875.1 Clostridia bacterium
ACTAGACCAACAAACACAAAGGTCAAATGTAAAATTTATAGAAGGAACAGAAGATGGAGATACAACAGAATATAAGGTACCAGAGGCGTTTACATTTGATGGAAAACAATTAACAGGATTCTGGTCAATGAAATACAATATAGGAGACCAATAATGAGACAAGTTGGACAGTCTGAATGTGTTTCACAAAAATAGTAGCAAGAAAAATTTGCTACTATTTTTAAATTTCAAAATATTGACACAATTATAAATAAAATATAATATAAGATAAATAAAATTCTATAAACTACACATATTAAAATATGGGGTGGTATAAATGAATGAACTAGAAGTTAAAATTTCTAATGTTTTAAGAGAATTAGAAGAAAATATAAAGAAAAATAATAAAGAGCAAATAGAAATTAATAGAAAGTTGCTAGATAAGTTGCTTTTAGAGTATTTAAAAAAATAAACAAGAAATAAAAAACTATAATAAACGAAAATACTTCATTTATACTAAATAAAAATTTTGATAATATATGCAAAAAGTAAGGTGGTATAGATGAGAAAAACAAGTACAATAAAAATTGGAAAAAAAATACAAGCAATAAGAAAAAGTTATGGATATACACAAGAAATGCTAGCAGAAATAATAGAAGTATCTGTAAGATATATAAGTGAAATAGAACAAGATAGAGCAAAACCATCTTATGAAGTTTTAGTAAAGATATGCAATTTATTTAATGTAAGTATGGATCAAATTTTTAGTGAATATTTAAAGATTAAAGAAAATAAGAATATAGAATATTCTTTATCAGGTTTTGATAAACTTTCTAAAAAGGACAAAAATACAATAGAAAATCTAATTATGTATTTTAATAAAAGCAAGTCAAATGATTTGTGAAATTAAAGTCGGATTCTGCAATAGAAAGTTATTGCAAAATTCGACTTTTTCAAATAAAACTAATATTACTTATGCTAATTTATAGTTATTAATATAGTTGTGAAAAAGAAAGGAAAAATAAATGTCAAAAAAATATATAGAAAAAAATGTATTAGATGCTGCAATAGAAAGATTAGAAATTGTATTTCAAAATTTTGACAATATTTATTTTAGTGTCAGTGGTGGAAAAGACAGCTCAGTAATGGTACAACTTGCAAATATAGTAGCTAAAAAATTAAACAAAAAATTTGATGTATTATTTATTGATTTAGAAGCACAGTATAAGCATACTGTTAAACATATTGAAGAACTAAAACAACTATCTCAAATAAGAGATTTTTATCATATTGCATTACCAATGGCGCTTAGGAATGCAGTATCTGTATTGCAACCAAAATGGATTTGTTGGGAAGAAGAAAGTAAACATTTATGGGTAAGAGAAATGCCAGAAGATAGTATAAATATTAATAATTGCCCATTTAAATGGTTTAGAAAAGGAGAAGAATTTGAAGAATTTATAGTTCAATTTGCCAATTGGTATCAAAAGAAATACAAAGGAACAGTAGGATGTGGAATTGGAATTAGAACAGATGAAAGCCTAAATAGATTTAGAACAATTGCACTGCAAGAAAAAAAAGTAACATTAAAAAATTGTAATTGGACTACAAAATTAAAAATAAATGACAAATATATAGATGTTTACAATTTTTATCCAATATATGATTGGAGAACAGAAGATATATGGGGGGCTGTTAGTAAGTTAGACTTAAAATTTAATTACATATATGAATTGATGTACAAAAATGGAGTTAGTATTTATGAACAAAGACTTTGCCAGCCGTATGGTGATGATCAAAGAAATGGACTAGACCAATTTAAAGCTTTAGAATACGATACATGGAGTAAAGTGTTAAATAGAGTAAATGGAGTTAATTTTGGTAATATTTATTGTAAAACTACAGCACTTGGAAATATAAAATCTTGTAAACCAGAATTTATGACATGGCAAGAATATACAGTATTTTTGTTAGAGAGTATAGGAATTTATAATAGAGATTTAATGTTTCATTATTATCGAAAGATAACTAAATTTATGATATGGTATAAAAAAAAGTATGGAATAGCAATAGAAAATATACCAGATACAGCAGAGTGCAAATTAGAAAATCAAAAAAAAGCAATATCATGGAGAAGAATTGCAAGAGCAATTGAAAAAAATGATTTTTATTTAAGAAGACTATCATTTGGACAAACAAAAACAGATGATGAAGAATTAAAAAAATTAATACATAGCTGGGATAATTTATTAAGTAGAGATACAATAACAGACGACAAAACATTACAAAAAATAATAGAACAAATGAAATAATAGGAGAAATAAATATGATAATAAAAATGAATAACAAAGATGAAAGATTTTATCAATACATGGGAAAATTTTTTGGGTCAAGATTAGTAGAAAGACAAATAAATGACAGAATTTATGATGATGATAAAAAAGATTGGTATTTATATATAGAAAGAGATACAGTACTTGCTTTTGTTTCTATTCAAAACAAAATTATAAAAAATACATATTGTTATAAAGAAGAACAATTAGAAAAATTATTAAATTACATAAGAAAACAAGAAAATATATCAGCCAGCATTTTGACTAAAAAATATGTTGAAGTATATAAGGAATGTGGATTTGAAGTAACAGAAAATGAATCATATAAAAATTTTGTAACTATATGTTAGCAATTAACCAATGGGGCCATTCTTTAATTGGCTACACATTTGATTTGACTAAAGAAAGTAGGTTTTAAATGAAAAAAATAGAATTTCCAGTACTAAATGTAAAAATGGTGGATATAAATAAAGTAGTAGCCAATGATTATAATCCAAATAAAGTAGCACCTCCTGAAATGCAACTTTTAAAACATTCAATAGAAGAAGATGGATATACTCAGCCAATAGTTACATATTATGATAAAAGAAAAGATATATATATTGTAGTAGATGGTTTTCACCGTTATCGTGTGGCAAAAGAATTCCTAAATTTAAAAGAAGTTCCAATAGTTACAATAGATAAAGACTTAGAAAACCGTATGGCAAGTACAATTAGACACAATAGAGCAAGAGGAACTCATCAAATTGTTGATATGTCACATATAGTATTAACATTAACAGAAAACGGATGGAATGATAATCAGATATCTGAACATTTAGGAATGGAATTAGATGAGATTATTAGATTAAAACAAATAACAGGATTAAAAGATGCATTTTCAAATCATAAGTTCAGTAAATCATGGGAAGAATTTGAGTATAATTTAAAAAATAATAAATAATGATTGAGCCCAAAAGACTATGAAAGTTTTAAGAGATTTCATAGTCTTTTTATATATACCAAATTTTTTATTTTATTATTGTAATTTTCAGTATTTCAGTATATAATAAAGTAAATTTTATAAGAGGAGAGATTTCAATGAAAATAAGCAAAGAGGAAATTTTACACATAGCAAATTTAGCAGACTTAGAATTATCAGAAAAAGAGATAGAAAAATACATGTTAAATTTACAAGATATATTAAATTTTGCAAATATTGTAAATAATGCACCAGTAGATGGGTTAGACATAACAATAGGAGCAAATGAAAAGAAAAATGTCTTTAGAAAAGATGAAATAAAAGCATTTGAAGATAATGAAGCATTATTACAAAATGCACCATCAAAAGAACTTAATATGTTCAAAATACCAAAGGTCTTATAAGGAGGGAACACAATGGATATAACTGAATTAACAGTACATGAATTACAAGAAAAAATAAAAAGCAAAGAACTTACAATAACAGAAATAACAAAAGCATATGTAGAAAAAATAAATGAAAAAGAAAAAGATATAGAAGCATTTGTAACACCACTAACAGAAGATGCAATCTCAAAAGCAGAAGAAATACAATCTAAAATAGAAGAAGGAGAATTAACAGGAGAATTAGCAGGAATTCCAATTGGAATAAAAGACAATATATGCACAAAAGGGATAAAAACAACTTGTAGCTCAAAAATGCTAGAAAATTTTGTATCACCATATGATGCAACAGTAATGGAAAAAATAAATAATCAAAATATGATTAATTTAGGCAAATTAAACATGGACGAATTTGCAATGGGAGGTTCTACTGAATATTCATATTTCAAAAAAACAAAAAATCCACATAATATAAATAAAGTACCAGGTGGTTCATCAGGAGGGTCAGCAGCAGCTGTAGCAGCAAATATGGTACCATGGGCATTAGGATCAGATACAGGAGGTTCAATTAGACAGCCAGCAAGTTTTTGTGGTGTAGTAGGATTAAAACCAACATATGGACTAGTATCTAGATATGGACTAGTAGCATTTGCATCATCACTTGACCAAATAGGACCAATAACAAAAGATGTAAGAGATTGTGCAATGTTATTAAACATAATAGCAGGACATGATGAAAAAGATACTACATCAGAAGATATGCCTAAAAAAGATTACACAAAAGCATTAAAAAACGATGTTAAAGGACTAAAAATAGGAGTTCCAAAAGAATTCTTTGGAGAAGGTCTAAATCAAGAAGTAAAAGAAACATTAGAAAAAGCAATACAAGAATATAAAGAAATGGGAGCAGAAATTGAAGAATTTTCACTAGACATAGCTCAATATTCATTAGCAACATATTATATAATTGCATGTGCAGAAGCAAGTTCAAATTTAGGAAGATTTGATGGAATACGTTATGGATATAGAACGCCAGAATTTAAAAACTTAAAAGAATTATACAAAAAATCAAGAAGTGAAGGATTTGGAGACGAAGTAAAAAGAAGAATAATACTTGGAACATATGTATTATCATCAGGATATTACGATGCATACTACAAAAAAGCACAACAAGTTAGAACATTAGTTATGAACGAGTTTAATAAAGCATTTGAAAAATATGATGTAATATTGACACCAACATCACCAACAGTAGCATTTGACATAGGATCAAAATCGGACAACCCATTAGAAATGTATTTAGCAGATATATGCACAGTATCTGTAAATATAGCAGGGCTTCCAGCAATATCAATACCAGTAGGAAAAGATAAAGAAGGAATGCCAATAGGGATGCAATTAATAGGAAATAAATTCCAAGAAGAAACTATTTTAAATGCAGCATATACAATTGAAATGAAACAAAAGGAAAAGTAAAATAATCCAAGTGTCTCAAATTAAGGAGGAAAATCATGGATTTTGATTTTAATGAACAAATGAAAATAGATGGAAAAGCACGTGGAACTGCAAATCAAAGAAACATAATTTTTAAAGAAGAACTAGAACCATTAAAAGCTAAAATCTCACAAATATTATTATATGACACAGAAACAGCATTACAATTATTACAAAACTATAATGAAATTGCCAAAAAAGGAGAAGAAGTTTCTATTGATATAATTTTAGCAGATATAGCAGATTTAAAAGTAAAAATTCAAGAATATGAGAATAACAAAGGAAAAGAAGAAGTATTCAAAGAACAAAGTAAAATAATAGCTAGCCAATTAGAAGAATTACAAGCAAATTGTGAGAAAATGGATATTGAAGATTTTGAATACAAATTCTCAGAAATAAAAGAATTATATAATAAAAATTTAGAGAATTATAGTTATGCAGATAGAGATTTTATTGCAGAAAAGATAGCAATACTACAAGCTAAAATAATAATTAAAAAGGTTAGAGATGGAGCAATAGATTTGCATGATGAAATTTCTAAAGATGATGAAGCAAGATTAACTATGACAATAAATAATAGTATATTTACACTTATGCAAAGTCAAAATCCAAATATTCAAAATATAGTAAATGAAATAAAATACAAGATGATAGATAGGACAGATGCAGTATATGACCCAGATATATGGAGATTACTTGATTCAGCACAAGGAAGTGGAGAAAAGATAGAACATAGAAGAAGTGAAACACAAAAAAGAGAAGTAGAAACAACAACATTACCAGCAATACCAACTAAACATAAAGGATTTAACTTTCCAGACTTTAGTCAAATATTTAGTAGAAATACAATAAAAATCGGTGATCAAAGCATGAAAATTGCTAAAACTGTACAAATAGGTGATACAACAATTAATGTAAAAGATTTAGCTAAAATTAGTATGGATTGGTTATCTGAGCAAGTGCCACAAGAGCTGCTAATTGATATAGAAAGTAAAAAACTAAAAAAAGAAGAAAAAAAGAAAACAAAAGATATATATGTACCAGATGCAAAAACACCAATATATGATGAATTTTTGATAAAACAAGGAAAATATAGCGAGTATTATTTTTATAACGAAAAAGGAATAAAATTACATTTACCTAAATATGGCGACTTTTTAGTGGTTGATAGTGAAACTAAAATAGAAGGAAAATTCGATAGGTTTAATGCTATAAGAAAAAATACGAATATAATAAATTATGCAAGATTAATTGATAGTATTTTAAAAAGTAATTTAGAACAACAACTTTTAAATGAACTTGGAGTTTTTGTAGAGAAGCAACTTTTGCGAAGGGATATAGTTTGGATAAATAATGAAGAAGATATAAAATTAATGAGTAAATTACCTATCTTTTCTAATTTGCTAAAAAGTTATAATAATATCAAAAAGCAAGTTGAGGAAACCCAAATTGATTTTAGAGGTGAAGAAAAAGCAAAAAGAGATAAGTTCTATGAAGAAAGACAAAGTCAATTTAAGAAAGATTTAAAAGTAGAAAAAGATAAGAAAAAAGAAAACAATTGGAATTTAAAATCATTAATAAAAGAAAATGAAGGTCAAAATCAAACACAACAAAATAACTCGCAGACAGAAAATACTAATGAGGAAAATGGAGATGGAACAGAATATAGAGGAGGATAATAATGTCAAAAAGTGAATATGAAGTTATAATAGGACTAGAAGTACATGCAGAACTATCAACAAAAACAAAAATATTTTGTAGTTGTCCAACAGAATTTGGAGGACAACCTAACACACATGTATGTCCAATATGTATGGCAATGCCAGGAACATTACCAGTACTTAACGAAAAAGTAGTAGAATACGCTGTAAAAGCAGGATTAGCAACAAATTGCGAAATATCAAGAGACAGCAAAAATGATAGAAAAAATTACTACTATCCAGACTTACCAAAATCTTATCAAATATCACAATTTGATAAACCACTATGTGAACATGGATATGTAGAAATTGATACAGAAGCAGGTAAGAAAAAAATAAGATTAACAAGAATTCATATAGAAGAAGATGCTGGAAAATTAAACCATGATGACTTTGGAGGAGGAAGCTTAGTAGACTTAAACAGAGCAGGAGTACCATTAATAGAAATAGTATCAGAGCCAGATTTAAGAAGTCCAGAAGAAGTTGAAAGCTATATGAAAAAAATAAAATCAATATTAGAATATATTGAAGTATCAGACTGTAAAATGCAAGAAGGTTCATTAAGAGCAGATGTCAACGTATCAGTTCATAAGCCAGGAGAACCATTTGGAACACGTACAGAAATGAAAAATATGAACTCATTTAGAAGTATAACAAGAGCAATTGAATATGAAATAGAAAGACAAATAGATGTATTAGAAGATGGTGGAAAAATAGAACAAGAAACATTAAGATGGGACGATGTATCAGGAAAAACATTTTCAATGAGAGACAAAGAAGATGCCCAAGATTATAGATATTTTCCAGAACCAGACTTAGTCGCAATTAAACTTTCAGAAGAATATATTGAAACCATAAAAAATAGCTTACCAGAATTGCCAGAAAGTAGAAAGCAAAGATATCTAGAAGAATATGTATTATCTGAAAAAGATGCCAATATTATAACAGCATCAAAATACTTATCAGACTTATTTGAAAGTGCAATAAAAATATGTAATAATCCAAAATCAGTTAATAACTGGATAATATCAGATATATCTAGAATATTGAATGAAACAGAAATGGAGCCTATTGCAATACCATTTGATGGAAAGCAATTAGGAAAATTAGTTATTTTAATTGATAAAGGAACTATTAGTTCAAGTATAGGAAAAAAAGTACTAGAAGAATTATTTGAAAATCCAAGAGATCCAGAAGAAATTATAAAAGAAAAAGGATGGATTCAAATTTCAGATGAAGGTGCAATTAAGGAAGTCGTAATAAAAATATTAGAAGCAAATCCTCAATCAATTGCAGACTTTAAAGCTGGAAAAGACAGAGCCTTAGGATTTTTAGTTGGACAGGCTATGAAGGAGACTAAAGGTAAAGCAAATCCTAAAATGTTAAATGAAATGTTTTTAGAAGAATTGAAAAAATAGAAAAAGGGATTAAGGAGATATGAGTCTTCAAATCCCTTTTTTACTTATATAACTCCAGCCTTTATTTTATCAACAACAAGTCCGCAAATAATAAACTCAACTCCAAAAATCAAACTCAATTTAAACAAAATAAAACCAATGGTAAAAAGAATAGGAGCAGTAAAAGAAAAATTATATGTAATAAGAAGAATTAAAGCAACAAGACCAATAACAAAGCAAAAAGATAATCCATTCTTCATAATTTTTTTAGTTAACTTATCTAAACCTTTAAAAGTATTTATAATATTTTTAATCATATGTATCACCTATAAATAATAATAACATCAAAAAATACGAAAAGCAATGGAAATAAAAGACAACAAAAAACCTGTAAGTTCTCTTACAGATTTCAAACAAAAACTATGCATAATTTTCATTTTTAGCTTAAGCAATAGCTGCATTTAATTTTTTTGATAAACTAGATTTTTTTCTAGCAGCAGTGTTTTTTACAATAACACCTTTTGTACAAGCTTGATCAATTTTCTTTGTAGCTTCTGAGAATAAATCTTTAGCTTCTTCTACATTTCCAGATTCTATAGCTTGTTCGAATTTTTTAACAGCTGTTTTATATGCTGATTTAATCATATTATTTCTTAAAGTTTTCTTTTCAATAACTTGAACTCTTTTCTTTGCTGATTTTATATTTGGCATGTTTGCACCTCCTCTTAGTCTTTATTAAATATAACGTAAATTATTTTATCACATATTTTCAATTTTGGCAAGTGGTTTACGAAAATTGCCACAAAAATTCTATTTTTTCTTTTCTTTTGCATTTTTAGGAATTATAATATTTTTTCTATTTTTATCTTTGCACTTTGGCTTTCCACCCTCATTTAAATGGTCATATACACGAGAAATATCTAAATTTGAGCCATTACCATTAACAATTTCTAACTCTTTCTTATTTTCACACATATATTTGTACCTCCAATTTTTTCTAAAATGATATTATCATAATATAAAAAAATTAGCAAGAAAAAATTGAAAAATTAAAAACGAAACTTTGTTCTTTTATATTGATTTTTATAAATCATTATGTTATACTAATGGACATAGGAAATGAGAATAAGTATAACAAAGGGTGGAATAAATGGAAATAGAAAAAATAAAATCAATAATAGAAGGAATACTATTTGCATCAGGAAGGCAAGTAAATATAAAAGAACTAATGATTTCATTAGAACTTCCAAAAGATGATTTAGAAAATATAATTGTTTCAATGCAAGAAGAATATAAAAATCAAAATAGAGGAATAGAAATAATAAAAGTAGATGAAAGTTATCAATTATGCACAAAAAAAGAATTATATGAATACATATATCCAATATTAGACAAAAGGTCAAAACCAAATTTATCAAATGCAGCATTAGAAACACTTTCAATAATTGCATATAACTCTAAGATAACAAGAGCAGAAATAGAAGCAATAAGAGGGGTAAATGTAGATGCATGTATATACAAATTATTAGAATATGGATTAATACAAGAAGCAGGAAAAGCTGATTTACCAGGTAAGCCAATGACATATATAACTACAAACGAATTCTTAAAAATGTTCGGGTATACATCTTTAGATGACTTACCAGAACTTCCAAGGTATAAATTAGATGAAAATCAACAAATAGTAATAGATGATTTAATTGAAAGTGAAAATATTGAAGAAAAAGAGACAGAAGAAATAAAAAATAAAGAGATAGAGGCTCCAGAACCCGAAAGGGAAGAAAGCAATGAAAATAAAGATGAAGAAAAATAAAACATAAATATATAGAAAGAAGGAATAAAAATGAAATTATCAAAAACAGGAATGGGTACAACAAAATTAAACAATATAGATGAAATGTATCCAGGACAAAGTATATTATTACAAACAGGACAATTAGTTCAATATGGAGCAGGACTATTTGGATATAACACAATACCATTACTAGTAAGAAGAAATATAGAAAAAATAATAACAGAAACATTAAACAAATATGACTGTATAGAATGTTTATTACCAACATTACAACCAGATACAATATGGAAAAATTCAGGAAGATATGAACACTATGTAAATGATGGAACAATGCTTATAACAGAATCAAATAAAGGAACATTTTGTCTAGCACCAACAGGTGAAGAAGCAATGTTAGAATTTGCAAGGGAAAAATTGAAATCATATAAAAACTTACCAGTAACATATTATCAAATTGGAGAAAAATACAGAAATGAAATAAGAACAAGAGGATATTTATTAAGAGGAAAAGCATTTCCAATGATGGATGCATATAGTTTTGATATTGATGAGGCTAATATGGCAAAATCATATGAAAATGTTAGAAAAGCATATTTAGAAATATTCGATAAAATAGGATTACCTGTAATACCAATAGTAGCTGATAATGGAGCAATGGGTGGTAAAAAATCAGAAGAATTTATGATGATTTCTGAACAAGGAGAAGACAAGATACTTTATGATGAAAAAACAGGGATTGGACTAAATACAGAAATATTAGAAAGAGAAGATTATAAAGAATATTTAAAAAATGAATATGGAATAGAAGACATATCAAATTTTAAAGAAATAAGAACAATGGAACTTGGACATATATTCCAATTAGGAACAAGATATTCAGAAATGATGAATGGAAAATTTACAAATCAAGATGGGAAAGAAGCATTATATTATATGGGATGCTATGGAATTGGAGTAAGTAGAACAGTTGCAGCATTATATGAAAAATGCGTAATTAATGATGAAAAATGGGGACCATGCGGTTTTGTACTTCCAGAAACTGTTGCACCATACAAAATACAAATTGTTCCTAAAATGGACAGTGAAGAAAAAGTAGATTTAGCAAATAAATTATATAAACAATTAAATGAAAAAAATATAGGAACTATATTAGATGACAGAGAAAATCTTACAATAGGAGCTAAAATTAAAGACTGTAAAGTACTTGGAACACCATATTTAGTAGTTATAGGAGATAAACAAGAGGGAGATATGGTAGAACTTGAAAATATGGCAACAGGAGAAACAGAAGTTATTAGTACTAATGAATTAATAAAAAAATTTGTAAAATAAGAAAAAACGGAGTGTTGCCACTCCGTTTTAATGTGCTAGTATAAAATAAATTCTAAAATTCACAATTTTTTGGTGTTCTAGGGAAAGGTATAACATCACGAATGTTTTGCATACCAGTCAAATACATAATAGCTCTTTCAAAACCTAAACCAAAACCAGAATGAACACAACTACCATATTTTCTTAAATCTAAATACCAATCATAATTTTCAATAGGCATATCTAATTCTTTCATTCTGTTTAACAATTTGTTATAATCTTCTTCTCTTTGACTACCACCAATAATTTCTCCAATACCAGGAGCCAATAAATCAGCAGCAGCAACAGTTTTACCATCTGGATTTTGCTTCATATAAAATGCCTTTATATCAGCTGGATAATCTGTAACAAAAACAGGTTTTTTAAATATTTGCTCACATAAATATCTTTCATGTTCTGTTTGCAAATCAATTCCCCAGCTTACTTTATATTCAAACTCATCATTATGCTTTTCTAATTCAGCAACTGCATCAGTATAAGAAATTCTAGCAAAATCTGAATTAATAACATTATCTAATCTATCTAATAAAGTATTATCAATAAAATTATTAAAGAATTCCATTTCTTCAGGACAATTATCTAAAACATATTTGAAAATATATTTAATCATATCTTCAGCTAAATCCATATCATCAGTCAAATCAGCGAAACATATTTCAGGTTCTACCATCCAAAACTCAGCAGCATGTTTTACAGTATTTGAATTTTCAGCTCTAAAAGTAGGACCAAATGTATAAATATTTCTAAAAGCCTCTGCAAAAGTTTCACCATTTAATTGACCACTTACAGTCAAATGAGCAGACTTACCAAAGAAATCTTTTGAAAAATCAATTTGACCATCTTTAGTTTTTGGAATGTTCAATAAATCAAATGAATTAACATTAAACATTTCACCAGCACCTTCTGCATCACTTCCAGTAATTAAAGGAGTATTTACATATACAAAACCTCTTTCTTGGAAGAACTTGTGAATTGCATAAGCTAAAGTACTTCTAACTCTAAAAACAGCATTAAAAGTATTAGCTCTTGGACGAAGATGTGCAATTGTTCTTAAATATTCAAAAGAATGTTTTTTCTTTTGAAGAGGATATGTGCTATCAGATAAACTTTCAACATCTATTTTTGAAGCTTGAATTTCAAAAGGTTGTTTTGCATTTTCTGTAAGTACTAAAGTTCCAACAACTTTAATTGAAGAACTAATAGTAAGTTTGCATATGTCACTAAAATTTTCTAATTTATCACTAAAAACAATTTGAACATTCTTAAAAAATGAACCATCATTTAATTCTATAAAACCAAAGTTTTTTGAATCTCTAAGTGTTCTAACCCATCCATTTAAAATTACTTCTTTTCCTACAAAATTACTTGTATTCCTGTATAATTCTTTTATAACTAATTTTTCCATTTTGTACCTCCGTTAATATTATGTGAAAATTATACACCAATATACATAGAAATTCAAGACTTAATTAATTGATTTGCTTGAAAAACAACTAAATAAGTAGTATAATATATATGTAACTAATAATAATGCAGTAAGTATACAAAATAAAGGAGAGACTATGTATTATAAAGAACCACAAATTATTATAAGAGAAAGTTTTATTATTGATATTGAAACTGGACAAAAATTTGAATTTGAAGTAAAACGGAAAATAATGAATTGTTATCCAGAGAAAATATCACAAGAAGATATCGATATTGCTAAAAAAGAAGGAATAGAAATTCCAAGTTCTTTAAATTTTTCAGATGAAGAACTTAGAGCAAGAAGATGGATGATGGCTAAATATTTAAAGTCTATAAAAAGAGTAAAAAAAATAATATATAGTTTTGTTTAAAAAGTTTTTATATTGTAAATTGTAAAGAGGTCACATTGTGGCCTCTTTAATATGTGTATTAAAAAATTATGATTAATGCTATGAAAGTATTTAGAATTGCAATAAAATTTATATAATGAATAGCACATTTAATAATAAGGGTATGTGTTATTTGGTCTAGAACCATAAATTCCAGTAGTAGAAATAGTAATAAATTTAATAGAATAAATATCACAATATACTAAACTATCATTTTCAAATGAACGCAATAAAATATAACTCGCACCAACATCTTGTAATATACCTATTCTATCAACTAAATTATTAGTACCAATCAAAAACTCCACTCTCATTAATTTCCCTATTTGTTCTCTTAAAAAAGCAGGTGTATAAATAGGATTTGTCAAAATTTCTGGAGAATTTTGATTAATATCAACTTGCCTTGTTTCTCTTTTGTTAGATAATTCTTCTGAACTTGTCATATTAATCTCCTTCCTTTTGTTTCATAAAATATAAATTCTATACTTTACGAATTATGTTTGGGAATACTTACTAGTTGGTCTATAAAAACAATGCTCACCAAGCCTTGTATGAAAAGTTCCAGAACCATTACTTGGAAATGTTGGACTACAATTTGGTCTAAATGGATTTAAGTACCATAAGCAATTTCCTATTTCGTTTAATCTGTTTCCTGCCAAAGCCCAGTCTGCAATATAGTAATGTAATTCTGTTGGATTCATGTTATAAATATTTTGTGGATTATATTGATTTCTTATTGTTTCTCTTGCACAATCAAATTGGCCTTCTTGAAAAATTATATTTCGAATATTCCCACCTTGTGAAATTCTTGCATATTCTCCCTCTACACTATTGACTCTATTCATTGTAACTGAAGCAACTGCTTTCATTCCATTATCACCTTCGCCGACCAGCTTCACATTGTACAATTCTTGCAAGTAATTCTCTCTCAGAATATGCCATATTAATCACCTCCTTTTATAATATGAAATTAATAAAACAATTGACAAAAATAATTGATTTGATATAATAAAGAAAAATAATAGGAGGTATACAAATGATAGTTGCAGTAGATGGACCAGCAGGTAGTGGAAAAGGTACAGTTACAAAAATGATAGAGAAAGAATTAGGATTTTTGAATTTAGATACAGGAGCAACTTATAGATGTGTAGCATTAGAAGCACTAAGAAGAGGACTAACTTTACAAGATGAAGAACAAATAATAGAAGTTGCTAATAAAATAGATATAAAAATAAATAATGTAGGAGACAAAGATATAGTATTATTAAATGATGAAGATGTAACTGAAAAAATAAGAACAAAAGAAGTAACTGCAATTGTATCTCAAATTTCATCTATAGTACCTGTAAGGGAAAAGATGGTTGAAGTTCAAAGGAAATTAGCTATAGGCAAAGATGTAATTGTTGAAGGTAGAGATATTGGAACAGTTGTGTTTCCAAATGCTGAAGTAAAAATTTATTTAGATGCAAGTGAAGAAGTAAGAGCTAAAAGAAGATATGAAGAAAATTTGCAAAAAGGTATAAATACTACATATGAAGAAGTTTTAGAAAATGTAAAAATGAGAGATTATAATGATATGCATAAAAAAGTAGGAGCTTTAAAGAAGACTCAAGATTCAATTGTTATTGATTCTACTGATTTAACAATAGATGAAGTTGTTAAGAAAATTGAAAATATAATATGTGAAAAAAGTTAAAAGAATATAAAAGAAAAGCATTGATACAATTAAGTGTTAATGCTTTTTAAAAATAATTTAATATAAGAAAAATTCACTTTTTACGTAAAGAAAACATAAAATATAGCAAAAACGTAAAGGGAGGAAGAAAAATGTCTAGTTACATAATAGAAGGTGGTAAAAGACTAGAAGGAACAGTGAAAATATCAGGATCGAAAAATTCATCTCTACCAATAATAGCTGCCACAATATTAAATGCAGGTAAAACAACACTATATAATGTTCCAAACATACAAGATACACAAATGATGTTTAAAATATTAGAAACACTAGGAGCAAAAGTAGAAAAAAAGAATGGAAAAATAAAAATAGATACATCAAAAATAGAAAAATATGGAATACCAGAAGACTTAATGCACAAAATGCGTTCATCAGTAGTATTAGCAGGAGCATTATTAGCAAGACACAAAAAAGCAATATTTTCATATCCAGGAGGATGTGATATAGGAGCAAGACCAATAGACTTACATTTAAAAGCATTTGAAAAATTAGGAATAAATGTAAATCAAAATCATGGAAGTATTGAATGTAGTGCAGAAAAAATAAAAGGGGAAAAAATAAATTTGGACTTTCCAAGTGTAGGAGCAACAGAAAATGCAATATTAGCAAGTGTATTAGCTGAAGGAGTAACAGTAATTACAAATGCAGCTAGAGAACCTGAAATAATAGATTTACAAAATTTCTTAAATAAAATGGGAGCAAAAGTGATTGGAGCAGGAACAGATGAAATACAAATAGAAGGAGTAAAAAAGCTAAAAGATGTAAGTTATAATATAATGCCAGATAGAATAGAAGCAGGTTCGTTCTTATGCTTTATAGCAGCAACAAAAGGAAATGCAATATTAGAGAATGTAAATTATACACATATTACACCAATAATAAACAAACTAGAAGAAGCGGAATGTGAAATAATAACAGATAAAAATACAATAAAGATAGTGGCACCTAAAAGGCTAAAAGCAATAGATATAAAAACAATGCCATATCCAGGATTTCCAACAGATATGCAATCAGTATTTGCATCAATGCTAACAACAGCAAAAGGAACATCAATAATAGTAGAAAATATATTTGAAAATAGATATAAATATACACAAGAATTAAATAAAATGGGAGCAAAGATTACAGTAGAAGGAAAAAGTGCAGTTATTAGAGGAACAAGAAGACTATTTGGTGCAAATGTACATTCAACAGATTTAAGAGGTGGAGCATCTTTGGTTTTAGCAGGATTAGTAGCTAAAGGAACTACAATGGTAGATAATATAGAATATATTTTAAGAGGATATGAAAATTTGGATGAAAAATTAACGAAATTAGGTGCAAATATTAAAATAGAAAAATAATGTCCCATTCTTTTTTGGGACATTTTTTTATAATTTTCAAAAAAGTATGGAAATATAAAAAAAATTTTGATAGAATGAATAACAGAAAATTCGGAGGTGAATAATTTGACAAAAGAACAAAAAAATCAATTTGATAATTTATATAATTTTTATGATAATGTTGATGAAGAAAAAGAAAGAAAAAATAAAATAAAAGAGAGAAATAAAAGAATAAATCAAAGAAAGATAGAACAAAATGACAAGTTCGATTTTGACACAGAAATAGTTATAGGAATGACAAATAAAAATAATGAAAAAAAGAATGAAGAACAACAAAAAAAGATGACAAAAAAGCAAGCACAAATATTAAGAAAAAAGAAAAAAATAAAAAGAATTATTAAATTGATAACTCTATTAATGATAATAATAGGGGGAATAGTTTTTGCGTTAGTTTCACCAATATTTAATATAAAAGAAATATATGTAGTAAAAAATGAACAAATTTCATCTGATACAATAGTAAGTTTATCTCAGTTAAAAATAGGACAAAATATATTTAAATATAGTAGTAGAAAAGTAGAGAAAGAAATAAAAACAAATCCATATATTGAAAGTGTTAATATAAAAAGAAAGTTCCCTGATAAAATAGAAATTACAGTAAAAGAAAGACAGAAGAACTATAATGTAGAGTTTTTAAATGGATATGCTTACATAAATAATCAAGGGTATATATTAGAAATATCAGAGCAGAAACTTGAACTTCCAATAGTACAAGGCATATCTACTGAAGAAGAAAAAATAGTAGAAGGTAATAGATTAAATGAACAAGATTTATCAAGATTAGAGGTTATAATACAAATTATGAATATTTGTGAAACATATGATTTAGATAAAAAGGTATCCAAAATAGATATATCAGATAAAAATAACTATATTATACATATGGAAGAAGAAAAAAAGACAGTATATATAGGAGATGAAAGTAATCTAAGTAACAAAATGTTATATATACCAACAATTTTAGAAGAAAACAAAGGAAAAGAAGGAAAGATATACATAGATAAAGATGCAACAAATAAATACAAAGCTAGATTTAAAGAAAATGTATAAAAAGGAAGGATTTTTATGATTAACAAGAAAAATGTTAGTATAGTATTAGGAATTATGTGTTTTGCATTAACAATAGGAATTTGCATTCAAATTAAAACTGTAAAAAAATATAGTTCACCAGTAAGTACAAGTTATGAAGTAAATAATTTAAGAACACAAGTATTAAAATACAAAGAAAGATATGATGATATTATAGAAGAAACAGAAAAAATTGATAATGAATTGCAAAGAGAAATTGAAAAAGCAACAGAAAATAATTCAGAACTAGAATATGCTAAAAACCAAATAATAGATGGTAACAAAATAATTGGACTATCAGAAGTAAAAGGGCCAGGAGTTGTTATAAGAGTGGAAGACTCAAAAATAGACTTGAGTAAATTAGACATAAATAAATCAATGGACTTGAGCAATTATATAGTACATGACATGGATTTATTAAAAGTAGTAAATGAATTAAAAAATGCAGGAGCAGAAGCAATATCTATAAATGAACAAAGAATTATTTCAACAACATCAATAATATGTGGTGGAAATACTATAAGTATAAATGGAGAAAAGATAGGTTCACCATTTGTTATTAAAGCAATAGGTTCACCAGAAGCATTGGCTAATTTGGAAAGACCAGGTGGATGTATTGCAAATTTAAAAGAAAGAGAGTTAGTCGCAGTCTTAAAAAAGGATAATGATATAACTATTCCTAAATATTCAGGTGTATTAAACTTTAAATATTTGAGTAATGTAGATTAGAATTAAATATTAATATTTTTAATGTTGATATTCAAAGTAAATAGAGAAGGGGTTAATGAATGAAAAAAGGTAAAATAACAGTAGTTATAACAATTGCAATATCATGTTTTGCTTTAGCTCTTGTTATGTGTATGCAATTTAAAATTGTAAATCAAACAGATATAACATTAATAGAAACTATGAGAGAAGAAGAGTTAAGAGCTGAGTTAGCTAATTGGAAAGAAATGTATAAAGAAGCAAGAGAACAATATCAAGAGAAAGTTTTAAAGCTTAATGAATATAGAGAAAAACAACAATCTACAGAAGAAGCTTCAAAAATAGTTGAAAAAGAATTGGAATTAGCAAATATGTATTTAGGAAAGACAGAAGTACAAGGAGAAGGAATAGAGATTATATTAAAAGATGTAGAAGGAGTAAGTAAAATTTCATCAGAAGATTTACTAATAATTGTAGAGAATTTAAAATTAGCAGGAGCAGAAGCAATATCAATAAATGAAGAAAGAATAATAAATATGACAGATATTACAGATATAGGTGGAGCTATGATAAAAATAGATGAACAAAGGATAATGAACCCATATATAATAAGGGCAATTGGAAATCCTACTAATTTGGAAAGTACATTATTAGGAAATAGTGGATATGTAGAAATATTAAGAAAAGACCGGAATAGATGTTAAAATAGAAAAGAAAGAAAAGAAAGATAAAGTTACTATTCACAAATATAACAAAGACATTTCATATAAATATATGCAATAATTAAATATACTCACATATATTAACGTCTGAAAATTTTATTAAATTATAATTAAAGAAGGAGAAAGAATAAAAATGGTTATTTTAATAATGATAATAGCATGTATATTAGGAGCAATTGTTGGATTAAATGCTCCAATGATATCATATACATATTCAAGTTATTTAGCAATTGCAATAGTAGCAGCTTTAGATTCAGTGTTTGGAGGAATAGCATCAGTAATAAATAAAAGATTTGATATGAAAACATTTATATCTGGATTTTTTGGAAATGCAATACTAGCAATACTATTAACAGTCTTAGGAGAAAAATTAAACGTAGATATTTATTTAGCAGCAATAGTTGTTTTTGTAGGAAGAATGTTTTCAAATTTAGGAATAATAAGAAGATATTATGTTGAAAAATGGACTAATAAAATAGCAGAAAAAAATAAATAAAAAATCAAATCTTGCTGTATCAACACTTTTGAAACAATATTACAAAAAGGTTACAAAAATATTACAAAAATATAACAAATTCTATTGACAATTAAAAAAAAATGTAATATAAATACAACTAGATTAAGTAGCGTAAGAGATGGGGGAATTAACTTGGCAATAGGTGATATTATAGTTGGTATAGACATAGGAACAACGAAGGTAGCAACAGTTGTAGGAGAAGTTAACAATTTTGAACAAATAGAAACTATATGCAATACATCATATAAATGTAGCGGATTAAAAAAAAGTAAAATAATAAATGAAGAAGAAATAAGTTTAAGTTTAGTAAAAACGATAAAAGATGCTGAAGATGAAACAAACCTAAAAATAAATTCAGCATATGTAACAATACCAGGAAAATATGTTACAATTGTTCAAAATAGTATAACAAAAGAAGCAAAAGACAAATATTCAGGAATTTCCATAAGAGATGTTCAAAGTGCAATAATGCAAGTAAAAGACATAGAAGTACCAGAAGGAAAAACTTTAATAGATATAGTACCAGATAAAGTAGTATTAGACAATGGAACAGTGGTAGCAGACCCAGTAGGAAGTTTAAGTTCAACATTTACATTAAGTGCTCAGATAATTTTAGCAGATAAAGACTATGTAAGACAATTAAATAGTATATTCAAAAAAGCGGGATTAGAAATAGATGGAATTGTTCCAACAACATTAGCAGAAAGAAATCTAATTCTTGATAAAAATGAATTACATGATAATATAGCAATTATAGACATAGGGGCAGAAAATACAGACATAGGAGTATTTGAAGGGTCAACATATATATATACTAATTCAATACCATTAGGAGGAGAAAATATAACAAATGATATTGCAGTAGTATTAAATATAACACAAGAAGAAGCAGATAAATTAAAAAGACAATATGGACTAGCATTAAAATCATTTATAGACAATGACAATGATATTATCTTAAATACATGTAAAGATAATAATAAAAATAAAATAATAAAAAGTTCTGAATTGATTGAAATAATTGAAGCAAGAATAGAAGAAATGTTCTTAATAATAAATAAGGACTTAACAAATCAAGGAATAAAATCAAGAATAAATAATGTTATTTTAACGGGACAAGGAATAACAAACATAAGCAAAAGTGATGTAGCAGGAAAAATAAATTTAAATATACCTGTAAAAATATCTACAGGAAGATTAATAGGGACAACGAAACCAACATATAGGACAAGTTATGCATTAGTTAGATATATAGCTTCAAGACCATTTACAAAAACAGTATCAAGTAGTATAGATACAAAGTCAAACGAAAGTATATTGAAAAATATATTTGAAAGAATAAAAGAATTCTTTTATAGTTAATTAGTTTTTAATTTTCAGTTAGTAAATAATACTAAACTGATTGATATACTTATGCAATTGAGCAAAGCGAAATTGTAAATATTACATAGAATAATATATAAATTTTGGGGAGGAAAACAAAATGATGGAATATGATGATAACATAACAATGATGGATGGAACAGCAACAATAAAAGTAATTGGTGTTGGAGGAGCAGGAAACAACGCTGTAAATAGAATGATAGAGTCAGGAATAAAAGGAGTAGACTTCATATCAGTAAATACAGATAGACAAGCATTACAACAATCTAGAGCAAGTACAAAAATTCAAATAGGTGAAAAAATAACAAGAGGATTAGGAGCAGGAGCAAACCCTGACATTGGAGCACAATCAGCTGAAGAAAGCAAAGCAGAAGTTGCAGAAATATTAAGAGGATCAGATATGGTATTTGTTACAGCTGGAATGGGTGGAGGAACAGGTACAGGAGCAGCACCAATAGTAGCATCAATAGCAAAAGAAATGGGAATATTAACAATAGGAGTTGTTACAAAACCATTCACATTTGAAGGAAAGAAAAGACTTTCACAAGCAGAAAGAGGAATTG
>JAAWDR010000048.1 GCA_022793875.1 Clostridia bacterium
TGAGCCGCTTTCACTCAGGCCAAAATAGATACTTATATTTCTTTTGAATGAAATTCCGAATGTGCCATGGAAGGACTGTAGAAAATCTTAATAAAATCAATTAGGGAATCTCGCCTCACGAGGGCGCTGATTGATTTTATTTAAATTTTCTAAGTCCTGTATTAAACCGAGGAATGCAATGAAAAATAAATATAAGTATCTATTTTTCCGTGAACATTCCTCATTTTCTTATTTAATCATTTCTATTTTTCACTTCAATCAAGCGATACATACTAAAATATAACTCTATAGTAAGGGGTATCCAACCATCAATAAAAAAGTGTCGGGTATTAAGACATAATATTCCTCTAATTCATTTCTTTTTATATATTTATTCATGTTAGTATATTGCATTTCGATATTTTTTCTTTTTTCAATTTAGTACATTATATAATAGACTACAAAATAGAAATAATCGTACAGTTTTATTGTGCTATTTTATATGTTGCTACAGTCTTATCTGAATTATATGTATCTGGTATTAATTTTATATTTGATTTTAAGCAAACTACTGGTCTGTAATAAGCTATACCATTTGCATTTGAATTATATTCAGACCTTTGGCAATACCCTGAAGAAAAATACCACAAAACTCGATCAGCATATGAATATAAAACTGTATGGTCTGCCGAAGCTAGATAGTATTCTCCATATCTAAAGTCATTACTATTTAATTTTAAATTCACATTAGTTGTATTTCCATTTATTCTATACCCCATTTTATCAATAACACTACAACTAACTATATCACTTATTCTTCCAACATTTAATGAAGCAACAAGCATTTCAGCCGTTGGACCTCCTATTGCATAATCTGAATAATTATTTTTGTATATTCCATTCCATACATTAGTACTATCTAATAAAAATAGCATACCTTGTACACCATAAGAAGCATAACCACTAACTGAATTCGAATTAATATAACTTATATATTTACTTAACCATTTTTTTACTGATGGAAATCTTGTTGACTCACTTAACATTGTCGTTCCACTTCTATAATTTCCAGTATCTATTCCTTTTGACCAATTATTTGAATTATGTACTGGGTCATTTACATTGTTTTTTGAAATTAAATAAATATTTTCATCATCTGCATAAAATATTTGCCACTCCTGTCCTGCTTTATAATTTGTAACTGTTTTTCCATAATCCGAACCTGTTACTGTACTAGAAAAATTTGATACTGTTATTGCACAACTTGCTGTTTTATTTCCACATGTTACAGTTATTGTTGCAACTCCTTTTGCTTTTCCTGTTACTGTTCCATCTTGTGATACTGTTGCTATACTTTCATTCGATGAACTCCATGTTATCTTATCTGTTGTGTCTTCTGGAATTGGATTTGCTACTAATTTTACTGTATCTCCTACAAATATTGATTGACTATTTGGATTTATTGTTAATCCTATTGCTGGTACTTTTACTATTATTGTACAACTTGCTGTTTGTCCACTACATGTTGCTGTTACTGTTGTTGTTCCTGCTCCTACTGCACTTATTTTTGCTGTTTTTCCTGTTGTGTCTGAGCTATCTGCTATTACTGTTACTTTGCTTGAGTCTCCTGTACTCCATACTATTGGCTCTGTTGTATCTGCTGGGTTTAATGTTGCTTTCAATGTATTATCTGTACTATTTTTATTCATTTCTATTAATGATTTGTTTAGCGTTATTCCTGTGGCTGATATTACTACTTTTACTGTACATGTTGCTTCTATTGTTCCATCTTCATTTGTTACTTTTATGGTTGTTGTTCCTTCTTTTACTCCTACTAATCTTCCTTCTTCTGTTATTTCTACTATTTCTCCATTTTCTGTTGTCCAAATTAGTGTTTCTGTTGTATCTGCTGGATTTATTGTTACTAATGCATTTAATTCTACATTGTTTCCTTTTTCTATATTTATTGTTTCTTGGTTAAATGTTATACTTTCTATTAATGTAATTACCTTTACATTACATACTGTTGCTATTCCACTATTTTCTTCTTTTATTGTTATTGTTGTTTCTCCATGTTCATTTAATGAATTTATCAGTATTTCATCTTTTCCTTCTGTTTTTTGAGCTGTTGATATGCTTTCATCGTTTGATGTTGCTGTTACTTTTGTTTCTCTGTTTATTCCTTCTAAATCTGTTTCATCTATATTTATTTTAAATACTCCATTTTCAAATATCATTTCATAATATTTTCCATCAATTTCTGCAAAGTATCTTACTGTTCCTTCTCCATATACTAGTGTATATGTTAAAGTTTCTTGACTATTTTTGTTCATTTTTACATTTGTTTTGTTTAATTCTATTCCTGTTACTGTATTTGACCCACTTGTTCTTTGTTCTATATTATATCCTTGTGCTTTTAAATCACTTATTACTCCTGCTACTGTGGCTGCTTCTCCTTTTGTAAACTCATCTACTTGTCTTGTTAAATATGCTAAGTTTGCGGCTTCTTCTATTTCTCTTATTTTTGTTAATTTTACTGCCCATTGGGCTTTTGTAAATAGTCCACTCCCTGTTAAAGCTGATATTGATAATCCAGCCAATATTAGTAAAATTATGATTGTAATTACCAAAGCAATTAAAGTAATTCCATCATCTTTAGTTTTTTTCATTTGTTTTCCTCCTACAATCGTTTTTATTAATTATATATTTGCATTTTTTTAGACACAATAAAAACAAACTTTTTTACTATGCATTTTTTTACATAATTTCTTATCATCTACAGTTCTTATTGAAATCATTACTGTTTTCACATTCTTAAAATTTTTGAAAAAAATGACCAAAATTTATAAAATTTTATAAATTTATTCATTTAGAAATACTTTTTCTTTAGATACTATAAATAAGATTGCTTTAGATTTAAATATAGATATTAGATTATTATTTGAGCCTCTCGATAATGAAATTGCATAACTTAAGTTTTTACCAAAAGTGTGAGTGTACACTACACAAGTTGTCAATAACTCACTATCTTCAAATGACAAACTTAATTTTGACTGCAAAAATATTTCAAAAAAAAATTGTCCCTTTTCAAGGACAATTTTTTAATTTTTTATTTTAATTGATTCATAACTTCTTCAGCAAAGTTTTCTTCTTTTTTCTCGATTCCTTCACCTTTTTCAAATCTAGCAAAGCAAACTACATCTGAATTTGTTTCTGTTAATAATTGAGATACTTTTTTATTTGGGTCTTTTACAAATGCTTGGTCTACTAAACATATTTCTTCATAGAATTTTCCAATTCTTCCTTGAACGATTTTTTCAGCTATTGCTTCTGGTTTTCCTTCATTCATTGTTTGAACTTTTAAAATTTCCATTTCTTTACTTATTCTTTCATCTGGAACTTCTTCTTTTCTTACATATTCAGGTCTTGCTGCTGCTATTTGCATACATACATCTTTAGCTACTTCTTCTGTTCCTTTAGACATATTAACTAAAACAGCTATTTTTCCATCACCATGGATATATTTTGCAACTAATCCTTCTGATTCGAATCTCTCAAATCTTCTGATTGACATATTTTCTCCTATTGTTGCTATTTTTCCAACTAATGATTCTTGTACTGTTTTTCCTTCTTCAAATTCTGCTGGTTGTGCTAATAATTCTTCTACATCTTTTGGATTTTTGTCAACTATTTGTTTTGCTACATTCATAACAAATGCTCTAAATTCTTCATTTTTTGCAACGAAGTCTGTTTCTGAGTTAACTTCTACTACAGCTCCTACTTTTCCATCTTCTGAAATATAAGCTTCTACTAATCCTTCTGCTGCTACTCTTCCTGATTTTTTAGCTGCTTTTGCAATTCCTCTTTCTCTTAAAAGGTCCATTGCTTTTTCCATATCTCCATCAGTTTCTGTTAAAACTTTTTTGCAGTCCATCATTCCTGCACCTGTTTTCTCTCTTAATTCTTTTACTTGACTTGCTGTAACCATTTTTATTTTCCTCCTTCTTAATTCAGCTATTAAGGATATTTTTTCCTTAAGCTACTTACTTATTCAAAAAAGAGCAAGGTTTTCATCCCGTCCGAATATTTTCGAACGAGCGTTGCTCGCTCTTTTCTTTTTCATTTTATTATAAATAAAATTTCTATATTATTTAAATATACTTATTCAGCTGTTTCTTCACTATTAGCTACTACTTCTTCCATTGATGCTGTTTCTTCTTCAACTTCTTCAGCTACTGTTTCTGCTTCAAAGCTTTCACCTTGTTTTCCTTCAATGATTGCGTTTGCCATAACATCTGTTATTAATTTAACAGCTCTTATTGCATCATCATTTCCAGGTATAGCATAATCAACATCTTCTGGATTGCAGTTTGTATCTACTAATCCTATAACTGGTATTCCTAATTTTTTAGCTTCTAATATAGCTATATGTTCTTTATTTGGGTCAACTAAGAATATAACTCCTGGAATTTCTTCCATTTCTTTAATTCCACCTAAGTTCTTTTCTAGTTTTTCCATTTCTTTCTTTAATAATATTACTTCTTTTTTAGGTAATACATCAAATGTTCCATCTTCTTGCATTGTTTCTAAATCTTTTAATCTTTGTACTCTTGTTCTTATTGTTTCAAAGTTTGTTAGCATTCCTCCTAACCATCTTTGGTCAATGTAGTACATTCCAGATTTTTCTGCTGCTTCTTTAACACATTCTTGTGCTTGTTTTTTTGTTCCTACAAATAGAACTGTTTTTCCTTCTTCTGCTTGTTCTTTTAAGAAAGCATATGCTTCATCGATTTTTTTAGAAGCTTTTTGTAAATCGATTATATGGATTCCATTTCTAGCTTGGAATATGTATTCAGCCATTTTAGGATTCCATCTTCTTGTTTGATGTCCAAAGTGAACACCTGCTTCTAGTAATTGTTTCATTGCAACTACTGCCATTTTTAATTCCTCCCTTTTTTGTTTTTACTTCCATAAAGTTCATCGTTTAACTAGGACCAATTTCTTGGCACGCCCCTTAAACTTCCTTTATGTGTTTAATACGCATATTATTATACCAGCATTCTCCACTAAATGCAAGCTTTTTGTGAAATTTTTTTATATTATCTTATTTTTTATATCTTTAACAAATTTTTCTTTTATCTCTGGTGGCATTAATGGAATTTTTTCTATATCTTCTCTTTTTATAATCTCTGGAATATATTTTCCACTACTTATATATTTAGGGTCATTTGAAAATTCAGGTCCTGTCCCTGTTCCAAATTTTCCAGATACATATTCACACAAATAATATATAGTTTTTTGTTTAAATAATTCTGAATATTCTTCATACATTTTTTTTATTATTTTTACATCTATTCCAAATTCTTCTTTTACTTCTCTTATTGTCCCTTGTTCAAATGTTTCGTTTCCTTCTTGTCCTCCTCCTGGAAACACATAATATTCTTGCAATGTTGGATTTTTCAATACATCTTTTCTATGCATTAATGCGTATCCTTCTTCCATTGGTATTATTGCTGCTAGTCTTATTCTTTCCATTTTTCTACTCCCTCTTATATTTATTTTTATAATTATAAAACATCTATAATTAAAAATCAATTTATTATAATATTTAAGTTTCAATATTCTTAATTATATTATAACTTTTATATAAACTATTATTAAAAAAATATCGAAACTTAAAATTATAATAATTACAAGTTTTTTTATAAATTCCCTTGAATTTATTTATATTTTAGTATAGTATATAAAGAAGAAAATAAAAGAGATTACATAGGAGGAAAAAATGCCAAGAAAAGCAAAAGATAATGAAGAAATCAAAAATACAAAAAAATCCACACCTTCAACAAAAACATTAAATTCGAAAAAAGTTGAAACTTCAAAGAAATCAGCAAATAAAAAAGAAACTACATCAGCATCAACAAAGAAGAAAGAAACTCAAACAACATCAAAATCCACAAAAACTAAAAAAGCTTCAACCTCTAGCAAAACAGCAAAAAAGGAAACTTCAAAAAAATCAACAAAAGCCTCAACAACAAGAAAAAAGCAAACTAGGCCTGCAATTAATGAATATTATGACTTACCAGAAAAATACAATCAAACAGTTGTAAAAGTATTAGCACAAACACCAAAAACATTATTTATATATTGGGAAATTTCAGATAATGATATAGAAAATTATAAAAAACAGTATGGGGAAAACTTTTTTGAAACAACAAGACCTGTTTTAATAATTCATAATGACAATTTAAATTATAGCTTTGAAGTTGAAATAAATGATTTTGCAAATAGTTGGTATTTACATATAAATGATAGTAAATCAAATTATAGAATTGAACTTGGTAGACGTCCTATAAACATTCATTCAGAAATAAAGTCTGATTATATTTATATAGCATCTTCTAATAAAATTGAATCTCCTAATGATCATATTTTATTTAATACTTCTCAAAAAATGATTTATTTTAGAAATATAAAAACACAACAGGAAATTCAAAAGCCTATATCTTCTCTTTCTTTTATAAGAAATATGGGAAAAATTTATGATATTTACGATATTTATAAAGAATTATATAAGAATGAAAATGATTTTAATAATTTGTCAAATCCTTCTTCACATATATCATCTCAATTCAAATAAAATTATATATTTATTTGGTCAAAAAGGTATTTCCATTTTGACCAAATTTTAAAAGGAGAAATAAAAATGCAACAAAAAAAAGGTTATGTAAGTTTTGTATTACATGCACATCTTCCATTTATACATCATCCTGAAAGTGATGATTATTTAGAAGAATCGTGGTTATACGAAGCGATTTCAGAAACATATATACCACTACTTACAAATTTTCAAAAATTAGTTGATGAAGGGGTAGATTTTAGAATTACAATGTCTATGACTCCACCTCTTCTTTCAATGTTAGATAATAAATTGTTACAAAGAAAATATATTAAATATTTAAAAAAATTAATTGATCTTTCTGAAAAAGAAGTTATTAGAACTGCTGGTGATGAAAGATTAAACAAGTTATCTCATTATTATCTTGATAGATATTCTAATGATTTACATTTATTTAAAGATGTTTATAAATGTGATTTAATTAGTCAATTCAAGCATTTCCAAGACATTGGAGTTTTAGAAATTATCACTTGTGGCGCTACACATGGATATTTTCCTATTTTGTATGTCAATGAAAAAACTGTAAAGGCTCAAATAGCTGTTGGTGTTCAAACTTATGAAAGATACTTTGGAAGAAAACCTCGTGGTATCTGGCTTCCTGAATGTGGATATGTACCAGAAGCTGATAAATATTTGAAGGAATTTGGAATTGATTATATAATTACTGAATCACATGGCATTTTGTATGCTGATCCTACACCTATTTATGGTACTTACTCTCCTATAGTTTCTCCTGAAGGTGTAGTTGCTTTTGGACGTGACATGGAGTCTTCAAGACAAGTATGGAGCTCTATAAATGGTTATCCAGGTGATTTCAATTATAGGGAATTCTACCGTGATATTGGTTATGAAGCTGATTATGATTATATTAAACCTTATATTGCTCATAATGGAGTTAGAGTTCATACAGGTATTAAATATCATAGAATTACAGGAAAAACTGAGTATAAAGATTATTATGACCTTCAGTGGGCAATGGATTCAGCTCAAAAGCAAGCAGGTCATTTCTTAGATTGTAGAACTAATCAAATAAATGACATAGCTTCAGTTATGGATAAGCCTCCTATTATTTTATGTCCTTATGATGCTGAGCTTTATGGGCATTGGTGGTATGAAGGTCCATATTGGTTATATATTTTATTTAAGAAAATTTATTATGATGATTGTAATTTCCAATTAATTACACCATCTGAATATATTGATAAATATCCTGAAATTCAAGTAGCATCACCTTGTCGTTCTAGTTGGGGTGCAAATGGTTATAGTGAAGTATGGCTTAATCAAACAAATGACTATGCTCACAAGCATCTACATGTTGCTGGTGATAGAATGTGTGAATTGGCTTATAATTATCCTTATGCTAAAGGTTTAAAGAAAAAGGCTTTAAATCAATGTGCTAGAGAATTATTATTGGCTCAAAGTAGTGATTGGTTATTTATTATTACTAATGGTACTATGGTTGATTATGCTAAGAAGAGAATTAAAGATCATATTGGTCGTTTTAATAAGTTATATTATCAAATTAAAAATGATGAGATTGATGAAGATTTTTTGAAGGATATTTCTAAAAAAGATTGTGTTTTTCCAGATATTGATTACAATCTATATAGATAAAAGTGTGTCAAAAGGGACGTCCTTTTTTGGTCCAAATTTGTGTCAAAAAAGGGCGTCCCTTTTGACACACTTTTTCTCCCCATTTGCATATTATAATGTATAAGTTTTGAAAATTTAGTAGATAATATGTAAGAGAGGAGAATTTCATGAAATCTTTGTGTATAAAAACTAATAATTTAAATTTATTAAATTATCTACTAAATGAATTAGAATATATAGATATTGAACCAATAGTTATTTCTTCAAATGAATTTAAAAATTATAAAAATGTAATTATACATTACAGAGGAAATGATGATAAACAATTTGTTCATGAAATTTCCTGTATTTTATCATGTTTAGTTATAGATGAATTAGAAGAATCTTTTTTAAAAAATTTGATTATTAAAAATTATTTTTATTTTAATTCTGATGAGAGAAAACATATTTTGGATATTTGTTTTGATGTTTTTGCTGATAATTTTAATGAACTTTTTAATAAAAAATATAATTGCTTAATAGATGCTTTTTCAAATTATTTACAAGATCATAGATCACTGGTTTTAACTGGTTTTATAAATTTTAGATTATTTGAATATTTATTAATTCTGGAAAATATTATTGATGATGCTGTAAATACTTATGTTATTGAAAAGGAATATTTTGAATTTGTTTCTTTGCTAAAAATGTATATAAATTCTCATATTTCTAATTGTGAATTAGTTCACTTGATCTATACTAATGAGAATTCTATTTTGCTTGATGAAAATAAAAATGTGATAAATATTGATGATGATATTTTTAAAGCTAAGTATTTGTCTGATATTACTTTTTCTTCTAATGATTATGCTTTAAATACTCTTCTTACTCTTCTTCCTAAAAAAATTCATGTTCATCTTATTGATAATTGTGTTGATGAGTTTATTCATACTATTGGATTAATTTTTGAGAATAAGGTTGAAGTTTGTACTGATTGTAATATTTGCAAAATTTATAAAAATTCGAAAAATAGTAAAATGAATTTAAAAAAGATTTCTATAAAAAAATAAAACCAACTCGTACATTTGTATTGTTGGTTTCTTTTTATACCTATTTTATAATATACAAATTTTGACAAGAAAAGTGAGATATTTTTAGCCTGTCTCAAGTGTCTCACATGCTCAAGTTAATTCCTGTTGCTACTACTTCTGTCATATTTTCTATTAAATCATCAATTTCTTTCGGTGTTACTATTAAGTTAAAATCTCTTGGAAGTAATGCTTCTTTTATTTCTTCATAATTATCTTGTTCTTTAAGTTGATTTAAATAATCATTTGATTTTGCTTCTTCTTGTAATTTGGTTATAAATAAATCTAAAGAGTCATTTACAAGTACTGCTGTTTCTACAACTGTTGGTATTCCTATTGCTATTACTGGTATTCCTAATGTTGCTTTACTTATTTCTGCTCTTGTATTTCCAACTCCTGCTCCTGGTACTATTCCTGTATCTGATAATTGTACTGTACTGCTTATTCTTTCTATGCTTCTTGATGCTAATGCATCTATTACTATTACAAGTTTTGGATTGATATTATCTACTATTCCTTTTAAAATTTCTAATGTTTCTATTCCTGTCGTTCCTAAAACTCCTGGTGATATTGCACTTACCATTCTTGTTCCTTCTTCTACATATTGTGGTAAATAGTTTATTATATGTCTTGTTACTTCTATTTCATTTATTACTTTTGGTCCTAAACTGTCTGGTGTTACATATATGTTTCCAAGTCCTACTACTAAAATTTCTCCTTGCTTGTCTATATGCAAATCTATTACTCTTTTTAATTCATTTGATAATGTTTGTGCTGATTTTTCTATATCTTCCTCTTGTGCTATTCTTAATTTTTTTATATCTATTGTTATATAGTTTCCTTGTGGTTTTCCTATTGCTTTTTCTCCTTCTTCATTTGTTATTTTTACTCTTTCAACTGTTATGTTTTCGTTTATTTCTTCCTTTTCGCTTTCTATTCCATTTATTTCATTTTCTATACTGTTTGCTTTTCTGTATAAATCTCTTCTTTCTGATGCTAAGTCTGTTCTAAAGTTAAATCCTTGTTGTGTGCTTGGTTGCATATTTTGATCTTTTTCTTTTGTGTTTTTTATATAATTTTCTAACATATTAAAACCAACTCCTACTTTTAGTATTTGTTGGTTTTTGTTTTTTATTCTAAAATTTTGATTTTACTTTTTAATATTCAATTTTAATACTATGAAAAGTAATTTCCAGAATCAAACTATATTCATCTAACCATCTCCTACTTTAATATTTCTGCTCAATCCTCGAAGAAAATTCCAGTCAACTCCAGACAGGGACAAGGGCACGGATACATATCATCCTGCCATCCGCGGATTTCAAACCTCACAACATCAATGTTTTTGTCCCCAATATTCTCAACATAAAATTGTGTTCTTCGTTCTCCCCAAGCCCTTGATAACAAGCTTATTCTTTCCATTTCTTCTAAATCGTCTCCATTTTTAACGCATAAAACTATCGCTAACTCACAAGTGTCCGTTGTCGAAGAAACCGTTACATGTGCACTACCTCCAAAATTGTTAAAATTTCCATATTTTTCCATAAACCTATCGATATCCCAATCATATCCAGCTATAGCCGGGTTACTCCACATGTGTCTAAAACTATTTCCAAACCTCTTTGCATTATTTACTCCATTCCAAGGATTTATTTCACATCCATTTGACCATGTTGTAATAAAAATGTCAGACATAGATAATCCGTCCACCATCAAGATCACCTAACATCACTTTCTTTTTCTCTACAACCACATTACACTCTTGAGAAAAATTTCCACATCTTGCAGTTATTGTTGCTGTTCCTATTGCTATTCCTGTTACTGTACCATCTTCTGACACTGTTGCTATACTTTCATCTGAACTACTCCATATTACTTTATCTGTCGCATTGCTTGGTTCAAGAGTTACTGTTAATTTTATTGTATTTCCTTTCATTACATTTGCCTCCGTTGGTGTTACTGTTAAGCCTGTTGCTGGTTCTTTTACTATTACATTGAATGTTTTTGTTACATTACTATTTTTCTCTGTTATTGTTACTTCTACTATTCCTCCTGTTGCTCCTGACTCTAATATTATTTTTTCTTCATTTTCTTTTACTGTTGCTTTTACTACATTTGGATCTTTTGATTCTACTGTTATTTCTGTTTTTACTATTTCTGTTTTGTCTATATTACTTTCTTCTGTTTTTACTGTTATTTCTCCATTGTTAAATAGTATTTCATAATCTTTTTCTTGTACTTCTACAAAATATCTTACTGTTCCTTCTGCATAAACAATTTCATATGTTATTGTCTCTGTTGTTTCTTTTTCCATCATTATTTCATCATCTCTTAAAGATATTCCTATTATACTATTTTCTCCTGTTACTATTTCTTTTATGTCATATCCTTTTTCTTTTAAGTCGCTTATTACTCCTGCTATTGTTGATGCTTTTCCTTCGGTTATTTCATCTAATTGTCTTTCCATATATGATATTCTTGCAAACTCTTCTATTTCTTTTAGTTCTGATATTTTTGTTGCTTCTTGGGCTTTTTGAAATAACCCACTTCCTGTTAGTGCTGATATTGATAGTCCTGCTAATATTAGTAAAATTATTATTGTTATTACAAGTGCTATTAATGTTATTCCTTTGTTTTTCTTTGACTTCTTCTTCATTCTTCTTATCTCCTTCTTTTGTTTTTATTTTCTTTTTTATTATATGTTTTGTTATTTTTAGAAACAAGAAAAAGTACACATTTTACTGTGCACTTTTTTACATAATATTTAGTTACCTAAACTTTTTCTACATAAACCTTGTCATTTACTACTACTAATAATAATCTGCATATATTTCTTTCATTATTATAGATACATTTTATATTAAAAATAAAGAAATATCAAATGAAATTCTTGATATTTCTTTAAACTCTCCATTTCTCTCTTAGTAATGTTATTATTTAATATACAATTGTACCCTAAAGCCTATATTTTTATTATATCTTGAAGTATTGGTTGAAGAACTTGATACACGATATATAGCAGGTTCATTTCTTCCACTTGTCCATGGTAAAAAAGCTCCTCCTCTGACAATACGATATTGAGAAATATTATGATATTCATCAGTCCATTCATACAAATTACCTGCTAAATCATATATATTTTTTGCTTTCGTTGCATCGGAAGCTCCTGTTTTAATAAGCTTAGACTGATTAGAATCTTTTTTCGATGCACTAACCCACTCCTCAGTGCCCATATTACAAACATATTTATATTTATTTTTATTTCTTAAAGAAATCGAACTCTCAGTATAATTTCCCCAACTTACACTATTTGTTACATTTATTCCTTCATTTTGAAGCCACTTCATGATTGTATCCCATTGGGTTCCATTTATTAACCCACTTTGCAAATATCCATTTGAATACATTTTTTCCGCATTTTCTTTTGCATGATTCCAGTCTATAAAGTTCCATGGCACAGCTCCTGCTATACTTAATGGCTTTCCACTAGTATTTCTTACAGTATTATTTGCTATTGTTTGATCTATAGTAGCTGGAAGTCCTGCTTCATATCTTGCTACCCAAAATCCACCATATTTACTTACATTATTCACTATATCTAATCCTGTTGTCGATGCTATTTCTGTACAATCTGAATAACTTCTTCCTGATGTACACCATCTTTCATATTTTACATTTGTTCCATCTATTGGTATCCATACAAATTCATTTCCATCTGTTAAGTTTTTTATTACTAATCCATTATTCCAATGGCTTGATGCTCCATTATCTTTATTCCATTTTGTATCTTCTGTATTTACAGCACTAAATCCTACTGGTATTATTGGATTTTGATATGTTGCTTCTTTTTCATCTATCGTTCTATTTGCTGTTGTGTCATTTGTCCATACTACTTCTAGTCCATCAGTTGTTATTGTCACATTACATATATCTTTAATCTCTCTATAAGTTGCTGTTATTATTGTTTTGCCTACTCTTTTCCCCATTATTGTTCCATCATTTGATACTGTTGCTATATCTGTATCTGAACTACTCCATATAATTGTTTCTGTTGTATTACTTGGTTCTACTATTGCTGATAATTTTGCACTTTCTTCTTCATCTATTTTTATTGTTTTTGGAGATAGTGTTATGCTTGTTATTGGTATCCTTGTTGTTGCTATAAATGTTTTTGTTACATTACTATTTGTCTCTTTTACTGTTATTGTTACATCTCCTATTTCATTCTTTGCTGTTAATACTATTTTTCCTTCTTCTGTTTTCTTTGCTTCAATTATATTGTTATTACTTGATGTTAGCGTTACTTCTGGCTCTTTATCCATTTCTCCTAAATTTGTTTCATTTGTATTTACTTTAATTTCTCCATTATTAAATGTTATTTCATAGTCTTTTCCATCTACTTCTACAAAATATCTAACAAGTGTTCCATCTGAATATACAAATGTATATGTTATTGTCTTTTCTGTATTTCTTTCTACTGTTATATCTTCTTCACTTAATGCTATTCCTATTATACTATTTGTTCCTCCTGCTATTTCTTTTATGTTATATCCTTTTTCTTTTAAGTCACTAATAGCTGATGCTATTGTTGCATTTTCTCCTCCTGTTATCGAATCTATTTGTCTTTCCATATATGCTAAGTTTGCAGCTTCTTCTATTTCTTTTAATTTTGATAATTTTACTGCATCTTGTGCTTTTCCAAATAATCCACTTCCTGTTAA
>JAAWDR010000049.1 GCA_022793875.1 Clostridia bacterium
ATTGATTTAGATAATAATGAAATAATTTGTGAACAGACATGGAGAACTCATGGAACTTTATATGGAATAACAGAAGAAGGAAAACATATAAACTTAAAAAGTTTTGAAACTTTAGATAAAAAATAGGAGTGATACAAATGATAAATCATGTAGAACAATTTAAAAGAGTAAAAGAAACATTTGAAGATTTTGAAAAAGAATATAAAACATTTAAGAAAAAAATATCATATGAAAATAGAAGTAATTTAAAATTAAAAATAAATCAACACAGAGAATCATTAAGTAATTTAGTATCAAGTATAAACAATATATTTTTAAGATAAGGAGGTACGAAAGAAATGGCATATATAAAAGAAGATGTTGAAAAAATGTTAATAGAACATAAAGAAGATGAAGGCAAAAAAATAGAAATAGAATTAAAACTTGAAGAATATGAACAAAGATTAGACTATTCAGGAACAGTATATGAAGATACTGAAAAAGAAGTAATTGAAAATATGCAAGTTTCAGGACAAGCATATGATAATATACATAGTAATACAAACAATATATCTAATAAAGTTCACGATACAGCAATGAACTATCATAAAGAATTAAATCATATAAATAAAGAAGATAGAACATTTTTACAAAGTGAAATAAATAGATTAGAAGTAGAAAAGGAAAAAATAGATAAAAAAATTGTGAGAGTAAAAAATTGGCTCGATAAACTTGACAGTAGAGAAGCAACAATATTAGAAGAATATTATATAAATAATAAAGGTAAAAATTGGGAGAAAGCAATAAAGTATTATAATAAAAAAGAAGATAAGTCATTACAAAAAAGACAATTAAAAACAATAAGAGACAATGCTATAGAAAAAATATTGAAAATGGCAAATATATAAAAATTGCAACAAAATTGCATTGTTTATGTTCTTGAAATTGCACTTATAATTTTATATAATTATAATAGAAAAATTATAAAAAGTCGCAGATATGAAAAATATCTCATTAGACCAAGCGACAAATTAAGTAATTCACAATAGCGTTCAAGAGTTGATGTAAAGTCAGCTCTTTTATTATGTTATTAATTATACTAGGTAAATTAATATAAATCTGGCTATAGTTAGCCTCCTTTCGTAATAAGATGAAATAAAATGAAACAATAGAACTTTCCTAGTGAGTTCTAAAAATTTTAAATAGTATGAAGTGATATATAAAAAGACTTAGGTTATCTGTTTTAGAATAGCATAATAATTGTACAATAAAAGCTTTCTTTTCCTTACTTAAGCAGAAAACAAATATATCATTTCATAGTATTTATAAGAAAGAGGTAAATATGAAAAAAGATTTACAAGAATTAATTAATGAAGCAGTACAAAAAAGTATAAATAAAACAATAATAGATAATATAAATAATCCAAAATTTGAATTTGTAGCAACATATGATGCAGAAAGTTTAACACGATATATAAATAGATAGAAAAGAAGGTGTAAATATGACCGAAGAAGAAATAAAACAATTTAAAGAAGAAAACTGTAGCAAATGCACAAAGAATATAGATTGCAAAATAGAAAAAGGTTCAGAAGGAAAATTAATGTGTACAGAAGAGGAATAAAAAAATGGAAGATAAAATTGATTACGCTAAATGCATGACAAGAAAATGTGAAGAATGTAATAGATACAATTATTGTTTTAAATACAAGACAAAAAATATAAATAAAAAAAGATTTTCGACAAATTATGACAAAAAACACAATAAATAAGTGATATAATAAAATAAAAAAGGAGTTGATTATATGGCTAATTATACTACTATTACAAGTGACAGAAGTAAAAAAACAACATTAATATTATGTGTATGTGGAGGAATTTTTGGAATACATGATTATTATTTAGGAAGAATAGCAAGTGGATTAATAAAAACATGTACAGTTAATTTTTGTTGTTTAGGATGGATTATAGATATGATTAAAATAGCAACTGGAGGATATAGAGATAATTCAGGAGCACCAATAAGACAATAAAAACGAAAAAGCACCTAAAAGGTGTTTTTTTATTTTGTAGTAAAGAGGTGATTGAAATGCAAGGAATAGTAATAACAGCAATAATATGTGGAACAATATTAGCTATATTTTTGGAGGGAAAAGTAAATAATGCTAAAAAGTTGCAAACATTGTGGAAAGATACATGATAGTAAATTTATATGTAGTCAAAAGCCACAAAGAAAGAAGTACAATACAGAAGCGGACAAGTTTAGAAATACGAATAAATGGAGAAATAAAAGAGAAGAAATAAAGCAAAGAGATTTAAGACTATGTCAAATATGTATTAGAGGATTACATAACACAGTAAATAAATACAATACAGAAAATTTAGAAGTACATCACAATATACCTATAAATGAAGATTATAATAAAAGATTAGATAATGATAACTTATTAACAGTATGTCATTATCACCATGAGATGTGCGAAAAACGGAGAAATACCAAAACAAGAAGTACAAAAAATTATAAATGAACAAGAAAATATATAATTAAGATTATAACAAGTATCCCCCCTAATTTTAAATTTTAAAAGTGGAAATTTATTCAACACGGACTGCCCACCTTTGCTTAAAATAAATTCCCACATCAGCATTTTTATAAAAATAGAAAGGAAGTGAACAATATGCCAACACCAACAAAGCCATTTAAAGTTCTTTCGACTGAAAAAAAATCGCATCGTACAAAAGCTGAACTTAAGAAAAGAGAAGAAGAAGAACAGTCTTTAAGTACAGATATAGAATTAAAGGAAAGAAAAGAAATTAAGCAAAATAAAATAGCACATAAAGAGTTTAAAAGAATAGAAAAATTACTTAAAAATATAGACAAAAATGATGCAATTTACGAAGCGGTTATAAATAGATATTGTTTACTTCAAGCAGAATGCTATGACTTAGAAGAAAGAAGAGAAGAATTTTATAAACTAGTATTTGAACTAAAAGAAGAGTCAAAAGAATTAACAGATAAAATGGATTATGATGAAGATGTTATGACTTACAAGCTTGAATATGCGAAAGCAATTGATAAGATAATGAGTTCAATGTTATCAATAGACAAACAAATACAGTCAAAAAGAAAAATGTTGCTAGATATTGAAAAAGAAAATGTAATGACTATCGCATCAGCATTAAGAAGTATTCCTAAAAAACAAGAAAAAGATGATAATCCACTATTAAAGGTATTACGAGGTGAAGCATAATGTTATTAGAAAAAGCAAAACAATATGCTGAAGATTGTATTTCTGGAAAAGAAATAACTACATTTGAAGTAAAAACACAATGTAAATGGTTTTTAGAAGATTTAGATAAACAAAATAATGAATACTATCCATATTATTTTGATACGAAAAAAATAGGCATTATAGAAGGAATACTAAAATTATTAAACTTTGCAACAGGACTTAATATAGTAGGTAAAAGTATATACAAAGGTTTGGAAAATTTCCAAGCTTTTTTTATTGCAAATATTTTTGGGTGGAGATATAAAACTGATTCTAATAAATTTAGATATAGAGAAGTTGATTTATTTATACCAAGAAAAAATACTAAGACATTTTTATCAGCATTAATAATAATAATTTTAATGTTAACAGAAGATGAATATTCAGAATTTTATTCAATTTGTTTAGACAGAGATTTAGCAGGAGAAGTAAAGAAAGCGATATCGCAAATATTAAATGCAAGTCCATCAGTTTTAGAATATTTTAATATACCAAAAACTTTAAGTGGAAGAATGGAGTGTACTTTAACACATTCATTTTATCAACCAAGAACATCAGAAGCAAACAGAAATAACTCTATAAAACCTAGCGCATTTATTGCTGACGAATATGGAGCAATGAAAGATAATGCCAATGTAGAAGCTATGCGTTCAGGACAATTAAGTGTAAGAAATCCACTTATGTTCAAATTAACTACAGCTTATGCAGAAGATAAGTCGATAATGCTTGATGAATTAGCTTATTTAAAGAAAATATATCAAGAAACAGAAAAAGATGATAGATTATTTGCTCTTGTATATTATGCCACAGAGGAACATTTATGGGATGATATAGGAATAATGATGGCAAATCCATTAAGAATTGAAGAAAACTATGAAGAAATAAGAAGAGCAAGACAAAAAGCAATAGCAAAACCAAGTGAAAGAATAGAATTTTTGACTAAAAATATGAATTACTTTATGCCTTCAAACAGCGGAGAAGAATTTATTAGTATCGACAAACTAAGAAAATGTAAAAATACTAGAGGAATATTTAATTGGCAAGGAAAAGATGTTTATTTAGGAATAGATTTAGCAATGACTAATGATAATACCTCTGTTTCAATGGTAACTGTTGAAGATGAAGTGATTTATGCTAAATCATGGGCATTTATTCCAAAAGATAGAATAGAAGAAAAAAATAGGCGTGAAAGAACAGATTATAGAAGATTTATGGAAGAAGGAAGTTGTTTTGCATGCGGAGATGAAATAATATCATATGAGTTTGTAGAAAATTTTATAATGAGTATAGAAAAAGAATATGGAGTTCATATAGTACAAATTGGATATGATAGATACAATTGCATATCTACTGCTAATAAATTAGATTCGGCAGGATATGAAACGGTAGAAGTAAAACAGCATTCATCTGTATTACATCAACCTACAAAACTATTACAAGAAAGCATTTTACAACGAAAATTTAGTTATGATGGAGATAAGTTATATGAAATTAACTTTCAAAATGCAAAATGCGTTGAAGATACTAATTTAAATAAATATGTAAATAAGAAAAAATCAACTGGAAAGGTTGATATGGTAGTAAGTACAATAATTGCTATATATTTATTACAACAAAATATGTATGAAGATGGCTTTGTTGTACAAAGTTTTTAAACGAAAGGAAGTGATAAGATGGGAATATTTAAAAGAAAAGTAAAAAATGAAACAGAAGAATCAAAGACAAACGAAGAACAGGAAGATGTGCTATTAAAAGCGTTAATGAAAGGCGAAGAAATCGGAAGAGATGAAGCATTAACAATTCCAGCAATTTCAAGTGCTGTAAGTTTAATTTGTGATAGTTTTGCAATGATACCATTTAAATTATATGAAAAATCTACAAAAGATAAGAAAAAACAGACAAAAGAAATTGAAGATGAAAGAGTAAATATTATAAATAAAGATACTAAAGATACATTAGATGGTTTTCAATTTAAAAAGGCTATTTGCGAAGATTATTTACTAGGAAAAGGTGGATATGCGTATATAAATAAAAAAGGAAATAGGTTTATCGGTTTAAATTATGTAGAAGATAATAAAATAACGATATTAAAAAATTTAGACCCAATAAATAAAAATTTTGAATTGCAAGTAAATGCAAATAATTATAAACCATTTCAATTTATAAAACTATTAAGAAATTCAAAAGATGGAGCATCAGGAACAGGATATATAACAGAAATAAATAAAACATTACAAACAGCATATAAAAGAATTTTATATGAATTAGATTTAATGAAAACAAATGGAAATAAAAAAGGTTTTTTAAAAGCTCAAAAACATTTAGATGAAAAAGCAATGAAAGCATTAAGAGAGGCATGGAATAATTATTTTAATGGAAATTCAAGTTGTGTAATTTTAAATGATGGGATGGAATTTCAAGAGGCATCAAATACATCTGTTGAAAATCAATTAAATGAAAAGTCAAAAACATTCGCAGATGAAGCAAAAGACATATTCCATATTAGCAAAAACAATGAAGATTTTATAAGATACGCAGTAATGCCAATCGCTACAGCTTTCGCAACAGCTTTAAACAGGGACTTTTTACTTGAAAAAGAAAAAAGTTCTTATTATTTTGCGCCTGATTTTACTGAATTAGCAAAAACCTCTATAAAAGACAGATATGATGCTTATAAAATAGCAATAGAAACTGGATTTATGACAAGAAATGAAGTCAGATACAAAGAAGACATGGATGCATTAGATGGATTAGATATGATTAATTTAGGTTTAGGAGATGTATTGTTAAATACTGAAACTAAAGAAATATTTATACCTAACACAAATACAACTTACAAAATATATGAAAAAGTTAATGCATTAAATTTGGAAGCGGGAGGAGGTGTAAAAAGTGAAAAAGTTTTATGAAATTAAGAATTTTATACCACAAAAAAGTGCTGATTTATATATTTATGGCGAAATTGTAACAGATGATATTGATTGGTGGACCGAAGAAAAAGATGAAAATTTAGTAGGATTACAAAGTTTCAAGAAAGAACTCGATAATTTAGGAGATATAACAGATTTAAATATATATCTTAATACACCAGGAGGAGAAGTATTTGTTGCTTCTACAATGTGTTCAATGTTACAAAGACTTAAAGAAAATGGAACGAAAATCTATACCTTCGTAGATGGTTTGTGTGCTAGTGCTGGAACATTTCTTTTGATGATGGGTGATGATATAAATATGTATCAAAATTCTATGATTATGATACATAAGCCAGTCGCAGGTTGCTATGGAAATTCATTAGAATTTCAAAAATGTATTGATTTATTAAATACAATTGAAAGTTCTACAATGTTACCATTATACATGAAAAAAGCAATAAAATCAGAAGAAGAAATACAAGACAAAATAAATTCAGAAAGTTGGATGGGGTCTACTGAAGCAAGTATTTATTTCGATATTAATGTATTAGATAATACAAAAGCAGTAGCAGCATGTGTAGATAAAAATATATTTAAAAAATATAGACATGTGCCAAATAATTTAAAAAATCTATTAGGCGAAGAACAAGAAAGTCCAAAAGCAAAATCTAAAAAAGTTGATTTTTCATTATTTGAAGAAAGACTAAAAAAATTAAATTAGTTTTTATTATTGCAACCTAAAAAGGTTGTTTTTTATTTTTATAAAAGAAAAGGAGAAAAATTATGAACGAAAAAGAATTATTAGAAAAAAGACAAGATTTAAAAGAAAAAATGGAAGGAATTTTAAATACTGCAAAAATAGAAAACAGAGCTATGAATGAACAAGAAGTAGTTGATTTTGATGAGGCAGAAAAATCAATAAAAAATATCGATGAAACATTAAAAAGAATGGAGAAAGTATATAATATGGAAGAAAAAGAAGTGAAAGTAGAAGACAAGAGAGAATTAACACAAGAAGAAAAGGACATAAAATCATTTGCTAATTTTATTAGAAACAAAGTAAATGGAGTAGTAACAAATGAAGGAGATGTTAATTTAACTAAAGGAGATAATGGAGTAGTTATACCAAAAACAATTGTTAAAAAAATAATTGATAAAGTAATTGAAATATCTCCACTTTATGCAAGTGCGACAAAATATAATGCAAAAGGAACATTAGCAATTCCAAAATATGATGATTCGACAGATGATGTAACTGTCGCTTATGCAACTGAATTTGATGAATTAGTTTCTCATTCAGGAAAATTTGCAACAGTTGAATTGACTGGATTTTTAATTGGAGCATTAACAAAAATTTCAAAATCATTATTAAAAAATAGTGATTTTAATTTAACAGAATATGTAATAAATAAAATGGCTGAGAAATTTAAATTATTCTATGAAGGAGAAATGATAAACGGTACTACTAATAAAATTTCTGGTATTGTTGGTTCTTATGATTCAACAAAGATGAAAGTTGTATTAGGTGCTAAATCTAGTGTAACAGCTGATGAGTTGATAGATATTCAAGAGACAGTACCAGACGCATTTCAAGTTAAAGCTTACTGGATTATGAATAGAGAAACAAGAAAAGCTATTAGAAAATTAAAAGACAGTGATGGAAATTATATACTAAACAGAGCATTTAATGAAAAATGGGATTACGAATTATTAGGAAAACCAGTTTACTGCTCAGAAAATGCTGAAAAACTAGGAACAGCATCAAAACCAGTTATATTCTATGGAGATTTTTCAGGACTAGCTGTAAAAGAAACAGAAGAAATGGAAATACAAGTATTAGTTGAAAAATTTGCTACACAACATGCAATTGGTGTATGTGGATATAGTGAATTAGATACTAAAGTAGAAAATACACAAAAAATAGCTGTTGCTGTAACAGGAGCTACTGACCCAGCAAAAGCATAACCTCAAAAGGAGGATTTTGAATGAATGAAATAAAAAAAGTAAGTGAAATTACTGAAAACGAACTTGCTAACTATCTAAGAATATCAGAAGTTAGCGAGCAGGAAAAAACAGAACTCAAAACATACTTAAATATTGCCAAAAACTATATTTCAAATTATACAGGCATACCTGAAAAATCCGAAAATGAAGAAATAGAAACATTAGATTCATATTCGGATTTTGTTATTGTGGTTTATGTTTTATGTCAGGATATGTATGATAATCGTACAATGTATGTTGATAATAAAAACATAAACAAAACAGTGCAAACAATTTTAGATATGCATACAAGGAATAATTTATGATAAATGCTGGAAAGTATAATAAAAGAATATCTATTGTAACATCAAAAGAAACAGAGGATGATGATGGATTCTCAAACAAAGAAGAAATTGTTATCCTCAAACCTTTTGCAAGCGTAAAAACCACAAAAGGTTTTACTTTAATTACAAGTAATTCTGATTTCGAAAAAGCTTATACTAATTTTACAATTCGTTATCCTAAAACTGAAATAACAAGAGACATGTTAATAAAGTATAACGATAAAATTTATACTATAGAATATCTAAACAATATAGATGAAGAAAGTGTAGAATTAGAAATTCAAGCGAAAGAGGTAACAAAATAATGGCTAGAATGGAAAGTGAACTTCCATATGATTTAATAAAAGAATTTGAACGATTAAACTCTAATAGTGAAAAAATGATGGGTGAAATGACTAAAGCTAGTGCTGAATTTGTAAAAGGAGAAATAGAAAATAGAACTAAAAAAGTATTTAAAAATAGTAATGAAATATTAAAAGGTTTAAAAATAACTAAAGTTTACAAAACAAAAAGTGATGATGGAATTAATACGAAAGTTGCTTTTTATGGTTATATGACTACTAAAGATGGAAAAACATTCAAACAGACAAGAAAACTAAAAAGTGGAAAAAAGACAAATTATGAATATGAAGGTATTCCAATTCCTTTAGTTGTTACAGCAAGAGAATATGGTACATCGAGTGGAGAAAAGAAGAAACCTTTTATAAGACCATCATTTAATAAAAATAAAATTAGAGAAATTATGCAAAAAGTTCAAGAGAAATATTTACCAAAGGAGTAATTTATGGAAAGTGAAATAAAAAAAGTATTATCGAAATTAAAAATTCCAGTTTCACATTTAAAATATAAAGGAAAGGAAAAAACTTATGTAGTATGGACTATTATTTCTGAAGACCCTCTTTATGCAAGTGATGATGAAATTGATTATAGTGAAGTTATAGTAGATATAGATATTTATAGCGAAAGCAATTATTTAAGTTTAATGAGTTCTATAAAAAAAGTAATGAAAGAAAATGAATGGATATGGAATGGAGATAGTATAGAAATGTATGAAGAAGATACAAAACTATATCATAGAACATGTACATTCAAAAAAGAAAGGAGAATTTAATTATGGCAAATATAGGTTTAAGAAATGCAAGATATAATTTGATAGATAGTGCTACTAAAAAATATAAAGCACTAACAGATAACAAAGTTCCAGTACTAGGAAGAATGATTGATGCGAAATTATCAGAAGATAGAGGTGAAGCTTCTTTACATGCAGATGATATGCTAGCAGAATACGATAGCACTTTTACTGGAGCTAAACTTTCTATTACATTAGATGATGTAGATGATGAAACATATTCAAAAATTAAAGGTTGCACAATTACAGAAAAAGAAATAACTGAAAATCAAGATAATTCAGCACCAGAAATGGGATATGGACATATTGTTACAAAAATGGTAAAAGGAGTAAAACAATACAAAGTAGAGTTTTTAGCGAGAATAAAAATAAATAGTATAACAGCAGATGCAAAAACAAAAGGTGAATCAATAGAATTTAATACAGTATCTATTGAAGCAAAAGTAATGCCATTAATTGAAGAAATAAATGGTATGAAAATAGGAGATTGGAAAAAATCTCAAACATTTGCAACTTTACAAGAAGCACAAACATATTTAGATGAATTATTAACACCAGCTGCTTAGTAATAGTACAAAAGTAAAATTATCAAAATTAAAAAAGTAGGACTTTAAAATAAGCCCTACTTTTTAAACTAATAGGAGGAAAATTATGCAAGCAAAAATAAATCATATAAAAGTAAATGAAATAGAATATCCACTTGTTTTTAATTTAAATGTTATGGAAAAAATACAAGATAAATATGAAACTATTGAAAAATGGGGAGATTTAACTGAAGAAAAAGAAGATAAAAATGGAAAAAAACAAGAAATAAATATTAAAGCTTTAAAATTTGGAATTAAAGAAATGATAAATGAAGGAATAGATATAGAAAACGAAAATCAAGAAACTAAAAGAGAGTTTCTAACAGAAAAACAAATTGGAAGAATAATTACAGAATTAGGAATAGATAAAATAGCAGATAATATTCAAGATACAGTAATAGAATCAACCAAAATAGAAGATAATTCAAAAAACGTGTAATCCACGAGAACGATGATACAAAAATCGATTTCTCGTGGTTTCTTTTTGTAGGTCATTCTCTTTTAAATTTTTCAGAAAAAGAAATAGGAAGAATGACATTAAAAAAGTTTATGAAATTATATGAACATTATAAAAATCATTATGATTTTACGCTAATAAAAATAAGTTACCAAGAACTAGAGGAAAAAGCTAATCATAGAGGAGAAATGTTTTCTGACTAGTAGAAAGGAGGCAATATGACAGGAAGTTTTGGTGGTACAGTTAAATTAACTGGAGAAAGTGAATACAGAAAAGCATTAAAAGAAATTTCTAATAACTTAAAACTTTTAAGTAGTGAAATGAAGCTTACAGCATCTCAATATGACCTAAATGACAAATCTATTAATAATCTAACATCACAAAATGAAATATTGAATAAAAAAATAACAGAACAAAAAAATAAAGTTGATGTTTTAACAAAAGCGCTTTCAGAAGCAAAGAACGAAACAAATGAAGATAGTGAAACAACAAAAAAATGGCAATATGAATTAAATAGTGCGCAAACTGAATTGAATTTATTAAATAAAGAATTAAAAAATAATTCAGAAGAACTCAAAAATGCAAAAAAAGAAAATGAACAATTTAGTAATACTAATAAAACAACTATAAACAGTTTTAGAAGTTTTACATCAGAACTATTAAAAACTGTAGGTGGAACAAGCAATTTAGGACAAACAATAAAGAATGACTTAAATATTAGAATGACAGAATTAAAAGAAAAAGTCAGTACAAACATAGATAATGTTAAGAAATTTGGAAGTTCTATTGCAGACGCAGTCCAACATCCTACAAAATTAGGCAAAGCAATTAAAGAAAAATTAGTAGATACAGCAGAAAAATTAGAAAACTCTACAAAGAAAAACACAGACAGCATAAAAGATTTTGAAAATGCTGAAAAAAGTGCAAGCAATGAAACGTTAAAATTCGGAGATATCTTAAAAGCAAATATTTTAGGGAATGTTATAACAAGTGGATTAAAAGCAGTAGGCACAGCAGTAAAAGAAATAGCTTCTAAAATGGGAGAATTAGGTAAATCAGTATTAGATGCTAGAGGAGAAATAGAACAACAAATAGGCGGAATTGAAACATTATTTAAAGATAATAGTGATGCAGTAATAAAAAATGCAAGTAATGCTTATAAAACAGCAGGACTATCAGCAACTGAATATATGCAAACAGCAACAAGTTTTAGTGCAAGTTTATTACAAAGTTTAAATGGAGATACAGCAAAAGTTGCAGAAGTAACTGATATGGCAATTATTGATATGTCAGATAATGCAAACAAAATGGGAACTTCAATGGAATCAATACAAAATGCATATCAAGGTTTTGCAAAACAGAATTATACTATGCTAGATAACCTAAAATTAGGTTATGGTGGTACTAAAACAGAAATGCAAAGATTATTATCAGACGCTCAAAAAGTAACAGGAATAAAATATGATATTAATAATTTAAACGATGTATATCAAGCAATACATGTAATTCAAGGAGAATTAGATATAACAGGAACAACAGCAAAAGAAGCAACAGAGACTTTACAAGGAAGTATGTCAGGAATGCAAGGGGCGTGGCAAAATTTTTTAAGTGGTTCAGGAAGTTTAAGTCAAGTTTCAGATGCAGTAACAAATGTAGTTAAAAATGTTACAAGAATAGCTAAAGAAGCAATCCCACAAATATTAGGAGATATCAAATCATCATTACCACAACTATTAGAAGTTGGTAAAGATGCTTTAATGACTATAGTAAACGGAATACAGCAATATTTACCAGAACTATTAAATGTAGCAATTGATATTATCAATTCATTATTAAGCGATTTGATAGAGGTAGCACCAACTTTAATTCAAGCAGGAATAGAAGGAATAGCACAATTAATTAATGGTTTAGGACAAGCATTACCCGAATTAATACCAAAAGCACTAGAAGCTATAATAACACTTGCAGAAGGATTATTAGATAATATTGATATGATAATAGATGCAGGTATTCAGTTAATAATAGGATTAGCAGATGGACTTATACAGTCATTACCAAATCTTATAGAAAAAATTCCTGTTATTATTGACAAATTAATAAATGCACTTACAAATAACCTTCCTAAAATATTAGAGGCAGGCATTAAATTAATTATAAAACTAGCGGAAGGATTAATAAAAGCAATACCTCAATTAATAAGTAAAATTCCACAAATAATAACTTCTCTCGTTAATGGATTTAAAAATTACTGGTCCAATATGGGAGAAATTGGCAAAAATATCGTTGAAGGAATTTGGAATGGAATAAAAAATGCAAAAGATTGGTTATTAAGAAAAGTTAAAGAATGGTGTGGAAATATAGTAAGTGGAATTAAAGGATTTTTCGGCATTCATTCTCCATCAACGCTTTTTAGAGATGAAGTTGGTAAGTTTATGGCTCAAGGGGTTGGAGTAGGATTTTCAAATGAAATGACAGATGTAACAAAACAGATGCAAAATGCAATTCCTGCTGAACTTGATACTAATTTAAAAATGAATACAAGCTTCGAAAATATTGACAGGAATACAATAAACTATAACGAATTAACAAATTCATTTATTACTGCATTAAAAACTATGAAAATTGAATTAGATGATGAAGTAGCTGGAAGATTTGTCGTAAAAACTATCACAAGGGAGGTATATGTATAATGAATTATTTTATTTTTAAAGATATTGATAGTCGCAGTATAGAAGGATTAATAGTTCAAGAATTACCTCCTATTTCAAAACCAGCAAAAAAAGCTGACAAGATAGAAATAGATGGAAGAGATGGAGATATAATAGAAGAAAAAGGTTATCAAGCTTATGATAAAACAATTTCAATAGGATTAACAAAAAAATATAATATCAATCAGATTATTTCTTGGTTAAATGGGACTGGAAAGTTAACAATGAGCAATGAACCAAATAAATACTATAATGCAAATATAATCGAACAAATAGATTTTGAAAGATTAGTAAGATTTAAAACAGCAAAAATCAAATTTCATTGTCAACCATTTAAACATAAAGCAAATGAAGAATACCTACTAATAAAAGATAGAAAGGATAAAACATTCTCAGGCGAAAATATAGGCTTAAATGATAGTGCAGATATGAGATTGCAAGAATTAAAAATTTGTGGGAATAGTAGGCAAGAAGAAATAACAGAGAATTTAATTAATAATGATTGGGATCAAGGTGGAATTAATGATATAACAGGAATTGAACAAACAGATACAACAAAAATAAGAAGTGATTTTATAGAAGTACATTCAAATAATTTATATAGTATAAAAAGAGACGTTTTTAATTTATACATGGCATACAGATTTTATGATAAAGATAAGAAATATTTAGGAGATCAGCTTACAGAAGCAATGTTATCATCTGATAAAGAAGATAATAGAATGAATACAAATGAAAGTTCTATGACATTTACTATATTAAATAAAAATGTAAGATATATGAGAATTATAGATGCATCAAACAATTTAAATACAAAGTATACATTGACAACAGAAGCCAGAAAACCAAGCTATCCCTCAAAAATTGAAAGTTGTGGAGATAATGTGAATTTGTTTGATAAAGATAATGCAATTATTTTAAACGCTTATGTCGAAAATACTAATAACAAAATAATAAATTCTAATACTGAAAGAATAATAATTTGTGAATGTAAAGCAAACACAACGTATACTATTTCTAAAAATGTAAAGACAAATTTAAATCGTTTTAGAATTGATTGTGCCAATAAAAGACCTGTTTTAGAAGATACTGTAACAAAATTATTTTATAATAATGAAGTCAATAATGCAACAATAACAACGACTGAAGATGCAAAATATCTAATTTTACAAATGCATTCAGAAGCTTCAGCAGAAACAGTAACAAGAGAAGAAGTTCTAAATAGCATAAAAATAGAAGTAGGCTCAACTCCAACTCCATATAGCAAATTTGAACAAGGTAATATTAGTTTTGAGATGTGTAATAAGAATAGGTTTGATAAGAATAATACAAGAACTGGATTTTATTATACAATAGCTGGACAGATTGGAACAAGTTTAAATTGGAACATTTCAAATATTAAAACAAAACCAAACCAAAAATATAGTATAAGTGGAAATACCGTAAACAATACAACAGCTGGATTTGTAGAATTAGACAATGACCTAAAAATAATTAAAGTTATAGGAGCATATAAAAATACTAGCAATTTTACAACATCTGAAAATTGTGCTTATATAGGAATATCTGTACCTTCTTATATAGATGGACGAGGTGATGATTTAGATAGTTTTCAAATTGAAGAAGGCGAAACAACAGACTACGAAGAACACAAATCACAAACTTACACAATACCAACACAGAAGTCATTTAGAAAAATAGATACATATAAAGATACATTTATAAGAAAAAATGGAAAAAGGTATGAGAGACATTTTGGAGAAAGATACATATTTGATGGAACTGAAGAATTTGCAATGATGTCAGATAGCAATGAAACAATTTCAAGATTTACAACAAGAAAACATGACATGAAAAATAGTTCTGTGCTTATGTGTAGTCATTTTAAAGTTATAAAACAAAGTGAGCTTACAGCAGAAGAAACAATATCAATAAGAGATATAAGTAAAGATAATATAATAAGTATTATAATACTAAATAGCAGATTATCGAATGTAAGTGTAGAAGGTTTTAAAGCTTGGTTGGCTTCAAAATACAATTCAGGTACACCAGTATACATAGATTATGTATTAGCAGAACCTGAAGATATCGAATGTACAGAAGAACAAATTGAAATATTAGACAAAATAGACAACGAAGCAAAAACATACAAAAATATAACTCATATATATAGTACAGATGAAGTAAGTACTATTCTTGAAGGTACATATTTTACAACTACAAATGAAAAAATAGAAAACGAAGGCAATATACAAAGTAGACCTATTTTAAGATTAGAAAAAATTATATCAGAATCGGTTGAGCTAACTATAAATAATATTAGATTTAAATATAATTTTAATAATGATGAATATGTAGAAATAGATTGTGAAGAAAAAACAGTAAAATATGAAGGACTAAACAGAAATAGAAATATTTCAATAGGATACGATTTTCCAAAATTAAATATAGGAGATAATAATATTATAATGCACGATGGAGATTGTATAATAAAAATTTTAAGAAAGGATAGATGGTTATGATAAAAATTTTTAATGCAAATGATAAAGATTTTTTTACAGCAGGAAATATAATCATTAATCCAATAAAATGTAAAGAGTTTAAAAAGAAATCTCTAAATGGCTGGTACATAGAAGTAGAAATACCTATTAAGTATAAAGAATATATTCAAAAAGACAAGCTATGTGTAATAAAAACAAAATCAAAACTAAATCCGCAAGCATTTAGAATTGATGAAAATATTACAATTACAGCAAGAAAAATATCATTCAGAGCAAAGCATGTAATGTTTGATGCTGAAGATTATTTCTTATTAGACGTAAGGCCAACAAATTTGAATGGAATAAATAGTTTGAATTATATAAATGAAAGGACTGATATTATCAGTCCTTTTAAAATGTTTTCAAATGTAGAAATTGTAAATACTTCATATTTTATAAGAAAAACTTTATTGGAGGCATGGGCTATATTAGAAGAACGAATGAGTGGAATATTTGACGCAGATAATTGGAACGTCAGCTTTTTACAGAAAGTAGGAAATGATAATGGAGAAAGTGTAATATATGGAAAAAATTTGGAACACATTGAAGTTTTTGAAGATTGGACAAGTGTAGTTACAAAGATATGTCCTGTTGGTCGAGATGAACTTATGCTTCCTGAAACGTTTTTAGAAAGTGATATTAAATATGAAAAGCCATATACAAGAAAAATAGAATTTCAAACAGAACTAGAATCAGAAGAACAAACAGAAGAAAATTTAATATCAGAATTAAGAAAAAATGCTACAGATTACTTAGAAGAAAATAAACATCCTAAAATAAGCTATACAGTAAAATCAGATATAAATCAAACTTTAGAAATCGGAGATACAGTTCATGTTTTACATCCAATTGCAGAAATTTTAACTGAGGTTTTAGAGTATGAATATGATGTTATTTCAGAAAAAGTAAAAAGTATTACTTTTGGAAATTTTAAAAGGGATATAAAGACCAAATTTGATAATATAAAAAATACTATAGAACAAGTAAGTCAATCAGTATCAAAACAAACATCTGTCATAAATGAACAAACTAAATTAATAAATTCGTTAAATAAAAATGGAAAATTATATATAGATGACAATGAATTGCTTATATTAGATAGCTTACCAAAAGAAAATGCACAAAATGTTTGGAGACTTGGTTTAGGTGGTTTTGGATTTAGCTCAAATGGTTATGAAGGACCTTTTGAAATTGCTATAACAATGAATGGACAAATAAATGCTAAATTTATAAGTACAGGTGTTATGTCTGTAGATAGAATTGAGGGATTAGCAAGTAAAATCAGTGAATATGATACACAATTAACTCAAATAGAATTAAATACAAATAATATAACACAAAGAGTAGAAAGTAATTCAGTAGACATACATAATAATTATCAAAAAATGATACAAGAATTTGATAAAGTAGCTAAGAACGATGATTTGATAACAATGCAAAGCAAAGTAGAAACAATACAAACAAATACAGATTTTGCGATAAAAACAGTTAAAGATTTACAAGTAAATGGAGTATCTAAAGTAAAAACAGAAACAGGATATACATTTGATAACGAAGGTTTAACAATAGAAAAAACAAATGCAAAGACAAAATCTACATTAAATGAAAAAGGGTTAGCTGTTAAAGATAATACAGGAAGTTCAGAAGAAAATTTATTATTTGCAGGATATGATGAAAAAACAGGAGAAACAATAGTAAAATCGAAAAATATGACTGTCGAGAAATATTTAACAATAGGGACACACTCAAGAATAGAAGATTACGAGAATGGTACTGGTGTGTTTTGGGTAGGAGGCTAAGATGGCGGATTTTATACAAAATGGAGGAATAAATGGTGGTAGTTATGCTTCACATTTTTCGGGAATTTTGAGCGTTTGGGAAAATTCTTATGATGTTGGAAATAATACAAGTAACATAGGATATAGACTACAATTAAAATCGGGTAGTTCAGGAAGATTTAGCGATTTAACTGCTAGTTATTCAGTAACAATAAATGGAACAACAGTTAAAAGTGGAAATGGAAGATATAGTTCACAAAGTTACAATACAACACAAACTATATGTGAAGGAACAATGACAATTGCTCATAACGACGATGGAAGCAAAGCAATTTCATGTAGTGCAGTACTAGATTTTCAAACAAATTCATATAGTCCAGGAGACTTTACCCCAAGAGGGACACTAACTTTAACAACAATTCCAAGAGCCTCATCAATATCATGCACAACTGCAAATATAGAAGAAGTTGCTACAATAATTGTAAATAGAGCGAGTTCGAATTTCAAACATACATTGATATGGCATTTTGGAGACTTACAAGGAACAATAATAGAAAAGACAGTAGAAACAACAATAGGCTGGACAATACCATCAAGTTTATATACACAGATTCCAAATGCTCAAATAGGTATAGGTGTAATGGAATGTATAACTTACAATGGCGATACAGAAATAGGAAGAAATTTTTCGGATTTTTATGCTACCACAAGTGAAAATAGATGTAAACCTACATTATTAGCAACATTAGTAGATACAAATCAAGATACAATAAATTTAACAGGTAGCAATACAAAATTAATAAAATACAAATCTACAGCAAAGATAACAATAACGACAAATGCTAAAAATGGTGCAAGTATAAGTAGTAAAAAAGTAAATAATTCATTAGTAGAAGGAAATAGTATTTCTATATCAAATGTTGAAACAGATACATTTGTAGTAACTGTAACTGACAGCAGAGGATATACAAAATCAGTAACATTAAAACCAACAGTAGTAAATTATATACCATTATCAATAAATGCGACAGTAAAAAGAGTACAACCAACAACAGGAGAAGTAGCTATAGAATTTAGTGGGAATTATTTTAATGGTAATTTTGGAAGTACAAACAATACTTTGAATATAAATTGGTACTATAGAGAAAAAAATAGTAGTACTTGGATAAATGGTGGAATATTAACAACAATAATAAACGAAAAAACATATAGTAATGGAAATTCAAAAATTTCATTAGGAACAAATTTTAATTATCAAAAATCATATGAATTTTATTTAAATGTAGTAGATAAACTTACAACATTGCAACCAAATTATAGTATAACTCAGGGAATACCTATATTTAATTGGGGAAAAGACTTTTTTAATGTAAATGGAATATTTAAAATAAATGAAATTAATATATTAGAATTAATATTTCCAATTGGAAGTATTTACATAACACAAACAAATACAAATCCTAGTACTATATTAGGATTTGGAACTTGGGAAAGACTAAAAGGTAAAGTATGTTTAGGCTTAGATGAAGAAGATACAAATATGAATGAAATAGGAAAAACAGGTGGGGAAAAAATGCATACACTAACAATTGAAGAAGAGCCAGCACATAGTCACAAAGTTAGCTATGCAGGAAGTGATTTAATAGGAAATAGTGTTCCTTACACCGAAAATAATGCTATTTCATATAAACAAAACAATTTTTATGAAGATACAAATATAGCTGGAGGTGGACAGCCTCACAATAACATGCAACCTTTTGAAATAGTTGGTTACATGTGGATAAGGAGGTTATAATGCAAGAATTTTTAGAAATGATAAATAAATTTGGAGTTCCTCTTGTTATTGTAGGGCTCTTTTTATATGACTGGTTTACAACAAGAAAAG
>JAAWDR010000050.1 GCA_022793875.1 Clostridia bacterium
ATTGATTTAGATAATAATGAAATAATTTGTGAACAGACATGGAGAACTCATGGAACTTTATATGGAATAACAGAAGAAGGAAAACATATAAACTTAAAAAGTTTTGAAACTTTAGATAAAAAATAGGAGTGATACAAATGAAAATACCAAAATATATAAAGAAAAATAACAGAAAGTACATAATGGAGAAAATATATCAAAATTATATAATGTATAGAGATATAGAAACAAATATAAAAGAATGTTTTCATAGACAAGAATTAGGATTAGTAAAAGAATACATAGAACCAACAAAGAATTTTCAAAAAATACATAAAAAATAGGAGGTACAAATGATATGCAATACATAAAAGAAGATGTTGAAAAAATGTTAATAGATTATAAAGAAGATGAGGCAAAATTAACAGAAGTCGAATTAAAGATAGAAGAATATCAAGAAGAGTTGGATTATGCAGGAACAGTATATGAAGATACAGAAAAAGAAGTAATAGAAAATATGCAAATTGCAGGACAAACATATGATGGCATACATAGTAATACAAATAATATATCTGACAAAGTTTATAATACAACAATAAATTATAAAAAAGAGCTAAAGCATATAAATAAAAAAGATATAGACTTTTTAAAAGTAAAATTAGCAAAACTTGAAATAGATAAAGCTAATTTAAATAAAAAAGTAGTTAGAGTAAAAAATATGATGAATCCATTATCGCAAGAAGAAAGATTTGTAATTGAAACTTATTACATGGATAAATCAAAATGGGATTATGTAGAAAAGAAATATTTTAAAGAATTTGAAAAATACAAATGTGTAAAACAGTTACAAACATATAGAGATAATGCTATGAAAAGTATGTTAAAGATAATTAATATAGGAATATAAAAAACTTCGCTAAAATTACGCTAAAACTTCCTTTTAATTTCTTTTTAGAAGTAATATAATTATAATAGATAAATTGTCGCAGATATGAAAAATATCTCATTAGACCGAGCGACAAAATTAGGTAATCCACAATAGCGTTCAAGAGTTGATGTTTTAAATGTCAGCTCTTTTATTATTAAAAAGAAAAAGCACAAAAAACTTAAAAAGTCAAGTCGAGAAAAAATTTTTTTATAAAAAGTGTTGATTTATTAAAATATCTTTAGTATAATATATAAGAAGAAATGAGAAAAGAAACTAATAGTGGGACCTAAATTAAAGTAAATGATGAGGGAACGAAAGGAACTCATTTCTAAAGAGAATTTTATAAATTTTTCATTTGTATGAAAATGGCAAAAAAATACTAGAGTCGGCAAACTCTAGTATTTTACTTTATGTACTATTCAAACATCTTTAATATGTCTTTTATAGATTTTATAACATAAAGTTGAATGAGAATTTTTATAAATTTTTTCATCTGTACTTATGACCTCCTTTCTTTTCAGATTGGAGAAATTAAATGGCAAAATTATTATACTATGAGTTAGATAAATTATCAACACAAAATAAAAAAATATGTAAAAAATGTCAAAAGGGCTTATCAAAAGATAGGCTCTTTTATTATGTGATGAAAAGAAAAAATAGATAGAGGTAACATATGACAAAAGAAGAAATAAACCAATTTAAAAAAGAGAATTGTAATAAATGTACAAAGAATATAGATTGTAAAATATTAAGAGGTCCAGAAGGAAAATTAATATGTACAGAAGAGGTATAATAATATGAGTCAAATAGCAGATGAAATAGTAAGAGAATACAAAATGAAAGAATATTACAAGAAAGTAAAAGAAGATAAAAATAAAAAGACTGACAAAAATCAGTCTAAAATGCATTAAGCGCATCTTCAATTACATAAGAAATTTGTTCTATGTCTTCATTATCTGTTTCAACCTTAAAAGCAGTATTGTTTTTATTAATAGATTGAAATACAGATACTGTAATAGTTCCAATTTTATTCATTTCAACATCCTCCTTCCGAAAATCGCAAGGAATAAAGCATAGCACAAATAAAATGAGAAAGGTGTCGAAAGTTGTCATAAAGTTAAAAAGTACTGGTAGTTTATTTACATAATTGAGAAAAGAAAGGTGAAAATATGAAATTCAAAATAAATAATACAGAGTGGATAATAAAAGAAGTAGATGAAGCAATAATAAACAATGAAGTAAAACAAGATGAAATATTAGGATTAACAATATATAAAACACAAGAAATATTATTACTAAAAAGTCAATCTAATATTATAAAAACGCTAAAACATGAATTAATGCATGTATGGTTATATGAATATGGACACAATCAGCAAGAAAAAGAATTTAATTGTGAAGATATATGTGAAATAGTTGCAAGTAGTAATGAGTTTATAAATGAAGTAGTAGAACAATATATAAAAGGACAAACAATGCCTTATTAAAAGGAGTAGAGATGAACATTAATCAAAACATAAACAAGTTATTATGAAAGGAGTGAATGGAAAATGTCAAGAGGAAGACCAAAAGCATATAAAGAAGTAGAAGAAATGAAAAATAAAATAGAAAAATATTTTATAGAATGCGATATAAAAGAGGAGCCTTATACTATAACAGGTCTGTGTATAGCATTAGATATATGCAGAGATACATTGTCAGAATATATGAAAAAAGAAGAATTTTCCGACACTATAAAAAAAGCAAAATTAAAAGTTGAAAATTATTTAGAAAAACATTTAATAACTGATAGTAGTACAACAGGAATTATATTTAATTTAAAAAATAATTTTGGCTGGTCAGATAAACAACAAATAGAACATAGTGGAAATATAAATAATCCTTTTGAAGGTTTGTCAACCGAAGAATTAAGGAAAATACTAAATGAATAATATAAAAGAAGAATTAAAAAAACAGGCACGTTTAGAATTAGCTAGACGTGATTTTTTTGAATATTGCAAATTAACAGCATCAGATTTTTACAAAGAAGATAGAGAGTTTTTAAAAGATGTATGTAATCAATTACAAGATTTCTATAAAAGTAATGAAAAAATATGTGTAATCAATATGCCACCTAGACATGGGAAATCAAGAACAGCAGGAAAGTTTGTTGAATGGATATTAGGAATTAATCCAAATGAAAAAATAATGACAGGGTCATATAATGAAACACTATCAGGAACATTTGCAAAATCTGTAAGAGATACAATAGCATCAAAAAAAACAGAAGGGATTATAGTATATAATGATATATTTCCAAATACAAAAATTAAATATGGAGAAGCTAGTAGCAGCAAATGGGCACTAGAAGGAAGTGGACAAGCAAATTATTTAGCAACATCACCAACAGGAACAGCAACAGGATTTGGTTGCACACTAATGATAATAGATGACTTAATAAAGAATGTACAAGAGGCATATAACGATAATGTATTACAAAAGCAAATAGACTGGTTTAATAATACAATGTTATCTAGAACTGAGAATGGTTTTAAATTGATAATAATAATGACAAGATGGGCAAGTAATGATTTGGCAGGATATGTATTAGAGAACTTTGATAATGTAAGGCATATTAATTATAAAGCGATACAAGATGATGGTTCAATGCTTTGTAAAGAAGTGTTAAACAAAGAAGATTATAATTTAAAAACTAAAAATATGAACAAAGACATAATATATGCAAACTATCAGCAAGAACCAATAGATATAAAGAATAGATTATATAGTAAGTTTAAAACATATGAGAAACTTCCGCCAGCACATTACATTATGAATTATACAGACACTGCTGATGAAGGAAATGATTATTTATGTTCAATAGATTATCAAATGTATAATAATGAATACTACATATTAGATATTATATATACACAAGAAGCAATGGAGACAACAGAACCAGCAGTTGCAAAAATGCTAACGAAAGACAGAGTAGGATTTGCAAATATAGAAAGTAACAATGGTGGTAGAGGATTTGCAAGAAATGTACAAAAAGAATTAAAGGAATTAAAGAATATACACACCAAAATAAATTGGTTTCATCAAAGTGAAAATAAACAGGCAAGAATATTAAGCAATTCAACAGCAGTAATGAATAATATATATTTTCCTATTAATTGGGAAGATAGATTTCCAGAGTTTGCAAAACACATAAAACATTACACAAGAACAGGTAAAAACGAACACGATGATGCTGAAGATTGTTTAACAGGAGTATATGAACATTCAAGACCAAATATTATACAATTTAGTAATAAATCTATATTATAGGAGAAGATATGAAAACAAGTTATATTATATATACAAATAATAGCGAAGATAAAATAGAAGAATATATTAATAAATTTAAAGAAATGTGGAACAATAATGAAGATGAATTAATAATAGTTGATGATTTGTCACAAGACCAAACAGTGCCAATAATAGTAGGTACAATTGGTCTTTTTTTTAAAGATGAAGAACATTTCAAATTTTATATCAACACAGAGAAAAAAGGTAAAACAAAATCAATACAAATGGCGAAGAAAATAGCAACAAATAGGCACAAAGCAATAATAGGAGGCTAATTATGATACAAATAAGTAATTTAGTAGATATAAAAGAAGATGATATATACAAATTAGTAGATATGATAGAACCAGAATTGAATAGTAGAAAACAATTGTGGAAAAGAATACATAGAAAAACAAAGTTATGCAATATAGTATTTAGTTTGAATGGAAAAAAGGAAAATATAACATTCGAAAAATACATATGGTTGATAGCGAGTGGATTCTTAGGAGGAAAAGCACCAGTATATACAGTGAACGACACAGTAGATAAAGAGAAAATAAAAATAATAAAAGAATTATTTGATAAAGAAATAACTGATAAAAATTATAAAAAGAAAATGGAAATAGTCATTGACTTTGTTACTAGATTTAATGATGATGAAGTAGAACATTATAATTTAATGTGTGATGCTTTAGGACTAAGAGGTTGTTATGAGTTGATATATGAAAATGAAAATAACGAAATAGTATATTCAAAATTAGACCCAATGCAAACCGTTGCGATATGGGACTACAATGTACCTAGAAATTTACTTGGATTTGTAAGAATAGTAAAAGAAAAGAATGTAAATTCTACAAGTAGAAAAGTAGTAGAAATAACAGATATAAATGGAACAAGAAAATATGCAACAGATGGACAAGTATTTAATGAAGATGAAAAGAAAAATATAGATAGATATATAGAATTAAAAACAGAATATGAAAATCATAATTGGGGAGATGTACCAGGATTTGCGATAGAAACAGACGAAAGTATATTTGAAAGCATTGTTGACACAGTTTTAAAGTATGAAAAATTAATAAAAAATACAAGTAATATGTTTGAATATAATGATGAATTAGCAAAACTGGCTGTCTATGGTTATTCACCTGAAAATGAAATGGTAATACAAGAACAATATACTGATGATAAAGGAGAAACGCAAACTAGAGATGTATTAAATCCTGCAAGAGAAGTTGAAGATGAAAATGTAAGAAAATCTAAAACATTATATTTTCCAGATAAAAATAATGGAGGAGCTGAATGGGTATTAAAAGAAATTAATGACAGTGGTATACAAAACACATTAAAAACATATATCGATTTGATACTTATGATGGCAGGAGTTCCAAACACATTTGATTTAGGCTTTACAAATGCAGATAATGCAAGTGCTATTGATAGAAAATTCTTTAGTCTAATGATGATGACAATAAATTTAATACAACAATTTAAAATGGGATATAAAAGAAGATGGGAATTAATATTTAATAGAATAAATCTAAAGAAAGGTACTAATTTTGATTTTAGAGATGTATCAATTGATTTACCTGCTAATTTACCAGCAAACGAAAGTGAAGTAATTGACATGTGGCTAAAATTAAGAGGATTAGCAAGTGATGAGACAATAACAGAAAGATTGCCATTGGGATTAGATTATACAAGTGAAAAGAATAAAATTGAAACTCAAAATCAAGAGAATATGCAAAACAATATAAAGAATATGCAGATATTAGGAAGTGAACAAAATGGACAAGATATGGGATTACCACAATTCCAAAATAAAGGAATTAAAACAAATATATCAAAGAATAAACAAACAGACACAAAACAACCTGCAGATGATATTCAAAACTTTAAATCTAAATAATGATAATCTATATAGCATAGCAGATAATAAAACTAAAAAAGCAACAAACACATACATAGAAGAATGGAAAGATAAAGGTCTTTTAAAAGGATATTTTGGAACATTAGCGAAGAATATATACAGTAGAACTAGAGTTAAAAATAGTGAAATATTAGAATTGCTTATATATGGAGCATATATAGAAGAACAAAGTAAATTAGATGAATATGAAAAACAAATAATGTATGATGATATAAATTATTATTATTCAGAAGGACAGAAGCAAATTAAAAAGAAAAAAGAAATTTCTATTTTGGAAATGGCGTTATTCTTATATTTGTTAGACCAGCCTTTATATAATGGATATACATTCAAGCAAAACATAGAAGTAATGATAAGATATAATGCAGAACAAGTTTATAAGCAATGCTTAATAAATATAATGCAAGGAAAAGAAAATGATATAAATGACAGTATATTTCAGAATATACTAAAAAGACAGCAAAACACTAAACTATGCATCAATAATGGAAAAGTATCAGGTAGCATGGATTTGACTTTAATAGGACTTAATAATAAAGCTATTGTAGAAGGTATAAAGCTATTTGATAAGAACGCAAAAGTACAATTTATTTCTGATAGATGTGATAACGTAACACCTATGTGTATGAATATGGATAAAATGATATTTAATGTTAATGATTACAATATATTTACAAGATATGTAGGAACATCAATAAAAGATATAAGAAAAGAAAAAGTAAAAGTATTTGGACTTGTTCAAGGTGTCAACGCACCGCCTATCAATAATTTTTTTCATTGGTGTCATTCGACAGTTCAATATATAAATGAAGAATAAGTTTGTTATTAATTTTGCAAAAATAGGGTAGCTCCCGACAAGCACAGTGGAGTTCTGTGCTTTTTTGCTGTTTAAATTGGAGAAAATAATAGGAGGTTATTTTAAATGGAAGAAGAAATATGGAAAGATATTGAGGGATATGAGAGAGGATATCAAGTTAGTAATTTAGGTAGAGTAAGAAGCTTTAAATATAAAAATGAAAAAATATTAAAGTTTAATTATGATAAACAAGGTTATTTATTAGTACATTTATGCTTAAATGGAGTAAGAAGATGTAAAAAAGTTCATAGATTAGTAGCACAAGCTTTTATAGAAAATAAAAACAATAAGACATATGTTAATCATAAAGATGGAAATAAACAAAATAATAATAGTAATAATTTAGAATGGGTAACACCATCAGAAAATAACATACATGCATTTAGAACTAGATTATCATGTCCACCAAAAGCTATGCAAGGAAGATTTGGAAAAAATAACCCAAATTCAAAAATTGTTTTACAAATAGATAAGAATGTAGGAACAGTGATAAATACATTTTATGGTACATTAGAAGCAGAAAGACAAACAGGAATAAAAGCAACCAACATAGGAAATGTTTGTAATAATAGAAGATATTGTAAAACAGCAGGAGGATATATATGGAAATATAAAGAGTAAAAATAAGCACTTACTAAAAAGTAGGTAATTTTATTATGGAAAGAAGGTGGAAATATGATAACAATTTTATGTTGTATCGCAGGTCTTTTAATAGGCTTTGGACTATCAGGATTAATGTTTTGGGGAATAGGGTCGTTTATAATATGGGCATTTAGTATAGCGTTTACTTGGACTTTCTGGCATGGACTAGCAGTAGCATTTATCGTATGGATATTAAGTTCAATATTTAGAAAATAAATAAGTTATTAAAATTTTATAATTATAAATCAGGAGCTGACGAGCTTCTTTTTTTTATGCCTTTTTACTGATTGCAGGCTATAAAGAACAACAGAATTTTTAAGTAACAATTTGGGCTTAAATGAACAAATTGGGACAAGGAGAACAAAATGGAAAATGAAGAAAAAGAAGTTGGGGCAGTAGCAACAACAGAAGAAACTGGGGCAGATAAAGCAACAGAAACAAAAAGAAGTTTTGATGAGTTATTACAAGATAAAGAATATCAAAGTGCATTTGATAAAAAAATAGCTCAATCATTACAAACTGCTAAGGCAAAATGGGAAGAAGAAAGTAAAACAAAAATGGCAGAAGCAGAGAAATTAGCAAAGATGGATGAAGATGAAAAAGCAAAATACAAAATGGAACAATATGAGAGAGAAATAGCAGAATACAAAGCAAAAGAAAATGCGAGAACTTTAAAAGATGAAGCTATCAATATCATATCTCAAAAAGAAATTCCAGTTGCTTATTTAGATTTATTCAAATTTGAAAATATGAGTGCTGAAGAAGTAAAAACAGCAATCGAAACAATAGAAGCATTAAGAAATAAAGACAGAGAAAGCTATTTGAATAATGCTTTGAAACAAAAAACTCCAACACAAAAACAAACAACAAGTGTTGAAGATAAAGACCCATATTTACAAGGGTTTGATAGTATTTAAAAAGGAAGGAATGATTAATTATGGCTATAAATTTAGCAGAAAAATTTTCAAGTAAAGTAGATGAAAGATTTACAACAGAAAGTAAAACAAGTTTAATAACAAACAAAGATTATGATTTTATAGGAGCACATTCAATAAAAATTTATTCAGTTGGTGTAGCTGAAATGGGAGACTATGGAAGAAATCAAGAAGGAACATCAAGATATGGAACGCCAAAAGATTTAGAAAATGAAATCCAAGAAGTGTCAATGGAAAAAGATAGAAGTTTCACATTCATAATTGACAAAATGGACGAAGAGGAAACATTAGGAGCTATGAATGCAGGTAAGGCATTAGCAAGACAATTAAGAGAAGTAGTTATACCAGAAGTTGATACATATACATACAAAAAAATGGCAGATAATGCTGGAACAACAAAAACAGAAACTATAACAGATGAAAATGCTTATGATGCTATTGTAGCAGGAAATGAAGTACTAGATGAAGGAAAAGTACCTCAAGAAGGCAGAGTTGCAACATGTACACCATCTTTCCATTCACACTTGAAGAAAGATAAAATGGCTGTTTTAGACACAGAGATAGGACAAGATATGAGAATTAAAGGTGTTGTGGCTAATATGGATGGAACAACAATTCAAAAAGTACCATCTAGTTTATTACCAGCAAAACAAAACTTTATTTTATCACATAGTATTGCAACTACTCAAGCTATTAAATTAGCAGATTATAAAATACATACAGATGCACCAGGAGTTTCTGGAAGTTTAGTAGAAGGAAGAATTTATTATACAGCATTTGTAAGAAACAATAAAAAAGTAGCTATTTATTCAAGTATAGCTGAATAGGAGGTAAGTTATGAAATTTAAAAATAAAAAAACAGGAGTAGTAGTAGAAACTACTGTAAAGGAAATCGAGGAAATGTATAAAAATAAATCTGAATATGAAGAAGTAAAAGAAGTTGTAAAACCAAAAGAGCCAACAAAAGCAGAGATACAAGCTAAATTAGATGAATTAGGAATAGAGTATGAAGAAAAAGCTAGTAAAGCTGAATTATTAGCATTATTACCACAAGAATAATCAAGGAGGCAATAGAATGGAACAAATAGATAAGATTATAGCAGATTTAGGAGCTAACTATCGAAAAGAAGATAAAGATGTTTTAGAAGAAATATTAGAGGAAGTAAATTCTATTGCCTTTAATATTTCTAATAATAAAAATAAAGACCAGTTATTTCCATATGTAAAAAGAGCAGTTAAAAGTATATATCTGAACAGAGGTAGTGAAGGGCTACAGAGCTTAAGTGAAAGTGGAATTTCTAGTTCATTTGAAGATATTATTGAAAAGCTAAGAAATGATATCATAAAAAATGGTTTAAGGAGGCTTAAATAATGTTATTAAGATATTTAGAAAAAGTAACCTTAAAAAAGTCTGAAACTATAAAACAAGCCAACGGAAGTCGTATAGAAGAATATAAAACTATTGATGATTATAAAGTTCAAAAACAAGAATTAGATGACCAAATAAGTGCGAGTATCTATGGAGCTAGCATTGTTAATATGTTAAGAATAAAAACACCTTTATCTAATTTAGAAAAGTTACTAAAATCTAAAGTAAACAATACAACTGATAATATTAGTAAATACTTTATATTTATAAATGAAGCAAAATACAAAATAAAGTCAGTAAATAGTAAAGGAATAGATATAGAACTAGTATGAAAAATATAAAAGAGTTAGGAAAAGATTTAGGTAGTTTTCAAAAGAAACTAGAGCAAAAATTAATAAAAGCTCAAAGAGAAACAGCAGAGCAAATACAAAAAGATGTGATAAAACATCTAGGGCATTCATCTGGAAAGTATGCAGATAGTATACAAGTAAGTGATACTGAAAAGAAAGATGGAGTAATAAAGACTAATATTTATACAGATTTAAAAAGCAAAGATGGATATTTTATAGGTAGAATGATTGAAAATGGTACAGGTATTTATGCTTTAGAACCGCATATAGGACATACTAATACATTTAAAATGAGTGAATATCAATATTGGTATGTACCAACTGAGGAAGTTGATAGACCAATAGGAAAAGTAGTTTTAATAGATGGTGTAGAATTTTATGTTGCTAAAGCACAGAAACCTAAACCACACTGGAAGCCAGCTTTAGAAGAAGATATTGAGTTATATAAAAGGAATATTGCTCAAGCTATAAAGGAGGCAAAATAATGAGAACATTAATACAAGAAAAATTAAATGAACTTATTGATATAGATAGTGGCGAAATAATATCAGATGACATAGTAGAAGATAATATAACTTATTTTGGTTATCAATTAAATAAGAATTATATCAATAGTGACATGGAACGAAATTATACATATAGAGTTTCAATAATTGGATATATATCAAGAAGAATAGATGACAAAGAAAACACAACAGAAATAGTAGATATAGCAACAGAGAATATCATAAACAAATTAAAAGAATTAAACTTTAAATGTAGTTCGGAAGATGTTTCTATATCAAATAATATCAAAAAAACAAAAATAACTGGATATGTGGAATATAACGAAATAAATAATAAATTGATTTTTTAATAGGAGGTAATAAATAATGGCAGAAAAAAAATTTAATGCATTAAATGGTACAAAATTAGAATATTCAACAACAGAGAATGGTACATATAAAGCAATAAGTGGATTAAAAACAATACCAGATGTTGGAGGAACACCAAATACAATAGATACAACATGTTTAGATAATACAAAATATGAAACAGCAATAAATGGATTAATACCAGTACAAAGCTATGAATTTGAATTTAATTTAGAAGAGCCATCAGCAACATCAAATATAAAATTAGTAAGTGATTTAGAAGATAGCGGAGAAATAGCATACTGGAAATTAACTTATGGTTCAGGAATAACAGTAACATTCAGAAGTGATGTAAAAACTACAATAAATGGTGGAAGTTCAGGAGATTTAGAAGGATTTAAAATGACATTAACACCAATTGATGAACCAGTAAGAACATTACCAATAGCAGAATAGAAAACAAGATGAAGGTAGCAAGAATATTGTTACCTTCTTTTTTAGTATAGGGAGGAATTAAAAATGAAAAATTTTACATTTGTATTAAATGATAAAGAAATAAATATGAGATTGGTGTCAAGTGATTGTGAAAAAATAGAGAAAGCATATAACTGTACATTATTAGATTTTGTACAACATTGCTCAGTAACATCAATTGTTACATTATTACAATATATGAGAGCAGGAGTTGGAGAAACATTTACAAAAAATATGGCTTATGATTTATATGATGAGCTAGTAGATGCAGGTTATACAATAGCAACAATACTAGACAAAATAATATATGAAACATTAGTAATATCAGGTGTTATATCAAAAGAAGATTTAGAAGATATAAGAGCAGAAAGAGAAAAAATAAATAATATGACACCAGAAGAAAAAGCAGAAATGGTAAAAACAAGAAAAAACGCTCAGAAGTAGAGAAATATTCAACAACAAAATATATTGAATTTCTCTACGATGAATTATTAAAATTTGATTTATTATATGAGCAAATGTACAACATGACACCATATGAATTAAGAAAAACACTAGAACAACGTAAAGAAGGATTAAGCTATAGATTGTGGAAGCAAGGAAACTTATGTCAAATGATGACTAAATATCCTGAAAATCCAGATATAGCAAATCCAGAACTTTCAAAACCAAAACCTAAAATAGCAATGCCAGACTTCTTAAAAGAAAAATGGGCAAAGCAGAAAGGATATATATAAATGGACGAGAAATATCGGAATAGAACTAGAATTGATAACAGATGGTTTTAATAAGAAAATAAATCAAATTAAAAAAGAAATTAATGATACATTTGACCCAAATGACATAACAGGATTTAAAATAAACAATAAACCTTTTGAAGGTTATATTGTTAAAATAAAAAAAGCTAGAACAGAATTAGGTAAGTTTTCTAAAGTCAAAGATATACAAGCACCTAAAATTAACACAGAAAATGCAGTAAACAATATACAAACGCCTAAAGTGAATACTGAAAATATAGAAAATGCAACAAAAACAATAGAAGATAATGTACAAAAAATAGAACCTATTCAAAGCAGATTTAGTAAATGTATTGATAAAATAAAACAAGGATTTAGTAAAATAAAGAGTGAAAGAATAGATATAGATGTAGAAGATGCAGAACTGGACTTGTTAGAATATAAAATAAGTGAATTAGAAGAAAAGCTACAAAATGCAGGAAAATTACATTTATCTACAAAGGAAATAATTGAAACAAGAGCAAAACTTGCAAAATTAAATAGTGAGTATGATAGACTAATTGAAAAAGAAGGTGAAAGCAGTTCAAAAGGAAAAAATGCTTTTAATTCATTAGGAAATGGAATAGAAAAAACAATGTCAAAGATAAAGCGATTTGCTTTATCTTTATTTAGTATTAGGAGTATTTACAGCTTGTTAAGTAGAGCAAATTCAGCTTATATATCACAAGATACAGAGCTAGCTAATAAATTGCAGGCGGTCTGGGTAGGCTTAGGGGCAATACTCGAGCCTGTAATTTCAGGAATAGTTAATGTTTTATTAAAAGGAGTTAAATACATAAATATATTCATTAAAGCATTAACAGGAGTTGATTTATTAGCAAAAGCAACACAAAAATCATTAAATGGCACAACCAAAAGTGCTAAAGCATTAAACAAGACATTAGCAGGATTTGATGAATTAAATAATTTAGATACAACATCAGATGTATCTAATGCAGGAATTGGAGCAGGATGGGCTGATGCTTTTAATGATGTTGAAATAAATACAGATTGGGCAGAAAAGATAAGAGAATTTGGAGAATGGATAAAGAAAAATTGGAAACCTATTGCAATTGGAATAGGAGTTATAGTAGGAGCTTTAATAGGATTTAAAGTTATTTCATCAATTATAAAATTGATATCATCTTTGAAAAAAAGTTCAACTGTATTAACTGGCTTTGTTGGCGATTTTACGGGATTATTTGATGGAATAGGAAAAGCAGCAGAAGCAATTGCGATATTAGGGGGAATAGCATTAGTAATAAATCAAGTTACTGAATTTATAAAAGTATTTTCTGATAGTGGACTATCATTAAGTGATGTTGCTATATTGCTAGGTTCAGTTTTAGGAGAATTAGCAATTGCATTTACCATAGTTGCTGGAGCTACTAAACTAATGGATTGGCAAGGAATAGCAGGAGCAGCTGTAATATTAGCAGGATTTGCGATAGTAATTAATCAAGTTAGCAAATTACTAGAAGTTTTTAGTAAAAGTGGTTTAACAGTAGGAGAAGTAGCGGGATTAATGACAAGTATATTTGGAACATTAGTTATATTGATGGGCTCTATAGCAATATTAGGTCCACTTATGACAGCAGGATTAATACCATTTTCAGTAGTAATTGCTGGAGTAAGTGCATTATTAATTGTCATGTCTCAAACTATACCAGTAATTTTGGAAGCACTAGCAAAATTTATAAATAATGTAGCACCATCAATTAAATCAATATTAGAAACAATAGGAAAATTGATAGAAAACATCATATATGCATTAGGAAAAACGTTGCCACCAATAATCGAATCTGTTGGAAATTTATTTACAAAGATATTTGATGGTATTTCAAAAGTTATTTCAACAGTTGGAGACGTAATAGTAAAAATATTAAATACGGCTAAAGATTTGGTAGATAGTGTCCTAAAATCAATACTAAATTTTATAAATGAATTAGGACCAGCAATTAACAATTTTGTAGACAATGTAATAAAAGCAGTAACTAAACTAGTAAATCTTGTTGTTAGTGCAGTTGAGTATTTAGTGAATAGAGTAGTAGATGGATTAAATGGAATAGCTTCAGTTATTAATGCGCTTCCAGGAGTAAATATAAGCAAAAAGTCTTATGTAAGTATTCCTAGATTTGTACCTAAATTGGCAGTTGGAACAAATTACGTACCACAAGACCAATTAGCATACATACATGAAGGAGAAGCGGTTATTCCTAAAAAATTCAATTCACAAGAATATTTCGGAAATGGTAACGAAGAAACAAATAGTTTGCTTCAAACTTTAATAGAAAAAGTAGAAAATATTGAAATAAATCCATATACAACTATTAAAGATGTAGGACAAGCTTCAGTAGATTATATAAATGCTAAGAATAGAAGAAAACGGAAGGAGTGTGTTTGCGTGATGTTGTGGGAAGCAAAAGCAACCTCTAGTGGAAGTTATAAAACAATGAAGACGCCTTCTTCTTATAAAATTAGTTGGGAAGATTTAGATAAAAATTCATATAGAAGTTTAACAACAGGAAATTTAATTAGAAACATAGTAAATAAAAAATGGTTTAAAGGGAATTTTACTTTTAATTATCTAACGGAAAATGAAGCAGAGACAATATTGTCAATGATTAACAATTATCCGTTATATATAAGAGTAAAAAGCCCTTTATTTGGTTCTAATGGAATTATTGAATGTCAAGCATATGTAAGTCAAGTATCTATAAATATGCAACAAAATAAAGAAACTGGAGCCACATGGAGTGATTTATCATTTAATATAGTGCAGAGCAAAGCAATAGTAGGACAATAAAAAATAAAAATCTTATTCTTTCGACAAGTTTTGATAAAATTCGACATAATAAAGATGATATACTTTTATATATAAAATGAAAGAAGGGATAATATGAAAAAACAAAATGGAGGAACATTAATCGCTATTATATTTTGTTCAATAGTGTTTATAGTTGCATATTATATAATAGATACATCAAAAGTAGATTATGAAAAGATTTCGGATGTTTCTAGCACATACTATATAGGAGATACTGTTGAATTAGGAGATTTTTCAGTAAAATTAGAAGAGTGCAAAACAAAGAAAAAAGGAGATAGTCTAGGTGGATATGCTGCAGTTGATGATGAACAATGGATTGCTATTTATTTAACATATACTAATAAAAGCGGAGATGAAAAAAGCATATCAAAAAATATTAGATTAATAAATGGAAATGGAGAAGAACTAAAAGAACTTACATTTTTTTACAGTGCATGGGGTGGTGTACATTTAGATAAAGCAACTTTAATAAATGGTGGTTCAAAAACTGGATTTGTTCATTTTAGAAATACACGAATAGATAATTTAGAAAATCTAACACTTCAAGTTTCTTGTAATTCATATTTTGATGAAGAATCAACATTTAATTTTAAATTAGTGAATAAATAGGAGGATTAGATAAATGAAATATAATATAGGGGATAAAGTTGAGATAAAAAATGGATTAATAGTGATTATAGATGGAATAGTGTCAGAAGACCCAGCAACATATTTTTATGGATATCCAGTAAAATGTTGTTTACCAGAAAATGATATACTAAGGAAAATATAAAATTAATTCAAAATTTATGTTAAAACAATAAATAAAAACTCTTACTTATGTAGGAGTTTTTATTTTGGAAAAATTTTTAAGAAATTTTAAAATACCTCTTGACAAGTATTGCGATACATATTATAATTGTATTGCGATACAGAAAGAAGGTGTTGAAAATAGAAAACAAGAGTAGAGCTGAGTATTTTAGAAAAAGGCGAGAAGAATTAGGTAGTTTTAGTGTATTGATAGATAAAGAAAGATTAAATAAGATTGAAAATATACTAAAAGAAAAGAAAAAATCTAAAACACAATGGCTTAAAGAGAAAATTGATGAAGAAAAAAAATAGAGATAATCTGTTGAATGTTTTGGCGAACGTTCAGATTATCTCAAACGCAAGAATTTTAGTCCTTACAAATATATTGTATCACGTATGGACTGAAATTTCAAGATTAATTTGAAAGGAAGGTCTTTTTATTATGGCAAAATTAAAATTTATTTTTAAAAAAGAGCAAGAAGGGTGGACAAACTTAGAAGGTACAGATTTAGCAATAGACATATATAATGGAAATTCAGAATTATATATAGGAACTAAAGAAACAAGAGGATTAAAAGAGTTAAAAGAAGAAGTAGAAAAAGATTTAAGAAAAAGAACATTATTAAAACAGGATGAAGAACTAGAAATAAGTGAATTTGATAAATATGTTATTGAATTTGAGAAAGGACATGATGAAAGAATTGATAGTAAAGTTTATGACCTTTGTAAACTAGGATATAACGCAGTAGAAAAAGGTAAGACAACATTAGAAGAATTAATTGATATTCTAGAACAATGGAGGTGTTCAGAATGTATATAGTAAATATATGGGGAATAGCATTTTGTTTCTATGTTCCAATGATAATAGTAACATTATTAGCTTATTATGAAGGTAGAGAGGAAGGTAAAAGATATACAAGAATTAACAGAGTTCAATATAAAAGAGGCAACAGCAGGAAGGCTTATGAAAGAGAATATAAGGAGGTAAATGTATAATGAACAATTTAGAATTAGTAAAGTCATTTAATTTTAATGATGTAAAATGTGATATATATAGTAAAGATAATGAAGTATTTATGACAGGAGAACAATTAGGAAAAGTATTAGGATATCAATATGCTAGAGAAGGAATAAACAAAATAGTAAGTAGAAATGAATACTTGAAAGATAAAGAGTTTTCAGCCGAAGTCAAAATGACTTCGCCTTCTGGAATACAAAATACAAGGCTATTTACAGAAGATGGTATTTATGAAATAACAATGTTATCTAAAACAGAAACAGGAAAGAAATTTAGAAAAGTAGTAAGAGGAATTATAAAATCACTAAGAAAAGGCGAAAATAAAATAATTAGAACATCAGAATATCAAAGATTAACAGCAGAGGCTAAACTAAATAATTCAAAAGCAAGAATGGCAAGTGTTTTAATGAAATTAGCTGAAAAGACACAAATACCAGAGTTTAAACAAGTGTGTTGTTCATATGCAAGTGCAGTAATAGCTGGAAAACCAATAATTCCATTGCCAGAAGTAAATAAAAAAACATATTCAGCAACAGAAATAGGAGATATGTTAGGAGTAAGTGCTAATAAAATTGGTAAAATAGCAAATCAATATAATATAAAAACAGAAGAATATGGTAAAAAGTTTTATGACAAATCAAGATATAGTAATAAAGAAGTAGAAACATTCAGATATTATGATAATGCTATACAGAAGTTTAAGGAATTAGTATAAAGAAATGAAAAATAAAACAACATATTAAATTCTAATGTTTTTATATTAAGAGGAAAATAATTATGGAGAGAGTATTTACAATACAAGAAATAAAAGATATGTCAATAAAAGATTTTGCAGGATTAAATGTAAACAATTTGGGATAATATTTATAACTAATAGGAGGTATTAACTAATGGAAGAAATATGGAAAGACATTGAAGGATATGAAGGACTATATCAAGTTAGTAATTTAGGAAGAGTTAAAAGTTTAGAGCACTATAGAAAAAATGGAGCAAATGGATACATTCAAAAAGGAAAGATATTGAAAACTTTTATAGACCATACAGGATATGAAATAGTAACACTATGTAATACAAGCAAAAAAAATCCTCGTTGCAAATTAAGAGTCCACAGATTAGTTGCACAAGCATTTATACCAATTGTAAGAAATAAGTCGGAAGTAAATCATATAGATGGAAATAAACTAAATAATAGTATAGACAATTTAGAATGGTGTACGCAACAAGAAAATATGACTCATAGATATGAAATATTAAAACAAAAGAAACCTACACCTTGGATAGGAAAGAAAGGAAAAGAAGTGCCTTCTTCAAAAAAAGTAATTCAATTTGACATGCAAGGAAATCAAATAGCAGAATATGAGTCTGCTAGTGAAGCAACTGAAAAGATTATAGGGAAAAGGATAGGGAGTTTAATATCTATGGTATGTAGAGGAGAAAGAAAAACAGCTTATGGTTACATATGGAAATATAAAAAATAAGAGCGAAAGCTCTTTTTTTCTATGAATAACAAAAACAAACTGTAAATAAAAAGAAAGGGGGGATTTAATGTATACTACAATTCAAAAATGGAAAGAAAATATATATGAAAATGCAGAATGTGTAATGAATGTATATTTTGACAATGAATTAATAAATCCAGATTATATATTAGACTTCAAAAAAGGCGGAGATGTATTCGATGAAGAACTTATATTAGGAAGTACACCATCACAATACATAGAACTACAAATACATAAAAGTGCAAATGTACCAATACCAAAACAAATAAGAATAGAATATGGAATACTAATAAACCATGCACTAACAGTTGCAGAAGTAAATGCAATGCTAGTAGGAACGTTAAATGGAATACCAATAAGAAGTGTATCAGCAAATGATAGTAGTTTTGAAATAATACCAATTGGCATATATAATGTAGATGATTATAATGATGAAGATGACAATGTAATAAATATTAAAGCACTAGACAATATGATTAAATTTGAATTTAATTATGATGGAAGTGAGCTAATAAGCCAAAAAGGTTATGCAACATTAGGAGAAGTGGCACAAGATATATGTAATAAGGCAGGAGTAGAATTACGGTTCTACTTCTTTTCTTAACTCAGAAAAGGAAATAGCAGTATATGATAATCAAATAACAGCAAGAGAATATATAGGATACATAGCAGAAAGTGCTGGTTGTTTTGCGTGCGCTGGAAGAGATGGAAAAATATATTTTAGAGAAATAGGACAAGATGAAACAGAAATACCACTTGAATTATTTGGCGAATTTAAATGGGGAGAAGAATACAAAATCTCAAAAGTAGCATATGAAGATGGTTTGAGAAGTTTCAAATTTGGAGATGAAACCCGAAATGCTTTGTGGATTAATCAAGAAAATATGTACATTGTAGATGAAGAACAAGTAAAGAATATCTACAACAAAGTTAAAGATTTAACAATAAATAGCTTTGAAGGAAAAACAATAATAGACCCAGCAATAGACATTGGAGATAAAATAATAATAGATGGAAAAGCTGTAATATATCAAGGTGAGATGAGTCTAGCAGGAAGATTCATAGTAGATATAAAAAGCAAAATAGATATTAAACAAAAGCAAGAAACAACAGTAAAAAGAGAAAGTCAAAAAGTTGTAAACAGAAGAGTACAAAGTAGAATAGACCAGGTTGAGGGGACGATAACTACTTTAGTAGAAGAAACTTCAGGAAATTCTCAAAAATTAACACAAGTAGAGCAAACATTAGATAGCATATCACAGAAAGTAGAAAACATAGAAGATTTAACACAAACTGTAGAAGGAATAAAAACAATAACACTAGAGAATTGTGTTGAAGGAGATTTACTAGAATTACACATATTCGGAAACAATACAGTATTTAACTATTTATATCCTAGCGATGACTTATTTCCAGATAATGCTTTATATCCATATGGCGATAGTAGAATACAAATAATGAATTTTCCAGACAATTCGGAAGAAGGAACAATTAAGATTTACGAATTAGGAGTAACTGAAGTATTAAGACAAAATAGTGAAGTGTGCGATGAGTTTATATTAGAGAATGGACAAGCTAAAGTAATAAGAAGAGTAAATAAAAGTGGTTCAACTAAAGCAAAGGAAAAAACAGAGGGTTTAGGAGAAATAAAGATTGAATTAAAAGATGGGACTAACATAATAACAATTCAAAACTATACAGCTAAACTAAGTGCAAAGTTTGCCTTTAAGAATAATTATACAGATATATTCGCAACTAAAGTAGAAATGAACTCTAGTATAACTCAAACTGCAGAAGAAATAAATTTAGAAGTAAAAAAGAAGGTAGATGAAAATGAAATTATTTCAAAAATTAATCAAAGTGCTGAAGAAGTATCTATTCAGGCGGAGAAAATAAGCTTGAGCGGAAAAACATTAAATTTAGCAGACAATATGGCAATAGTAAGTAATAATTTTAATGTAGATAAAAATGGAAATATGAGCTGCAATAATGCAAAAATATCAGGAGGATATATTGGAGTACCATTAAAAGACAGATATGACTTAGGAGAAGCTAATTTAGGCATAGAAGATACAGATGGAACAATGTCTAGCTGGATAAATGGTAGAGGGTTTCATTGCAAAACAGATTATTCTGTATTTCATGCTGATTGTGGAAGTAATCCAGAAATCAGTATAGGAAGCGGAAGTGATACGTCATCTATAAAACCAACTGGTATAACAACTCCAGCACTAACTCAAACCTCGTTAGAAGAAAGCAAGAAGAATTTTGAAAAATTGCAAAATGGATTAGACATAATAAAAAATACAGAAATATATAAATATAATTTAAAATCTCAAACCGATGGCGATAAAAAGCACATCGGTTTTGTTATTGGCAAAAATTATAAATATTCTAATGAAATAACAGCTTTAGATGATAAAGGAAAAGAAGTAGGAGTAGATACATACTCAATGATTTCTGTTGCTTATAAGGCTATTCAAGAACTATCAAAACAAAACGAAGATTTAGAAAAAAGAATAAAAGAATTGGAGGGAAAGTAAATGGGATATACAAATTTTGTAAATGGTAGTACACCACTAAATGATACAACTTTAAATGCAATGCAAAAAGGATTAATGCAATTAGTCTTTCCAATTGGTTCAACATACACAACACAAAACAACACAAACCCAAATACCATATTAGGTTTTGGAACGTGGGAAAGATTAAAAGGTAAAGTATGTTTAGGACTAGATGAAAATGATACAAATATGAATGCTATTAGAAAAACAGGTGGAGAAAAGACACATACATTAACAATTCAAGAAATGCCTAATCATGCACATAATATCAGGTATTGGCAAAAAGGTGCTAGAGACGATAGCGGAACTGGTAAATATTTAGGAGATGGTACAAGTGACCCAGTAAACGCTGGTGGAAGTCAATCAGGAGGAACTATTCAACCTGTAGGAAGTGGACAACCTCACAACAACATGCAACCTTTTGAAATAGTTGGTTACATGTGGATAAGGAGGTTATAATGCAAGAATTTTTAGAAATGATAAATAAATTTGGAGTTCCTCTTGTTATTGTAGGGCTCTTTTTATATGACTGGTTTACAACAAGAAAAG
>JAAWDR010000051.1 GCA_022793875.1 Clostridia bacterium
ATCTCATAGTTTTTTCCTTGTACTTCTACGAAATATCTTATTGTTGTTCCTGAGGCATATTCATATTCATAAGTTATTTCTTCTGTTGAATTTTTTCCCATTGATATTTCACTTTTATTTAATTTTACTCCTGTTACACTATTTGTTCCACCTGTTATTTCTTTTATTGTGTAACCTTTTTCTCTTAAGTCACTTATTACTCCTGCCATTGTGGCTTGTCTGCCACCTGCTATTTCTTCCATTTGTCTTTCCATATATGATATTCTTGCTGCTTCTTCTATTTCTTTTATTTCTGATATTCTTGTCGATTCTTGTGCTTGTCCTAATAATCCACTTCCTGTTAAAGCACTTATTGATAATCCTGCCAATATTAACAATATAATTATTGTGATTACTAGTGCTATTAATGTTATTCCACTATTTTTTTGTTTAAAAATCTTTTCCATAATCTTCTCCTTCTTTAGTTTAATTTTTTACCATTTTTACAAATTTATACATATAATATAAAAATAAAAACATAAATATCAATTTATATTTTACATTTATCAAATATAAAAGTCAATGCTTTTGTCGAATTTCATCATATTTATTTTGATGTCTATCAAATATAAAAACCTTCGCAAAATTGTCATCAAACTTGAGTCTGGTAGTAAAAAAATGGAAATACGCACCAAAAATAGTTGATACAACTAAGTTTTAAGTGAGTAAATTTTATTCGAAAGTTGTTGGTAAAAACACCTACTTGTTAGTGTATGATAAATTTAAAACTCCCTCATAGGCACATAAAATTATATAAATAAATTTCTAAAGTTCAATAGTTTTTGTAAAAAAGTTTTGGTTGTTGCCAATTTTTTTTATAATGATAAACTAGTACAAATTAGTACAAAGTTTAAAAGGAGGTATTAGTTTGAAAGAAAAATTTATAAAAATAAAACCAATCTGAGGTACGCATATTAGTTAATTTGTAAAGATATCGTGTAAGTTCTCTAAGGATTCTAATATCTTTGTTTGGAATAAAACTACCACGTACTATTCCAAGCTTAAAAAGATCGGCAATCCATTTGGCATCTTTGTTATCATCTTTTTCGCCTTTAATACATCTAACCCATTTAGGATTAGCAACGACGACATTAGAAATATAACCTTCTAATTAATTGTATACAGGAACATAATACTTACCAGTAGATTCCATGCATACATTCTGACAATCGTTAGCTAATAGCCAATTTCTAAATTCGATTAGAGAATTGTTAAAGGTAGAAAAACGTTTATGAAGATATTGAGGCTTAACGGAAATAGAGTCACAAATAACTGCTACTATAAAAGATTTGTGCATGTCAACGCCACAAGCTTTAGGATAAATAACTTCCATGATAAAAACTCCTTTATATAATATATCATCATCAATGTTTATCTGATATATACCATTTCCTAATTTCTTTGTAACTTCTTTAGAAATTTCTTCCTGCTTTTCTTTTTCTTTCTTTTCCTGTGCTTCTTCCCCTTCCTCATATTTTCCCTTAGCTACATCAAACAATATAAATGGCAATTCATGCAACTTTGCTTTTACAGCTAAATTTTTGTCTGTTGTGATAAGTGTTGGTCTAATCTGCTTTGGCAAAATAAGCATATACTGCAATAATATATCATCTGGATATTTAGTATCTTTTAAACCAGAAAATGATGAAAGCATAAATTTTTCGGTATCTAATAATATTTTATTGATATATAACCGTATGTTTGTTGCTAAGATTTTCTCTTGTTTTTTACTATCTTCATCAGTTTTCTTTTTTCTGTCCATTTCTTCAATAATAGATTTGATAAATGTGATATGTTCTGCTTGCTCTATTAAATTAATAGTATCTTTATAGCCTAATGCACATGTATCTACCAACAAATTATTATAGTCTGCATTTTCTGACTTGATAATTGCTGTATTTCTGGTACTTATATCCTTTATCTATATTTCTGCATAAGTTATACATATTATAGCATACTTTACATAATATAATAATAATTATTAAAAGCACTTCAAAACAAAGTGCTATATATCATACAAATAATTTTAATTATAATATTCATTTGGGCTATTCCTGCTAAATTACCTGTTACAAATCTTCTAAAGTTATTTGATTCCTTTATTTTCTTATATTGAATATACCAATCTAGAAACATAATTGCTAAAAAAATAATATCTACATATAGTGGTATTTTAATTTTAAATAAATATAAAATTATCCCTATTATTTGTCCAGTTAAAATTCCTGTACATCTACTGCATACAGGAAATTGCCATCCTTTTATTTTAAAACTTCTATCTTCTCTTTGATGACATCCACATTTATTTCCTAGTCGCATAAAAAATGCCCATATTTTTATTTTTGTGCTCTTTTTCATTAAAATCTATTTCCGCAGTCATTACATATATTGTTAGTTTTGGTTGTTACTGTTGTGTCTCCTGTGTTACATAATCCACACAATATTCCTGGCCATCCAAATAATAGATAACCACAACATGCGTCTCCTCCATCAAATCCTTTTGTTTGTGTTTTTGTGCTTACTACACTTGATATACTTTCACTTCCACATTTTGGACATCTCATATTATACCTCCCTTAGTTTACTTTATTTATAACTTTGTCTTATTATATTCTTCCGCTTATTAATCTGTCAAATGTTATAATTTTAATTTTCTATGTATTCTTCCCATTCCAACATTTTAGCTTCAATTTCTTGTTCTATGCTAGTTATTGCATCTTGTAACTCTTTTAATTTTATATAATCTGTACAAATATCCTCTTTTGTCATCTCATCTTTCAATTCCTCTATTTCAGTTTCTTTTTGTCCTATTTCCGCTTCTAATTTTTTAATCTTATTTTCTCTTCTCAATTTTTCTTTATTTTGCAAATACTGATTATTAGTATTTTTCTTTTTAGTTTGAATCACTTTTTCTTCAGCTATATTTTTATCATTTTGACTATTTTTATATTGTATATATTCTTCATAATTACCCTTAAAATAAATAACACCTTCTGGCTCAAAAGCCAATATAGAATCTGCTATTTTATTCACAAAATATCTATCATGAGAAACAAATATTAAAGTTCCATTATATTCTTTTAATATATTTTCTAAGCTCTCTTTTCCAACTATATCCATATGGTTTGTTGGTTCATCTAGTAATAATAAATTAGGTTCTTTTTTTAATATTTTACAAAGTTGTAATCTAACTTTTTCTCCACCTGATAATACATTGATTTCCTTAAATACTTCTTCTTGTGTAAATAAAAATGTTCCTAATGCTTGCCTTATCTGAGTTGTAGTTAAATTTGGAAAGTCTTCACTAAAGTCATCTACTATTGTTTTATTAGGATTTGAAAATTCTATTTGTTGGTCAAAATATTCTTTTATTACATGATATCCATATTCATATTCACCATTTATTTTTGGTATATATCCCATTAATGTTTTTAGTAATGTTGATTTTCCTTTACCATTTTCTCCAATAATGGCAAGTTTTTGTCCTTTATATAATTCAAAAGATACTTCTGAAAGTTTTTTCCCTTCATATCCTATTTGTAATTTTTTTGCTGATAATACTAAGTTTCCACTTTCTACTGGAATATTAAAGTTTGTATGAAATGTACTTAAATCATATTTATTTGGTTCTTCTATTATAGCCATTTGTTCTATTTTCTTCAATTTTGATAATGCCATTTTTGCTTTTGTTGGTTTATATCTAAATCTATCTGCTATTGCTTTTAGTCTTTTTATTTCTTTTTGTTGATATTCATAGTCTTTTAATTGTTTTTCATAATTTTCTCTTTTTTGTTTTTCAAATGCTGTATAGTTTCCTTTATATTCTGTAATAGTTGCATATTCTATTTCATATACTTTATTTACAATTTTGTCTAAAAACATTCTATCATGTGAAACTATAACTACTGCTTTTGTATAATTTTTTAAATAATTTTCTAGCCATTCTATTGCATTTATATCTAAATGATTTGTTGGTTCATCTAGTAATAAAATATCTGGCTTACTTAATAATAGTTTTAAAAATGCTATTTTTGTTTTTTGACCTCCTGAAAATTCATTAATTTTCTTGTTTTTATCTTCTTGACTAAATCCAAATTTTTTTATTGCTGTTTCATATTCCTTTTTATATGTATATCCTCCAATTAATTCATATTTTTCTAAACTTTCTGTATATTCTTTTATTAATTTATCATCATTTTGAGTTTGGAGTTTTTGTTGTAAGTTAGAAATTTTATTTTCTAGTTGTGTAATTGGTTCATATACTTGAATTATTTCTTCTAAAAATGTATGATTTGAATTTTCAAATGCTATTTGTTGTAAGTATCCTATTACTGGTTTTCCTTGTTTTTGTATTTCAAATTTTTCTTCTCCAATTCCTTCTTCTAACATTTCATTGTCTATTATTGATTTTAATAGTGTTGTTTTTCCACTTCCATTGTTTCCTACTATTGCTATTTTGTCTTTTTCATGTATTTCGAAGTTTATTTCTTCTAATATGGTATTTGCTCCATATGATATTGCTCCATTTGTTATTTTGTAATTCATTTTTTACCTCTTATCTTCTAATTTATATTTTATTATATATCGTTTTTTTAGCATCGTCAATGTTTATTTACAAAACATTTGCAAAAAATGTTGAAAATTGATATTTTTGCAAATGCATTTGCAAAACTCTTGACTTTTTTTAATAAAAATGTTAATATATAAATGGAGATGATAGATATGATTATAAGAGAAAACTATCTAAATTTATTAATAGATGCAAAAGATACAGAATTTATAAAAGTCATTACAGGTGTTAGAAGAAGTGGAAAGTCAACATTGTTATTAATGTTTAAAGATTACCTTCTAAATAATAATGTTAATGAAAAAAATATTATACACATCAATTTTGAATCTGCAATGTATGATGATATCAAAGATTATAGAGATTTGTATAATGAAATTAAAAGCAAAATCTCTAATGAAAAAATGTATATATTATTAGATGAAGTACAAAATGTTGATAAATGGGAAAAAGCTATTAATTCTTTAAATGTTGATTTTGATGTAGATATTTATATAACTGGCTCTAATGCATACCTTTTATCTAGTGAACTTGCAACATTATTGTCTGGTAGATATATTGAGATTAAAATGTATCCATTATCTTTTAAAGAGTTTCTTAAATTTAATAATTATGATGAATCTAATTTAGAAGATAAATTTAATGAATATCTAAAATATGGTGGACTTCCTGCAATAACACAAATTAAAGATAAAAATAATTTGATTATGTCTTATTTAAATGATATATATAATACTATTGTAAAAAAAGATATAATAGAAAGAAATAATATTAAGGATATAGCCCTTTTGGAAAACATAGTCAAATATATTTCATCTAATATTGGTAGTTCTATATCAGCAAATAGAATAAGTGATTATTTAAATAGTAATAAAGTGGTTGAAAAGACTAATCATCAAACTATTGATAACTATTTAAAAATGTTGGAAAATGCTTTTATAGTATATAAAGCAGATAGAAGTGATATAAGAAGTAAAGCATTATTAAAAACTTTAGGAAAATATTATATAGCAGACACAGGTTTAAGAAATATTGTTTTAGGTTTTAGAAATATTGATGAAGGACATTTATTAGAAAATGTTGTTTATCTAGAATTATTACGAAGAGGTTATAAGGTTAATATAGGAAAATCATTAGATTATGAAGTTGACTTTGTCACTGAAAATACAGAAGAAATAAAATATTATCAAGTAACAAAAAGTTTATTAGATGATAATGTTAAGGATAGAGAAATTAGAAGCTTAGAAAGTATTTCTGATAACTATGAAAAAACAATTTTAACAATGGATAGAACTATAAATAAAGATTACAATGGTATAAAAGTAAAGAATATTATAGATTTTTTATTAGAATAGTTTATTAAAGAACAAATCGGAAAGCCCTAATATTAGCTTAACTTTAACTTTTATCTTTAGCTTTCCGTTAATTTGTTCGTGTGCGAAATTTTCGTTAGAAAATTTCTGTACAATTGAATTTTATATAATAGGAAAGTATCACTTTCCTATTATATAAAAAAGATAGCAAAATTTGCTACCTTTTAAGTGTCTACATTATTTTTGGTTCGTAGTTTAAATCAAGATAATTATAATTTTCTATTAATTCTGATTTTAACTCATTTCCATTTTTGTCTTTTTGGATTATCAAAATTCCATCTTCGGTTTCTTTTGCAAAGTATTGTGATTTTTGGTCTGTTAATTTAGGTACAACCTCCATAAAATCAGAACTTAATCCAAATTTTTCTCTCACCTTAGGAATAATTTTTTCATCATGTTCTTTCAAAAATAAATATAACTGTTTTTGCGTATTTCCCCATAGAAGTTCCCAAATTAAAATTCCTAAAAATACCATCACGCAAAACATTTCACTTTTTATAAATATAGTACTTATTTTAACATAAAACTGGCTTACCTTCAATAGTTTTGCAAAAATATTCTTTTCTTTAAACTAAATATCAAAATCGCAATTCCACTTATTAAAACAAATAAATAAAAACTTATACCTCTACTCAAAAGCATAGCACTACTCAACAATGAAGTAGGAAACAATAATTTATAAATAGCCATAAAACCACCTTCACTAATTCCAACAGCCCCTGGAAGTGGCATTGCAGAAACAGAAATATATAAAACAGCTTGTAATGTTAAAAACTGAAAAAAATTTGCTTCTGTTAGTCCAAATGCTAAATATATGATATATGGAATACTATGATATAAAATTACTTGAATAATTGTTGTTACTAAAATTTTTGCAAGTACTTTTTTATTTTCCATTAATAATTTTGAACCTTTTTTATATTCTTCTATTTGTGTAAAAACTTTTTGTTTAAATTCTTCTACTTTTTTATAATGAAATCTTTCTAAAATTCTTCCAACAAAATCCACCAATTTTATAATGATTTTCTTTGAAAAAATAGTTAATATTATAATTATTAAAATGCATGTATTTATAGCTACACCTATCATTAGTAAATATCTTATATTTCCAATTGAATTTTCAATAAATTTGTAATTAGCTAAAAATCCTATTATTGCCATTGTTATAGTAACAATTTGAAAACTTGAAAATTCAGTTAATATAGCTAGAGCTGAGTGTCCTATTGGTAGTCCATCTTTTTTCATATAGTATATTTGCATTGGATCTCCACCTGATGCACTTGGCGTAACTGAGCTAAAGAAAAATCCTACTAATGCATATTTTATACCTTTTTTAAAACTTATTTTACAATTAAGTAATTTTAAAGTTCTCGCTATATTAACACCTTCTGCTATTACAAAAAATGACATGAATATTGTTGCTACTATAAGCCATCTTTTATCTACTGTTTTTATTACTTCAAAAATTTGTGTTACATCATTGTTTTTGAAAATTATATAAAAAGTAAGGGTTACAAAAAACATAAAAATTATTGTATTTATAATTGCTTTTTTAACTTTCATATTCATCTATTGTTTTAAATTTATATCCTTTCTTGAAAAATATTGGTAGGGCTATTTCTAAAGCTTTAATAGTTCTATATGGTGCTTCGTTTTTACCTCTTCCATCATGTAAGCAAATAATATCTCCCTCTTTTACTCTGTTAACAAGTTTATTTGCTATTATTTGTTCTGTTGTGTTTCCTTCCCAATCTTCTGCCATAACATTCCATAAAATTAGTTCTATATTTTCTTTTTTTAATTTTTTTAATAAATATAAATTAGCATCACCCCAAGGTGGTCTATAGTATTTTATATTTATTCCTAGCTCTTTCATTATTTTTAGGGCTTTTTCTAAATCTCTCTTTGTTTCATATATACCTTGCAACATTGAATTTTTGTGTTTTAAAGAATGCAATCCTATTAAATGTCCTTCTTGTTTGATTTTTTCTATTATTTCCTTTTGCTCTTTTGAAAAGTTTGCTACACAAAAAAATGTTGCCTTTACATTATATTTTTTTAATAATTCTAACAATTCTTTTGTGTATTTGCTTGGTCCATCATCAAATGTTAAATAAATTACTTTCTCTTTTACTTTTTCTTTTTTAAAAAATCTTTTTTTATTTGTATAAGATGGAATAAATGAATATATCATAAATATAGTTAAACATACTAGTATGAAAATCACAAAGTTCAACATCTTTCTACACTTGTCTTTCTATACATATCTAAAACTGTTAATTTTTCAAGGTTTGATTTTATTCCTTGCATATTTTCTCTCATCTTCTTTAATTCAGTTTGATTTTCCAATAATTCTAATATATCTTGTGTCACATCTTCTTTTTTATTCCAAACAACTTTGCCTATTTCATTGTTCTCTATAAATTTTGCATTTCCAATTTCTTGACTTAAAAATGGATACAAAACATATATTGGTGTTTTTGAATATATTGCTTCAAAAAGCGTTATTCCTCCTGGTTTTGTTATTATTAATTCTGCCTTTTTCATATATTTATACACTTCATTTGTATATCCTACTACTGTCATATTAGAATATTGATTATTATATTTTTCAAATAGTTTTTGATTTTTTCCCGTAAGTAATGTAATATGGATATTTTCATTTTTCATTAATTCACTTATTGTTTTTTCCATGTTTGGAATTAATCCTAATCCACCACCCATAATAACTATTTCATTTTCACTTTTGGCATATATTTTTTCCTTAAATTCTTTTCTTACAGGAATCCCTACAACTTTTATTTTATCATCTGGAACACCATAATTTAACATTTGGTTTTTTGTTTCAACAGAGGCTACAAAATATGCATCAGTTTCATCTGTTAACCACTCTTTATTAACTTCAACATCTGTTATATATGTATATAATTTTATATTTGTATTATTCATTTTTTTGTATGCTGAAATATATTTTGAGCATACAGGAAATGTAGATATTATTATGTCTGCATTGTTTTTTTCAATTAGTTTGTCAATTCTTTTCTTCATAATTTTTTTGAATGGTGCCATATTGTTATTTGTTGAGAATTTGTAAAAGAAATTATATATTGTACTACATTTATCAACCAATAAATTAAACATATTGTAAATTATTGTTTTAATTTTTGGAAAAATAATTTCAAAAAAGTCAACTATTTTTACATTTATATTTTCATTTTCTAGTTCTTGTTTTAAAGACATTGATGTTGTATAGTGTCCCATTCCATATTTTGCTGTTAGGATTAAAATGTCCCATTGGGGACGTTTCTGTTTGGGACATTTTGTCCCATCTGGGACACATATTGCTAATTTACCCATATTATCTATACCTCCTTGTCTATATACTAATACATTAAAGTGACTTATAAGTGACATTTTAAAATTTTATTTAACACTATTTATTGCATCTTTCGTAACTTTGTCTTTATCCAATTTACTAATAACAAAAATAATAATTGCAACTAATAATAAAATCCCTACATATAAAATAATACTCATTTTCCAATCTCCAATAGCTAAGTTTTCACCAGCTAATGTTGAAGTAATAACTGATGGAAATCTTGCAAAAGTAGATATTAGTATAAACCTTAATGGTTTTATTGGTAATAATCCAGCAACATATACTAATAAATCTTTTGGAGTTCCTGGTATTAAAAATAATATAAGCATAATCATTTCAATTTTTTTAGGATTTTGAAACAATTTATTATTTTCTATTTTAGCAACTTTTTCTTTATCACAAAAATCATATACAAACTTTCTTCCGAATTTTCTAACCAATAAAAATATTATTGTAGATATAATTCCAGCAGATATCATAATGAATACTGCTCCCCATATTCCTCCATAACACATTCCTGCTAATATTTCTATTGGCTCTCCTGGTACTATTATCAAAAATATTTGTGCTACTTGTAGTCCAAATAGTGCCATTAGTCCCCAAGTTCCTGAACTTTCTACTTTTTGTTTGAATTCTATCTGCCCTTGTGTTGTTGATAAATTTTTTATGACTGGAAATAAATATATTGTTATTCCTATAAATAATGCTATTACTAATAATGTTAATGTTATTTTAAATATTTTTATTTTAATTTTTCTGCTCATTTCTCTTCATCTCCATGTCCATTTGGTACATTTCTTTTTGTCCCAAAATGTCCAAATATACCTGTCCTTTCTAGACAAATCTTTTCAAAAATTATACTAAATATTATTGTAGATATTGTAACTAACAAGAAATGTACTACACTATTTTCAATCATCAAATTTTCAAGATGTACTACTTTTGCAGCGCCTCTTACTACAATAATAAAAATAGGATGTAATATATAAATCATTGTAGATATATTTCTTAATTCTCTGTTATTTTCATTTTTATTTTGAATAATTAAGTTAAATATAAAAATCATTGTTGGTATTAACATGATATACATGCTATCATGTCTTTGCAATTTTAAATAATATAATGTTAATCCTTCTAATATCATTAATATTATTGATATTACTATAAAAATTAAGTTTTGCATTTTGCTTATATTCAATTTTTTGTCCTTCATTATATATCCTAAATATATAAATATTGGTACAAAAAACAATCCGTTTCTTGTATAATTGAAAATATTAAATATAAAATTATATATATTTTTTGTTAAATCGATTTTTTCACTAATTCCATAATAACTGTCACCAAATAGGCCTATTACAAATAGGATAAAGAAAACAATTGCTGATTTTTTGTTTTTCATACTTTTTACAATTAGATATGTTATCCATATTCCTAATATTAGAGCTGGAAAATACCATAAATGATAAAATGTTCCGTTTATAAGTATTTCTTTTAATATTCCTATTGCATCTATACCTTTTAATTTTCCTGCATATATATTTACTGGTAAATATAGTATCATACATATTAAATATACTTTTGCTATCTTTATTGTATATTTTATAAGTTGTTTTCTATCTTGTATTGCTTTTGGCAATATAAAGTATCCTGTTATCATTAAAAACATTGGTACTCCTATTCTGCAAAATACATGTGTAAATGCAAAATCAAGAGTTTCATTTATTGAGATTAGTGGATATGTGTGTATTGCAATTATAAGAATTGCTGCTATTATTCTAAATTTATCTATACTTATCTGTTTTTCTTTCATCTCTTTCTCCTTTTTGTAATAATAATTCCATCAATATTATTTCCTGATATATCTATTATTTCATTTTCTTTTATAAAAATTTCGTTAAAATCTTCTTCTATTTTCATATATGAAATTTCGTAGTCTTTATATGATAATACACTTTTACCATATTCAAATTTTTCTAAATATTTAATATATTCTTCTAGACATTGATTGTTTTGTTTCATTATTTCTGAGTGTGGATATCCTACATATCTGAAGTGCCATTCTTCACTTGATATTTTCGTTATATTTTCTTTGTTTTTTGTGTATCTTTCTATAAATCCATATTTTGTAGCTATATTTCTAAATTCTTGACAAATTCCTGTGTATGGAAAACTTGGTCTTATAAAATCTATATTTTCTTGATTTAATCCTAAGTCTATGGCTAATCCTGTTTGATGTTCACTACAATTTGGATATGCTACATATTGTTTTGTAAATTTTTCTCCATTTTCTTTTAATGATGTTTGATATATTTCTTTTTGTTCTTCTAAAGTTCTATATCCACTAACTGGAACTATTTTGTTTTCCGATTTTATGTGATTTAGTGCTTTTTGTAATTCTATGTTGGCATTATTTTCTAATAAGATATCTGAATATTCCTTATCAAATGGTTTTAAATTATTTTCTTTTATTTTTTCTTTTATATCATTTTCTCTATTTACTAGTATTAAGTTTCCTTTATATATTTCTTCTTTTTTTACTACAATTTTTTCCATTTTTCTACCTCCGTTTTATTTTATCACTTATAAAACGAGTTGTAAATTCAAAAGTTAACAATAAGTTTAAAACTATGTAAATTAATTGTTACTACCACAAATATCCATTGCTTACTTTTATGTACATATTGTATAATATTTATATAGGAGTTGTTTGATTTATGAGATTATTTAAATGCTATGGAAAAAAACTTATAATGAAAGAACTTAAAAAAAGTTATAATTTTTTTATTAATGAAGCTAATACTAATAAAAATAGTTTAGGATATGGACTTATAAGGGATAAAACATTATTATCTAATAATATAGCAAGTATCGCTTCTGTAGGATATGGTCTAGCAGCATTGGTAATAGGAGTCGAACATAAATGGATTACATATAACCAAGCATTTAATAGAGTAAATAGAACACTTGATACTTTTATAAATAATGTTGAAGATATAAATGGTTTTTATTATCACTTTCTAAATATAGAAGATGGTACTAGAGAATGGAATTGCGAAATATCAATTATAGATACTGCAATTTTTATATGTGGAGCATTAACTGCTGGTGAATATTTTGGTGGGATAGTTAAAGAAAAAGCTGATTTTTTATACAAAAAAATAAATTGGGAATGGTACCGAAATAAAGATTCTAATTATTTCTATATGGGATATACTCCTGAGTCTGGTTTTTGGGGACACTGGGATATGTATGCTGAACAATTAATGTTATATATTTTAGGTGTAGGCTCTCCTACTTTTCCCATAAATACAAATATGTATTACGATTTTCAAAGAAAAACTACTAATTACAATAATATAAATGAAATTATATATACATATTGTGGTACTCTTTTTACATATCAATTTTCTCATGCTTGGATAAATTTTATGAATTTAACTGATAATCAAGGAACAAATTGGTTTGATAATTCAATAAAAGCTACTTATTCTAATAGGCAATATTGTATTGATAATAAGTTGAAGTTTAAAACTTATGGAGAAAACTCATGGGGTTTAACATCTTGTCTTGGTCCTAATGGTTATTGTGCTTTTGGTTCCGAACCTTGTGATGTAAACCTAAATACTGAAAATGATGGTACTGTTACTCCTTGTGGTGCTATTGGTTCAATTGTGTTTACTCCTAAAGAAAGTATTCAGGCTATGGAATTTTATTATAATAATTTTCCTAAATTGTGGGGAAAATATGGTTTTAAAGATGGATATAATTTAGATGGTATTATTCCTTGGTTTGCTAATGAATATATTGGTATTGATAAGGGTATTGGATTATTAATGATTGAAAATTATTTGACTGGTGGTATTTGGAAGTATTTTATGAAAAATCAGTATGTTAAAGATGGTTTGAATAAATTAGAATTTAGAGAAAACAAAAATAAAATTTACAAATAAAAAATATTGTTCAAATGAGCTTACACTTTGTATTCTTATTTGAACAATATCCTTTATTTACTTTTAATCATATCACAAATTAAATCTGCTGTTTTCTCAACACCAAGAACATCACTATTAATACAAATATCATAATTTGATTTATCATTCCAATCTCTTTCAGTATAGAACTTATAATGATTTGCTCTTAATTTATTAATTCTCTTAATTTCTTTTTCAGCCTTTGCCTTTTCTAAGCCATATATCTCTGTTGCTCTTCTAATTTTATTTTCTATATCACTATAAATAAAAATTTTTGTAATATCTTTTCTATCCTTTAAAATGAAATCTGCACATCTTCCAATAATTACACAAGATTCGTTATCTGCTAATTTCTTTATTAATTTTGCTTCATTTAAGAATAAATTATCTGCATTATTTAATGAAAAATAATATCCATCATTTAAGTTTGCAAGTGTTTCTCTTTTTTGTTCATTACTTTCAATATATTCTTCTGAAAGCCCTGTTTCTTCTGATAATTTTATAATCAAATCTTTGTCATATAGTTTTATTCCTAATTTATCAGCAACAAGCCTTCCTACATATCTTCCCCCAGAACCATATTCTCTTGATATAGTTATTATAGTATGCTTAGATAATTGATTATCTGTACTTATATCATCTACTAATGTTTGAATTTTTACATTTTTATTTGATAATTTTTTCATTTCACCTACTAATAATATTATCGCTAATATAAAGGCACATCCATCCGCAACAGGTCCTGCATATAAGACACCATTTAATCCAAATATTTGTCCTAATATTATCATTGATGGTATTAATATTAATATTTGTCTTGATAATGATAATATTGCACTTTTTGCACTTTTTCCAATAGCTTGAAAAAATATTCCTGATGGTATTTGTATTCCATTACATATACATAATAATAAGAATATTCTAAATGCCAAACATGCAAATTCTATATAGTTTTCATCTCCACTTCCAAATATTCCTATTAATTTGTCTGGAATTGTTTGGAATAATATAAATGCTACTGAACTAACTATAACACTTATTGATAGAACAATTTTTAATGTTTCTTTTACTCTTTCTTTTTTGTTTGCTCCATAGTTATATCCAATAATTGGCTGTGCACCAACTACTATTCCTATAATAATACTATTTAATATCTGACTTATTTTCATTACAATTCCTAATACTGCAATAGGAATTTCTGGACCATATTTTGTAACTTCTCCATATTTTCTAAGTAAGTTATTAGATACTGCCATTACAACTACTACACTCATCTGAGTAATAAAACTGCTTATTCCAAGTCCTAATACTTTTTTTGATATATTTATATCAATTTTGTATGTATTTCTATTTAATTCAACTGATTTTATTTTTCTTAAATATGCAATATTCATAACAAAAGTAACAAATTGACTTATAATTGTTGCAATTGCTGCACCTTTAACTCCCATTTTAAATACAAATATAAATATTGGATCTAATATTATATTTAATACTGCTCCAATAATCATAGATGTCATTGAATATTTTGGATTTCCGTCAGCTCTAATAATTGAATTTAATGTTGTTCCAATCATAAAAAATGGTATTCCTATTGCTATAATATAACCATAATCTAAAGCATATTCTTTTAATGCCTCTGTACATCCAAATGCATTTAATAATTGTGGCATAAATATTAAACTTATAGTGCAAAATAGTATTGATATTACTAATGATATTATTACTCCATTTGCAACACCTTTAGCTGCCTCTTCTTTCTTTTTCTCTCCTAATTTTAAACTTAAATAACTTGATTGATGCACCATCTCCTAACATTAATGCAAATCCTAGACATATCATTGTTAATGGAAATACTACATTTGTTGCTCCATTTCCTAAGTATCCTACTCCCCATCCTATAAATATTTGGTCTACTATATTATATAATGAGTTTACTAATAATGATATGATACATGGTATTGAGAATTTTATTAATAGTTTTGATATTTTTTCTTGTCCTAATATGTTTTCATTCATTTTCCTTTTTCCTCCTTTTTTTATTTTTATCCAACTTTTCTATTTTATCGCATTTTTTGTCTTTTTTCAAGCTTTTTTGTTGTATAGTAATCACTTATTTCTTATCTTAGAAAAATCAAGATTTTAAAATTCTATATAAATATTTTCCATGTGTAGAAATTTTTTCAAGCAATTGTCATAAATAATATTTTAAGAATATATAAAATGTTTAAATTATATAAAAAAACATTAAACTGAGTTTATAAATAAACTGTTTAATGTTTTATTTTTATTTAATCTTTACTCCCAACAAATACAATAAATCAACCGCCTGAAACTGATCAATTGTAACACCTTTTATATCTTCAACACTTATTGCAATTCCCTCTATGATACAATTTGATAAATCCAATCCCTTCAAACTTGTTTTAAAAAATTGTGATTGCGTTAAATCTACTTCTTTAAAAATAATATTTTTTAATTTATTTTCTTGAAAATTGCTATTTCTTAATCCTGTATTGCTAAAAAATACATTTTCAATACTTGCCATTGATAAATTAGAATAATTCAAATTAGTATCTATAAAACTAACATTGTATAATCTGCTTTCTATAAAATTGCAACCTGTCATTTTGCAATCATTAAATTCACATCTTATAAAACAACAATTTTCAAATGATGTGTTTGAAAAATTACAATTTTTAAATTCTACATCAACAAATGTATTTTTTTCTAAGTTACTATTAATTATATTTGTATTATTTATCATTGATTTTTCTATACTAATATCATTTATTTCTATATTTTCTTCTCTATAATTTTCAAGTTTTATATTTTCTATTTCTTCTGTATATCTTATTTCTTCCATTAGATTTTGTATGTTCTTTAATTTCTCAAATAGTATTTTTTGTGGCTTCAATATATTCATTTGTTTCCTCCATAAATATTTCTTTATTATTAAAATTCTTTACCTATATAACTTTTGGGATGTAGAATTTTTATGCATAATTATATTTTTTCCTATTTTCAGCTAAGAACACTATACTTACACCTAAAGATAATATTTCAGCCAATACTACTGCTAACCAAATTCCATTAAGTTCAAATAGAGCTGGTAATATAAAAATCATTGCTACTTGGAATACTAAGGTCCTTAAAAAAGAAATTGCTGCTGATACTACTCCATCATTTAGTGCTGTAAAGAATGATGATGCAAATATATTAAATCCACTAATTATGTATGAAATAGAAAATAGTCTTATTGCATTTGCTGTCATATCAAGTAATTCTGTATCATAACTTACAAATATTGAAGCTAATATCTTTGATGACAATTCTGCTAATATTGTCATAATAATTGCAGTAATTGCAATTAACCTTAAACTTTTCTTTAGTAAGCTTTTTAATTCTTCAGTATTTTCTGCTCCATAATGATATCCTATTATTGGTGCTGTTCCTGTTGAATATCCAAAATATATCCCAACAAATATAAAACTTACATACATTATAATTCCATAAGCTACAACTCCATCTGCTCCTGCATATTTCATAAGTTGCATATTATATAACATATTTACTAATGACATTGATAAATTTGTTAGCATTTCTGACGAACCATTTATACAAGTTTGCAAAATTGCTTTTCCCTCAAATTTTGCTTTTCTTAATCTTAGTGGGCTGTTATTTTCTCTAATAAAATAAATTATTGGTATTATACTTCCTATTAGTTGACTTATGCCTGTTGCAACAGCTGCTCCAAATACTCCCATTTTAAATACATACATAAATAAAAAGTCTAATATCATATTTAGTACTCCTGAAACAACAGATATTATTAATCCAAATGTTGGTTTCTCTGCAACTATTACAAGACTTTGAAAACAATTTTGTAATACAAATGGAATTAAAAATATAAGTATAGTTCTGCCATAAGTAATGCAATCTTTAAGTATCTCTCCTTCTGCTCCTAACATTTTAGATGCTGGCTCAATAGTTATAATTCCTACAATAGTAAGTATCAAACCTATTATTATTAATAAATATATTAGCATTGAAAAGTATTCATTTGCTTTTTCTTTATTTCCTTCTCCTATGGTCTTTGATATTAGTGCACTCCCTCCTGTTCCTATCATAAAGCCTATTGTTCCTAATATCATTAATATTGGCATTATTAAGTTTACTGCTGCAAAGCTGTCTGATCCAACATAATTTGACACAAATATTCCATCTACTACTCCATATATTGATGTGAATATCATCATTATTATTGTTGGTATTGTGAATTTTATTAGTTTTTTGTATGTAAAGTGTTCTGATAATTGTATCTTCATTTTTAGTTCTTCCCTCCTAAATTTAACGCTATATATTATAGTATGAAATATTTTTATAGTCAATAGTTGCGTCAAAAGGGACACTCTTTTATTATAGAAATATGATTTTGAATAGGGGTGTCCCTTTTGGTCTAAAAATGTGTCAAAAAAGGACGTCCCTTTTGACACACTTTAATTTTATTCTTTTATAACATTTTTACTACCAAAATATGTAGCCATAAAATAAGCACCATATACTAATCCCATAACAATAATCGTTGCAATTATTGATGGCAACAAATCTTTTTCTGATGCAATACCTGATAATATTATTAAAGCAAATTGTATTCCAAATATTGAATGTATAATTGCTAATATTAAAGGCATTCCAAAGAATATTCCAATTTGTCTAAATAATGCTCTATTAATAATTTTTTCGTCACATCCTATTTTTCGTAAAATCATATATCTTTGTTTATTGTCTGAACTTTCTGTTAATTGTTTTAGTGCTAATATTGCTGAACTTGCAATTAAAAATATAATTCCTAAATAAATTGCTATAAATGTTATTATTGTAGCTAATCCCGTACTACTTTCAATAATTTTTATTTTAGTAAGTCCATCTATTTCTATTCCATTATTTTTTAAGCTTTGTAACAGCTTTGAATTATCTTCTGCAAATATCTTTTCTATTTCTTCTTTTTCTTTATCAGTTTTTACATTATAATTTGCTGCTAGTAATGTTCTTTCTTTCATATCATCTGTTAACGGACAATTATCTGGAACTAATATAATTCCTGTATTTACATGACTTGTTGACATTACTATATATCCCTCTTTACATTCATTATATTTTGACCTATATTCTTTTCCAGCAATATTTATATAATGTTCTCCATCTTCTAGCACTTTATTTCTTATTTCTGCTTGACTTTTAAAATCACAAAGCATAATATATTCATCGTCTTTTAACTCATATTGTTCTATACCATATAATTTAGCTATCTTATTATAATCAGATATTTTTACAATTTCTTCTTCTGTATCATATCTAATATTAGGAAAACTTTGCTTCAATTCTTCATATTTGTTTCCAAAGAAATCTTTCCATGTCAATTTATCATTTGTATATATTGGTATTTCTACAATATTTTTTAAAACATTCATGTTTAGTCCATTATTTTTTAATGTTTGCTCTATTGGTATTTTTGAATCTTCTCTTTGCTCTTTTGTAGTTTTCTTTTCTATTCCATACATCTTGTAGATTTCTGGTAAATTTGCTGTTTTGTACAAATTTATGTCTACTGGTGTCATTTCAATTAAATCTCTTTGCATTGTATTTCGTAATGCTAAACTTGAAGAAAGTATTGATATCGTCATAAATAGCATTAGGCATATTACACTCATACTTGCTACCATTGTATTGATTTTATTATTGATTTGTCTTAGCACAAACATATTTGCATCTTTTAAGTATATGTGTTTCATTTTTTGAATTACTTGTAATATAAATCCTGATAAAGACCAGAAAATCAATACTGTGCTAATTATTCCCATAAGTATTGGTGGTAAAATTTTGTCTGCTGTTGTTAAATTACTTGCATCTCCTGTTACTTTCCAATATGCATATCCGAAGTAAAGTTACTGCTCCTAAAAAAACTATTATACATACAAATGGATTTTTTATTTTTACTTTTTCATTTTTCTTATTTGCATTTAATAAATTTATTAATTTATATCTTGAAATAGAAATTGTATTAAAGAACATTACTGCAATATACATTACTGCAAAGTAAATGCAAGTTTTTACACATGCATCTTTTGAAAATACAAATTGAAATTCGCTCATATCTGCTTCAAACATTTTTGCAACTAATATTGACATAAATTGTGATGCAAATATTCCGAAATGCAAGTCCAATTATTAATGATATTATTCCTATTAGTATAGTTTCCATTAATATTATTTTTGATATTTGTCTTCTGCCCATTCCTAATGTCATATAAATTCCAAATTCTTTTTTTCTTCTGTTAATTAAAAAGTTATTAGCATATACAATAAGTAAACCTAATATTATTGCCACAAATACTGATATATATCCAAGCATTTCTATCATTAGTTTTATGATATTTCTTTGTGATTGTGATACTTGTAGCATTGCTTGTTGACTATCTATTGAATTGAACATATAAAAGATGCTTACTCCTAATACTAATGTTAAAAAATATATTGCATAATCTTTTATACTTTTTTTCATATTATTAAATGATAACTTAAATAACATCGTTCAAGTCACCTCCAAGAAGTGTTTGAACTTCAATTATTTTTTCAAAAAATTGTTTTCTTGTGTCATTTCCTTTGATTAATTCATTAAATATTTTTCCATCTTTTATAAATAAAATTCTACTTGCATAAGACGCTGTGAATGCATCATGTGTAACCATTAATATAGTTGCATTCATTTTTTTATTTAAAAATTCAAAATTTTCTAGTAATTGCCTTGCTGCTTTTGAGTCTAATGCTCCTGTTGGTTCATCTGCTAGCACAAGCTTTGGGTTTGTAATAATCGCTCTTGCAACTGCAACTCTTTGTTTTTGTCCACCTGATATTTGATATGGATATTTTTTTAATATTTCTTTTATTCCTAATTTTTCTGCTAATTCAGTTACTCTTTTATTTATTTCTTTTGGATTTACTCTTTGAATTGTTAGTGCTAGTGCTATATTTTCATATGATGTTAATGTATCTAATAAGTTGAAGTCTTGAAATACAAATCCTAGTTCTTCTCTTCTGAATTTGTTTATTTTGTTTCCTTTTAGTTTAGTTATGTCTTCACCATTTATTATTATGTGTCCTGATGTTACTTTGTCTATTGTTGATATTGTGTTTAATAGCGTGGTTTTTCCTGAGCCACTTGCTCCCATTATTCCTATAAATTCTCCTTTGTTTACATTAAAGCTTATATTGTCTATTGCTTTGCTTAAATTTGTTTTTGTTCCATAGTATTTTTCGATGTTTTTTACTTCTAAGATTTTTTCCATTCTTTTTCTCCTTTCAAGAGTGTGCCAAATGGGACGTACCTTTTTGGCACACTTTGCTAATATTCTTTTTATATTATAATCGTATTTTTCTTTTTTTCATATCGATTTCACTTACAAAAGCCTTTCAATTTTGTAAGTTTTCTAAAGATTCTATTAATCAAAAGAATTCCCACACTCTTATATATAAAAAGAGTGTGGGAATTCTTTTTTGAAGTTTGTTCATAGCATACTCTTTTACATAACACAATCAATATTTTCATCCTAATTTTTTATATTTGTAAAACTATTTTGAGGAAATATTAATTGTATTTCTGTTCCTTCATTTTGAATAGAATTCAGTTCTATTGAATTTCCTAGTTTTTCACATAAATTTTTACATAAATATAGTCCAATACCTGTTGATTTTTTATTTGACATTCTACCATTAGTACCAGTAAATCCTTTTTCAAAAACCCTTGTAATTTCTCCTTCTTTTATCCCTATTCCATTATCTTTTATATATAAAATAACATTTTCTTTACCTTGTTTAGCATACATTTCAATTTCTAGCTTTTTATCTTGTTTTCTATATTTTACACTATTTTGAATTATCTGATTTAATATAAAAACTATCCATTTACTGTCTGTATTAACTTGAAAGTTCAAATTATGAAGATTTATTGATATTTTTTCTTGAATTAAAATGTTTTTATTTTTCTTAATGCTTTCATTTACAATATCTTTTAATTCTACTTTTTTTATGTAATAATCTTTGTCAACTGTATTACTTCTTGCATAATACAAAGCTTGTTCAATATAATTTTCTACTTTATCTAACTCTTCATCTATACTTTTGGTTATATCATTTTTATTATTTTCTATTATCATTTTACTTGTAGCTATTGGTATTTTTATTTCATGTATCCACAATTCTATATATTTTTTATAATCTTCTTGCATAAATTTGTATTTATTTACGTTTTCAATCATTGATTTATTGATATCTTGTACTAAATTTTTTAATATTTCTCCTTCAGCAAAATTAGGATTTTTTATTATTTCTGTAATAAGATATTTTTCATCTAATTCATTTAAAATGTTAGATATATTATTGTAAAAATTCCTTTTCGTAAAATACTCAATGATAAGTGCTATTGAATATAAAATCAAAATTGATATTGGAATATATATTTTTATAAATCTTCCATATGGATATGCCATTAAAAATATTTCTATTGTTGCTATTGAAAATAATAATAAAGTTATTGTAAGTATTTTATCTTTTACAAAATCTTTGAAATTCATATTAATTTTCTCCTTATATATGTTTTATATAATCTCTTGATACCCGACACTTTTTTGTTGATGGTTGGATACCCTCCTATAGAGATATATTTTAGTATGTATCTTGTTCATTATGTTCAAAAAGAATTGTTAAAATAAGAAAATGAGCCGCTTTCACTCAGGCCAAAATAGATACTTATATTTATTTTGAATGAAATTCCGAATGTGCCATGGAAGGACTATAGAA